>NZ_JBIVLO010000003.1:0-701841 GCF_044751305.1 Streptomyces sp. NPDC088725
CCACCCCCCCCCCCACCCGTTGGCGGGGGGCGCGGGGTGCGGGGCCCCCCCCCCGCGCAAACACCTACGCCTCATCGGCGGGGGCCGCGTGGGGCGTTTCCCCCCCCCGCCACCGGAAGGGGTGAATGCACGTAACTTATCGATGCCGGAAGCGTTCATCCGCGCTAAGGGACGCTTCGGCAGGCGAGGTCAGGCGGCTGCCGGCTCCTTCTGGGTCTCCTTGCGGATCTCCTTCCGGGCCGCGCGCCGCACGGCGGCCAGCGCGGGATCGAGGGCCGGTACGGCGGCGAGCAACTGCTTCGTGTACGGGTCGGCGGGCGACCCGTACACCTCGTCCACGGTGCCCTGCTCGACGATCCTGCCGCCGCGCATGACCGCGACGCGGTCGCTGACCTGCCGGACGACGGCGAGGTCGTGCGCGATGAAGACCAGCGCGAGGCCCAGCTCCCGCTGGAGTTCGGCGAGGAGCGCGGTGACCTGCGCCTGGGTCGTGACGTCGAGCGCCGAGACGGGCTCGTCGCAGACGATCAGCCGGGGCTCGGCCGCCAGCGCCCTGGCGATCCCGACGCGCTGGCGCTGTCCGCCGCTGAACTCGTGCGGGTAACGGTCGTACCGGTCCGGGGCGAGTCCGACCCGATCCAGCAGTTCCCGTACGCGTGCCACCAGCCGTGTCTCGTCCAGCGTCCCGGCCGCGCGCAGCGGATCCGCGATGGACTCACCGATCGAGCGGCGCGGGTTGAGCGAGGAGACGGGGTCCTGGAAGACCATCTGGAGTTCGCGCCGGTAGGGCCGCAGCTCCTTCTCCGAGACCGCGCCGATCTCGGCTCCCTGGTAGCGGATCGAGCCGCCGGTCGGGTCGAGCAGCCGCACCAGCATCCGCCCGAGAGTGGTCTTGCCGCTGCCGCTCTCGCCGACGATGCCCAGCGTCTCGCCGGGCCGCACGGCGATCGATACCCCGTCCACGGCGCTGACGGTCTGCTTCCCTCGCCGGAACTCCCGCCGCAGGTCGACGGTTTCGAGCAGCGCAGGCCGCTCCTCGCTGGTGTCCGCGGGCCGCGCCGTCGGGGCGTCCACCCTCGGGACGGCGTCCAGCAGCGCCCGCGTGTAGTCCGCGCGCGGACCACCGAGGACCCGCGCGACCGGGCCGCGCTCGACCTCGCGGCCGTGGCGCATCACCAGCACCTCGTCCACGCTCTCCGCCGCGACGCCCACGTCGTGGGTGACGAGCAGCAGGCCCATCCCCGTCTCGCGGCGCAGGTCGTGCAGCAGGTCGAGGATCTGTGCCTGGACGGTGACGTCCAGGGCCGTCGTCGGCTCGTCCGCGATCAGCAGGCGCGGTTCGCAGGCCAGCGCCATCGCGATCAGCGCGCGCTGGCGCATGCCGCCGCTGAACTCGTGCGGCCGGGACTTCGCCCGGCGCGCCGCGTCCGGGATGCCGACCCTGTCCAGCACCTCCACGGCCCGCGCCCGTGCCACGCGGCGCGAGGCGTCGTTGTGGACCCGGTAGACCTCGGCGATCTGGTCGCCGACCGCGTAGTACGGGTCCAGGGACGACAGCGGGTCCTGGAAGACCATCGCGGCCACCGCACCCCGCAGCGCGCGCAGTTCACGCTCGGACGCCGCGTTCACGTCCGTACCGCCGACCCGCACCACACCGCCCACGTCCGCGCCGGTTCCCCGGTGCAGCCCGAGGAGGGCCGAGGCGACGGTGCTCTTGCCGCTGCCCGACTCGCCGACGAGACCGATCGCCTCTCCGGCGCCGAGCGAGAACGACAGGCCGTCCACGGCCCGTATCGCTCCGTCCGTGCCGGAGGAGAAGTCCACCGTCAGGTCCTCCACGAGGACCAGTCGCTCTGTCACTGGAGAACCACCCGTCGGTCGGCCATGGCGTACAGCAGGTCGGCGACGACGTTCGCCAGGACGACGGCCGCGCCGGTCACCAGCACCACGCCCACCACCACCGGCAGGTCGATCGTCCGCACCGCGTCGATCAGCGTCTTGCCGATGCCGGGGATGCCGAACAGCGACTCGGTGAGGACCGCGCTGCCGAGCACCGTGCCGAGGTCGAGCGCGTTGAGCGCGATGACCGGCGGTACGGCGCCGCGCAGCGCGTGCCTGCCGACGACGGAACGTTCCCGGACGCCGTACGCGCGAAACGTGCGGATATGGTCCTCGGCCAGCGTCTCCAGCGTCGAACTGCGCGTGAGACGGGCGTACTTCGCGCTCTCGAACAGGCCGAGTGTGAACCACGGCAGCAGCATGTTCCACGCCCACTGCTCGGGGTTCTCGGTCAGCGGGACGTACGTCGGGAACGGCAGCCACCGGAGGTAGGCGCAGACCAGCATCAGGAGCAGCAGCCCCAGGGTGAACACCGGCGTGGCGGTCCCGGCCAGCGTGAGGAGCGTCAGGGCCCGTTCGGTGATCCCGCCGCGGCGCAGCGCGGACACCAGTCCGGTGCCGACGCCGATGACCAGCCAGACGACCATCGCGCCGAGGCCGAGGGAGAGCGTCGCGGGCAGCCGCTGGAGGATCAGCTGGGTGACCTGCTGGTCGGTCTGGTAGGAGAAGCCGAGGCAGGGCGCGTCGCAGTGCAGCACGGCCGTGCCCGTGGAGTAGTCGCTCCCGGCGAAGATGCCCTGGAGGAAGTGCGCGTACTGCACGTACACCGGGTCGCCCAGGCTGAGTTGTTCCCGTACCTGCGCGATCTGCTGCGGGTTGCAGCGGTCGCCGCAGGCGAGTCTGGCCGCGTCTCCCGGCGCTATGTAGAAGAGCGCGTAGATCACCACGGACAGCACGAGGAGCACGAGCACCGCGCCGCCGAGCCGTTTGAGCAGATAGCTCGTCATCAGCCGTTTCCCTTGGGGGACTTGGGGGACGTACGAGAGGCGCGCCTGCCGATCCGCAGCCGGCTGGCCGCGCGCGGGTCGAGCGCCGTCCGTACTCCGTCACCGAGCACGGTGAACGCGAGGACGGTCACGAAGAGCAGCCCGGCGGGCAGCAGGACGTACGTCGGATCGGCCCTGAACCAGGTCTGCGCGCTCGACAGCATCTGTCCCCAGGACGGTGTCGGCGGCTTGACCCCGACGCCGAGGAAGGACAGCGACGCCTCGGTCACGATGTTCGACGGCAGCAGCAGCGCCGCGTACGTGATGACGGGCGCGGCGAGCGAGGGCAGCAGCTCACGGCGTGCCACCCGCCACCGGCCCGAGCCGCCGAGCCTGGCCGCGGAGACGAAGTCGAGCTGTTTCAGGCTCAGCGTCTGCGCCCGTACGATCCGGGACGTCCCGCCCCATCCGAGCAGGCCGATGAAGAGGATCAGCAGCACGGGACGCGGGAAGTCCGACGGCACGATGGCCGTCAGGGAGATGCCGAGCACGAGCATCGGCAGCGCGACCATCACGTCGGTGACGCGGCTGAGGAAACTGTCCAGCAGACGGTTGCCGAGTCCGGCCGCCAGACCGATCGCGACCCCGATCGCCAGCTGCACGACCGTCGCGCCGAGCGCGACGAGCAGCGAGACCCTGGCTCCGTACAGCAGCCGTACGAACAGGTCGCGTCCGGTGCCCGGTTCGATCCCGAGCCAGTGGTCGCCGCTCACACCGCCGAACGAGCCCACCGGCACGCCGCCGCGCGCCGAGTCCACGAGCGAGTCGTGGTACGCGTTCACGTCCTGTCCTTCGAGCGCCGCGAGCAGCGGCGCCGCGATCGCCAGCACCACGAGCAGGACCAGGACGATTCCGGACACGACGGCCGAGGGACGGGCGCGCAGCCGTCGCCACACCTGGCGCGCGTCCGAGGCGGCGGGGGTTGCCGCCGCCTCGGACGTCAGGAGATCCGCCGCGGTCACTTGACCGCGATCCGCGAGATGTCGAGGACGCCGGTCCAGTCACTGATGACGACGTTCTTGACGTTCTTGCCGACCAGCCGCTTGTAGACGGGGTGGAACAGCGGTACGTCCAGGGCCTGTCCGGCGATCTTCTGGTCGAGCGCGCCCCAGCGCTTGGCGGCGGCGTCCGGGTCGGTCAGCTTGTTGATCTCGTCGATCTCCTTGTTGACCGCCGGGTCGTTCAGCTGCGCGTGGTTGAAGTTGGAGCCGTCCTTGACGATCTGCCGGCCGTCGAAGATCGGGGCCAGGAACGGGCCGCCGCCCGGCCAGTCGGCGCCCCAGTGCGCGAGGAAGACACCGGGAGCGGTCTTGATGGTCCTGGTCTTCTGCTTGTACGCGTTGTTCTCCTGGCCGTCCAGCTTGACCGTGATCCCGGCCTTCTTGAGCGCTTCCTGGATCGCCGTGGCGATCTCGGGGCTCGTCTCCCGGTCCTCGATGGTGGAGTGCATGAGCGTGATGGTCAGGCCGTTCGGGTAACCGGCCTCCTTCAGCAGCTGCTTGGCCTTGGCCGGGTCACCGGTCCTGCCCGCCGGGAACGGGTCGTCGGGCGTGTAGCCGAAGGCCGGCTGGTTCGGCAGGAAGGTCGTCGCGCTCTCGGCGAGCGCGGAGCCGCCGGCCGCGTTGACGACGCTCGTGCGGTTGACGGCGTACGCGATCGCCTCACGCACCTTGGGGTTGTCGAACGGCTTCACCTTCGTGTTGAACGCGAGGTAGTTGGTGTAGCCGAAGTGGCCGGTCCCGACCCGGTCGGAGAGCGACTTGTCGCTGCCGACCTGGGCCAGCTCGGCGGGGCCGAGGTTGGTGTCGGTCGTGATGGCCGACGCGTCCGCGCCCGAGCTGGTCGACAGGCGCTGGTTGATGACGGCCGAGTCGAGCCCCGACTTCACGTCGATCCGGTCCGGGTACTGCTTGCGCCTCGGGTCGGTCGACTCCGACCAGTAGGTGTTGCGCTCGAAGACAAGGTGCTCGCCGTCGCCCTCGTTCTTGACGAGCTTGTACGGGCCCGAGGAGATCGGGTGCTCCTCGTACTTCGCCCCGGTGTCCTTCGCCTTGGGCACCGGCGCGAACTGCGTCTGGGTGGCGAGGAAGGGGAAGTCGCCCTCGGGCTTGTTGAGCTTGAAGATGATGGTCCTGGCGTCGGGCGTGACGATCGAGTCGAGGCCCTTCTTGTCCTTGTAGGGACCCTGGTACTCGGCGCCGCCCGCCAGCCAGTCACGCAGGTACGGTGCTCCGCCCGACAGCTCGGCGGCGAAGGAGCGCTCGACGCCGTACTTGATGTCGGCGCTGGTGATCGGGGAGCCGTCCTCGAACTTCAGCCCCTCCTTGAGCGTGTACGTCCACTCCGTGGCGTCCGCGTTGGGGCGGCCGGTGTCGGTGGCGAGGTCGGGGACGACCTTGTTGCCCGCCGCGCCGCTGCCGGGGCCGCGAGTGGTGAGCGTGCGGAAGACGAGCGTCGGGACGTTGCCGCCGCCGGAGGTGTACTGGCGCGCCGGGTCGAAGTCGTTCAGCGCCTGGGTGTTCAGCACCGACAGCGTGCCGCCCTTCTGGGGCTTGCCCTGGCCGGCGGACCCGTCCTTGCTGCTGTCCTGCGGTCCCGCGCAGGCGGCGGCGCCGGCGGCCACGGCCAGACTGACGGCGGCCACGGCCACACGGCGGGATATGAGGGACGGTTGACGCATCGGAAGAGACCTCTCGGTGTGCTGCACAGGCAGAAGATGAAGGCGGGGAACGGACCCGCACAGGCGCCGGCGGCGAAGAGGTGGGGAAAGAGAACCCGTCGCGCCGCGCCCGTGGGCGAGTACGCCCGAGCGCGGAGATACGACGGTGGAGAACCGACGCGCGCCGAGGCGGGCGTCAGCTACAGAGAATGTCGGCGACGCACAGCGGGGTCACACCGATGAGCGCCAGCTCAAAGGCGGTGTGACCGGACGTGGCGCAGGGGGACGACATGCCGAGAAATATGGAGGACCCCGTGGCCCGTGTCAACGCGAGTTGAGACAGCTGTCTCATTCCTCGGGAAACACCCAGGGGTTGGGACGGCATTTAATTCCGTCGATATCGAGCGATTTCGTCTGTTGTTGCATCACCGGCGCGAGAGTCCCGGGCGTGCGGCAGCTCACATGGTTGTGGCCGAGCCGGTGGCCGACCTCGTGGTTGATGAGCATCTGCCGGTAGCTGTACATCGCCTTGTCGCCGTAGGTCTTCGACCCCTGTGCCCAGCGGTACGCGTTGATCATGACGCGGGGTGTGGAGGCGGAGTCGCAGGAGACGTTGTCGACGGTCGTGTCCAGACCCGACTTGGCACACCAGACGGCGGTCGTCCCGGGGCTCGCCAGCGTGATCACGAAGTCGGGGTCGCCCGTGGAGATCCGCTCGAAGGTCCTGGCGTCGTTGTGGGCCCAGCTGCGGTCGTCGTTCAGTGTCTTCTGGACCGCGTCGGCGAAGAACGCGCCGTCGAGCCCGAGGCCGTCCTCGGTGTCCACGCGGTAGTGGAACTTCTGCCCCTTCCCCGGAGCCTTGGCGAACCCCGGCACCGCGCTGAAGTCGCCGGACGCCTCCAGGTCGGCGGCGAGCGGGAACTGCTTGGTCATCAGCTGGTCGTATCCCAGCTTCGGCGGTGCCTTCGCCGCCTGCGGCGCGGGTCTGCCCTCCGAGCGTGAGGGGATGTCGCCCATCTCGCGGTCGGCCCCGTCGGCCGTCGCGGCCCGGACGCCGTCCTCGCCGCCACCGGTGATGTGACCGGTCACGACGACCGCGAGAACGGTGGTCACCGCGGCGGCGGCGATTCCCGTGAGCGCGCGGCCCTTGCCGCCCTTGACGGACCGTTCCGGCTCGGGTGCCGGATCCGGCACCGGGTCGGATCCGCCCTCGCCGCCGGCCCCGCCACTGCCCCGGTCGCCGCCCGAGGCACCGGGGCCCGGGCCGTCCTGCCCCGACCGGTGCGGGCCCTGCGCCACGGAGTCGTCGGCTGAGGCGGCGGAGGCGGAGGACGCACGGAAAGCCGGAGGGGCCGACGACGCGGAGGACGCCGAGGGTGCCGAGGTCGCCGAGGTCGCCGACGTGGCGGAACTCACCTGCGCGGAACGGGAACCGAACGCGTCGAAGGCATCAAAGGCGTCGATGAACTCACGTCGGGGCCCGGGAATCGGCGGGGTCCCGTCCGAGTCCGGCCGGCCCGACGGTCGCGCCGGGTCCGACGGTTTCGCCGGGTCCACCGCCGAAGACCGGTCCGCCGCCGAAGACCGGTCCGCCGTGGAAGGGGATGAAGCCGACGAGGCTGGGGACGCGGTACGCGGGCCGTGCCAGATGCCGTAGCGGTGCGTCGTCCCCCAGCCGCCGCCCGCCTCGTGCTGCTCCGGATGGCCGCCGCGCACCCGTGGCGCACCGGGCGCGGGTGCGGAGCCGGCCGCATCGGTCCCGCCGTGCTGCTCCGGGTTCGGCGCCCCGGCCTCCGCGGACCGCCTGCGCCGGCCCTTGGCCGCGTCGGCCGCCGGCCGGCCCTCTGGTCCGCCACCGGGCGCCGTGCTGTCCGTACCGGCGTCCGCACCGCTCTGCGAACCCTGGGATACGGGACCTTTGCGGCTGTGTCGTCCCACGCCGGGGTCAGCTCCTGCCGTAGTCGTCAATGAGGTCCCGGCAGGCCTGAGCGACCTGCTCCGGGTACTCCATCATGGCAACATGCCCGGCGTCCGGAAGCGTCAGGAGTCTCGAATCGCGGAAAGCCGCCGAGGCCTTGCGAGCCATACGATACGAAACGAGCTGATCCCGGCCGCCGTAGACAAGCAGTGTCGGCGCGAGGACTCGTTCGGCCTGCCGCCACAGCGCGTGTTGACCGCCCAGGGTGTACGCGTTGACGAGACCACGCGCCGAGCGGGTCATCGCGTCCCAGAAATAAGGGAGTTGGAGGCGCCGCTCCATTTCCCGCACGGCGTGTCGCAACTCCCCGGGGTCGACCGAAGAGGGATTTCCGTAGCAGAGCGCCAGTACTCCGCGCGTGCGCTGTTCCGCCGTCCAGCCGAGGGTCAACCGGGCGAAGAGCCCGGTGACACCGGGCAGCGCCGCGAGGACCGTGGGCAGGGCGGTGCGCTGCACCCGGTACTCGGACAGCGCGGGCGAGATGAGCGTCACCGTACGGACGAGGTCGGGCCGCGCGGCGGCGACGCGCGTGACGACCGTGCCGCCGAGGGAGTTGCCCAGCAGATGCACGGGGCCGCGCCCGTTCGCCTCCAGCAGCCGGATCACCGCACGGGCGTGCGCGGTGATGGAGTAGTTGCCGTCGTCCGGCGGCGGCGAGTCACCGAACCCGGGCAGGTCGACGGCCTCGCCGTCCACCATGTCCGCCAGCAGCGGCATCAGCGCCGACCAGTTCTGGGAGGAGCCGCCGAGACCGTGCACGTAGAGCGCCGGGGGCAGTCCGTCACGCGCCGGAGGGCGTGACCGCACGGTCAGCGTGAGCCCGGGCAGTGACACGGATCTCAGCTTCTCCCCCTCGGCGACCCGTACAGCGCTCACTCGCGGAGCCACGCTGGCGATGAGAGTGTCCGGCAGCTCGGTCGAAGACATGCGGGCAATGTTACGAGACCATCACGCGTGGGTTCGCGTGCCGCCCCTCACGGACCGCATGGCGCCGCGCGGTCCCGGCTTCTACGCTCGACAGAGGGGCGCGCCGCCCGGAGCGGCGGGAAAGAGGCGAGAAAGGCCGGAGCGACACGAAGACAGGCCCGGAGTGAAGACAAGCCCCGGAGTGAAGACAAGCAGAGGGCAGGCGCCAGCATGTCGGTCGATCCCACGGACCCTACGGACCCCACGGACGAGACCCCGGAAGCCGATGCCGCGGAGCAGCGGGCCGAGGTACGGCAGCGCGAAGAGGAACCGCCGACCCATCTCGACACCGATACGGCCGACGAGGGCGACGCCGTGGAACAGGCACGCGCGGCAGGCTCCGACGACGAGGAAGACGAAGACGGCCGCCGCTGATCCGCCTCCCCCCGGCGGGATTTTCCGCAGATGCCGGAGGAGCGCGGGAGGTACGCCCGGCGAAATTGTGCCGCCACACGCCGCACAGCCGGGTTACCCGAAAGTACGATGGCAAACGCGGCGCACCGCGCGCACGGAACGAAATTTTTGGGAGGCGGCGTGACAGCCATAGAGCAGACAGAGGCGGCACGCCCACGGGGGACGCGCCTGCCGCGCCGCGCCCGACGCAATCAGCTGCTGGGTGCGGCCCAGGAAGTATTCGTGGCGCAGGGCTACCACGCCGCGGCGATGGACGACATCGCCGAGCGGGCGGGCGTCAGCAAGCCCGTCCTGTACCAGCACTTTCCCGGAAAGCTGGAGCTGTACCTCGCGCTGCTCGACCAGCACTGCGAAGCGCTGCTCCTCGCGGTCCGCACGGCCCTGGCGTCGACGACGGACAACAAGCTCCGCGTCGAGGCGACGATGGACGCGTACTTCGCCTACGTCCAGGACGAGGGCGGCGCGTTCCGCCTGGTCTTCGAGTCGGACCTGACGAACGAGCCCGCGGTCCGCGAACGGGTCGACCGGGTCGCGCTCCAGTGCGCGGAGGCCATCTCGGACGTGATCGCCGAGGACACCGGCCTCTCCAAGGAGGAGTCCATGATGCTGGCCGTCGGTCTCGGCGGTGTCTCGCAGGTGGTCGCGCGCTACTGGCTCTCCAGCGAGTCCGACATCCCCAGGGAGCAGGCCGTGCGGCTCCTCACCTCGCTGGCCTGGCGCGGGATCGCGGGCTTCCCGCTGCACGGCAGCGAGCAGCACTGAGCACCGCCGGGGGCGGCACCGGAGGCGCGTGTTCGCTGCGGGCGTTGTCCCGCGGCGTCTTCCCCGTGGTCTCTCCGGGCTAATGTGTGCTCCGTACCGCGCGGCTTACCGCGCAACGCACAGACCGTTCGGAGGGACATAGC
The DNA here is from genome assembly GCF_044751305.1 of Streptomyces sp. NPDC088725. Taxonomy (NCBI): domain Bacteria; kingdom Bacillati; phylum Actinomycetota; class Actinomycetes; order Kitasatosporales; family Streptomycetaceae; genus Streptomyces; species Streptomyces sp. NPDC088725. The sequence goes on from NZ_JBIVLO010000003.1 coordinate 9,808, forward strand.
CGTGGAGGTCAAGATCGGCGTGCAGCACGCGCCCCGGGAGATCGTTCTGGAGAGCGGGCAATCCGCCGAGGACGTCGAGCGCGCCGTGGCCGACGCGCTGGCCGGCAAGGCGCAGCTGCTCAGCCTGAAGGACGAAAAGGGGCGCAAGGTCCTCGTACCGGCCGAGCGGATCGCGTATGTGGAGATCGGTGAGCCGACCACACGACGGGTCGGATTCGGCGCCCTGTAGGCGCTGTCGGCAGTGACATCGGAACGGCCCGGCGGAGTTTCCGCCGGGCCGTTCCGATGGTTACGGGAGGGTTGCGTTCCGCGTACGCCGGGTAGTGACCGGTGGACCCGATCTGCCCGACCGATCGCGCAATGAGGTGATCAGCAGTGATCTTGGAAGCTCTCGGATCCGTCCTGCTCGGGCTCGGTCTCTCGTGGTCCGCGGACCACCGGCTGTCCCGCCGGCTGCCCTCGCGGCGGCTCGTGTTCGGCGCCGGACCGCTCGGAGCTCTCTTCGGCGCCTATGTGACGCATACGGCACTGGGCCCGGGGCACGGCCTGCTCACGCTGGCCGGCGGCCTGGCGGTGGGCGCGGTGGTGCTCTCGCTGCTGCTGCGGCCCGAGTCCCGCCGCCTGCACGGTCCGATGCCGTCCTGACCGCGGGGCCCGCACCGGGGCCGCGTACCCGGGCCTCCGCCCGGGGTCCGCGGCCCGCCGCGCGGGCGCCCCTGTCCGGTGCTGCCGTCGGCTGTGTTCCCGTGCCGCGCGTACGCGGCTGTACTCCTACGCGGCGAGGCCGAGCGCGGCCATCCGCTTCGTGTGCGCCTCGGTGATCCGGGAGAACATCCGGCCGACCTCGGCGAGGTCGAAGCCGTCCGCCACCCCGCCCACCAGCATCGTGGAGAGCGCGTCGCGGTCGGCGACCACCCGCTGCGCCTGGGACAGCGCCTCGCCCATCAGCCGGCGCGCCCAGAGCGCGAGGCGTCCGCCGACGCGCGGCTCGGCCTCGATCGCCGCGCGCACCTTCTCCACGGCGAAGTTGCCGTGGCCGGTGTCGTCCAGCACGGCGAGCACGAGGGCCCGGGTGTCCGTGTCGAGCCTGGCGGCCACCTCACGGTAGAAGTCGCTGGCGATCGAGTCACCCACGTACGCCTTGACCAGGCCCTCCAGCCAGTCGGACGGCGCGGTCTGGCGGTGGAACTCGTCCAGCGCCTTGGCGAACGGGTCCATCGCGCTCGTCGGCTCGACGTCGATGGCCCTGAGCCGGTCGTTCAGCCGCTCGAAGTGCCCGAATTCGGCCGAGGCCATCTTCGCGAGCGCTGCCTTGTCCGCGAGGGTCGGCGCGAGTTTGGCGTCTTCGGCGAGCCGCTCGAAGGCCGAAAGCTCTCCGTAGGCCAGCGCTCCCAGCAGGTCCACGACCGCGGCGTGGTACTGCGGCTCGGTCGAGGCGGTGTCCCAGTTCTGGGCCGCGATCCCGGTGGGTGCGGCGGATTCGGGCTCGGTGGCGTGGTCGGGCGTCTCCATGGACCGCACAATATCCCGCTCTCCGTCCCCTGTAAGGGGGTGCCCGAACACGTCAAGGAGGTGACCGAACACCCACGTCACCCACTTCCGCCGAATTCGCCCAACACACATGCGCGATTCCGGGGTACAGTGGTAGGGCGCCTGCCGAGTATCCGGCGGGCCATCGCAGTGTTTGACCGAGGGGCGTTTCCCGCGTTCCCCCGGACAGGCCCCAGAGGATGCCCGGTCGGTGGCCCGATCGGCTCCGACCCGACCGCCCTCCGCGCGGACCGTGCGCACAGCTGCGCACGACCTGCAGATGAGGGGCCCCCTCAGCGGCACGAGCGCTCGAGCGACGGCAGTGGTCCCGCGCCATCCGGCCAATCCACGGCCGGCCGAGTCCAGGCGCGGTACGACCCCCAGCGTTCGCCTCTCGCCGCGTCTCACAGAAGAGGCAGCACCCTGACTACGACTTTCCGAGAACTCGGAATCCTCCCCGAGACGGCCGAAGCACTCGAAGCCGTCGGCATCATGTCTCCCTTCCCCATCCAGGAGATGACTCTCCCGGTCGCCCTGTCCGGCAAGGACGTCATCGGGCAGGCCAAGACCGGCACCGGCAAGACGCTGGGCTTCGGACTGCCGCTGCTGGAGCGCGTCACCGTGCCCGCGGACGTCGAGGCCGGCCGCGCCGTGCCCGAGCAGCTGACCAACGCCCCGCAGGCGCTCGTCGTCGTCCCCACGCGCGAGCTGTGCCAGCAGGTCACCAACGACCTTCAGACCGCCGGCAAGGTGCGCAACGTACGCGTGCTCGCCATCTACGGCGGCCGGGCCTACGAGCCGCAGGTCGAAGCCCTCAAGAAGGGCGTCGATGTGATCGTCGGTACGCCCGGGCGCCTCCTCGACCTGGCGGGCCAGAAGAAGCTCGACCTCTCGCACATCCGCGGACTCGTCCTCGACGAGGCCGACGAGATGCTGGACCTGGGCTTCCTGCCCGACGTCGAGCGGATCATCCAGCTGCTGCCGCCGAAGCGCCAGACGATGCTCTTCTCCGCGACCATGCCGGGCGCGGTCATCGGCCTCGCCCGCCGCTACATGTCGCAGCCGACGCACATCAGCGCCACGTCGCCGGACGACGCGGGCGCGACCGTCGCCAACACCACGCAGCGCGTCTACCGCGCCCACTCCATGGACAAGCCGGAGATGGTCGCGCGCATCCTCCAGGCCGAGGGCCGCGGGCTCGCGATGATCTTCTGCCGTACGAAGCGCACCGCCGCCGACATCGCCGACCAGCTCGCCCAGCGCGGCTTCGCCTCCGGCGCCGTCCACGGCGACCTGGGCCAGGGAGCGCGCGAGCAGGCGCTGCGCGCGTTCCGCAACGGCAAGGTGGACGTGCTGGTCTGCACGGACGTCGCCGCGCGCGGAATCGACGTCGAGGGCGTGACCCACGTCATCAATTACCAGTCGCCCGAGGAGGAGAAGACCTACCTCCACCGCATCGGCCGCACCGGCCGCGCGGGAGCGTCCGGCATCGCCGTCACGCTCGTCGACTGGGACGACATCCCCCGCTGGCAGCTGATCAACAAGGCGCTGGACCTCGGCTTCCCGAACCCGCCGGAGACGTACTCCACGTCCCCGCACCTGTTCGAGGAGCTGAACATCCCGGCCGGTACGAAAGGCATCCTGCCCCGTACGGACCGGACGCGCGCGGGTCTCTCCGCCGAGCAGCTGGAAGACCTCGGTGAGACGGGCGGCCGCGGCCGTACCAAGTCCGCCGCCACCGCGGTGAAGGAGGAGCGTCCCGCCCGGACGCCGCGCCAGCGCCGCCGCACGCGTGGAGGCACCCCCGAAGGCGCGGAGCCGCAGGCCGTGGCGTCCCCGGCTCCCGCGACGGAGACGTCGACGGGCCCGGCAGCGGTCGAGGGCGCGGAGGCGCCGGCCGAGCCGCGCACCCCGCGTCGTCGCCGCCGTACCCGCGCCACCGCCGCCGACGCGGTGGAGACGCCGGTGGCGCAGCCCGCGAAGGCCGCCGCCGCTGTGGAGAGCGCCGCAGTGGAGAGCGTGACGGTCGCCGAGCCGGAGGCGGAGCCCGCGGCCAAGCCGCGCCGCCGCCGTGCCCGCGCCGCGAAGCCGGCGGTCGAGGCGCTGGTTCCGCTCGCGCCGTTCGAGAAGCCGGTCGAGCCCGACTTCCAGATCGCCCCGATCGCGGAGCCGGAGCCCACCAGGCCGCGCCGCCGCACCCGGGCCGCGAAGCCCGCCGCGGACAAAGTGGCGGAGAAGGCCACCGCCACGAAGGCCCCGGCGAAGAAGACGACCGCCAAGGCGGCCGAGGCCGCCGACGTTTCCGGGGCTCCCGCCGCGGAGACGAAGCCCCGTCGCCGTACGCGCGTCGCCAAGCCCGCCGCCGAGGCGGCGGAGACGGCCGCGCAGGCTTCCGGGGCGTCCGTGGGCGTCGCGGCGGACGGGGAGCCCACGGCTCCTCCGAAGCAGCGCCGCCGCCGTGCGCGTACGACGGCCGCCACGACCGAGAGCTGACCGGCCGCACCACGAACACCCGTTGGCCCGGCGCCCCCTCCTGGGGGCGCCGGGCCAACGCTGTACCGGGGTCCCGGGACAGAACACGGAGCGCGGCGCTAGCCTCTTCGCATGAGTCGGTCCGCCAGCCCCACCCCGCCCTCCCGGGTCCAGGCCCGCACCCTGTCGACCAGCCGGGGTTCCTTCGCCGCGCTCGACGCCCGTCCGGACGGAGAGGCGCGGGGCACCGTGCTGGTGATCCCCGGATTCACCGGCAACAAGGACGAGTTCGTCCCGCTGTTCGGCCCGCTGACGGAGGCCGGCTACCGCGCCGTAGCCGTGGACGGCCGCGGTCAGTACGAGACCGAGGGGCCCGACACCGAGGACGCGTACGCCCAGAGCGAGCTGGCAGCCGACGTCCTGGCGCAGATCGAGGCCATCGGCGCTCCGGCGCATGTCGTGGGGCACTCGATGGGCGGACAGATCGCCCGCGCCGCGGTGCTGCTCGACCCGGTTCCGTTCCGCACGCTCACGCTGATGTGCTCCGGTCCCGCCGAGATCGTGCCGTCCCAGCGGGAGCGCGTGAAGATGCTCAGCGACGCGCTCGCGGCCATGACGATGGACCAGGTCTGGGACGCGATGCGGGAGCTGGATCCGCTGCCCGCGACCATCACGAACGGCGCGTTCCTGCGGGAGAGCTGGCTGCGCAACAACCCGGTGGCGCTGACCGTCACCGGCAGGCAGCTGACGGTGGAGCGCGACCGGGTCGCCGAACTGGCCGCCGTACCGCTTCCCAAGCACGTGCTGTCCGGCGCATCGGACGACAAGTGGCCCGTGGCGCTGTTCGACTCGATGGCGGAGCGGCTGTCGGCCCGCAGGACGGTCATCCCGGGCGCGGCGCACTCCCCCAACCGTGACCGGCCGCTGGAGACCGCCGCCGCCCTGATCGACTTCTGGAACAGCCACCCGTAGGTCCGCACCAACGGGCCCCGGGCCGCCGGAGGGTCAGTACTGGGACCGTACATGCTGCCAGAAGCCGTCGCGCAGGGCCCGCCGCAGTACGGAATGGCCCCGCAGCGACCGCTGGAGCAGCTTCTCCGCCTCGATCAGCAGGTCCTGGTCCACGGGCCCCGGCAGGTAGGGAGCGCCCGGCAGCAGCTCGCCCATCGTCTGCCTGCCACGCTCCACCAGCCAGGTCGCCGCGATCTGCGCGCCGATGAAGCGGACCTCGTCGCGGGAGGGCGGCGGATCCCCTTCGTGCTCGTACGTCGTGACCGGGCGCCGGGTGACGTACGGCTTCCAGAAGTCGAGGTCGAAGGTGCGCTGACTGTCGACCTCCCACAGCAGCGGCTCGGCCTGGTTGCGCCCTTCGGACGCCTCGATGCCCCACAGATGGACGCGGGCGCCGTACCCCTGGGCGGCCTCGACTGCGGACACCAGGTCCTCGTCGCCGCCCACCAGCGCGGCGTCGCTGATGGCCCGGTGCCTGGCGAGCGATTCGAGATCCGTGCGGATCAGTGAATCGACGCCCTTCTGCTGGTTGTTGGCATTGAGATTGCCCAGCCTGACCTTGACGTCGGGCAGCTCGGCGATGGCCTGCTGCTCGGGGGTGTGGATACGGCGTCTGGCACCGTCGTACCAGTAGACGCGGAGCAGCCTGCTGTCCGCGAAGATGGTCCTGGCCTTGTCGATGAAGGCCTCGATGAGCCCTTCGGCGTCGAGGTCGAAGGAACGCCGGTCCTCGGTACCCGCCACAAGCAACCCGGCCGCAGCATAGACGTAACCCGCGTCGACGAAGATGGCGTGCGTGGACGGGGTCTTGGCGACCTCGGCGAGCATGCGGTGCAGCAGCTCGTTGGTGCGCTCCAGACGGGCGCCGAGCTCAGTGGCCTCTGGGTTGATCTCTGCCTCGTTCATACACGTTTCATTCTCTGCGGATGTCGTCGTACTCGCCAGTAGTTAGGCATCCAAAAAATTTCCTTAGTGTAGGGAATGATTGCAGAGGGCAAGCCGTTATAGATGTAAGTCGCAACCGACGGGGCCCACCCCCGTCGTACACAGTTCTCCTGCTGGAGGATCAGACGAAGGGAGAAGCCATGCGCTTCGAAATCATGCGTCTTGACGACGTCGACGGCTCCGCCGTGGACAGCACCGTCGTGGACGCCGCCTCCGTCAACCGGATCGTGCAACAGGCCGCTTCCCTGGGCCAGCGCATCTATATCCGGCCGGCCGAATCCCCGGCCTCATAACCCTTACCCGCACAGACGACTGAATACCGACGAAGCGACCCCCGTACGGAACGACCGTACGGGGGCGCTGCTGTACCGGGCCCCCGTACGTACCGCAGCGCCCGGTCCGGTACGTACCGCCGCGCCGGGTCCGTACGTACGGAAACCGGCCCCGTACGTACGGGGAGCGTCCACGGCGGTTCGCCGTTCGCCGTCTCAGGAACCGCGGATGACGGACGTGATGCCGTTGATGATCTGCTGTACCGCGATCGCCGACAGCATCATCCCGGCGAGCCGGGTCACCAGCACCACACCGCCGTCCTTGATCACCCGGATGATCAGCAGTGAGTAGCGCATGGTCAGCCAGAGCACGATGTGCATCACCACGATGGCGGCCCACACCGAGAACTGGGCGCTCGCGCCGTGCGCGTTCTGCACGGCGAGGATGACGGACACGATGGCGCCGGGCCCGGCGAGCAGCGGCATGCCCAGAGGCACGAGCGCGACGTTGACGTCCTTGGTCTGCGTCGGCTCCTCGTTCTTGCCGGTGAGCAGATCCAGCGCGATGAGCAGCAGGAGCAGCCCGCCCGCGATCATCAGCGCGGGTATGGAGACGTGCAGGTAGTCCAGGATCTGCTGGCCCAGCAGGCCGAAGACGGTGATCACGCCGAACGCGACGGCCACCGCCTGCCAGGCCATGGCGCGCTGGACCTTGGCGGGCCGCCCGGAGGTGAGCGCGAGGAAGATCGGCGTGATCCCTGGCGGGTCCATGATCACGAAGAGGGTCAGGAAGAGAGAGCCGAAAACGGCAGCGTCGAACACAGTCAGGTGCCTTGCGGGAGTGAGCGGAGAAAAGCGGAGGAGCCGCCGGAAGCGGGGAGGAGAGGGGAGGGACTTACACGCGTCCGCCCGCGCCAGGCACCGGGAACGCGCCGGAGGCGCGCCGGGTGATCTCGCCGTAGATCTCCGGGTCGGTGGCGTACTCCCCCAGCGCCACGGTCTTTCTGCTGCCGTGGTAATCGCTCGACCCGGTGGTCAGCAGCCCGAGATCGGCGGCGAGGCCGCGCAACCGGGCGCGCGTCGGGGCGTCGTGATCCATGTGGTCGACCTCGATGCCGTCGAGTCCGGCGGCGGCGAGGCGGGCGATCGCCTCTTCGGAGACGACCCTGCCGCGCTTGGCAGCGGCGGGATGCGCGAAGACGCTGACGCCCCCGGCAGCCTTGATCAGGCGGATCGCCTCGAAGGGGTCGAGTTCGTGCTTGTCGGCGTACGCGCGACCGCCGTCCGCCAGCCACTCCGGCACGAAGGCGTCGGAGACGGTCGGGACGACGCCCAGCTCGACCAGGGCGGTGGCGAGGTGCGGACGGCCCAGGGAGGCGTCGCCCGCGATACGGGTCACCTGCTCCCAGGTGATCGGGACGTCCAGCTCCTGGAGCTTGCGGACCATGGCCCGCGCGCGCGGCACGCGGTCGTCGCGTACGAGCTCCCGCTCGGCGGCGAACACCGGCTCCCCGGGGTCGAAGAGGTACCCGAGCATGTGCAGCCCGACGCCGTCGAGGTTGCAGGACAGCTCGGCGCCGGTGACCAGCGTGAGCCCTTCGGGGAGCGCGGCTACGGCCTCCGCGTGGCCCCGGGTGGAGTCGTGGTCGGTCAGCGCGACGACGTCGAGTCCGGCGGCGGCGGCGTTGCGCACCAGCTCGGCCGGGGTGTCCGTGCCGTCGGAGGCGGAGGAGTGGGTGTGCAGATCGATGCGCACGACGCGTACTCCTCAGGCTCGGACGGATAAAGGGACAGTCAGAAGGGTAACGGTCGTTCCGCACAGGTCGGCAACAGGTCGCGGCGGAGGCGGAGAGCGGGCCGGGCGCCAGGTCGGCGCGGCGGGGTGGACGCCGAACCACCGACCGGGTGGCGGGGCCGGGCGAAGGTGGTCGCGGCAGAGGCCGTCTCGGCGAACGCCGAAGCGCCGGTCAGACCGCCCGGCCGGCAGAGACGGTAGCGGGGGCAACAGCGCCGAAGCGCCGGTCAGGGCAGCGGGCCGGGCGGAGGCGGCGGTCAGGACAGCAGGCGCGGTGACAGCGCTCCGCACGGCAGCAGCTCGACCTCGGTGCCCGCCTCCCGCAGGTCGGTCAGCACCAGCTGCTCGTCGTACATCATCAGCCCCGACCGCTCGGGCCAGACGATCGCCCACAGCCACAGTCCGAGCGCTTCGCCCGCGAACACCGCGCGGTCCTCGGGAGCCCCCGCGACATGCCAGAGCGGGGTGGGACGGCCGGCGGCGAGCAGCTTGGCGTGCGGCGGCTGGTCGATCTCGATCCGCGGTCCCGGGTCGGGTCCCTCGATCCCCGCGTACCGCGCTCCGAGCCCGACGCCCATCTCCTCGGCGACGAGCAGCAGCTCACCGGAGCCGCCGAGCGGTCCCGGGCCCGAGCACGCGACGGCCGTGGCCCGGCCGCCGCTGCGGTCGTCGCCCGCGTACGTCACGCCCGCGAACAGCCAGCCGACGGGCAGCGGCCAGGGCATCCACACCGGGACCTCCGCGCGGTGCACGGCCACCCCGAGGGCTTCGACGCTGGGTGGTATCACCGGTTGCAGCGGATACACCGCGCCGTGCGCCTCGCACTGCCAGGAGTCGGCGAAAAGACCGGGCGCGCCGACCCGGCCTCCGCACTTCGGGCAACTGGGTTGGCCCTTCATGACGCCCACGGTCCTCCCCGGCCGACGTCGCGTCAAGGACGATCAGCCGCCCGCCCCGACCCTGCCGACGACGGCCACCAGTCCGTCACAAAGCACTCGTTGGAGTGCGGATTCCGGAGGTGACTGTCATCACCCCACGGAACGTGGTGCGTTACGGCGCCACTCGGTCCGGCGCCGGCGAAGTCCAGTGACCGACGCTCGGTCCGGCGCCACTCCGGCGCTCAGCAACCAGCGCCCGATACCCGCCGCTCAGTCCAGCGCGACCGGCCGGCGCAGCGGGTCACGCAGATCCGTACCCCGCGCGAGCCAGCGCTCTTCCAGCTCCTGCGCGCCCCTGACCCGTTTCCAGGCCGCCTCGTTGGCCGTCATGGGCAGCAGAGGCAGGAACCGCACCGGATCGAGCGGTGCGTCCAGCTCCAGATCCGCGACCAGGCCGCCGGGCTCCGCGACCAGTACGGAGCTGAACGGCGCGCCGGGCCACAGCGGTTCGCCCAGGTCGAGCGACGCGCCCGGAGCCACGATCACCCCCTCGACCTGGGGCGAGGCAGCGAGCACCGCCAGCTTGCGCAACACCTGGTCGGTGTCGGCGAGTCCGGCTCTCACGGAGAGGACCAGCTCGGCCCTCGGCCCCTTCACCGGATCCGCCAGCACCGCGGTCGGGTCCGCCATCGGCTGCGCCGACATGCCGAGTGTGGCGTAGCGCACGAGACCGCGGCCCCCGGAATCCTGATCCCGCGCGTCCAGGAAACGCAGTACCTCGATGCGGTCGGTCCCCAGGAAGGTCACCGCGGCACGCGCGTCCGGTTCGCCCAGGGCCGTACACAGCCGGGCCTCGACCAGCGTGAGAATTTCTTCCATCCGGCGAGCATAGATCGCGTGCGAATGGGGGAAGAGACGAGATTGGCCTGCTGTCTGCTGATAGTCTTGGCCGCCGGTCGGGACAGCACGCAGAAGCGTCGCCTTCCAGTCCTGACCACACGTCATCCCCCAAGGGGGACCGGCCGGAGGAGGTGGGGCTGCGGTGGATCGAAGTCACCCGGCCAGTACCAGCCGCTCTTCCGCTCTCTTCGCTGCTTCCTGATCTGAGGCCTTCCTTTGCGGGCCAGCAGTTCCGCAGCGCGGCGCACAGCGGAAGAGCACTTCATCACAGCCTGTGTTTTTGCCTGTCTGTAGCGAACGCCGTCACCGCGTCTCCGCGGTGCCGCCCGCTTTGCGGACGTACGCACTCACGTCCTCATTCCGGGCTGCGCCACGCTCGCCGACGGCCTCTCCGTGAGGAGCCAGCCATGTCGATGATCCGTGACCTGCGCGCAGCAGTACGTCCCTCCCTGCGCAAGACCAGCGCCGCTTACAGCAAGTACGACACGTACGACGCCACCCGTGACCCCTCCGCCTCCAGCGCGGTCGTCGACTGCGCGGTCTACCGCGACGGACGGCGGCTGGAGACGGACCCCTGCGCCACGCCGCACGAGGCGATGCTGCGGGTGCGTGACGGCGGCGGCTTCGCCTGGATCGGCCTGCACGAGCCGACCGACGAGGAATTCGCCGGTATCGCGGCCGAGTTCGGGCTGCACCCGCTGGCGGTGGAGGACGCCGTCCACGCGCACCAGCGGCCCAAGCTGGAGCGGTACGACGACACCCTGTTCACCGTCTTCAAGACCATCCACTACGTGGAACACACCGAACTGACCGCGACCAGCCAGGTGGTCGACACCGGCGAGGTGATGTGCTTCACCGGCCGGGACTTCGTCATCACCGTGCGGCACGGCGGCAAGGGCTCGCTGCGCAACCTCCGTCACCGCCTGGAGGAGGACACCGAACTGCTCGCCAAGGGACCCTCGGCGGTCCTGCACGCGATCGCCGACCATGTGGTCGACGGGTACGTCGCGGTCGCGGCCGCCGTGCAGGACGACATCGACGAGGTCGAGATCGACGTGTTCTCGGCCCCGGCCAAGGGCAGCCCGCGCGGCTCGGACGCGGGGCGCATCTACCAGCTCAAGCGCGAGGTACTGGAGTTCAAGCGGGCCGTCTCCCCGCTGCTGCGGCCGATGCAGCTGCTGAGTGAGCGGCCGATGCGGCTGATCGACCCGGACATCCAGAAGTACTTCCGGGACGTCGCGGACCACCTGGCCCGGGTGCACGAGCAGGTCATCGCCTTCGACGAGCTGCTGAACTCGATCCTCCAGGCGAATCTGGCCCAGGCGACGGTGGCCCAGAACGAGGACATGCGCAAGATCACGTCCTGGGCGGCCATCATCGCCGTGCCGACGGCGGTCTGCGGCATCTACGGCATGAACTTCGACCACATGCCGGAACTGCGGTGGCGGTACGGCTACCCGATGGTGCTCGCCGCGATCGGCGGCATCTGCCTGATGATCCACCGCACGCTCAAGCGCAACGGCTGGCTGTAGGGCTGCCCGGGCTCCGCTGCGGGGGCACGCCCTAAGCTGCTCACCATGACGGAACTGCTGCTGGGACAGGCGCTGGTCGAGGAGGCCACGAAGAAGTCCGGCCTCATCTGGGTGCGGGGCCCCGGTCCCGCCCGTGCGCTGTGGCATGTCTGGCACGAGGGTGCGGTGTATCTCGTCGGTGACGGCCAGGGGGAGCAGCCGCTGCCCGGCCTCGCCGACGGCTCCACCGCCGAGGTGACCGTACGCAGCAAGGACAAGGGCGGGCGGCTGGTGGCCTGGACGGCGGCCGTCACCGAACTCGCGCCGCGCTCGGACGCCTGGGAGGCCGCCGTCGCCGAGCTGAAGGGCAAGCGGCTCAACGCGCCCGACGGCGAGCACATGACGGAGCGCTGGGCGCGCGAATGCCGCGTGCTGCGCCTCGTGCCCCAGGACGCGATCACGGACCTGCCGCGGGATTCCCTGGCCGCCGTGCCGCTGCCCACCACGGCGACGACCCGTGAGCCGGTCCCCGCCTCGCTGGGGCGGCTGCTGATGAAGCGGAAGAAGCGGAAGTAGGCGCTAGGATCGGCGGCATGTCTGTGGTGGTTCGTTGGTATTGGCGCTACGCGCCAGCTCCGGGTGGAGCCGGTGGTCGCGTGCGCTGACCATCCCACCACCCGGAGCCAGCAGGGCAGAGACGATCCGTCTCTGCCCTTCGTCGTTGAGGCGGGCCGGCACCGGGTGTGGACATCACAGGACCGGGCCCCCGCCGGACAAGTCAGGGGATGTACGTCGATGAGCACACCACCCGCCGGAGCCGGGGACCACGGCCGCAGCGAGAGCCGGAACCCGGGCCCGGACCGGCCGGAGACCGGCGATCTGCGCGTCACCGGCTTCGAGCCGCTGGTACCGCCCGCCGCCTCGCGCGCCGCCCTCCCGCTGGGCACGGCACGCGCGGCGCTCGTCCAGGAGAGCCGGCAGGCCGTCAGAAGGGTGCTCTCCGGGGAGGACGACAGGCTGCTGCTGGTCGTCGGCCCCTGTTCGGTGCACGACCCCGCGGCGGCGCGGGATTACGCGCGGCGGCTCGCGGCGGCCGTGGCACCGCTGAGCGAGGATCTGTGCGTCGTGATGCGCGTGTACTTCGAGAAGCCGCGGACGACGCTGGGCTGGAAGGGCCTCATCAACGATCCGGACCTGGACGGCACCCACGACGTCCACCGGGGCCTGCGGATCGCCCGCCAGGTACTGCTCGACGTGCTCGACACCGGGCTTCCCGTCGGCTGCGAGTTCCTTGAGCCGACCAGCCCGCAGTACATCGCGGACGCCGTGACCTGGGGCGCGATCGGCGCCCGCACACCGGAGAGCCAGGTGCACCGGCAGCTGGCCTCCGGCCTCTCGATGCCGGTCGGCTTCAAGAACGCCACGGACGGCGACGTACAGACCGCGGTCGACGGCTGTCTGACGGCCGCGGGCAGCCACGTCTTCTTCGGCATCGACGAGGAGGGCCGCGGCTCGGTCGTCTCGACGGCGGGCAACCCCGACTGCCACGTCATCCTGCGCGGCGGCCGGGGCGGCCCCAACTACGGCCGGCAGGACATCCACCAGGCCCTGGCCCTGCTGGACAAGGCCGGTATGCCGGGCCGCCTGGTGATCGACGCCAGCCACGCCAACAGCGGCAAGGACCACGTACGCCAGGCGGAGGTGGTCCGGGAGATCGCCGACCAGGTCGCCGCCGGGGAGCGCGGGATCGCCGGGCTGATGCTGGAGAGCTTCCTCGTCCCCGGCCGCCAGGAACCGGGACCGCTCGCGACGCTGACGTACGGCCAGAGCGTGACGGACGCGTGCGTCGGCTGGGAAGAAACAGAACGCCTGCTCACGGAAGTGGCCGAAGCAGTCCGCCGGCGCCGCCGGTCCCACCCCTGATGGCCGGGCCGGGCGGGCCCGGAGAGGACCCGCCCGGCCGGGTCTGCCGGGCAGGGCCTACTCGTCGCTCGTCGACGGGAGCTTGCTGCCGTAGTCGACCGTCTGGCCCTTGGCCGGGGCTTCCAGCGGGAAGTCCTTGCCCCAGTCCGACAGCGTCAGCGTGCCCGCGCCGCCCGCGCGTACCAGGCGCAGGGGGTATGCCGTGCCCATGAGGGAGACGTCCAGCGTGCCGCCCGCGCCGTCCTCGCCCGCGGCGACCTTGATGGTGCGTACGCCGCCGATCTTGTCGCGGTCGCCCTTGTTCAGGTCGCCGTTCAGCGCCAGCAGGCCGCCGAGCAGCACCTTCATGTCCGTGAAACCGCGCAGCTGCTTGTACGAGGGGTCGTCCTGCGGGACCTTCACGTATTTGTCGTTCAGTTTGTCGGCGGCCTGGGAGTCCGCGTTTCCGGACTTCGAGTCGCCGTCACCGCTTCCGTGGCTCCAGAAACCGGCGTCGGCCTTGAGGAAGAGTTCGTCCTCGACGCGCAGCAGCTCGAAGGTGTCGTTCTTCAGTGTGACGGAGCCCGTTCCGCCGGTCTTCTTGAGCCGCATGTTGAGCTTGTACGTCTGTCCCTCGGTGACCAGCGCGCCGGACAGGCGGACCGCCGCCGCGCTGCCCGCGGCCGTCTGTGCCCGGTGCTCGATCTGGGTGGCGGAGAGCTTGCCGACGCCGTTCGTTCCGGCGTCGGGGTCCTCGCCGCACGCCGTCAGTACCGTGGCAAGACCGGCGCACAGGGCGACGGGGAGAGCGGCCCTGCGGGCACGGTCGGACGGCCGGAGAGCGGTCACGGACGCTGCCTCTCATACGTGAATGGGGGGTGGCAGACCGCAGCGTACCCGGGCCGAACGAACGGTTCGACAGAGAGCCGGACGGAGGGATCCGCCAGGGCGGCGCGGAGCGGTACGGGCTAGCCTGAACCCGTAATCCCACCGGATAAAGCGACAATCAACGACTTTGAGGCGAAGGAGGCGCACGGTATGGCGGCAGGCGCCCCGCGGGTCTTCGTCTCCCATCTGGCCGGTGTGCCGGCCTTCGACCCCAGCGGCGACCAGGTGGGACGGGTCCGCGATCTGGTGGCCATGCTGCGGGTCGGCAACCGGCCGCCCCGGCTGCTCGGCATGGTGGTCGAGATGCTGAGCAGGCACCAGATCTTCCTGCCCATGACCCGCGTCACCGGCATCGAGTCCGGCCAGGTCATCATCACGGGTGTCATCAATGTGCGCCGCTTCGAGCAGCGCCCCACCGAACGGCTCGTCCTCGGTGAACTCCTCGACCGCCGCGTACGGCTCGTGGAGAGCGGCGAGGAGGTGACCGTCCTCGATGTCGCGATCCAGCAGTTGCCGGCCCGCCGCGACTGGGAGATCGACAAGGTGTTCGTCCGGCTCGGCAGGAAGGGCGGCGCGCTGCGGCGGCGCGGGGAGGCGCTGACCGTCGAGTGGTCGGCGGTCTCCGGTTTCTCGCTGGAGGAGGAAGGACAGGGCGCAGAGAACCTGGTGGCCACCTTCGAGCGGCTGCGCCCCGTCGAACTCGCCAACGTGCTGCACCACCTTTCGCCCAAGCGCCGGGCCGAGGTGGCCGCCGCCCTGGACGACGACCGGCTCGCCGACGTGCTGGAGGAACTGCCCGAGGACGACCAGGTGGAGATCCTCGGCAAACTGAAGGAGGAGCGCGCCGCGGACGTCCTGGAGGCGATGGACCCGGACGACGCGGCCGACCTGCTCTCCGAGCTGCCCGAGGAGGAGAAGGAGCGGCTGCTGACGCTGATGCGGCCGCATGACGCGGCGGACGTACGGCGTCTGATGTCGTACGAGGAGCGCACGGCCGGCGGTCTGATGACGACGGATCCGATCGTGCTGCGCCCCGACGCGACGGTCGCGGACGCGCTGGCGCGGGTACGCCAGCAGGACCTCTCCCCCGCCCTCGCCGCGCAGGTCTACGTGTGCCGGCCACCGGACGACACGCCGACCGGCAAGTACCTGGGCACGGTGCACTTCCAGCGGCTGCTGCGGGACCCGCCGTTCACCCTGATCAGCTCGCTCGTGGACAGCGACCTGCCGCCGCTGGCCCCCGACACCCCGCTGCCCGAGATCACCAGCCATCTCGCCGCGTACAACATGGTCTCCGTGCCCGTGGTGGACGCGAGCGGGTCGCTGCTCGGCGCGGTGACCGTGGACGACGTACTGGACCACCTGCTGCCCGACGACTGGCGGGAGACCGGATTCCGGGGCCCGGGCGAGGTGAGCCATGGCGGCTGAACGCGGAAACCGTCCGGAACGCCCGGAGAACGAGGCGGCCAAGGAGCGTACGAGAACGGGGTCGGGGATCGGCGCGACCGCGATCGTACGCAGTCCCCGGGTCAGGCTCGACCAGCCGCGACCGCAGCGGCGCAGGGTACTGCCGGAGTGGGACCCCGAGGCGTTCGGGCGGCTCTCGGAGCGGGTCGCCCGTTATCTCGGGACGGGCCGCTTCATCGTCTGGATGACGGTGACCATCATCGTCTGGGTGCTCTGGAACATCGTGGCGCCCGTCGAGGTGCGCTTCGACGAGTACCCCTTCATCTTCCTGACGCTGGCGCTGTCCCTCCAGGCCTCGTACGCGGCGCCGCTGATCCTGCTGGCGCAGAACAGGCAGGACGACCGGGACCGGGTCACGCAGGAGCAGGAGCGCAAGCAGAACGAGCGGGCGATCGCGGACACCGAGTACCTGACGCGGGAGATCGCGGCGCTGCGGATCGGGCTCGGCGAGGTCGCCACCCGCGACTGGATCCGCTCCGAGCTCCAGGACCTCGTGCGGGACATGGAGGAGCAGCACCTGCTCCTCCCCGCGGAGAACCGGCAGGGTCCGGAGGATTCCGACCGGCGTACCTGAGCAGGGTCCTGAGCACGTCCTGAGGAAGCCCTGCGGAAGTCCGCCCTCGGCGGCCGCGCGGCGGTCCGCGAACGTGAGGAATCCGACCGCCGGTCGGCTTTCCGCGGGCGGCCGGGCGCGCCGTACCATCTCCGTATGGCTACCGACACGTACGGAACCGCCGCCCCCGCGGAAGACGCGGTGCGCGCCGCGCTGGCGACGGTGAACGACCCCGAGATCCACCGGCCGATCACCGACCTGGGGATGGTCAAATCGGTGGACATCGGCGCGGACGGCGTGGTGGCCGTCACGGTCTACCTGACGGTCTCCGGCTGCCCGATGCGCGACACCATCACCAGCAATGTGACGGACGCGGTCGCCGGGGTCGCCGGGGTCACGCGCGTCGACGTGACGCTGGACGTGATGGGCGACGAACAGCGCCGCGAACTCGCCGCCTCGCTGCGCGGCGGCACCGCCGAGCGCGAAGTCCCGTTCGCCCAGCCCGGCTCACTCACCCGGGTGTACGCGGTCGCGTCGGGCAAGGGCGGTGTCGGCAAGTCGTCCGTGACGGTCAATCTGGCCGCGGCGATGGCGGCCGACGGGCTCAAGGTCGGTGTGGTCGACGCCGACATCTACGGGCACAGCGTGCCGCGCATGCTCGGCGTGGACGGCAAGCCGACCCAGGTCGAGAACATGATCATGCCGCCGGCCGCGAACGGTGTGAAGGTCATCTCCATCGGCATGTTCACGCCGGGCAACGCACCGGTCGTATGGCGCGGGCCGATGCTGCACCGCGCGCTCCAGCAGTTCCTCGCCGACGTCTACTGGGGCGACCTGGACGTGCTGCTGCTCGACCTGCCGCCGGGCACCGGTGACATCGCGATCTCCGTCGCACAGCTCGTGCCGAACGCCGAGATCCTGGTCGTCACCACCCCGCAGCAGGCCGCCGCCGAGGTCGCCGAGCGTGCGGGTTCCATCGCCGTGCAGACCCATCAGAAGATCGTCGGCGTCGTGGAGAACATGTCCGGGTTCCCGTGCCCGCACTGCGACGAGGTGATCGACGTCTTCGGCACCGGCGGCGGACAGCTGGTCGCGGACGGGCTGACGAAGACGACCGGCGCGACGGTGCCCGTGCTGGGCGCGATCCCGATCGACGTACGGCTGCGTGAGGGCGGCGACGCGGGCAAGCCGATCGTGCTGAGCGACCCGGACGCGCCGGCCGGCGCGGCGCTGCGCTCGATCGCGGGCAAGCTGGGCGGGCGGCAGCGCGGCCTGTCGGGCATGTCGCTGGGGATCACCCCGCGCAACAAGTTCTGAAGACAGAAGAAGTAAGGGGCGGCCGCTGTGGCGGCCGCCCCCTACCTGTACGCGCAAGCTCTGCTCTCGCGCCTTGGTCAGGGCCTACGACGCGTACGACGCGATGTCGCCGATCACCGAGAAGCCGAGACCGTACGCGCTCATCCCGCGCCCGTAGGCACCGAGGTGCACATCGCCCTCCGGCGAACCGGCCAGTACCCAGCCATACTCGGACTCGCGGTAGTGGAAGGTCGTCGGGACCCCGTCCACCGGCAGCGACAGCTCCGACCACTCGGGACCGCCCAGATCGTCGGCGATCTCGAACGCCGCCTCGGTCTGCTGCGTCAGCCAGTCGTCCCGCAGCGTGTGGTCGAGCTGCGCGGGCCAGGTGGAGGCCAGCAGCCCGGAACCCGCGAGCCAGGCCGCGGAGGAGGCCGTCGTGGCGTCCAGGTGGCCCGTGCCGTCGCCGGTCAGGCGTACGGGGCTGGTGGCCACCGTGACGACCACCGCGAACCGCTCCTTCTCCGCGCCCGACGCGTCCGGTCTTATCGACGGCTCTTCACCGTGACCGATGGAGCCGTGCTGTACGGCGCCGTCGGCGGCGACACCCACCTGCATCAGCCGGCGCGGCCCGGTGAACGCCTCGTCAAGGCCGTACCAGGGGAACGGCGCGCGCAGATAGCCGTCGACCGTACGCCGGGCTGCTGACACCCCCTCGGCAGTGGATGAGCTGGACACACCATGTGCGCCGACCCGACTCGTGGTCTCCATCTACTCGGCCGCCTCCTCGATCTCTGTCGTTCGCAGCGGCCCGCGCCCCACGGGCAGCTCACTGCCGAACAGATGGAGGATAGCCACCCGCTACCGACTCGTAGGGATTGCTCGTGCTCAGGTGGCGTCTGCGTCGAAGGGCGGGTGCACGACCGTATCGGGCTTTTCGTGCTTCTTGAGCAGGTCGGGACCGGCGGAGGCGGCGGCTGTCCCGGCGCCCGAAGTGACCTGCGCCACGGGTGTGTCCGAGGACTCGGACTCGGCGCTGTGGCCCTTCACCGCGTCGGCGACCTCGGACATCTCTTTCCTGAGGTCGAAGCTGCTGCGGATCTCCTTCAGCCCCAGGTCGTCGTTGTCCATCAACTGCTTGCGGACGAACGTCTTGGGGTTGAGGTCCTCGAACTCGAAGTCCTTGAACTCCGGGCCCAGCTCCGTACGGATGTCCTGCTTGGCGCTCTCGGAGAACTCCCGGATCTTGCGGATGAAGCCCGCGGTGTCCTGGATGACCTTGGGCAGCTTCTCGGGACCGAAAATGATCACAGCGAGAACCACGAGCGTCACTATCTCGAGTACGCCGATGTCATTGAACACCTTGCTGCTCCTCGGAGTCTCCGTGCCCGTGGACCGGACGTGTTCGCCCTGGTCCGAGGTGTGTCAGGATCCGGGCCGTTCCACCGTACCTGCCCGAAGTGTCCCCGCGGTACCTCCCGGTGAGCGTCAGATGGCGTCCGAGGAACCCAGGGACAGCGTCAGGGTGTGCTCCCGGCTTCCGCGGCGCAGCGTCAGCTCCATGCTGTCGCCGGGGCGGTGGGCGCGGATCTTGATGATCAGCTCCTCTCCGCTGTGCACCCGGTCCCCGTTCACCTCGGTGATCACGTCCCCCGGCCTGATGCCGGCCTTGGCGCCGGGACCGTCCGGGACCACCGCGGGGCCGTCGGCGGCCTTCGTGCCGACCCGGGCGCCGTCGCCCGTGAACTCCATGTCGAGCGTGACACCGATCACAGGGTGCGTGGCCTTGCCCGTGTTGATGAGTTCTTCGGCGACGCGCTTGCCCTGGTTGATCGGTATCGCGAAGCCGAGACCGATGGATCCGGCCTGGCCGCCGGCGAGACCGGAGCCGTTGTCCGCCGCGCGGATCGCGCTGTTGATGCCGATGACGCGGGCGCGGGTGTCCACCAGCGGACCGCCGGAATTGCCGGGGTTGATCGGCGCGTCGGTCTGGAGCGCGTCCACATAGCTGACGTCGCTGCCGTCGCCCTCCTCGCCGCCCGCGGTGATGGGACGGTCCTTGGCGCTGATGATTCCGGACGTGACCGTGTTGGACAGGTCGAAGGGGGCGCCGATGGCCACGACGGGGTCACCGACCCGGACGCTGTCGGAGTTGCCCAGCGGGAGCGGCTTGAGCCCGGAGACGCCGGTGACCTTGACGACGGCGAGGTCGTAGCCGCTGTCCTTGCCGACGAGCGTGGCCCTGGCGGTCTCACCGCCGCTGAACGTGACGGATATCTCGCCGCCGGACCCGGCCGGCTCGACGACATGATTGTTCGTCAGGATGTGGCCGGCGCGGTCGAGGACGAACCCGGTACCCGTGCCCTGCTCGCTGTCGCCGCTGACGTGCAGGGTGACGACGCTGGGCAGCGCGCTGGCGGCGATCCCGGCGACGCTGTCGGGCGCCCGGCCGCCGTTGTCCGGATCGGACTGCGGGAGCGAGACGCTGCCGAAACCGTCGTTGCGTTCGACGTACGCGCCGACCGCGCCCCCGATGACGCCGGTGACCAGGGCCAGCGCCACGGTGGCCGCGACGCCCGTCCTGCGGCGCCGCTTCAGCGGCTCGCCCGCATACGTGAGGGGCTGCTGCCGGTCCGGGGCCGCCCAGGGGTCGTACACCGGCCACTGCGAGGTGCCGGGCTGGGACGGTTCCGGTTGGGACGACTCGGACTGGGACGGCTCGGGGTCGTACGGGGACTCGGGCCTGGCGGGCACCGGCCGGCCATGCGGTGGCTGGACCGGCGGCGGGGGCGGGAAGGCCGCCTGCGCCGCCGTCACGCCGTGCGCGGGGGTCTGCGCCGGAGGCTGCACCCCGTACGCGGGGGTCGGGCGGGGCCGCTGCACGGGCGGTGCGGGAGTCAGGGGGCCGGGACCGCCGTGGGGCGGTGTGCCGTACTCGTCCGGCTCGTGCAGCGGCCGACGGCGGTTCTGAGGCGGTACGGGAGCGGGCTCCGCGGCCGGTTCCGGCTCCGCGACCGCGCCGCTGCCGGACTCCGATGCCCCGGGCTCCGGTACCCCGGACCCGGGCGCCGCGGACTCCGGAGGTGTCGCACGCCCCGCCGGGGGACGGCTCCACCACGGCGCCTTGGATCCGGTGGGCTTCCCGTCGTCCATGCTCTCCCCGCCACTGCCGCTCAGCGCCCCGGCGGGGGCGCCTGTGCAGGGATTCAACCAGGTTTACGAATCTCCGCGCAGCGGCCCGGTCAAAGACCCGGTCAGTGCCGGAGCGAACGCGGAGCGGCGGGCAGCGTCGGGGCCGCGAGCGCCGTGGGGCTCGGCGTGACCGACGGACCGACGGCGGAGACCGCGTCCGCCCTGAGCGCCGCTCCCGGAGGCACGACCAGCGGTGACGGCGACCTCAGGGAGACTGTCGAGAACAGCGGAGCGGACGCCGTCCGCTCCTGGAGCATGCCCGGAGGCGGGCCGTCGGTGGCGCGGTCGGCGGACTCCCGCGGAGCCCCGCCACGACCGCTCTGACGCCGGCCGGTCTCGGTCGACACGGACGCGGCGGCCGGGACGCCGGGCGCCCGGACCGGAGTGACGCTGTTGCCCGCACCCTGCGGCATCACGTCTGCGCCCGTACCGAGCGGCATCGTGCCGCCCAGCGCCATCGCCGCGAACGACACGGCGCTCGCGGCCGCGAAGGCGAACCGCTTTCCGCGCCAGGGGGAGCGCTCCGCCTCCTGGCGGCCCACCTCATGGATACGGAAGCCGGAGCCGGAACCGGGAAGGCTCGTGGAGTGCGAGGGGGCCGGCACATAGCCGAAGCCGTCCGTGCGGACCCCGAAGACACCGCTGCCGAACCGGCCCGCGTCGGGGAACCCGCGACCGCTGTCGCCGTCGTCGTCTCCGTCCGGCGAGCCCGGTGGTCTCTCCGGCAGTCCCTGGAGCTTCGCGAGGAAGCCCGCCGACGGGGGCGGCGGAGCGGCCTGCGCGAAGAAGCTCTTGAGCCTGCGCTGGGAATCGGCCTCGGCCTTGCATTTGCAGCAGGTCGCCAGATGCGCCTGCACGCGCTCCCGGGCGTCGTGGTCCAGCTCCCCGTCCACGAGGGCGGCGAGTCGGTCCCCCAGGTGCTGTTCGGCCGGGGTCGGGCTGGTACCGCTCACGCCGTTCCACCCTCCCCTGCCACGCTCACGAAGGCGCGCTGCTCCGCGCGGGCCTCCGGCGAACGGTGCTGCAGGGCCTTGCGCAGGTGGGAGCGCCCGCGGTGGATCCTGCTGCGTACCGTGCCGAGCTTGACGCCGAGCGTCGCCGCGATCTCCTCGTACGACAGGCCCTCGATGTCACAGAGCACCACCGCGGCGCGGAACTCGGGCGCGAGCGTGTCGAGCGCCTGCTGGACGTCCGCGTCGAAGTGCGTGTCGTGGAAGACCTGCTGAGGGGACGGCTCACGGCTGGGCAGCCGCTCCGCCGCGTCGTCACCGAGCGCGTCGAACCGGATGCGCTGCTTGCGGCGGACCATGTCGAGGAACAGGTTCGTCGTGATGCGGTGCAGCCAGCCCTCGAACGTGCCGGGGGTGTACGTCGACAGGGAACGGAAGACCCGGACGAAGACTTCCTGGGTCAGATCCTCCGCGTCGTGCTGGTTGCCCGTCAGGCGGTAGGCGAGGCGGTAGACACGTCCGCTGTGCGTGCTGACGATCTCCTCCCAGGTGGGAGGCGTCCACGCCTGCGATTCCGCATCCGATGCGAAGGTCGCCGTAACTGCGGAGTCGGTGGAGCGAGAACGGTCAGCGGTGTTGGTCACGGATTTCGGCTCACCTGCCGACCTGAGGAAGCGCGTCAGCACTCCCCTGCGATCCGCAGCCGTAGCCGCACCTCCCCTATCGGCTCTGGTGGTGTCCAGCGGAGCCCCTACCATAGCCACCTCGCCCGTTAGCTCCGGATAAGAATCTTTAGGTGAATTTAGACCCGTTCGCAGGTCTCGATCCATGTGTTCCCCGCCTCTGGACAACGCCCGGTCCCATCTGCGGGTTCCCGAGCGCAGCGGATACAGTCACGGTTGCGCCGCTACGGGGACAGGAGAGGGTCATTACCGCCAACCGGCAGACGAGCTTGGCGTTCGCCGACGCCTTTGTCGGCGAGGACGAAGCACTCGACTGGGCCCGTGACCGGGCCCGGGAGACGGGCCTTCGCTCCGTGTCACCGGCCACCGGCGCCACGCTGCGGCTGCTCGCTGCCACCCTGGACGCCAAAGCGGTCGCGGAGATCGGCACGGGCACCGGCGTCTCCGGGAGCTACCTGCTCCAGGGCATGCGCACCGACGGCGTGCTGACCACGGTCGACACGGAACCGGACTGCCAGCAGTTCGCCCGGCAGGCCTTCCGCGCCGCCGGCTTCACCGGAAACCGCGCGCGCTTCATCCCCGGCCGCGCCCTCGACGTACTCCCGCGCCTCGCGGACGGCGGCTACGACCTGGTCTTCTGCGACGGTGACCGGCTGGAGAGCCTGGAATACCTCGCCGAATCGTTGCGTCTGCTGAGACCCGGCGGACTGGTCTGCTTCGAAGGCATGTTCGCGCACGGCCGTACCGTCGACTCCTCCGCCCAGCCGGCGGAGGTCGTACGCGTACGGGAGCTGCTGCGGACGGTCCGGGAGAGCGAGGAGCTGCTTCCCGCGCTGCTGCCGGTGGGCGACGGGCTGCTCTGCGCGGTGCGGCGCGGCTGAGGCCGGGGTCGTGTACGCGTGCGTGACCGTGTCCCTGTCCCTGTCCGCGGACAGAACGCTGCCCCGCCGCGGAGTCTTATCCGCGACGGGGCAGCGACGGAGTCAATCCGGGGGTGACCCACGACCCCGAAGACTGTGAGCGTCCCGCTCAGCCGACGACCTTCTTCAGCGCATCACCGAGCGCATCAGCCTCGTCCGGAGTCAGCTCGACGACAAGCCGACCGCCGCCTTCGAGCGGAACGCGCATGACGATGCCCCGCCCCTCCTTGGTCACCTCGAGCGGGCCGTCGCCCGTCCGCGGCTTCATGGCCGCCATGCTCGTTCCCCTTCCTGAAACCAGCTCATCGCAGCCGGCGGCCCCATGACAGGCGCTGTGTCACCGGCATCGAACACATTGCTTCCTGGCCATTATCCCGCATGGCTGGACCCGATGACCAACATCGGACGGCATCGCTTGCGCAACGCGCTCTCTCAAAGCCCCTCAATTCGGCTCTCCGCCTGCGATACTTCGCCGCGCCTCGGCGAGACTTCTCCGTCGCGCACAAGGCGCCGGCCGAAAGATCTCCGCCATGCTGGGGCCCGACAGGACTGCCCCAGCCGCGAAGGGAACCGATCATGGCCGACACCGTGCTGTACGAGGTAAGTGACGGACTCGCAACGATCACGATCAATCGGCCCGAAGCCATGAATGCGCTGAATATCGCCGCCAAAGTGGCTCTCCGGGACGCGCTGGAGTCGGCCGCGGCCGACTCCGCCGTACGTGGAGTGCTGCTGACGGCGGCCGGCAACCGGGCGTTCTGTGTCGGGCAGGACCTCAAGGAGCACACGACGCTGCTCGCGGCGGACCGCGCCGACGGTACGGATCTCACGATGACCACGGTGCGCGAGCACTACAACCCGATCGTCCGGGCCATCACCGAGATGCCGAAGCCGGTGGTCGCAGGTGTGAACGGGGTCGCGGCGGGAGCCGGTCTCGGCTTCGCCCTGGCCGCGGACTACCGGGTCGTCGCGGACACGGCGGCGTTCAACACGGCCTTCGCGGGTGTCGCGCTGACCGCCGACTCGGGCGTCTCCTGGACGCTGCCCCGGCTGATCGGGACGAGCCGCGCGACGGACCTGCTGATGTTTCCCCGGACGGTCCGCGCGGAGGCGGCGTACGAACTGGGCCTCGTGAACAAACTCGTCCCCGCCACGGACCTCACGACGGTGGCCACCACGGTCGCCAGGACCCTGGCGCAGGGCCCGACGGTGGCGTACGCGGCCCTGAAGGCGTCCCTGGCGTACGGCGCGGGGCACTCGCTCCCGGAGACCCTGGAGAAGGAGAACGAACTCCAGACCCGGGCGGGCGCGTCGGAGGACCACGGCATCGCGGTGGACGCGTTCCTGACCAAGACGAAGCCGCGGTATGTAGGGCGGTGACGCGGACCGCCCGCACGGTGAAACGGGCCGTGCGGGGTGGCAAGCGGCAGGGCGAACCCGGTGAGACTCGCAGGTGGAAGGGGGCCGTGGAGGGGCCATGTCCAGAACGTAAAGCGTTACTTTGCGGCGCGGACACCACCGGCCCGGTGTCCACTACGCGTCCACGCGCCGTAAATAATGCAGTGGCGGACATGGCTGCTCCACGGAACCCGGCACCGACCCCAGCACAGAACACCCCAGCCCACGACGGCGGCGCGGAACCCGACGCGACCCGCAACGCACAACAACCCGGGGCCCGCGCCGGAAGACCTCACGTCAGCGCGCCACGCACCCCTTCAGGTGGTCGTTCACCAGGCCGCACGCCTGCATCAGCGCGTACGCCGTCGTCGGGCCCACGAAGCGGATGCCGCGCTTCTTGAGTGCCTTCGCCAGCGCCGCCGACTCGTCCGTCACCGCCGGGATGTCCGCCGCCTTGCGCGGGGCCGGGCGCGTCTTCGGGTCGGGGGCGTGGGACCAGATCAGGGCGTCCAGTTCGCCCGGTGCCCAGTCCGCCAGGACAGCCGCGTTCGCCAGTGTCGCGTCGATCTTGGCGCGGTTGCGGATGATGCCCGGGTCGGCGAGGAGGCGTTCGCGGTCGGTGTCCGTGAACGTCGCCACCGAGGCGATGTGGAACGAGGCGAACGCGCTGCGGAAACCCTCGCGGCGGCGCAGGATCGTGAGCCAGGACAGGCCGGACTGGAAGGCCTCCAGGCAGAGCCGTTCGAACAGCGCGTCGTCGCCGTGTACCTGGCGGCCCCACTCGGTGTCGTGGTACGCGACGTAGTCCTCGGTGGACAGGCCCCACGGGCAGCGCGGCCGGCCGTCGGGGCCCGGCACCAGGTCGTCGGATGTCACCGGTCGGTGTCCTCTCCCGGCTCCCGCAGGAGGCCCGGCGGGGAGACCGCCGTCGCCTGCGCGCCCGCGAGCGCCGATTCCAGCTCGGCGATCCGGGCGTCGCGCTCGGCCAGTTCCGCGCCGAGCCTGCTGAGCACGTCGTCCACGTCGGCCATCCGGTAGCCGCGCGCCGCGACCGGCAGGCGCAGGGAATCGATGTCCGCGCGGCCGACCGGGCGTGTCGCGGGCAGGGGGTCCACCAGCTGTTCCGGCGCGGTCTCCGGCAGGACCGCGCGGTCGCCGCCGCCGACCACCGCGAGCGTGACCGCGGCGACCACCACGACCATCGCGATGAGCAAGAACAAGAACAACACGTGCTTCTCCCCGGGCAGGAAACCGTTCACACAGATCGTGTCATGCGGACGGTTAGGGTCTCAGACGACGTGACTCTAGGAGGAACAGCGAATGGGCGGGACTCTGCGGCTGGGACGCCGGGAATTCGACGCGCGCGAGCCGGTGATCATGGCGATCGTGAACCGGACCCCGGACTCCTTCTACGACCAGGGCGCGACCTTCCGCGACGAGCCCGCGCTCGGCCGCGTGGAGCAGGCGGTGTCCGAGGGCGCGGCCATCATCGACATCGGCGGGGTGAAGGCGGGGCCCGGTGACGAGGTCACCGCCGAGGAGGAGGCGCGCCGTACGGTCGGTTTCGTCGCCGAGGTGCGCCGGCGGTTCCCCGACGTGGTGATCAGCGTCGACACCTGGCGTCACGACGTGGCGGACGCGGTGTGCGAGGCAGGCGCGGATGTGCTCAACGACGCCTGGGGCGGGGTGGATCCGAAGCTCGCCGAGGTCGCGGCGCGGCACGGCGTGGGGCTGGTCTGTACGCACGCGGGCGGTGCGCTGCCGCGTACCCGGCCGCACCGGATCGCGTACGACGACGTGATGGAGGACATCCTGCGCGTGACGGTGGGCCTCGCGGAGCGCGCGCTCGCGCTGGGGGTGCGCCGGGACGCGATCATGATCGATCCGGGGCACGACTTCGGCAAGAACACCCGGCACTCGCTGGAGGCGACCCGCAGGCTCGGGGAGATGGCGGAGACCGGCTGGCCGGTGCTCGTCTCGCTGTCCAACAAGGACTTCGTCGGCGAGACGCTCGACAAGCCGGTCAAGGAGCGGCTGCTCGGCACGCTCGCGACGACCGCGGTGTCGGCGTGGCTCGGCGCCCGGATCTACCGCGTTCACGAGGTGGCGGAGACGAAGCAGGTGCTGGACATGGTGGCGTCCCTCGCGGGGCACAGGCCCCCGGCGGTCGCCCGCCGGGGGCTGGCCTGACGCGGGTTACTTGCCGGTCTCCTTGGTCACCAGGGCAACCGCCTCGGCCACGTCGTCCGTGACGTGGAAGAGCATCAGGTCCTTCTCGGAGGCCTTGCCCTGCGCGACGACCGTGCCGCGCAGCCAGTCGACGAGGCCGCCCCAGTACTCCGTGCCGAAGAGGACGATCGGGAAGCGGGTGACCTTGCGCGTCTGCACCAGGGTCAGTGCCTCGAACAGTTCGTCCAGGGTGCCGAGGCCACCCGGGAGCACGACGAATCCTTGCGCATACTTGACAAACATTGTCTTTCTGACAAAGAAGTAGCGGAAGTTGACGCCGATGTCGACGTGCGGGTTGAGGCCCTGCTCGAAGGGCAGCTCGATCCCGAGGCCGACGGACACGCCGTCCGCTTCCCGCGCGCCCTTGTTCGCGGCCTCCATCGCGCCGGGACCGCCGCCGGTGATCACCGCGAATCCTGCCTCGACCAGCGCCTTGCCGATACGGGTCCCCGCCTCGTACTCCGGAGAGCCGACCGGGGTGCGTGCGGAGCCGAAGACGCTGATGGCGCTGGGCAGTTCGGCGAGGGCGCCGAAGCCCTCCACGAACTCCGACTGGATGCGCATCACCCGCCAGGGATCGGTGTGCACCCACTCGGAATCACCCTCGGTGTCCAGCAGCCGCTGGTCGGTGGTGCCGGCCTGTACCTGTTCCCGACGGCGGATCACCGGTCCGAGCCGCTGTTCCTCCGGCTTAGGCGCTTCCTCAGGCATGCCCATGACCTGCTCCCTCCGCTTGTGTCACGTTCTCGGCCAGAGTAGGTCCCAGGACGTGACACAAGCGGCGAAATCGCGGCAGTCGGCCGTGCTGCGGGTCAGGCGGTCAGCCAGTCCCGGAGCTTCTTCTCGCAGTGGGTGATCCGTTCGGTCACGACATGCTCGTCCCGCTTGTGCGCGAACAGCGGGTCGCCGGGCCCGTAGTTGACCGCGGGCACACCGAGGCCGCCGAACCGTGAGACGTCCGTCCAGCCGAACTTGGGCCGCGCCGTACCGCCGACAGCGGCCATGAAGGCGGCTGCCGCCGGGTGCGAGAGGCCGGGCAGGGCCGCTCCCGAGTGGTCGTCCACGGTGAACTCCGCGACTCCGCAGTCCGCGAAGACCTCGTGGACGTGGGCCAGCGCCTCTTCCGCGCTGCGGTCGGGCGCGTAGCGGTAGTTGACGACGACCGTGCAGGCGTCGGGGATGACGTTGTCGGCGACGCCTCCCTCGATCCGTACGGCGTTCAGCCCCTCGCGGTACTCCAGCCCGTCGATCACCGGCCGCCGGGGCTCGTACGCGGCGAGGCGCTGGAGGATCGGGGTCGCGGCGTGAATGGCGTTGGACCCCATCCAGCTGCGCGCGGAGTGCGCCCGCTCGCCCGTCGTACGGAGGTAGACCCGCAACGTGCCCTGGCAGCCGCCCTCGACCTCGCCGTCGGACGGTTCGAGGAGTACGGCGAAGTCGCCCTCCAGCCACTCCGGGTGGGCGTCGGCCACGTGCCCGAGACCGTTGAGGTCGGCGGCGACCTCTTCGTTGTCGTAGAAGATGAAGGTGAGGTCGCGGTTGGGCTCGGGGACCGTCGCCGCGATCCGCAGCTGTACGGCCACGCCCGCCTTCATGTCGCTGGTGCCGCAGCCCCACAGGACGCCGTTCTCGTCCAGCCGGGAGGGCAGGTTGTCCGCGATGGGCACGGTGTCGATGTGCCCGGCCAGGACGATCCGTTCGCCCCGTCCCAGAGTGGTGCGCGCCACGACGTTGTTGCCGTGCCGGTCGACGGTCAGGTGCGGCAGCCCCCGCAGTGCCTGCTCGATCGCGTCGGCGAGGGACTTCTCCTCGCCGCTGACCGAGGGGAAGTCGACCAGGCTCGCGGTGAGGGCCGGGCCGTCGAGGGTGAGGTCAAGAACGGTCTCAGACATGGTTTTGACCCTAGCCGTTCCGTCCGGCCGGGGAGGTCCGCCCGCCAGGGAGCGGCCTGCGGGCGGACGGCGCCGCTCCCTGGCCCTGGGGCGTGTTGTGAAAGTCCCACCCGGCTCGCGACGCCCGGCACGCGCACGCGCGGCGTTGTCGGAGTCATCCACGTGCGTCCGGGCCATCGACGACGCTGATCCTCCTCCTTGCGAGGGCACGCACCGGACGCCAAGCCCCGCCCTCCGGGCGGACGGCGCTGCTCCCCGGCCCTAGTAACGTGGTGCCGTGTCCGAGACCGCCTCCCCCATCCGTCACGGCCGCCTCCTGCGTATCGCGGCCGCCCTTGTTGTGCTGCTGGCTCTGGCCGGGTATGTAGTCGTCCAGTACATGACAGGCGGGGCGGGTCCGCCGCGCTGTGTCGTGCGTGCGACCGAGTCCGGTGACGGCGCCGGATCGACGTACGAGATGAGCCCGGAGCAGGCCGCGAACGCGGCCACGATCTCCGCGGTCGGTACCACGCGCGGCCTGCCGGAGCGCGCCGTGACGATCGCGCTGGCGACGGCACTCCAGGAGTCCGCGCTGCGTAATCTGGAGCACGGTGACCGCGATTCGCTCGGACTCTTCCAGCAGCGCCCGTCGAAGGGCTGGGGCACCGAGGAGCAGATCCTCGACCCGGTCTACTCGGCGGGCGAGTTCTACGACCACCTGGCCACAGTTCCCGGATACTCGCGGCTCCCGCTGACGGAGGCCGCGCAGCGCGTCCAGCGCAGCGGTTTCCCGCAGGCGTACGCGAAGCACGAGCCGGACGCCACGCTCCTGGCCGCCGCGCTCACCGGCAGGACGCCCGCCGTGCTGACCTGCCCCGCGCTCAGCGGGACCGCCGTCGGCGACCCGGCGAAGGTACGGGCCGAACTGGTACGGGCCTTCGGCCCCAAGGTGCTGCCCGCGGCCGAGACGTCAGGGCAGGCCGGGGCGCCGCGCGTGGCGGAGGTCTCCGTACCGGTCGCGGCCGGCGGCGCGCGCGGCGAGATGGCCGGCGGCAAACCGGCGCGGCGCGGCTGGGAACTGGCGCACTGGGCGGTGGCCCAGTCCGCGGCGCTGCGCATCGGCGAGGTGAGCTACGCGGGCCGGGTCTGGAAGGCGAAGGAGGCCGGCCGGGGCTGGCAGAGCGCCGGCGGTGACGCGGACGCGAGCACGACGGCAGTTCGAATCCGGACCGTGCAGTAGTACAACGGGTCGCCCGGACGGGTAAGTCCCGGCATCCTCCGGACGGCGTCTCTTCCGATGATTCCGTCCGGAGGCGCCGGTGCGTCAAAAGCCTTGAGGCACGGGCGAAGTGACGGTTCTTCAGGGGGGTACGGGACAGGCCCGTTTGACCGTTTTTATCCGTACCCGATAATGCGACGCATTACTAACTCTTTACCCGCTCGCACCGCAACTTCCGCTGCCCTTCGAGGGGTTGTCACGGCGTCCGATCGACGGACACCGCACAGTTTCTCCCCCGTCAAAGGAGCATCATGTCCCTCCCCCTGACCCGTCGGATCGCCCGTGCCGCGCTGCTCATCGCGGCGGGTGCAGCCCCCGTGGTCGGTGCGGCCGGCTCCGCGGGCGCGGCCACGCTTCCGCAGACCGCCGACCTCGGCGCGCTGACCGCGCTCGACGGCGCCCACGTCGGCGACACCATCGACAGCGGCGCCCAGCAGGCCACCAAGGCCGCGGGCGGTGTCGGCGGCAAGGTCGTCGGGACGGCCATCCCGGCGGCGGGCAAGACCGTCGGCCAGACCGCCAAGACCGTGACCCCGGCCGCGCAGAAGATGGCCGGTGACACCGCGGGCAGCGCCGGCGAGGTCCTGGGCCAGACCGCCACGAGCGCCGCCGGCGCCGCGCCCGCGAGCCCCCTCGGCGGCCTGTCCACCGACTCGCTGCCGCTCAAGGGCCTGCCGATCGGCTGACCCGCACGCGCGAACCCCTGCAGAGACGGAAAGGGCCCGGGGAGCACGAACTCCCCGGGCCCTTTCCGTACGCCCGGACGGCCTGCATTCAGCCCACCCGCGGCCGGCGTACGGCCCCTCCAGCCCGGGCGCCCGGCCCCGCCGCCGGCGCCCGGCCCGTTCAGCTCAGGCGCTTGACCGCCGCCGCGACGCGCTCGTCCGAGGCGGTCAGCGCCACCCGCACATGGCGCGCGCCCGCGGGCCCGTAGAAGTCCCCGGGCGCGACCAGGATGCCGAGCCGCGCGAGATACGCGACCGTGTCCAGGCACGGCTCGTCGCGCGTCGACCAGAGGTAGAGGCTGGCCTCGCTGTGATCGATCCGGAAGCCGTGGCCCTCCAGCGCGGCGCGCAGCGCGGTGCGGCGGGCGGCGTACCGCTCGCGCTGCTCCCGTACGTGCTCCTGGTCGCCGAGCGCCGCGGCCGTGGCCGCCTGCACCGGCGCGGGGGTCATCATCCCGCCGTGCTTGCGGATCTGGAGCAGCTCCCCCAGGACGGCCTCGTCGCCCGCCAGGAAGGCTGCCCGGTAGCCGGCGAGGTTGGAGCGCTTGGAGAGCGAGTGGACCGCCACGATGCCCTCGTACGTGCCTCCGCAGACGTCCGGGTGCAGCACCGAGACCGGCTCGGTCTCCCAGCCCAGCTCCAGGTAGCACTCGTCACTGAAGATCAGGACGCCGTGCTCGCGCGCCCAGGCGACGATCCGGGTCAGCTCCTCCTTGGAGAGGACCGCCCCGGTCGGATTCGACGGCGAGTTGAGCCACAGCAGCTTCAGGCCCGCGGGGTCGAGCTGCGTGGGGTCCTCGTACGGCACGGGCTCGGCGCCGCTGAGCCGCGCGCCGACCTCGTACGTCGGGTACGCGAGCCGCGGATGACCCACGCGGTCGCCCGCGCCGAGACCGAGCTGGGTCGGCAGCCAGGCCACCAGTTCCTTGGAGCCGACCACCGGCAGCACGTTCCTGTGCGTCAGCCCGCGCGCGCCGAGCCGGCGCTCCGCCCATCCGGTCAGCGCGTCGCGCAGCTCCGGCGTGCCCCACACCGTCGGGTAGCCGGGCGAGTCGGCCGCCTCGACCAGAGCCTGCTGGATGAACGCGGGGACCGGGTCGACGGGCGTGCCGATCGACAGGTCCACGATCCCGTCGGGGTGCGCCGACGCCGTCGCTTTGTAGGACTCCAGCTTGTCCCAGGGGAAGACGGGAAGGCGCGAAGAGACTGCGGACACGGTGCTCACTCTCTCTCGTACTTTCGTACGAACGCGTACGAACGGAAAACGCCCCGGCCCCGTACGGCGGCGGTGCCGTACGGGGCCGGGGTGTGCGGCGCTGTCAGCCGTTCTGCGGCGGCAGTGCGGCGATGAAGGAATGGTCGCGCTCGATCAGGCCGAGCTTGGAAGCACCGCCCGGCGAACCGAGCTCGTCGAAGAACTCGACGTTCGCCTTGTAGTAGTCCTTCCACTCCTCCGGGGTGTCGTCCTCGTAGAAGATCGCCTCGACCGGGCAGACCGGCTCACATGCACCACAGTCGACGCATTCGTCCGGGTGGATGTACAAGGACCGGGAGCCCTCGTAGATGCAATCGACCGGGCACTCCTCGATGCACGCCTTGTCCTTGACGTCGACACAAGGCTGCGCGATGACGTAGGTCACGCTGTCGTTCCTCCTCGATAGGGCGGCGGCGGGCCGATCTGCGGCTCCGTCCACAGGCGCGCGGGAGCGCGGCGTCGTCGATGCCCACACCTAGTATCTCCGTTCCTGGGCACGATCCGAACAGGAGGGGCGGGCAGAGCTGTGGAATTCACTGCGGGCGGACGGCTTGAGGTCCGTGTGACAGCCGCTGACGTGGGCAAACGCGTGTCGGTCAGGAAGATGACCAGACCTGGGGGCGGCGGGGAGAAGTTCAGCGACACGATCGGGGTTCTCACATCCTGGGACGACGGTGTGCTGCACATCACATGCCGGGACGGCCGGAGCGTCCGCATTCCGGCAGCCGATCTGGTCGCGGGCAAGGTCGTACCGGCCGCACCGGCCAGACGGCGCGGTCCGGCCGCGACGTTCGAGGAGCTGGCCCGGGCAGGCGCCCGCGCCTGGCAGCCGGTGGAGAGCGAGACGCTGGGCGGCTGGACGCTGCGCGCGTCCTCGGGCTTCACCCGGCGCGCCAACTCCGCGCTGGCGCTCGGCGATCCGGGGCTGCCGCTCGACGAGGCGCTGGAGCGGGTGCGCCGGTGGTACGAGGAGCGCGGGCTGCCCGCCTACGTACAGGCCGCGACCGGGGCCGAGGGCACGCAGGAGCTGCTGTACGCCGAGCTGGAACGGCGCGGCCTGCGGCCCGAGGTGAGCGCGGAGACACGGATCGCCGCGCTGGCGCCGCTCGGGGACCGTGACGCCGACGTCTCGGCGGTGCGGCTCGACCGGCACTGCGACGAGGCATGGCTCCGGCGCTATCAGCGCTTCTCCGTACCGGGACCGCATGTGCTGCACGTCCTGGGCAGCGGGCCTTCCGTGTGGTTCGCCTCCGTACCCGGGGAGGCCGGCGCGCCCGGGGAAGCCGGCGTGCCCGCCGCGATCGGCCGGTGTGTGATCGACGGCCGCTGGGCGGGCTTCATGGCCGTCGAGGTAGATCCCGCGCGCCGGCGCGAGGGCCTGGCGACCGCCGTGATGACCGCGCTCGCCCGCCGGGCGCTGGAGGAGGGCGCGTCGGCGGCCTGGCTCCAGGTCGAGTCGGAGAACGACGGAGCACGCGCGCTCTACGACGCGCTGGGCTTCACGGTCCACCACCGCTACCACCACTTCCGAACCTCCTGAGTGGGTACGAGTCGCATATGCAACCGGAAGAACCCGAGCAACCGGAGCAGCCTGAGCCCGAAGCGGTCCGGCAGCGGTTCGCGCGGGAGGCGCGTGCCGAGCGGCCGGATCTGGCCGCGCTCTGTCTGCTGATCGGCGCGGAGGCGGATCCGTCGCTGGGCGAGGCCGGCCTCGACGAGGCGCAGGTCGAG
The DNA here is from genome assembly GCF_044751305.1 of Streptomyces sp. NPDC088725. NCBI lineage: Bacteria > Bacillati > Actinomycetota > Actinomycetes > Kitasatosporales > Streptomycetaceae > Streptomyces > Streptomyces sp. NPDC088725. The sequence goes on from NZ_JBIVLO010000003.1 coordinate 43,461, forward strand.
CTGGACCGGCTGGCCGGGCTGCTGCCCTTCGGGCTCCGCGAGCCGCGCGCCTGGGCCGCCGCGCTCACCGAACTGCTGGGCGCGCGCTGCGGATTCCTCGGCACCGCGTCGGACTACCAGCGGCTGGAGTCCTCGCTGCTGCCCGAGGTGCTGCGGCGCAGGCGCGGACTGCCGATCCTGCTGTCCGTGATCTGGATCGAGGTCGCACGCCGGGCGGGCGCGCCGGTGTACGGCGTGGCCCTGCCCGGCCATTTCGTGGTCGGCTTCGGCGACCCGGCGCAGCGGATCCTCGCGGATCCGTTCGCGGGCGGCAGGCTGCTGACGGGGTCGGAGGCCGAACTGCTGGTCACGAGCGCGACGGGCGAGCCGGCCACTCCCCCGGACTTCGCCCCGGCCGATCCGCTCGACATCGTCCTGCGGATCCTGAACAACATCCGCGCCTGGTCGGCGGCGCGCCTGGAGCGCACCGATGTGGCCCTGTGGGCGGTCGAACTCTCCCTGCTGCTGCCCACGCATCCGGCACGGCTGCGTTACGACCGGGCCCAGTTGCTCGTGCGGCGCGGGCAGTACCTGGCGGGGGCGGCGGAGATGGACGAGTACGCGCGTGTGGTGGAAGCCGTCGAGCCGTCCACGGCGGAGGCCATCCGCCGCAAGGCGCGCGCGGCCCGCGCGATGCTCAACTGACTTGTCGCGGAGGCGCGGAGGGTCGCGCGCGATGCCCGACTGACCTGCCGCGGACACACGCAAGGCCCCCGCCCGTGGACCGGGACGCTGTCGGTATCCGCCAACAGCGTCCGCCGATCCGGGCGGGGGCCTTCGCCGAGCCGGTGCGCGGCTGCTCAGCTGGGCTGCTCAGCTGGGGTCGAGAGCGATCACCTGGGTGCGCTCCGCGGGGGTCTTGCCGAGCAGCGCCTTCTGGAGCGCCTGCGTCACGTCGTCGGTGGAGACGGGGTGCTGCTGGCCGTCGCCCTTGGTGATGGTGATCCCGTCGAAGACGCCGTCGAGCAGTTCGGTGACGGCCTTCTTGTCGTAGACCTCCACCAGCTTCCCGTCGATCGCCTTCATGGAGAGGATCTTCGGCAGGGAGAGGGCGGGCCCGAACTGGATCTGCTTGTCACCGGCCTTGATGGTGACCAGACCGGACATCGCGGGCTCGGCGAACTCCTTCATCGCCCGGTCGAGTTCGGCCTGGCTTATGGTCGGCTGCCGGGTGGTGACGGGCAGTTGGACGGTGTTCGGCTTGCCCGTCTGCACCTGCGCGCGGTACGCGTCACGCACCGCGACCATCGACTGGCCGACGTCCAGCGCCTTCCCCACCTTGCCGGGGACGGCGACGGCCTTGTTGGGCTCGAACTTGATCGTGCCCTCGCTGGCCGAGCCGGAGACGCCCGCCAGGTCGGTGAGCGCGACGCTCAGCTTCTCCTGGTCGACGGGGATCACCGGGTCGACGATCCGGGCCTGGCCGAAGAGCGAGCCGATCACCGAGACGGGGTTGTAGTCGCTGCCCGCCGCGTCGCGGACGGTCGCCTGGCTGTCCAGGCTGAGTCCGGCGTTCTCCGGAGCCAGTTCCTCCGTCTTGCCGCCGATGCTGAGCCTCAGCGGGGTGGCGGCCCGCTCGCCGAGCACGCTGTCGAGTTTGTTGACGGCCTGATCACGGGTGCCGCCGCCGATGTCGACGCCGAGGACCGTAGAACCCTTGGGCACGTCGGAGTGGTTCATGAGCAGGCCCGCGCCGTAGAAACCACCGGCCACCACGACGACGGCGGCGGCGAGCAGGACACGCTTGGAACGGCCCTTCTTGGCGGGCGGTGCCGTAGCCGCGGGGCGTACGGGGGACGGTCCCGCCGAGGGAGTGACGCGCGGGGTCCCCGGGAGGCCCGCGAAATCCGGCGACGAGAAGTCCGGGCCCGGCCCGGAGGACTGACCGGGGATCTGGCCGTGCGCGAGCGGGGAGGGACGGGAGGTGAGGTCGGGGCGCGGGCCGCCGCCCTGCGGGCCCGTGCCGGGCCTGCCGCCCGGTGTGCCGCCGCCCGGCGTGCCCTGGCCGGGGAAGGGGGTGCGGTGGTCCGGCGGGACCACGGGGATGCCGCTGGTCAGCGTGTCGCCGGAGACATGGCCCGGGGGTTCGGGCGCGGGTGTCTGGGGCGTCAGTTCGGCGGTGTCGTCGGACAACCGCGGCGCACCGGCCCCGCCCCGGGCGCCCGGACCGTCCTGGCCGGGACCGCTCTGGCCGGGGATGCCGTGCCTGCCGGTATCGCTCTGACCAGGAACGCTCCGGCCCGGACCGCTCGGGTCCTGTGCGTCGGGGCCCGTCCCGTGCAGGGCGCTCAGGGCCGACGTCGGCGCGCCGCCCAGGGACGAGCCGCCCGCCGACGGGCTGCCCAGCGGCGAACTGCCGGGGGCCGGGCCCGTCGTGGGTCCGCTCGGCCCGTCGCCGCTTCCCGGGGGACGGGTGCCGAAGGGCGCGTCGGCGTAGTACGGGGTCTCGGGACGTCCGTCGTCCGCGGGGCGCGGTTCCGGCGTGGCCGGGGGGCCCGACACGGCGGCCGCGCCGGCCCCCATACCGGCGCCCGCTCCGGTGGCCGGTCCCGAGGGCTTGCGGGGTGCGAACCAGTCGCTGGCGGGCGGCTTGCTCCCGGCCGGCTTCTCGTCCGCCGCGCCCGGTCCCCGGCCGTCGGCCGGTTCCCTGGGCGCCTCGGGGCGCGGGGTGGCGCCCGTACGCTCGCCCTTCGGGGCGCCCGGGACTCCCCGGCCGTCGATGGGGTCGCTCTCGCCCATGGGCGTACGCATCACGACGGGCGGGATCGGCCGCGAGCCCGGGATGTTGATCCGGATGCGGGTGGTCAGCGTGGTCTCGGTTCTCGGCTCGTCCCGTGGTGCTACGGCTTCTGGCTCCTCCGGAGCGTCCTGCTGGGGATGCAGCGACGGATACTCGTGTGATCCGTACGGCGGTGTCCCTGAGGGGTAAGCGGCTCCGCCGCGGCCCAGGGGCCCGGAGGACGAACTGTCGGTTTCACGACTCAAGGCAGGATCTCCCGGTTGGCTCCGCCGCCCGTTCTTACTGGTACTCAACTGTTCAGGTCCCTCATGCCGGAGGCGAGGGGACGGCCCGGAGCGCGCACCACCATACTGTCCTGCGCCGTCGGACTCCTGACGGCCGTATGAAGGGTTCGCTCGGGCGCCCGTACGGACATGGTCAATTCAGCAGCAGCCGGGCACGTCACTTGCCGAGCCGCCCGGACTTCGCGTCCGGTTGCGGCAACCGCGACATGGTGGCACACATCACAGCGATCAGTGTCCCGCCGAACAGGTACAGGAGCGGGCCCGCTCCCGCCGCGAGGACACCGTCGCCTTCGGCCCGGCCCATGCTGAGCAGGATGACAGCCGCCAGCCAGCCGAGTGCGGGCGCCCCCACTCCCACCTGGGTCCCGGTGAGCCGCAGCCCGCCGAAGAAGAGCCCGGTCGTGGCGAACAGCGCCAGCAGCAACCCTCCGGGGAACAGGCCGCCCTGGACCAGCGCGCCCGCGGTGCCCACCACCGCCCCGAGCAGGATCAGACCCACATAGGTGACGATTCTGACGGGTTTGGGGGTGTCCGCGAGCCAGCCGCCCGCGTCCTGCCGCGGGGCGCTCACGCGCTCACTCCGGCGAAGAGGTCGTTCTCGCGTTCGCCGGGGGGCGCGCCCGACTCACCGTGCGCCAATTGGTAGTACTCGGTGGCGAAGATCGGCTGCCCGAGGTCGTTGGAGAGCGCGAAGAAAGGTCCGTCCACGGCGATCTGGGTGGCGTGGGCGCGCATCGCAGCCGTTTTGCGGGCCGCGTACGCCGTGCCGTCGACCGCCGCGGTGATCTCCGTGTCGTCCACCACGCCGGGAACGTCGCCGAGCGCCGCGACACCGGGGAAGCCGGCTCCGGCCGCGCGCAGCCGGGCGAACCCCTCTTCGGCGACCGAGCGCGGTACGCGATTCCAGTAGATCTTGCCGATCGCGAACGGTTCACCGAGGTCGGGGCGGTAGCCGTCCCGCCCCGCGAGCACGGCCGCGCGCATGGCGACGCGGTGGGCCTGGATGTGGTCCGGGTGCCCGTATCCGCCGTCGGCGTCGTACGTGACGAGCACCTGCGGGCGTACCTCGCGGATCACCTCGACGAGATGCGCGGCGGCCTCCTCGACGTCCGTGTCCCAGAAGGCGCCCGGCCGGTGGTTCTGGTCGAGGCCCATCATCCCGGAGTCCCGGAATCTGCCGGGGCCGCCGAGGAAGCGGTGGTCGGTGACGCCCAGCTCCCGCATGGCGTCGGCCAGTTCACCGACGCGGTGTTCACCGAGACGGTCGTCCCGGTCGGCCGCGAGGTGGGCGAGGTCCGGTGGAATGACCTCGCCCTCCTCGCCGAGGGTGCAGGTCACCAGGGTGACCCGGGCGCCCTCTGCCACGTACTTGGCCATCGTGGCGCCGTTGTTGATCGACTCGTCGTCAGGGTGCGCGTGCACCAGCAGCAGACGCCGAGCGGCTAGGTCCGTCATGGGAACAGCCTACGAGGCCGCGCCCCCGGTCAGAATTTGATGCCGCCGACCATCCCCGCCACGTTGGAGGTCAGGTCCCTGATCGTGGGCGCGATCGTGGAGCTGGCGAGGTAGAAGCCGAGCAGCATGCAGACCACCGCGTGTCCTGTTTTCAGCCCGGATTTCCGGACCAGCAGGAAGACGACGATCGCCAGCAGCACCACCGCCGAAATCGAGAGTGCCACGGCGGTTCACCTCCATAAATATTCGGTCGGAAAGACGCAGCCTGCATGTGCCGGGAGATTCATACCCACCAAGCGCTACGGATCATAACTATCTGTTCCGACGCATCGGTCGGTGCACGGCAGCACATGGGGGCGCACGACCGCTAGGTTCGGTCGTATGACCTTGAGGCAGCAGCTCTCCTTTCCGCGTCAGTTCGCCAGGACCCAGCGGTTCTCACTCGGCGTCCCCCGCGCGTTCACGGTGTCGCCCGACGGCGCGCGGGTGGTGTTCCTGCGTTCGGCCTCCGGTACGGACCGGGTCAACCGCCTCTGGTCGCTGGACCTGGACGGGACCGCCGGGGGCGGCGGCGAGCGGGTCGTGGCGGACCCCGGAGTACTGCTGGGCGGTGCGAACGAGAAGCTGTCGGCGGAGGAGCGCGCCAGACGTGAGCGAAGTCGTGAGGGTGCGGGGGGAATCGTCGGCTACGCGGTTGACGGCGCGGTCGAACAGGCCGCCTTCGGGCTGTCGGGACGGCTGTTCACGGTGGGCCTGCGCGGCGGCCCGGTGCGCGAACTGCCCGTCCCGGGACCGGTGCTCGACCCGCGCCCTTCACCGGACGGCCGGCACATCGCGTACGTGACCCGGGGCGCGCTGCGCGTCGTCGGTACGGACGGCGAGGGCGACCGCGAGCTGGCGGGGCCCGAGCACGGCGACATCACGTACGGCATGGCGGAATTCATCGCGGCCGAGGAGATGGCCCGCTCACGGGGCTTCTGGTGGTCTCCCGGGTCGGACCGCCTGCTGGTCGCGCGCGCCGACACCGCACGGGTGCGCCGGTGGTGGATCTCCGACCCCGCGCATCCGGACCGGGAGCCGGTCCAGGTCGCGTACCCGGCGGCGGGCACGCCCAACGCCGAGGTGCGGCTCTGCGTGATGGACCTGGCCGGTTCGCGTACGGAGGTGGAGTGGGACCGGGACCGGTACCCGTATCTGGCCCGGGTCCACTGGTCGGCCGCGGGCGCCCCGCTGCTGCTCGTACAGACCCGCGACCAGACGAGCCAGCTCTACCTGGCGGTGGACCCCGGCACCGGGGCGACCAGGACCGTGCACCACGACGAGGACCCGCAGTGGCTGGAGTTGTTCGCCGGCCTGCCCGCCTGGGCGCCGGACGGGCGTCTGGTGCGGGTCGCGGACGAAGGGGGAGCACGTGTCCTGATGGTCGGCGACCGGCCGCTGACAGGTGCGCAGTTGCACGTGCGTACGGTGCTGGACATCGGCGAGGACGACATTCTCCTCTCGGCGTCCGCCGGCGAGGAGGCCGCCGGGCCGGAGACCGGCGAGGTCCATGTGTACCGGGTCAACGAGCTGGGAGTGGAACGGTTCTCCGCGGGACCGGGCGTGCACACAGCCGTACGGGCGGGCCGCGTGACCGTGCTCGCGTCGTCCGGGCCCACGTCTCCCGGCGTCTCCGTACAAGTGCTGCGGGACGGTGAACCACTGGCCACGATCGCCTCGCACGCCGAGCTGCCGACGCTCACGGCGAAGGTACGGCTGACCGAAGCGGGCGCGCGGCGGATTCCGTGCGCCGTGCTGCTCCCGACCGGCTACCAGGAATCGGATGGTCCGCTTCCCGTGCTGCTGGACCCCTACGGCGGACCGCACGGCCAGCGCGTCCTGGCCGCGCACAACCCGCATCTGACGTCACAGTGGTTCGCCGACCAGGGGTTCGCGGTGCTCGTCGCCGACGGCCGGGGCTCCCGGGGCCGTTCGCCCGCCTGGGAGAAGGCGGTCAAGGGCAATCTGCTGCTCACCCTGGACGACCAGATCGAGGCGTTGCACGACCTCGCGCACCGCTTCCCCTTCGACCTCGGACGGGTGGCGATCCGCGGCTGGTCGTACGGCGGCTACCTCGCCGGTCTCGCGGCCCTGCGCCGCCCCGACGTCTTCCACGCGGCGATCGCCGGTGCACCGGTCAGCGACCTGCGGATGTACGACACGCATTACCAGGAGCGCTACCTGGGCACCCCGGAGGCGGAACCCGAGGCGTACGCCGTCAACTCGCTGGTGACGGACGACGGGCTGTCCGCCCCGGAGAACCCGGCACGGCCCATGATGATCATCCACGGTCTGGCGGACGACAACGTGGTGGTGGCGCACAGCCTGCGACTCTCCTCGGCCCTGCTCTCCGCGGGCCGTCCGCACGAGGTGCTGCCGCTGACGGGCGTGACGCACATGACGCCGCAGGAGCAGATCGCGGAGAACCTGCTGCTGCTCCAGGTGGACTTCCTCAAGCGGTCCCTGGGGATGGCCTGACGGGCCACCGGCGGCCGGGCACCTGACGGCCGCCGGCGGCCGGTGTCGCCGTCCGCTGCCGCCGGCCGGTGTCGCCGTACCCCGCCGCCCTCCGCAGGGCAGCACAAGAGACCGGCCGGGACTGCTGGAGTCCCGGCCGGTCCACGGCACCCGCACGGCCGTACGCGGTCCAGCGTGACGTGTTCACATATCGGTGTCGCGTCCGCCAAGTTGCCTGCGTGTTAACGATTTTGTGGGTATTCAGAGGGGTTTGCCCCCCGGGTCGGGGCCGTCGTCGTCTCGCTCGTCCTCCGGCCCTTCTCCCGTCCCGGAGCCCGGCGCCTCGTCCGTTCCGCCCGTACGGAAGCCCGGCCCCTCGTCCGTTCCGTCCGTCCCGAAGCCCGGTCCGCCGCCCGTTCCGCCCGTACGGAAGTCCGTATTGACGTCCGAGACACGTCTCGGACCGCCCTCCGGCGGCACGATGGTCTTCTCCTCCGCGAAATGACAGGCCGACGGGTGCGCCGCCGGGCCCTCCTGGTCGCGGAAGACCGCCGGAACCGCCAGCAGCGGCACCTCCAGCGCGCACCGCTCCTGCGCCTTCCAGCAGCGGGTGCGGAAGCGGCAGCCCGACGGCGGATTCGCCGGGGACGGCACGTCACCGGTGAGGATGATCCGCTCCCGGCGGTCGCGGGCCGAGGGGTCGGGCAGGGGTACGGCGGACAGCAGCGCCTGCGTGTACGGATGCGTCGGGTGGTCGTAGATCTGCTCGTCGGTGCCGATCTCGACGATGCGCCCCAGGTACATCACGCCCACGCGGTTGGAGATGTGCCGCACGATCGACAGGTCGTGCGCGATGAAGATGTACGACAGGTCGAACTCCGCCTGCAACCGCTCCATCAGGTTGATGACCTGCGCCTGGACGGACACGTCGAGGGCCGAGACCGGTTCGTCCGCGACGATGATCTCGGGGTTGAGCGCGAGCCCGCGCGCGATGCCGATGCGCTGGCGCTGACCGCCGGAGAACTGGTGCGGATAGCGGTTGATGTACTCCGGGTTCAGACCCACCACGTCCAGCAGGTCCCGCACCTTGCGCCGCCGGTCGCCCTTCGGCGCCACCTCGGGATGGATCTCGAACGGCTCCCCGATGATGTCGCCGACCGTCATCCGCGGGTTGAGCGAGGTGTACGGGTCCTGGAACACCATCTGGATGTTCCTGCGCACCGCCTTCAGCGCGCGTCCCGACAGCTTGGTGACGTCCTCGCCCTTGTAGCGGATCTGGCCGCCGGTCGGCCGCTCCAGGTTGACCATCATCTTCGCCACGGTCGACTTGCCGCAGCCCGACTCCCCCACGATGCCGAGCGTCTCGCCCGCGGCCAGCTCGAAGGAGACCCCGTCGACCGCCTTCACGGAACCGACCTGTCGCCTGATCAGGATTCCCTGGGTCAGCGGGAAGTGCTTGACCAGGTCCCGCACCTCCAGAATGGCCTCAGCCATGGAGCGTCTCCTTCCAGAAGTAGCAGGCGCTCCGCCGGGTTTCCGACACCTCGAAGAGCGGCGGAACGTCCGTTCTGCAGATGTCCTGGGCCAGCGGGCAGCGGGGGTTGAAGGCGCAGCCGGGCGGGATGTGCAGCAGGTTGGGCGGCAGGCCCTTGATCGCGTACAGCTCCCGGCCCTTCTGGTCCAGGCGCGGGATCGAGTCCAGCAGGCCACGGGTGTACGGGTGGGCGGGCGCCTGGTAGATGTCGTGGACCGGCGCGGTCTCCACGATGCGTCCCGCGTACATCACCGCGATCTTGTCGGCGACGTCCGCGACGACACCGAGGTCGTGGGTGATCAGGATCAGTCCCATGTTCAGCTCGCGCTGGAGGTCGGCGAGCAGTTCCATCACCTGTGCCTGGACGGTCACGTCCAGCGCGGTCGTCGGTTCGTCGGCGATGATCAGCGAGGGTTCGAGCGCCAGCGCCATCGCGATCATGATGCGCTGGCGCATACCGCCGGAGAACTGGTGCGGGTAGTCCCCCACCCGTTCCTTGGCCGCCGGGATCCTGACCCGTTCCATCAGCTCGATGGACTTCGCTTTGGCCGCCTTCCGCGACATCCCGCGGTGCACGGTGAACATCTCGCCGAGCTGGTCGCCCACGCTCAGCACGGGGTTGAGCGAGGAGAGCGCGTCCTGGAAGATCATCGCCATCTCGGCGCCCCTGATCTTCCGCCGTTCGTCCTCCTTGAGCTTGAGCAGGTCCCGCCCCTTGAAGAGGACTTCACCACCCGCGATCCGGCCGGGCGGTACGTCGAGGATTCCCATGATCGCCTGGGCGGTGACGGACTTGCCGGAACCCGACTCGCCCAGGACGGCGAGGGTTTCGCCCGCGTCGACCGAGTAACTGACCCCGTTGACGGCCTTGGCGACCCCGTCGCGGGTGTGGAAGTCGACCTGCAGATCGCGCACGTCCAGCAGCATGGGAACGCAACTCCTCAGCGCAGCTTGGGGTCGAGGGCGTCGCGCACCGCGTCGCCGAGCATGATGAACGCGAGCACCGTGACCGCCAGCGCGCCGGCCGGCCAGAGCAGCATGTGCGGGGCGTTGCGGATGTAGGGGGAGGCCGCGGAGATGTCGATGCCCCAGGACACGGTGGGCGGTTTGAGGCCCACGCCGAGGTACGAGAGGGTCGCCTCCAGCGAGATGTACGTACCGAGCGCGATCGTCGACACGACGATCACCGGCGCGATGGCGTTGGGCATGATGTGCCGCAGCAGCATCCGTGAATTGGACGCGCCGAGGGCGCGCGCCGCCTCGACGAAGTCGTTCTGCTTGATGGTGATGACGGAACCGCGGGCGATCCTGGAGAGCTGCGGCCAGCCGAGGAGCACCATGAAGCCGATCACCGGCCAGACGGTGGCGCTGGTCACCACGGACAGCAGGACGAGCCCGCCCAGGACGACGGGGATGCCGAAGAAGATGTCGGTGAGACGGGACAGCAGCGCGTCCCAGACCCCGCCGTAGAACCCGGCGAGCCCGCCGAGGACCGACCCGAGGATGGAGACGCCGAGCGTGGCGCAGACGCCGACGGTGACCGAGGCGCGCGCCCCGTACACCGTCCGCGTGTAGACGTCGCAGCCCTGGCCGTTGAATCCGAAGGGGTGGCCGGGCTGGGAGCCTTCCTGGGCCTTGGCGAGGTCGCAGCTGAGCGGGTTCTGGGTGGTGATGGCCTGCGGCCAGATCGCGATGAACACCAGGAAGAGGATGATCAGCGAGGAGACGATGAAGACCGGGTTGCGGCGCAGGTCGCGCCAGGCGTCCGACCAGAGGCTGCGCGGTGCGTTGCCGGGGCCGCTGCCGTCGGGGCCGTCGGGCCCCTCCAGGCTCATCCCCTCGCTCATGGCGAGGTCCGCGCCACCGCCCGCGCCGGTCGGGGCGATGGATCCGCCCGCGCCGGCCGGGGTGGAGGATCCCTCTGGGCCGTCGGGCTGGGGATTCAGTGGCTCAGGCATACCGGATCCTCGGGTCGAGAACGGCGTACAGAAGGTCGACCAGCAGGTTCGCGACCAGGAACACGAGAACGAGCACGGTCACGAAGCCGACGACGGTCTGGGTGTTCTGGCGCAGGATGCCCTGGTAGAGCTGGAAGCCGACGCCGTGGATGTTGAAGATGCGCTCGGTGACGATCGCCCCGCCCATCAGCCCGCCGATGTCCGTACCGATGAAAGTGACCACCGGGATCAGCGAGTTGCGCAGCAGGTGCCGCATGATCACGCGCCGCCTCGGCAGCCCCTTGGCGGTGGCGGTGCGCACGTAGTCGGAGCGCGCGTTCTCCGCGATGGAGGTACGGGCCAGCCGGGTCACGTACGCCAGCGACGTGGACGCGAGCACCAGCCCCGGCACGATCAGCTGGTCGATCGGCGCCCCGGAGGAGACCGACGGCTCGATGATGTTCCACTTCACCCCGAGCAGCAGTTGCACGAGCAGACCGGTGACGAAGGTCGGTACGGAGATGACCACCAGCGTCAGCAGCAGGACACCGGTGTCGACCGGGCGGCCGCGGCGCAGCCCGGTGATCACGCCGAGGGCGATCCCGATGATGATCTCGAAGACGATCGCCACGATGGTCAGCCGGATGGTGATCGGGAAGGCCGTGCCCATCAGGTCGATGACCTTCTGGCCGTTGAACGCGGTACCGAAGTCGCCGGTGAAGACGTGTCCCATATAGGTCGCGTACTGCTGCCACACGGGCTTGTCGAGGCCGAACTGCGAGCGCAGCTGGGCCTCCGTCGCCGGGTCGCACGTCTTGTCGCCGCACAGGCCCGCGATGGGGTCGCCCATGACATTGACCATCAGGAAGATCAGCAGCGTGGCGCCGATGAAGACCGGGATCATCTGCAGCAGACGCCGGATCACATAACGTCCCATGAAGGGCTCCGGGGGTCGTGGGTGCGGGGAGACGGCTGACGGCCCGGCGCGTGCCGCGCACCGGGCCGTCTGCCGTCCGGCGTCAGCTGACCTTGATCTCGTTGTAGACGGGGACGCTGAACGGGTTCAGCGCGACGTGCGAGATCTTGTCCGAGTAGCCGGCGCTGCCGTTCTGGTACCAGAGCGGGATGGCGGCCATCTGGTCCCGTACGACCCCTTCGGCCTGCTGGAACAGCGTGATCGCCTTGGCGGTGTCGGTCTCGGCGTTCGCCTGGTTGAGGAGCTTGTCGAACTGCGGGCTGGAGAACTTGCCGTCGTTCGAGGAGGCGTCGGTGTAGTACAGCGGCTGGAGGAAGTTCTGGATCAGCGGGTAGTCCATCTGCCAGCCGGCCCGGAAGGGCCCGGTCATCTTGTGCTGGCCGATCTGGTTGCGGAAGTCCGCGAAGGTGCCGACGGGCGCGCCGACGCACGTCTTGTCGTTGCCCATGACGTTGTTGATGCTGTTGCAGACGGCGTCGACCCATTCCTTGTGCGAGCCGGTGTCCGCGTTGTACGAGATCGTCATGCGACCGCCGGGGATGCCGCCGCCGGCCATGATCATCTTCTTCGCCCCGGCGGGGTCGTAGTCGCAGGACTTCCCGCACAGCCCCGCCTTGTAGCCGCCGGCGGTACCGAGGACCGGTGAGGTCCAGTCGGTGGCGGGGGTGCGGGTGTTCTGGAAGATGGTCTTGGTGATCTGCTTGCGGTTGATCGCCATGGAGAGACCGGTGCGCAGCTTGGCGGAGTTCGGGCCGTTCCACTTCTTGTCGTAGAAGGGGAACGCGAGGGTCTGGATGATGCCGGCCGGGGTGTTGATGTAGCGCCCGTTGAGGTCCGACTTCACGTTCTTGAGCTGCGCGGCCGGTACGTCGTCGACCAGGTCGAGGTTGCCCGCGGTCAGGTCCGTGTAGGCCGTGTTGTTGTCGGTGTAGACCCTGAGGTCCACGCCTCCGTTCTGGGCCTTGTCCGTGCCCGGGTACTTCTTCCAGGTCCGCAGCGACATCTGGGAGCCCTTGGCGTAGTTCTGGATCGTGTAAGGGCCGTTGCCGACGGGCTTGGAGAGCCACGCGGAGTGGTTGGTGAAGAACGCCTGGGGCAGCGGGGCGAAGGCCACGTACCCGAGGGTGTCCGGCCAGGTGGAGAACGGCGCCGACAGCCGGACGGTGAAGGTCATGGGTCCGGTGACCTTGAGCCCGGAGAGGGTCGTGGCGGTGGCCTTGCCGGTGTCCGGGTGGACCTTGTCGAAGCCGTCGATCTGCCGGAAGAAAGACGCGTTCTTCTGGTTGTTCTTCAGGTCCGCGCCGTAGTTCCAGGCGTCCACGAAGGACTTCGCGGTGACCTTCTCGCCGTTGCTGAAGGTCCAGCCGTCCACGACAGTGATGGTGAACGTCTTCGAGTCCTTGGTGACGATGCTCTTGGCGAGGACGTTCTCGGCCTTGGCGGTCTTGGGGTTGTACCGCTTCAGCCCCCGGAAGATCAGGTCGAGGACCTTTCCGCCCTGCACCTCGTTGGTGTTCGCCGGCTCCAGCGGGTTCTGCGGATCACCCCAGGAGGCGCTGACGACCCCGCCGCCGTTGCCTCCGCCGCCGCCACCACCGCCACTGCTGCTCCCCCCGCCACAGGCCGTCGCGGCCAGGGCCACGGCCACCGCGCATACGGCCCACTTGGCGTTTGTGGCTCCACGCATGGAGTGCCTCCTCAGGGTGCTTGTCGTGCGTAAACCTCAATATCGACCGATAGGAGGGAGAACGCATGTTTGTGCCAGCCATCCGAGTAACGGACCAGCACCGAACCCTCCGGGCACAGGCATAACCGGGCGCGAGCGAACGACTATCGAACACATTGACCAGATGATCCCGATAGTTCGCGAACATCCCCTGAAAAGCGCCACGTCGAGGCAAAGACGGTCCCAGTCGATCGCCATGCACAGGTCAACTCTTAAAAGAGGAGTTCAAGGAGTCGGGAATTCATTGACCCTGCACAAATTGCGTTGAAAAGGTCCGCATAACCCGCAGGCCTGACCTGCGGGGTTCTTTGACCTCTTCGGGCCGGGAGCACCATGACCTCTCCACCTCCGCCAGCCGCAGTCCCGCTCGAGGCCGTGGCTGGACTGACGGGCGCGACAGTGCCGCCGTCCGCCCCGCACGGTGGTGAGGGTCGCTCTCCCGGCCGGCTCGCCTGGCTGCGCTTCAAGCGCGACCGCACAGGGATCATCTCGGCGTACGTCGTCCTCTTCTTCTTCGTGGTGGCGCTCTGCGCGCCGCTCATAGCCAAGGTGTACGGGAAGAACCCGTACGACACGTACGGCCAGGACGATCCGAGCCTGTTCAACGAGTTCGGCTTCCCGATCCAGCCCAACGGCGGGATCAGCGGCGATTTCTGGTTCGGCATCGAGCCCGGTCTCGGCCGGGACGTCTTCACGTTCCTGCTCTACGGCATCCGCAACTCGCTGCTGATCGCCGCCGCGACGACCCTGCTGGTGACGCTGCTCGGGGTGGTCGTCGGCATCAGCGCCGGCTACCTCGGCGGGAAGACCGACTACCTCGCCGGCCGGATCATCGACATCCTGCTGGCCTTCCCGTCCACCCTGTTCTTCATCGCGTTCTGGCCCGTGATGCTCTCGATCCTGGTCTCTCCGGAGGAGAACACCCCGGTCTGGCTGACCGTCGTGAGTCTCATCTCGGTCATGACCGCCTTCGGCTGGGCACCCATCGCCCGGCTGCTCCGCGGCGAGGTACTCGCCCTGCGTGAGCGGGAGTTCGTGGAGTCGGCGAAGGTGACCGGTGCCTCTCCCGCCCGGATCATCTTCAAGGAGCTGCTGCCCAACCTGTGGACGCCGATCCTCATCCAGGCGACGCTCGCGCTTCCCCTGTACGTCACGACGGAGGCGGGCCTCGCGTTCCTCGGGGTGGGACTCACCTCGCCGACGCCCGACTGGGGCGTGATGATCCAGCGCGCCTCCAGCGTCTACCAGAACGACATCACGTTCATGCTCTTCCCCGGTGTCGCGATGGTCGTCTTCGTCATCGCCTTCAATCTCCTCGGCGACTCGGTCCGGGACGCTCTGGACCCCAAGACCAAGCGCTGAAACCCGCTTTCCTCCGGACCGGGCGACGGGGCCCGGCGGAGTCACCGTCCTCTCCACCGAACCAGGGCAGGAATCCATGTCGTTCTCCCGCAGAAACTTCCTCATCGCCACGTCGGTCGCGGCCGCCGGGTCCATGGCCCTGTCCGCGTGCAGCAGCGGGGGCGGTGGCGGCGACAGCAAGGGAGGGGGCGGGCACGCGGGTACCGACAAGTACACCGGCGGCTCGGTCGCCGTCGGTACCGAGGCCGACTCCACCGGACCGGCTCCCGAGGTGGCCGGTGCGAGGAAGGGCGGCACGATCCGTCCCGTCTCACCCGACGATTTCTCCCATCTCGACCCCGAGCGCATGTACTTCTCGTGGAACTACGCCATTGGCAATATGTACATCCGGTGCCTCACCGGCTACAAGATCGCGGCCGACGGCTCCATGAAGCTGGTGGGTGACCTCGCCACCGACGCCGGCACCGTGTCCAACGAGGGCAAGACCTGGACCTTCACGCTGAAGGACGGTCTCACGTGGGAGGACGGCAGCGAACTCACCGTGGAGGATGTCCGCCACGGCATCGAGCGCGGTTTCGCCAGCTTCACCACCGAGGGCGCCGCTTACACGCAGACCGCCCTGACCGGCAAGGCCGACTTCCGGTCCGTGTACAAGGGTCCGTTCAGCGGCAAGCACCTCGACTCCGTCGTGACCGACGCCGCGAAGAAGACGATCGTCTTCCACCTGAAGCTGGCCCGGCCCGACCTTAACTTCACGCTGGCGATGCAGGCTTACGGCGCCGTGCCGGTCAAGCTCGACACCAAGGAGAAGTACGACAAGGACCCGGTCTCCGCCGGTCCTTACCGGATCAAGCAGCATGCCATCGACAAGTCGCTGACGCTGGTGCGCAACCCGCACTGGGACCCGAAGACCGACGCGATACGCAACGCCTATCCGGACTCCTTCATCTTCGAGTTCGGACCGGAGAAACTCCCGCTCACGGACCGGCTGATCGCCGACTCGGGCGACGACCAGTACGCCCTCATGGCATACAACGGGGTGCCCGCCGAACGCATGCAACAGATCCTCACGGACCCCGAGCTGAAGAAGCGCACCATCAACGGCCTGCTGACCGGTCTCTACTACTACGCCATCAACATGAAGCGGGTCACCGATCTCAAGGTGCGTCAGGCGCTCAACCACGCCTGGCCGCTGGAGCAGATCCGGACGATCTACGGCGGCCCCTCGGCCGGCGACTACGCGACCACCATCCTCAGCCCGGACATCCTGGGCCGGGAGAAGTTCGACGTCTACGGCAAGCTGGCGAAGCCGCAGGGTGATCCGGAGAAGGCGAAGCAGCTGCTGAAGGAGGCCGGCAAGACCGGTCAGAAGATCGTCTACGCCTTCCCGCAGAGCGATGTCTACGACAAGACCAAGGTCGTCATCGAGAACGCCCTGAAGAAGGCCGGTTTCGACCCGGTCGTCAAGCCGCTGGACTCGACGAGCTACTACGACCAGATCCAGCAGATCGACAACCAGTTCGACGTGATGTGGTTCGGCTGGTCCCCGGACTGGCCGACCGGCTACACCCTGATCCAGCCGCTCTTCGACGGCCGCACCATCGCCAACGGCGCGAACAACATCTCCCAGTTGAACATCGACGCGATCAACAAGCAGATCGACACGAATGTCGTCATCTCGGATCCTGCCGCCGCGGGCAAGGCCTGGGCCGCGCTCGACAAGAAGATCATGACGGAGCAGGCACCGATCATTCCCGAGACGTACCAGCGCCGCTTCTACCTTCATGGGTCGAAGGTCGGCGGGGCGCTCTTCGACCCGCTGAACTCCTCGTACGTCCTCTACAAGCTGTACGCGAAGGCCTGACGCCCGCACCCGCGGCGGGGCGCCCCTACGGCGCCCCGCCGGCTCCACTCCCCCTCATCGGCGTCTGCCAGGGAATCCCATCGCATGCTCCGCTTCCTCGTCCGCCGGACCATCGGCGCGCTGGTGATCCTGCTGATCATCAGCGCCATCACCTTCGTCCTCTTCTACGTCGCACCACGCGACCCCGCGCGGGTCGCCTGCGGCAAGGTCTGCACCCCCGAGACGCTGGCTCTGGTGCGGCAGAACCTCGGCATCGCCGACCCCCTGCCCGTGCAGTACTGGCACTGGCTGGAGGCCGTCTTCGTCGGCCGCGACTACGCGTCGTTCGGACACTGCCCCGCGCCGTGCCTCGGCTACTCCTTCCACAACCGCGAGCCGGTCCTCGGCACCATCCTCGACCGCTTCCCCACCACGCTCTCGCTCTCGGTCGGCAGCGCGGTGGTGTTCGTCGTCTTCGGCGTGGGCACGGGCATGCTCGCCGCGGTCAAGCAGGGCAAGGCTCTCGACAAGGTGGCCTCCTCCGCCTCCCTGATCGGCTCCTCGCTGCAGATCTACATCGTCGGCGTGGTCGCCATGTACTACCTGACGGACCAGTGGCACATCCTCAGCCGTCCCAGGGACGTCCCGATCACGGAGGATCCGGCCGGCTGGTTCGCGGGACTGCTGCTTCCGTGGTTCGTGCTGGCGCTGATCTTCACCGCCAACTACACCAGGATGGCCCGCTCCCAGCTCGTCGAATCGCTCAGCGAGGACTACGTGCGCACCGCCCGCGCCAAGGGCCTGTCCCGCAGGACGGTCTTCTTCCGCTTCGCCTGGCGAGGCGCGATGGGTCCGATCGTCACGATCTTCGGCCTCGACCTCGGTTATCTGCTCGGCGGCGCGATCATCACCGAGAAGACCTTCAACCTGCACGGCATCGGCGCGCTCTCCATCAAGGCCGTGACGGACAACGACCTGCCCCTGCTGCTCGGCGTCGTCCTGGTGGCCGCGGCCGCCATCGTCGTCTTCAACATCGTCGTCGACGCGGTGTACGCCCTCATCGACCCGCGCGTGCGACTCGCCTAGGAGAGATTCCATGAGCACCCCTTTCCTCTCCGTACGCGATCTGCGCGTCCACTTCTCCACCGAGGACGGCGTCGTCAAGGCCGTCGACGGGCTCTCCTTCGACGTACAGAAGGGCAGGACGCTCGGCATCGTCGGCGAGTCGGGTTCCGGCAAGTCCGTCACCAATCTGGCGATCCTCGGTCTGCACGACCGTGAACACACCACGATCGAGGGCGAGATCGAGCTCGAAGGCAAGGAACTGCTCGCCGCGAGCGAGCGGGAGCTGGAGCATCTGCGCGGCAACAAGATGTCCATGATCTTCCAGGACGCGCTGGCGTCGCTCTCGCCGTACCACACGGTCGGCCGGCAGATATCGGAGGCGTACCGCAAGCACACCGGCGCCTCGAAGAAGGAGGCCCGTGCCCGCGCCGTCGAGATGCTGAGGCGGGTCGGCATCCCGCAGCCGGACATGCGGGTCGACGACTACCCGCACCAGTTCTCCGGCGGTATGCGCCAGCGCGCGATGATCGCGATGGCGCTGGTCTGCGATCCCGAGCTGCTGATCGCCGACGAGCCGACGACGGCCCTCGACGTCACCGTGCAGGCCCAGATCATGGACCTGCTCAAGGACCTCCAGCAGGAGACGGGCACGTCGATCATCTTCATCACCCACGATCTCGGCGTCATCGCCGACATCGCCGACGACGTGCTGGTGATGTACGGCGGGCGGTGCGTGGAGAGCGGCACCAAGCAGGAGGTGCTGCGGACGCCGGAGCACCCGTACACCTGGGGGCTGCTCGGCTCCATGCCCAGCCTCGACTCACCCGTCGACGTACCGCTGGTACCGATCCCAGGCACCCCGCCCAGCCTGCTCAATCCGCCGACGGGCTGCTGTTTCCACCCGCGCTGCACCTATACGGACAGTGTCCCGGGCGAGCGGTGCACCACGGTGGTACCGCCGCTGGAGCTTGAGAACGGGCGTGGCGCCGCGTGCCACCTCGACGACGGGCAGCGCGCCCGGTTCTCCGCCGACCTCGCCGGTTCACGGCCCCACTGACGTACAAGAGACGGGACTTCACCACCATGAGCGCCACTACCCCCCTCCTGGACGTAGCCGGACTCACCAAGCACTTCCCGATCCTGGGCGGGTTCCCCATCAGGCGGACCGTCGGCGCGGTCCAGGCGGTGGACGGTCTGGACTTCAGCATCGGCGAAGGCGAGAGCCTGGGTCTCGTGGGCGAATCCGGCTGCGGCAAGTCGACAACAGGGCGGCTGATCACCAGGCTGCTGGAGCCGACCGGCGGCCGGATCACCTACCGCGGGCAGGACATCACGAACGCCTCACGCAGGCAACTGGCCCCGGTGCGCCCCGAGATCCAGATGATCTTCCAGGACCCGTACGCCTCGCTCAACCCCCGGCAGACCGTCGGGAAGATCATCTCCGGTCCGATGGAGATCAACGGCATCAACCCGGCCGGCGGGCGCGAGAAGCGGGTACGTGAACTGCTGGAGACCGTGGGGCTCAACCCCGAGCACTACAATCGCTTCCCGCACGAATTCTCGGGCGGTCAGCGTCAGCGCATCGGCGTGGCAAGGGCGCTCGCCCTGGAGCCCAGACTGATCGTGGCCGACGAGCCGGTCTCCGCGCTGGACGTGTCGATCCAGGCGCAGGTGGTCAATCTGCTCCAGCGGCTCCAGCGGGACCTGGGCATCGCCTTTCTCTTCATCGCCCATGACCTGGCCGTCGTGCGCCACTTCTCCCAGCGTGTGGCGGTCATGTACCTCGGGCGGATCGTGGAGATCTCCAGCCGGGACGAGCTGTACGGCAGTCCACGCCACCCGTACACGAAGGCGCTGCTGTCGGCCGTGCCCGAGGCCATGGCCGGGGACAGCCCGGGGCGCGAGCGCATCCGGCTGACCGGGGATGTGCCCTCGCCGGTCAGGCCCCCTTCCGGCTGCCGGTTCCGTACCCGTTGCTGGAAGGCGACGGACATCTGCGCGAGCGAAACGCCGCCGCTGGTGCGCGTGGCGGGCAGTGGCGAAGGCCACCTGACCGCCTGTCACCACCCGGAGGAGGCGGGGGCCTGACCCGCCTGGACCTCCAGGCTCCCGGCTCCCGCTCGCAAGAACCGGTCCGGGTTGACCCGAGCCCTGGGATGCCGGTTCCCGGGAACGCGGCGGCGCCCGGACCTGCGGAAGGTCCGGGCGCCGCCGTTCGCGCGTACGTACAAGGAGGGATCAGGCCGCGTGGACGACGTCCTTCTCCTCGGCGAAGTGGCACGCCGACTCGTGGGCGACCGGGCCCGACGAGTCCTTGAAGCGCTCCGGGATCGCCAGCAGCGGGATCTCGGTGGCGCACTTGTCCTGCGCCTTCCAGCAGCGGGTGCGGAAGCGGCAGCCCGACGGCGGGTTGGCCGGGGACGGCACGTCACCGGTGAGGATGATCCGCTCGCGGCCTTCGCGGGCCTCCGGGTCCGGCACCGGCACGGCGGACAGCAGCGCCTGCGTGTACGGGTGGGTCGGGTGGTCGTAGATCTGCGTGTCCGTGCCGATCTCGGCCATCTTGCCCAGGTACATCACACCGACGCGGTCGGAGATGTGCCGGACGATCGACAGGTCGTGCGCGATGAAGACGTACGACAGGTTGAACTCGTCCTGCAGCCGCTCCATCAGGTTGATGACCTGCGCCTGCACCGAGACGTCCAGCGCCGAGACGGGCTCGTCGCAGATGATGATCTCGGGGTTGAGCGCGAGTCCGCGCGCGATGCCGATGCGCTGGCGCTGACCGCCGGAGAACTGGTGCGGGTAGCGGTTGATGTACTCCGGGTTCAGACCCACGACATCGAGCAGTTCCTGCACCTTGCGGCGCCGGTCGCCCTTGGGAGCCACCTCGGGGTGGATGTCGAAGGGCTCGCCGATGATGTCGCCGACCGTCATCCGCGGGTTGAGCGAGGTGTACGGGTCCTGGAACACCATCTGGATGTTCCTGCGGACCGCCTTCAGGGCGCGCCCGGACAGCTTGGTGATGTCCTGGCCCTTGAAGAAGACCTCGCCGGCCGTGGCCTGCTCCAGCGTCATCAGCAGCTTGGCGACGGTGGACTTGCCACAGCCGGACTCACCGACGATGCCCAGGGTCTCGCCCTGGTAGAGGTCGAAGGAGATGCCGTCCACGGCCTTGACCGCGCCGACGTTCTTCCGGAACAGGATGCCCTGGGTCAGCGGGAAGTGCTTGACCAGGTTGCGGACCTGGAGGATCGGTTCGCCGCGCTCGACCGGCGCCTCGATGGCCGCCTCGACCTCGGCGGTGCCGACCGCGTCCGAGGTCACGGTCCGCGCCAGATTCGGGGTGGCGTCCACCGGCTCGTTGTTGTCGCTGAGCTCAGGCATGGAGCGTCTCCTTCCAGAAGTGGCAGGCGCTGCCGCGTCCCGGCAGCTCGCCGCCGTCCCGCCCGGTCACCTGGAGCAGCGGGGGCTCCTCCGTACGGCAGATGTCCTGCGCCTTGGGGCAGCGCGGGTTGAACGCGCAACCGGCCGGGATCTTCAGCAGGTTGGGCGGCAGGCCCTTGATGGCGTACAGCTCCTGGCCCTTCTGGTCCAGGCGCGGGATCGAGTCGAGCAGACCCCGGGTGTACGGGTGGGCGGGCGCCTTGTAGATGTCGTGGACGGGGGCCGTCTCGACGATCCGTCCGGCGTACATCACCGCGATCTTGTCGGCGACGTCCGCGACGACACCGAGGTCGTGGGTGATCAGGATCAGCCCCATGTTCAGCTCGCGCTGAAGCTCCGCGAGCAGTTCCATGATCTGGGCCTGCACCGTGACGTCGAGCGCGGTGGTCGGCTCGTCGGCGATGATCAGCTCGGGTTCCAGCGCCATCGCCATGGCGATCATGATGCGCTGGCGCATACCGCCGGAGAACTGGTGCGGGTAGTCCCCGACCCGCTCCTTGGCCGCCGGGATCCTGACCCGGTCCATCAGCTCGATGGACTTGGCCCTGGCCTCCTTCTTCGACAGCCCTTCGTGGACGCGGAACATCTCACCGAGCTGCGTCCCGACGGACACGACGGGGTTCAGCGCGGAAAGGGCGTCCTGGAAGATCATGGCGATCTTCCGGCCACGGATCTTCCTGCGTTCCTCGTTGGACATCGCGAGCATGTCCTGGCCGCGGAAGCGGATCTCGCCGTGCGGGATCTTCCCGGGCGGCATGTCGAGAATGCCCATGATCGCCTGGGCGGTCACCGATTTGCCGGAGCCGGACTCGCCGAGCACGGCCAGCGTCTCGCCGGCGCCCACGGAGTAGTTGACTCCGTTGACGGCCTTGACGACGCCCTCACGGGTGTGGAATTCGACGTGCAGGTCACGGACATCGAGCAGCGGAGCGCCGCTCTCGTCTCCCGTACGGGACGCGGGGACGTCCGCGGTGTTATCGATGGTGGTCAACGTACGCCCTCCTAGCGCAACTTGGGATCGAGAGCGTCGCGCACCGAGTCGCCGAGCATGATGAACGCGAGGACCGTGACGCTGAGCATGCCCGAAGGGAAGAACAGTGCGTGCGGAGCCGTGCGGATCACATTCTTGGCCGACGAGATGTCGATGCCCCAACTGATCGTCGGGTCCTGCAGGCCGATGCCGAGATAGCTCAGCGTGGCCTCCAGGGAGATGTAGCCGCCCAGGGCGATGGTCGCGACCACGATCACCGGAGCGATCGCGTTCGGCAGGATGTGCCTCAGCATGATCCGGGGAGTGCTCGCGCCGAGCGCCTTGGCGGCGGTGACGTAGTCGGACGCCTTCGTGGTGATCACGGAGCCGCGCATGACACGCGCCATCTGGGTCCAGCCCAGGAACGTCATCGCGAAGACGACGCTCCACACGGTGCGGTCGGTGAACGCGTTGAGGATCACCAGGGCGCCGAGCATGATCGGGATGCCGAAGAAGATGTCGGTGATCCGGGAGATCAGCGCGTCGAGCCAGCCGCCGAAGTACCCGGCGAGCATGCCGACCAGGCCGCCGAACAGCGTCACCGCGGCGGTCACGCAGATACCCACGGTGATCGAGGCGCGGGCGCCGTACAGCATCCGCGAGTAGATGCTGCGGCCCTGTCCGTCGTATCCGAACCAGTCGCCCTGGAAGAGGTGACCGTAGTTCGGCGGCGTCAGATAGTGATCACGCAGATCCGCGGCCCGGGGGTCCACGGAAGTGAACAGTCCGGGGACCAGCGCGATGACGATCAGAATCAGGATGAGCAGCGCGGAGATGATGAAGACCGGCTTGCGCCGGAGTTCGCCCCAGGCGTCGGACCAGAGACTGCGGGCCTTCTCCTGCTGCTGCCCGGCGACGGGCGGCGTTCCCTGTTCTTCGGTCCCCGTCTTCTCAATGGTGGCTTCAGGCATACCGGATCCTCGGGTCCAGGACCGCGTAGAGCAGGTCGACGAGCAGGCTGGCCACGAGATAGACGAGGACGAGGACGGTGACGAAACCGACGACCGTGGCGCCTTCCTTCTGGTTGACAGCCCGGTACAGGGCGTTTCCGATGCCCTGCACGTTGAAAATGCCCTCGGTGACGATCGCGCCGCCCATCAGGGCTCCGAGGTCGGTACCGAGGAAGGTGACCACGGGGATCAGCGAGTTGCGCAGCAGGTGACGGAAGATGATCCGCCTCCTGGGCAGGCCCTTGGCCACCGCGGTGCGCATGTAATCGGCGCGGACGTTCTCCACGATCGTGGTACGCGTCAGCCTGGCCACGTAGGCCAGGGACAGCGAGCCGAGGACGAACGCGGGCAGCAGCAGCTGCGACCAGTTCATCGAGTCCTGCACGGTGGGCGTGACCCAGTGCAGGTTGTCGGCGAAGACCGTCTGGAAGATGTAGGCGAGGACGAAGACCGGGATGGAGATGACCACGAGGGTCACCACCAGAACGATCTTGTCGGCCAGCTTGTTGCGGCGGATTCCGGACACCACGCCCAGCGTGATGCCGAGAACCAGCTCGATCACGAAGGCCAGCAGGGCCAGCCTGATCGTGACCGGCACGGCCTCGCCGATGACGTCCGTCACCTCGCGGCCCGCCAGCGTGGTGCCGAAGTCGAAGTGGAGCAGGTTCCAGATGTAGTCCCCGTACTGCTTCCACAGGGGTTGATCCAGACCGAGTTGATGCTTGATGGCCGCCAGCTGAGCGGGATCCGGTGCCTTGTCCCCCCACATGGCTCGGACCGGGTCGCCCGGCAGGGCGTAGACCATCAGAAAGATGAGCAGTGTGGTCCCGATAAAGACCGGGATCATCTGGAGCAGTCGCCTCGCGACGTAGCGCCCCATCGTGCCTCCATTGGTGTCGGCGCGACGACGGCCGACGTACGCCCCTCCCTCTCGGGAGGAGCAGTACGCCGGCTGCCGTCTTCACAGGTGCCTGCTCCGCAAGCGGAGCGTGGGGTGGGCCAGCGGTGCCGACCTGATTACTTCTGCTTGACCTCGACGTCGGTGAAGACCGGGTCACCGAAGGAGTCGTACTTCACGTTCTGGACGTTGTTCGACCAGCCGGCGTTCGTCTTGTAGTACCAGAGCGGGATGGACGGCATGTCCTTCGCCAGAACCGTCTCGGCCTGCTGGTACAGCGACGTGGTCTCCTCGACCGAGGTGGCCTTGTCGGCGGCCTTCGCCAGCTTGTCGAACTCCGGGCTGGAGTACAGCGAGTCGTTCGCCGAAGCGCCGGTGCCGTAGATGTCCCGCAGGAAGTTCGCGTTCAGCGGGTAGTCCTGCACCCACGCGGAACGCATCATGCTGTCGACCTTGTGGCCGTCGATGAGGTCACGAGCGGTCTTGAAGTCCGGCTTCGGAGCGCCGGCGCAGTCCACACCGGTGGCCTGACGGATGGAGTTGCAGGTGGCGTCCACCCACTCCTTGTGACCGCCGTCGGCGTTGTACAGGATGGTGACCTTGTTGTTCGGGACGCCACCGCCGGCCTTGATCAGCTCCTTGGCCTTGGCCGGGTTGTAGGTGCACGCCTCGCCACAGGTGTCCTTCTTGTAACCGGCGACGCCCGGCGGGACCCAGCTGTCGGCGGGCAGACGCGAACCCTGCAGCACCGTCTTGGTGATGGTGTCGCGGTCGATCGCCATCGACAGGCCCTGGCGGACCTTGGCCTTGTCGGCGTCCTTCCAGCCGGGGCTGTAGGTCGCGAAGGCGACGGAGACGATGCCACCCTGCGGCTGGTCGACCGCGCGGTCACCGAGGTCGGCCTTGTAGTTGGTCAGGTCGGTCGGGTCGACCTGGTCCAGCACGTCCAGCGTGTCCGAGGTCAGTTCCTTGTAGGCGGCCTCGGCCTGCGTGTAGTTCTTGAAGACGATGCCGCCGTTCTTCGGCTTGTCGTCACCCTTGTAGTCGGGGTACGCGGCCAGCGTGACGGCCTTGTTGTGCTCCCACTTGACGAACTTGTAGGGGCCGTTGCCTATCGGGCTCTCGCCGTACTTCGCCGGGTCGGTGAAGAAGACCTTCGGCAGCGGGGAGAAGGCGGTGTAGCCGAGCTTGTACTCGAAGTACGAGACCGGGTTCGTCAGGTCGATCGTGAAGTGCGTGTCGTCCACGACCTTGAGGCCGGACATCTTGTCCGCCTTCGGGTCGCCCTTGTCGGGGTGGACGTCCGAGTAGCCGACGATGTCGGAGAACCAGTTGCTGTTGACCTGGTTGTTCTTGACGTCCGCCGACCAGTTCCACGAGTCGACGAAGGACGCGGCGGTCACCGGGGTGCCATCGTGGAAGGTCCAGCCGGACTTGATCGTGACGTCGTAGTGCTGAGCGTCCTTGGTCTCGATCTTCTCGGCCATCGCGTTGCGCAGCTTGCCGTCGGCCGGGTCGTAGTTCACCAGACCCCGGAAGAGGTTCTTGACGATGCGACCGCCGCCGACCTCCATGGCGTTGGCGGGCTGGAGCGGGTGCTGCGGCTCGGTGCTCTGGTAGCTGTAGACGCCCTTGGCGTTCACCGCGGCCTTGTCGCCCTTGCCGTCACCCGAATCGCTGCTGCCACAGGCCGTAGCTGCCAGGGCGACGACTGCCGCTCCCGCCACCCACTTAGCGCTCTTGGCACCACGCATGGGTTCCTCCTCATGAGTCCACTGATCACCTGAAAAAGGCACTGTCTACGCGCGGTGACACCCCTGTCGACGCGCTCCGAAAATGCCCTGAAGTGTGCTCGTGAGTCGGCGCTCCCCACCGCGCATGACCCATTGACCCGAGCTCGATGAGCCAACTATTGAGTACGACCGGGCTGTAAACCACACTTAAAGGGTCTCGTTTTGACAACATCGGCGGGCCGCGCTTGCCTTATATCCGGACAAAGTAAGTGCAGACAGACACGCCCGAAACGGACTGTTAACACAACTTCCGGAGAACGGTGTCCGAAATACGGACACACGGTGCGGGAAAACGGGTTGACGAACGGCCCGGCACCACGCGGAATCCGCGGGTGCCGGGCCGTCGTCATGACAGATCGTCAGGCGCTGCGCCGGATGTCCGGATGCTACGTCAGCCGTGCTTGGCGCGGGAGGCCGCGCGGCCACGCAGTTTCTGGTCCAGGACGACCTTGCGGATCCGGACCGTCTCCGGGGTCACCTCGATGCACTCGTCGTCGCGGCAGAACTCCAGCGACTGCTCCAGGGAGAGCCTGCGCGGCGGCACGACGTTCTCCGTGGTGTCCGCGGAGGCGGCGCGCATGTTGGTGAGCTTCTTCTCCTTGGTGATGTTCACGTCCATGTCGTCGGCGCGGGAGTTCTCGCCGACGATCATGCCCTCGTAGACCTCGGTGCCGGGGTCGGTGAAGATGACCCCGCGCTCCTGGAGGTTGACCATCGCGAACGGCGTCACGGAACCGGCGCGGTCCGCGACGAGCGAGCCGTTGTTACGGGTGCGCAGGTCGCCGAACCACGGCTCGTGGCCCTCGAAGATGGAGTGGGCGATGCCCGTACCGCGGGTCTGCGTCAGGAACTCCGTACGGAAGCCGATGAGGCCGCGGGACGGGACGATCCACTCCATGCGGATCCAGCCCGAGCCGTGGTTGGTCATGGTCTCCATACGGCCCTTGCGGGTCGCCATCAGCTGCGTGATGGCGCCGAGGTGCTCCTCGGGGCAGTCGATCGTCATGCGCTCGATCGGCTCGTGCAGCTTGCCGTCGACGTGCTTGGTGACCACCTCGGGCTTGCCGACGGTCAGCTCGAAGCCTTCCCGGCGCATGGTCTCCACGAGGATCGCCAGCGCCAGCTCACCGCGGCCCTGGACCTCCCAGGCGTCCGGGCGCTCTGTGTCCAGGACGCGCAGCGAGACGTTACCGATCAGCTCGCGGTCGAGGCGGTCCTTGACCTGGCGGGCGGTGACCTTGTGGCCCTTGCCGCCCTTGCCGACCAGCGGCGAGGTGTTCGTACCGATGGTCATCGAGATCGCGGGCTCGTCGACCGTGATCAGCGGCAGCGCGATCGGGTTCTCCGGGTCGGCCAGCGTCTCGCCGATCATGATGTCCGGGATACCGGCGATGGCGCAGATGTCACCGGGGCCGGCCTTCTCGGCCGGCTTGCGGGTCAGCGCCTCGGTCATCAGCAGCTCGGTGATGCGGACGTTGGACATCGTGCCGTCACGCTTGATCCACGTGACGGTCTGGCCCTTCTTCAGCTCACCCTGCTCGACGCGGCACAGCGCGATACGGCCGAGGAAGTTGTCGGCGTCCAGGTTGGTGACGTGAGCCTGGAGCGGCGCGGACTCGTCGTACTCCGGGGCCGGGACGCTCTCCAGGATGGTGCTGAAGAACGGCTCCAGGTTCTCGCTGTCGGTGGGGACCGTGCCGTTCTCCGGCTTGGTCAGCGAGGCGATGCCGTCACGGGCGCAGGCGTAGACGATCGGGAATTCGATCTGGTCCTCGTCGGCGTCCAGGTCGAGGAAGAGGTCGTACGTCTCGTCGACGACCTCGTCGATCCGGGCGTCGGGACGGTCGGTCTTGTTGATGCAGAGGATCACGGGCAGGCGCGCGTCGAGCGCCTTGCGCAGAACGAACCGGGTCTGCGGGAGGGGGCCCTCCGAGGCGTCGACGAGCAGCACGACCGCGTCGACCATCGACAGGCCTCGTTCGACCTCGCCGCCGAAGTCGGCGTGGCCGGGGGTGTCGATGATGTTGATCGTGATCACATCACCACCCGACTTGGGGTGGTACTTCACGGCCGTGTTCTTGGCCAGGATCGTGATGCCCTTCTCACGCTCCAGGTCGTTCGAGTCCATCATCCGGTCGTCGAGGTGCTCAGCGGCGTGCGCGGCGAACGCGC
This sequence comes from Streptomyces sp. NPDC088725, assembly GCF_044751305.1. Taxonomy (NCBI): domain Bacteria; kingdom Bacillati; phylum Actinomycetota; class Actinomycetes; order Kitasatosporales; family Streptomycetaceae; genus Streptomyces; species Streptomyces sp. NPDC088725. Next base: position 71,208 of record NZ_JBIVLO010000003.1, read on the forward strand.
CGGCCTGCTTCAGCATGGCGTCGACCAGAGTGGTCTTGCCATGGTCGACGTGGGCGACGATGGCGACGTTACGGATGTCGTGGCGCGTGGGCATGCTGGCTGGCGCTTCTCTCGATCGTGGGATGCGGCGTTTCGTCGTACCGCCCGCCGGGCGGACACGCCACGGCTCGTCCCATGGTACGGGCCTGGCGCACCAAGGGCTTCCCGGTCCGATCGCTGGGGCTGGATACCGGTGGTTCAGGGGGGCGTGAGGGGGTGGCGCGAGGAGTGCTGAGGAGGTGCTGAGCTGCCCGGGTCAAGGCGGTACGAGCTTGCCCGCCGACAGCCCGGCGGGCAAGCTCGCGATGTCCGTTCTGGGCTGATCATTCCGCTCTGATCAGCGACTTCGTCTGGTATTCCCGCGGCGGCTGTTACTTCTTCCCCGGAATTTCAGTTCCGGCCCGGAACCCGATGTCCTGGTAGCGCGGGGTGGCGAGGCCGAAGGCGCCCGCGTTCGCGAGATTGGACCTGGCGGCCACCAGCTGCGGCCGCTGGTAGAGCGGAATGGATCCCGCCGCGGCCCAGATCCTGGCGTCCGCCTTCTTCAGGAGAGCGCGGGAGGCCTTCTCGTCCAGCTCACCGGCTGCCTGGTCGAACAGCTGATCGATGTGATCGGTTCCGACGCGGGTGTAATTCTGCTCCACCACGAGCGAGCCGTCGGAGGCGGGCACGGGCTTGGCGTAGATCGGCCGTCCGTCGGTCGCCGGGTAGGCGCTGGCGGGCCAGGAGTAGAGGGCCAGGTCGTAGTCGCCGGAGGCGATGTGGTCCTTGAAGTAGCTGTCGTCGTCGACCTTGATGATCTGGGTGCCGATACCGACATGGTCCAGCATCCGCGCGATCCGCTCGCCGACGGCCCGCAGCGACTCCGAGCCTTCGCCGGCGGGGAGCACGAAGCGCAGCGAGAGGGCCTTGCCGTTCTTGCCGAGCGGAGCACGCGGGCCGGCGGCGGGGGCGGCCGTACCACGTGGGGCGTAGGCGCCTGCCATGCCTCCGGGCTTCTGGTCCTTGGGATCGGAGCCGGGGGCCCTGGCGGGCTTGTTGTCGTCCTCGTCACCGTCCTCGGCCTCGGCCTCGTCGGAGGCGGAGGCGGAGGGCTTCGCGGAGGTGGACGGCTTGGCCGAGGCAGTCTTGGTGCCGGCCGCCTTCTTCTCGGCGTCCTTCTTCTCCGCGTCCTCCTTCTCAGCCTTGTCGGTCTTCTCGGCCCCGGGTTTCCTGCTCTCGCCCTCGCTGCCCGCCTTGGTACCGGCCGGGAGCTTGACGGCTCCGCCGGGCGTCCAGCCCGCGTCGGTCAGCAGGGCCTGCGCCTCGTGCGTGTTCTGGTCGCCGAGTGCGTCGCTGCTGTCCGCGTACGCCTGCTGACCCGCCAGCGCCAGGTGGCTGCCGAGCGGGTGCGCGGGCAGTCCGAGCGGCCCCAGCACGAACCGGGCCAGCTCCTTGCGGTCGAGCGCGCGGGCCACGGCCCGCCGTACCCTGTCGTCCACGAGCGGTCCCGACTCACCGTTCAGCGCGAGCTGTGTGTACGCGGGCGCGAGCGACTTGCGGATCACGTAACCGTGCGGCCCGCGCTGCCCCGCCGCGTACGGTCCGAGCGCCACCGGATGCCGGTCGGCGGGCTGGGCCGAGGCCTTCGAGTTCGAGGGCGCTGGGCTGGGCACCACGGCCCAGGCGTGCAGCGAGGGTCCCGGGGAGGCGCCGGGACCCTGGGCGAGCGGCTGCCCGGCTCCGCCGGCCGTGCCCTTGCCCCCGTCGAAGATACGGTCCGCCGCTCCGCTGTCTACGTCCGCGAGATCGAGATCGCCGGCCTTCACGGCCCTGGCGCGCTCCTTGCCGGAGACCGCTCGCAGGAGGATCGAGTCGAGCTTGGCGGGCGACCCCCACCAGCGCGGGTTGCGGACGAGTGCGGCCTCCTTGCCCTTGCGGTCCACTCCCTTGAGCAGGAAGGGGCCCGCCGTCGCCTTCAGCGTGGTCCTGGCGCCGTCGTTGAAGGAGTTCGCGGTACCCGTCACCTGCTTCGGGTACAGCGGGGTGAAGAGGGACTTCCAGTCCGCGTAGGGCTTGTTGAAGGTGACCCGCACCTCCAGGTCGTCCGCGCCGCGCTCGATCTTCTCGATCCGCTCGTAACCGGCGTTGCGCGCGGTCCAGTACGAGGAGTCCTTGCCGCGCAGCGCCTGCCACTGGGAGACGAAGTCGGGCGCCCCGATCTCCCGTCCGTCACTCCAGACCGCCTGCTGGTTGAGCTTGTAGACGACTACCTGCTTGGGCTCACGGTCCACTGTCTTCGCGGACTCCAGGTAGTCCGGATTGAGCTGCGGGCGGCCGCCGCCGTCGAGTGTGTAGAGGGCGGGAAGCACGGCGCCGGCGATGCGGGAGGTGGAGGCGTCGGCGTCCGCCTGGAAGGCGTTGAGCGTCGCGGGCATGGTGTCGACCGCCCAGCGCAGCGTGCCGCCCTGCGCGACCTCGTCCCGGGCCGCGGGCGCGATGTCCGCGGGGGCGGCCTGCGAGCCGCCGCCGTCCTTGTCCGAGCTGCACCCGGACAGGGCGGGCAGGGCGAGTACACCGGTGGTGAGGAGCGCGACGGAGCGGAGGGTCCGGGAGCATGTCCTCCCGCGTGGGGCACCGACGTGGGACATGGCTTTACCTCTTCGTCCTGATTGTGGAATTTAGGGATGATCACACCTATTGCCCACCCACTGAAGAGGACGAAAAGAGGATGGACGCGGCGACACGGCGCGACGGCGCCCAAACGCCACCCATGCGGCGCAACAGCACCACCGGCACCCCGGGACGGCGAGCCGAATCGGCCCGCGCCCGTGCCCCGGGAGCCGAAAGCCCCTAGAGACGGACCGAAACCCTTGTGAAGGCCGGGTGTGACACGCAACACTCTCAGGCGCATACAGAGACCTCCGGGGCCTGCTTCCCCGGACCCCCGCATGCCATCCGCGACAGCGGAAGTGAGGACTTTTCATGTCCCTGCAGGAAGAACTGACAGCGGTCCGCGGCTGCATCGACGACCTGGTCCGCACGGTCGGACGGCTGGAACGGACAGTCGCCGAGCTGCGCGGGACGGAGGCCGGGTCCCCGCCGGCCGGCCGTGCCACCTCCCTGGTCAGCATCCCCGACACCCCGTACGACACCGCGCTGTGGACGGACTCGGACGACGAGGGCCTGGGCGTACGCGACCGGCGCGCACCCTGAGCCGCACCGGTACGGAGAGTCCGGCTCCATTCCTGAACACCGGCCCTGGGAGAACTCGTTGGCCACCGGCACCCAACCTCCACCAGACAGCACGGGCTTAGGCGGCAGGGGCGTACGCGCTACCGGCGTACGCGGCCCCACCCGCGCATCCATCGCCGCCGGCCACCTGCGGACCGACCGCTGGTGGCTGGCGCCCGCCGGAACCGCCGCCGGGCTGCTCGCCTTCATCGTGTACTCGACCTGGCGGGCGTTCGTGCAATCCCACTACTACGCGGCGCCTTACGTCTCACCGTTCTACTCGCCCTGCGTCGCGGACAATTGCGCGCCGATGCGGCACGGCCCCAACTGGGATCTGTTCGGCAGCTGGTGGGGCCTGTCGCCCGCGCTGCTCATCCTGATCTTCCCGCTGGGCTTCCGGCTGACCTGCTACTACTACCGCAAGGCGTACTACCGGGGCTTCTGGGCCTCGCCGCCCGCCTGCGCCGTCGCCGAGCCGCACACGAAGTACAGCGGCGAGACCCGCTTCCCGCTGATCCTCCAGAACATCCACCGGTACTTCTTCTACGCGGCGCTGCTCGTCGCCTGCGTCCTGACGTACGACACGGTGCTCTCCTTCCGCGACGAGACCTACGCCTGGGGCCATATGGGCCTCGGTTCGCTGGTCTTCGTCGTGAACATCGTGCTGATCTGGGCGTACACCCTCTCCTGCCACTCCTGCCGGCACGTCATCGGCGGGCGGCTGCGGCACTTCTCCGCCCATCCGGTGCGCTACCGGCTCTGGGGCTGGGTCGGCAAGCTGAACAACCGCCATATGCAGCTCGCCTGGGCGTCCTTGATCAGCGTCGCCGTCTGCGACTTCTACGTCTACCTGCTCGCCACCGGGACGTTCGCCGACCCCCGCTTCCTCTAGGGCCTGTCTGCCCCGCGACGCCCGGCACGCACGCTCACCGCATTGCCGGAGTCGCCCGAGTGCGGCCAGTACACGAGCGATCCTCCGCCTTGCGATCGCACGCACCGAACGCCGCGTGGCCCGCCCTCCGGGCGGACGACGCTACTTCCGCAACACGACCCAGGGGGCTCCGTACATGACTCGACTCGACCGCCAGGAATGGGACGTCGTGGTGGTGGGCGCGGGCGGCGCCGGGCTGCGGGCCGCCATCGAGGCGCGCGAGCGCGGCGCCCGTACGGCCATCATCTGCAAGTCCCTTTTCGGCAAGGCCCATACGGTGATGGCGGAGGGCGGGATAGCCGCTTCCATGGGCAATGTGAACTCCGGCGACAACTGGCAGACGCACTTCCGCGACACCCTGCGCGGCGGAAAGTTCCTCAACCAGTGGCGGATGGCGGAGCTGCACGCTCGCGAAGCACCGGACCGCGTATGGGAGTTGGAGACCTGGGGCGCGCTCTTCGACCGTACGGCCGACGGCCGGATCTCCCAGCGCAACTTCGGCGGCCACGAATACCCGCGCCTCGCGCACGTCGGCGACCGCACCGGTCTGGAACTGATCCGCACCCTCCAGCAGAAGATCGTCTCGCTCCAGCAGGAGGACTTCCGGGAGTCCGGCGACTACGAGGCGCGCCTGAAGGTCTTCCAGGAGTGCACGGTCACCCGGGTGCTGAAGGAGAACGACCGCGTCGCCGGCACCTTCTGCTACGAGCGGGAGTCCGGGCGCTTCTTCGTCCTCCAGGCGCCGTCCGTCGTGCTCGCCACCGGCGGCATCGGCAAGTCGTTCAAGGTGACGTCCAACTCCTGGGAGTACACGGGCGACGGGCACGCGCTGGCCCTGCTCGCGGGCGCTCCGCTGCTCAACATGGAGTTCGTGCAGTTCCATCCGACCGGGATGATCTGGCCGCCCTCGGTCAAGGGGCTGCTCGTCACCGAGTCGGTGCGCGGCGACGGCGGGGTGCTGCGCAACGCCGACGGCAAGCGGTTCATGTTCGACTACATCCCCGATGTCTTCAAGGAGAAGTACGCGGAGACCGAGGAGGAGGGCGACCGCTGGTACGAGGACGCGGACAACAACCGCCGCCCGCCTGAGCTGTTGCCGCGTGACGAGGTCGCCAGGGCCATCAACTCCGAGGTCAAGGCGGGCCGCGGCTCTCCGCACGGCGGTGTGTTCCTCGACGTCTCGACCCGGATGCCCGCCGAGGTCATCAAGCGCCGGCTGCCGTCGATGTATCACCAGTTCAGGGAGCTGGCGGACGTCGACATCACGACGGAGGCGATGGAGGTCGGACCCACCTGCCACTACGTGATGGGCGGCGTCGCCGTCGACTCCGAGACCGCCGCCGCCCCCGGTGTGCCGGGCCTCTTCGCGGCGGGCGAGGTCGCGGGCGGGATGCACGGCTCCAACCGGCTCGGCGGCAACTCCCTCTCCGACCTCCTGGTGTTCGGGCGGCGGGCCGGACTCCACGCGGCCGGGTACGCGACCGGGTTCGGCGCGGGCGAGCGCCCCGCCGTGGACGAGACCCAGATCGACGCGGCCGCGACCGAGGCGCTGCGCCCGTTCAGCGCCGAGACCCCGGGGCCCGACGAGGAGAGCGGGAAGCCGCCGGAGAACCCGTACACCCTGCACCAGGAACTCCAGCAGACGATGAACGACCTGGTCGGCATCATCAGGCGCGAGGCCGAGATGGAACAGGCACTGGAGAGACTGGCCGGTCTGCGCGTACGGGCCGGGCGCGCCGGAGTCGAGGGGCACCGGCAGTTCAATCCGGGCTGGCACCTCGCGCTCGACCTGCGGAACATGCTGCTGGTCAGCGAGTGTGTCGCACGGGCCGCCCTGGAGCGTACGGAGAGCCGCGGCGGCCACACCCGCGAGGACCGGCCGGCCATGGACGCCGACTGGCGCCGGGTGAACCTGCTCTGCCGGCTGACCGATCCCACGGATGATCTCGCGGCCTCCGGTCCGGCGCAGGGCCGGATCACCCTCACCCGCACGACGACCGAGCCGATCCGTCCCGACCTGCTCGCCCTGTTCGACCGGGAAGAGCTGGCCAAGTACCTTGCCGCAGAGGAGCTGCACGAGTGAGTACGAGCGCTTCCACCACCTATGAGGCCGCCTTCAAGGTCTGGCGCGGTGACGCCGGCGGCGGCGGACTGAAGGACTTCACCGTCGAGGTGAACGACGGGGAGGTCGTTCTCGACATCATCCACCGCATCCAGGCGACCCAGGCCGCGGATCTGGCGGTGCGCTGGAACTGCAAGGCGGGCAAGTGCGGTTCGTGCAGCGCGGAGATCAACGGCCGTCCACGGCTGCTGTGCATGACCCGGATGTCGGTCTTCTCACGCGAGGAGACGGTCACCGTCACGCCACTGCGCGCGTTCCCCGTGATCAGGGACCTGGTGACGGACGTGTCCTTCAACTACCAGAAGGCGCGAGAGGTACCGGCGTTCGTGCCGCCGCCGGGGGTGGCGGCCGGTGAGTACCGGATGCAGCAGATCGACGTGGAGCGCTCGCAGGAGTTCCGTAAATGCATCGAGTGCTTCCTGTGCCAGGACACCTGCCACGTGGTGCGTGATCACGAGGAGAACAAGACCGCCTTCGCCGGACCGCGATTCCTCATGCGGGTGGCCGAGTTGGACATGCATCCGCTGGACGCGGCCGGGGAGTCGGGGCTCGACCGCAGGAAGACGGCGCAGGACGAACACGGCCTGGGCTACTGCAACATCACCAAGTGCTGTACGGAGGTGTGCCCCGAGGGCATCAGGATCACGGACAACGCCCTGATCCCGCTGAAGGAGCGGGCGGTGGACCGCAAGTACGACCCGCTGGTGTGGCTGGGCGACAAGATCCGGCGGCGCGGCGAACGGTGACCGGAGGCAGAGCTCGCGTCCGGGCCGGACGCGGGCCCTGCCTCGTACGCGCCCGCGGACTCAGCCGAGCAGCTTGATGATCGCGTCGGTGGTGTCCGTCTCGCCGAGGCGCGGGAAGATCTTCTCCACGGCGTTGCGGTGTGCGCTCTCGTCCATGTCCGTCACGGCGTCCACGGCGACGGTGACGTTGTAGCCGTGCTCGTAGGCGGCGCGGGCGGTGGATTCGACGCCGATGCTGGTGGCGGCGCCGGTCAGCACGACCTGCGTGACGCCCTTGCGGCGCAGCTGGAGGTCGAGGTCGGTGCCGTGGAAGGCGCCCCACACCTGCTTGGTGACCACGATGTCGCTGTCCTGCCGGCCGAGGCCGGGGGCCAGGTCGGCCCAGTCGGCGGGCAGCTCACCGCCGGCGCCTCGCGAGTTCTCCGTACGGCCGGGGGCACCGCCGGTGACGCGTACGAGTACGACCGGCAGCCCCTTCTCGCGGAAGGCGGCGGCGAGCCGGCCGGAACGCTCGACGATGTCGGCCGCGGTGTGGGGCTGGGCGGAGGGAATGCGGACGATGCCGTTCTGGAGGTCGACGACGACCAGGGCGGTCCGGGGATCGAGAGTGGTGGCGCTCATGGTGCTGCTCCTGCGGTGTGCGGTGGGGGCGGAGAGTGCGGAGGGTCGGAGAGGGGAGTCATGAGCCCGGGGGCCGGAAGGCCTGCTGCTCGGAGGGGAGTTGAACGGACGGAAGGCGGAACGCGGTTGCTGCGGCGGCTACTTCTCGACCAGCCGCTGAAGGAGCACCACGGCGTCGGCCAGCACCCGGCGTTCGGCGCCGTCCAGTTCGGAGGCGATCGCCTCCGTGAGCCAGTCCTTCTTGGCGGCGCGCACTCCGTCCAGCGTGCGGCGGCCCGCCTCGGAGACGGACACGACGGACTGCCTGCCGTCGTCGGGGTCGGGCGAGCGCTCGGTCATCCCCCGTTCCTCCAGGGCGCCGAGCGTCAGCCGCATGGACTGCGGCCGTACGTACTCGGCGCGGGCCAGCGCGGCCGTGGTGGCGGGCCCCTCCCTGACGAGCCGCGCCAGGACGGACCGCTGGGTGGGCGTGAGCCCGCCGTCGGGCGAGGCCGACCGCAGCCGCCGTATCAGGGTGCCGACGACGGCGCCCATGTCGACGGCGACTTGCTCGGCGGTCGGATCTCCGGCCTGTTCTGACATGCCCCGAGCCTAAGAGATAGACAGGCAATCTTGCAAGGCTTCCTGTCTATCTCGTAGGAGCTTCCGCCGGCCCTACTTCCGGCACCCGGCCGGCGCGCAGCCCCATCCCTTGCGATAGGCGGTCCAGTCGGCCTCCGAGGCCGCGAAATCGACGTAGAGCGCGACCCCGAAGCGCTCCCGGTCGCGATCCGTGCGCCCGAGCCCGAGGCGCACGCCGTGGATCGCGGCCGCGGCCGTCTCCGCGTGCCCGTGGTGGCTCATGTCGTCCTCGTAGTAGAACGGCAGGCCCATCAGCAAGTCCGTTGACCCGGAGGTCACTTCGAGCGCGAGCGTGGTCTGCTGGGCGACGTATCCGCCGTACAGGCTCTGGAGCGGCATGGCCGTGTCGTACGACATGACGGCGACCTGGTCGACCCGGCGCGCGACCTCGGCGAAGAACGCCTGCGACCACCATTTGGGATGTCCGGTGGTAAAGCCCCTGACTGAGTGCAGCCCGGGCAGCGGGTCGATCTGGTGCGCGGCGACGGAGAGCGGCACGTCCCGTGACCGGGTGAGGTCGCGCAGGTCGTCGAGGAGCGAGAGGTAGTCGCGGTCGCCGGAGTGCAGCGGCTCCAGGTCGAAGTGGACGCCGTCGAAGCCCGCGTCCAGGATCTGCCGGGCGGAGGTCACAACGGCGGAGCGGGTCGCGGCCCGCTCCAGGCGCAGGCCGTCCGGCTTCTCGGTGGCCAGCTCGTCACCGAGCCAGGCCTGCACGCGTACGCCCGGGATCACGCGGTGCACGGCGGCGATCAGCCACCGGGCGCGCGGGTACGCGGCGGTGGGCAGGGTGCCGTCGTGCTCCAGCGGCCCGGCGTGGACGTACAGGTCGCGGATGCCGGTCCCCTGGATCCGTCGCGCGAACGCGGCGAGATCCGCGTCCTTCTTCCGGCCGTCGACCCAGGCGTGGCCCAGCCAGATGGCGTCACGGCCACGGGTCCGCGTGCCGTCCTTGAGGTCGCCCGTGTCACTGACCCGCAGGGCGACGGCGCCCGCGACGAGGGGCACGACCAGCAGGACGGCGAGCGCCGACGCGAGGCGCTTGGGCCACCGCGCGCGTGGGCTCCCCCAGCCCCGTCTCAGCATCCGGCCGAATCCGCGCAGCTGTGCACGCATGACTGCCCCTCCCCCTCGGGCCTGTCCGACAGAACCCGATCCCTGAACCGCTGAACTGAGTGAGCTGCCCTTCCACTGCGAGCCCCAGGCCCCCCTGGGCACAGCAGCCACAGGCTATGCGGCGTGCCCTGCGGTCGCGAACGCCCGTGAGCGGACATAGCCTCCCGAATGTGACGCCCTCACCGAGCTGTGACCGGACCCGGACGTACCGAGCCGCCCTGACCGCGCTGACCGTACTCATGGTCACGGCCGGGTGGCTGGTCGTACCGGGGGCTCAGGACTCGCAGGCGGCCGGCCCGGGCAGCGGCAAGGCCGCCGGCGCCGCGGCCAACCTGGTGCTGCCCATCGCCGTGGCGGTGGCGGTGGCGGCCGCGGCCGCCTACACGTACCGCAAGCGCAGGCACCGGGCGGCGACCCGTACGACACCGCAGACCGGCGGCCGCGAGCAGGAATGGCGGCGGCGACAGGGCTGAACGGCGCCCGGGACACGGGGAACCAGCCGGCCCCCGCGAAGCGGAGAACAAGCGGAGAACCGTGTCCGGGCAGGGCGCCCGTGGCGTCAGAACATGCTCAGCAGCTGCTCCACGGACGGTTCGGACATGGAGTCACCGTCCGGCAGGGCGAGTTCGAACCAGACCGTCTTGCCCCGTGGCGTACGGCGCGAACCCCAGGCCGCGCTCAGCAGCCCGACCAGCTGGAGCCCCCGGCCGCCTTCGTCGGTGTCCCGGGCGCGCCTGCGCCTCGGCTGCACCAGACCCGCGTCCCACACCTCGCAGACCAGTGTGCGGTCGCGCAGCAGCCGGACCCTGATCTCGCCCTCGCCGTAGCGCATGGCGTTGGTGACCAGCTCGCTGACCAGCAGTTCCACCGTGTCCACCAGCGGTTCCAGATCCCAGGCGAGCAGCTGGCCGCGGGCCAGCTCCCTGGCCCGGCCCACCGAGCGCGGCTCGCGCGGCAGCCGCCAGTCGCCGACCGCCTCTGTGGACAGACCCTGAATCCTGGCCATCAACAGCGCGATATCGTCCTCGCCGTGCCGGGTGTCGAGCGTGTTGAGCACGTGGTCGCAGACGTCCTCCAGCGGACGTGAGCTGTTGGTGAGCGCCGAGCGCAGGCCCGTCAGCCCCTCGTCCAGCGGGTGATCCCTGGATTCGACGAGCCCGTCCGTGTAGAGGGCGAGAAGCGCGCCCTCCGGCAGGTCCACCTCGACCTGTTCGAAGGGCTCGCCTCCGACGCCCAGCGGCATGCCGGGCGGCACGTCGAGCATGAGGGCCTTCTCGCCCGGCTCCACGACCACGGGCGGCAGGTGACCGGCGTTGGCGAACGTACAGCGCCGGGTGACCGGGTCGTACACCGCGTAGACGCAGGTCGCGAGGTAGACCTCGGAGAGGTCGGCGTCGCGTGAGCGGTGGGCGACGCGCGAGGCCTGCTGGGCGCCGCTCGGGGTGCCGAGGCCGCGGGCGATCTCGTCGAGCGCGGAGAGCACTTCCGCGGGTTCCAGGTCGAGCAGGGCCAGGGTGCGTACGGCCGTGCGCAGCTCCCCCATGGCGACGGCGGCCCGCAGGCCGCGCCCCATGACGTCCCCCACGACCAGGGCGGTGCGGTGGCCCGGCAGTTCGATGACGTCGAACCAGTCGCCGCCCACTTCGGTCGCGGTGTTGCCGGGCAGATAACGGCAGGCTATGTCGAGGCCGGCGGCCTCGGGGTCGCCGGGCGGGAGCAGGCTGCGCTGGAGGATCAGCGCGCGCTCGTGTTCCCTGCGGTAGAGCCTGGCGTTGTCGATACAGACGGCCGCGCGGGCGGCCAGCTCGACGGCGAGCGCCCTGTCCCGTTCGCCGAAGGGCTCGCTGCCCTTCGTCCTGGAGAACTGGACGAGTCCGACGACGGTGTCGTGCGCCATCATCGGCACGGAGAGCGTGGAGCTGACGAGGCTGCCGACGGCGCCGGGAATCACCTGCACGCGCGCGGTGCGCAACGCGTTCGCGTTGAGCGAGCTGAAGGGGTAGCGGTGAACCGCACCGACCTCAGGCGGTTCGTGTCCGCCGGCCGCCTCGCCCTCGGGCCCCGGCAGCGGAGCGTCGGAGACGGCGCTCGCGAAGGCGACCCTGCGCAGGCGCGCGCTGCCGCCGCCGGTTTCAGATCCGGAGGAACCCCAGCGTCCGGGCGGCGCCTCCTCTCCGGTGAGCAGGGACTGGTAGAGGTCGACGGAGGCGAGGTCGCAGAAGCCGGGAACGGCGACGTCGAGCAGTTCCCGCGCGGTGGTCTCCAGATCGAGCGAGTTGCCGATCCTGGCGCTCGCCTCGTTGAGCAGCGCGAGGTTACGACGGGCGCTGGCGGCTTCGCGGGCGGCGATATGGCGGCGGGTGACATCGAGGCTGAGCCCCGCGACCCCGAGGGGCCGGCCTCCCGCGCTGTTCACGCGGTAGAGGCTCATGGCCCAGTGCCTGCGCTCGTCGGTGCCGGGCACGGTGCCCACGATCGGGAGTTCCGTGACGGAATCGCCGGTGGCCAGCACGCGCTTGAGCGCGGCGGTCAGCCGGTCGGCCTCGGGCCGGGCGAGATAGTCGTACGCCGTGCGGCCGCGGTGCCCCTCGACCGTGCCGCCGTAGACGGTGGCGAAACGTTCATTGACGCGCTGCACCGTGAAGTCGGTCCCGAAGAGCATGAAGCCGAAGGGAGATTGGCCGAAAATGGCCTGCGCCGAAGCGAGATCCGTCTCGATCCCGCGCAGCGCGTGGACGTCGACCACGATGCAGACCGCGCCGCGCTCGCCCCGATCGGTCTCGCTGGGCATCACATAGATCTCGGCCAGGCCCGTCGTCCCGGCCCTGCCGGTGGCGTCGGACATACCGCCCACACGGACGTTGCCTGACGCGTTGCCGGACGTTCGGGCATTACCGCCTGTACGGGCATTGCCAGCCGTACGGGCATTACCGGCTGTACGGGCCGCTGGGCCCTTCCGCGCCGATCCGGCCTTCCCGTCTCTGCCGGCGCTCCCGTCCCTTCCGGCTTTCCTGTCCTTTCCGGCCCTCCCCTGCGCATCTGCCTCATGGGGCGCACCGACCACACCCCGCATGCCGGGTATGCCGGACGCCCCGGATATGTCAGGCGCGTCCGTCCGGCCGGGCACCTGGAACGGCACCAGGCCGGTCCATTCCTTGCCGTCAAGAATCTCGCTCATCTTGCGATGCCCGCGCGGGCGCAGGTCAGCGGGCATGAAGACCTCGACCGGGTCCTTGCCCCTGACGTCCCGCGCGTCGATCCCGAACAACTCGGCAGCCCGGGCACTCCACTGATCGACCAGGCCGTCCGGCCCGATCGAGAAGGAAGCCACCCGGATGTAGTCATAGAGAGAGCCGGGCGGACTGCTCTGCCATACGACGTCGCCCGCCGTCCCAGATATTTCGCTCACGCGACCGTCCCCTCCAGCTCACGCACCGGACCGGCCATGTCCGCAGTATTCAGCACTACGGTCCCAGCCGACACGGCGTTCACGATCACAGCACGGTCTCGTTCTTTTTGAGCCGAGCCCGACGTGATCGTTGTCCCTCCACACTTCTAACCAAGGAGGGGCAGCTCGAACCACACGGTCTTACCCGTCTTCCCGCGCCGCGTGCCCCAGCGCCGCGCCGAACAGGCCACGAGCTGAATGCCCCGACCGCCCTCGTCCTCCGGTCCGGGGGCGCGCGCGGTGGGCGCATCCGGAAGTGGATCGGAGACTTCCACCCTCAGGTCGCCCGTCTCACGGATGGTCAGCCTGAGCCCGATCGGACCGGACGCGTGCCGCAGGGAATTGGTCATCAGCTCGCTGACCAGCAAGACAGCCACCTCGCCGACCGCGACAGGAACGCCCCGCGCGCGGAGCGCGTCCTGAACGGCATGACGGGCACCGCGCACCGCATCGGGCTCCGCGGGGAAAACCCACTCGGCGCGCGCGCCCTCTGCGTCGGTCAAGCCGTCCACTTCCCCAGCCCGGCGGCAGACCCGTGTACCCCGGTCGAGGTGGGTCAATCCATGACATACCACGCATTCGAGAGGGGCTATCTCCACGGCGGGCGCACAGTGGCACGAACGGCGTACGGAGTACGCGTACGGGGCGCAGGGGGCGCGGGGTGCATCAGCCCCCGCCACCCGTCATCCGGCCGAATCCGACAGGGCGCCCCCTGTCCCGCGCGTCCCCGTCCCCTGTGCTCCCGCCGACTCGGGCGCTCCCGTCCCGCGCGCCCCCGGCTCGCGCAATCGCCGGACGGCCTCAGCCACGGCGGGGCGGTCCTGGTCGAGCCAGTCCACCGTATGAACGTCGCCCGGGGCGAGCCAGCGCAGCATGTCGTGATCCTCCAGCGGACGCGGCTCGCCCGAGAGCAGCCGGACCATCCACACCTGGAGGACATACCCGGGCTTCAGCGGCCACTCACCGGGAATCCGTTCGACCGGCTCCGCTTCCACGCCCAGCTCTTCACGCAGTTCACGGACGAGCGCCTGCTCCGGCCGCTCGCCCCGCTCGACCTTGCCGCCGGGCAGCTCCCAGCGGCCCGCGAGCTCGGGAGGCGCGCTGCGGCGGGCCGCCAGCAGTCGTCCTTCGCCGTACACGGCGCCTGCCACCACCACACGATCAGTCATGCGCCGGAGCGTAACTCCAGAGGCGCGTGAGCAGGGGGCGGACGGGCTGTGCGGCGGATCCGCCGGGCCCTCGGGTCGTGGAGACCTCAAGGGCCCGAAAGGTTCTGTGGGTACCAGAAGTACAGAGGCGCTACGGGGTGGTGCTCCTGACGCACTCCACGGAGTAGAGCGGCGTCTTTCCTCGCCTGTCCAGGCTGCTGACGAGCTTTTCCGCTTCGTCCCTCGTGGCGTACGTGCCCACGCGATAGTGATTGTCGGGGTCGTCCTGCCGTATGACCAGCCATGGAAGCAGGACCTTGCTGTCGTTCATCGTGCCCCTCCCGCTGCCGGCCCACATCTCCATGCGGGCCCCCGGAAAACCGCAATCCGCATATGCCCGACCCTACGCCTGACCTTTACACTGCGGAGGCAAGTTTGCGCAAAGAGGTACGCATCAGGCCAATGAAGCGTCGAATACTGGGGGCGCACGCCGGCGCACGCGCTTCCGCTCCCCGCAAACCTACCGAGCGTCAAACCGTATTGATCGTCGCACTCCTGAGGGGGCGTCGGCAGGGGTATCGAGAGGGCGGACGCGATCAGCGTCGATCCGGAACCGGAGCCGGCGCGCCGTCACAGCGCCCGGACGAGGACCCGGCCACCGGCCGGAGGCTGCGCGACGGGAGGGAATACGAGCGGAAGGAACGCGGCCGGAGGGAGAGCGGCCGCCACGCCGGACGGCCCGAGCCGTTCCCGCGCGGGCGCGGTCGGATTGCACGCGGGGGAACGGCGGCCCCGGCGCCCGGAGGTCACCTCACGGAGAGGTGATACGCGAGGCGGTAACGGTCCGCCGGCACCACCACGTCCGCCGTCTCCACCGCCCGCCCCGACGCGTAATACGTACGTGTCAGGACCATCACGACGTGGCCGGGCACGCCCCCGAGCGTCATCAGCTCCTCCGCGAGCCCGGGGCGCGCGCCGACCTCCTCCAGCACGTTGTCCACGACGACATCGATGGCCGCCATCCGCTCGACGACCCCGCAGCCGGCGAGCGGCCCCTCCTCCGGCAGCATCACCGGCGTACGCCCCGTCACCGCGAGGGGCTCCCAGGAGGTGGAGAGCATCATCGGCTCGCCCGCGTCCCGGAAGACATAGTGCGTACGCATCACCCGGTCCCCCGGCTCGATCCCGAGCCGGGCGGCGATGTCCTCGGCCGCGACGTCCTGCTCGCTGCTCGACTCCCAGGTGCCGCGCGCACCGCCCTCCGCCTGCTCCTGCCGGAACGGGTTGGCCCCCGCCGGCGGCCGGTATCCGGAGCGCGCGATGCGGCGCGGGACCTGGCGCTCGCGTACGTACGTGCCGGAGCCGGAACGGCCCTCGACCAGCCCCTCCGCCATGAGCACCTTGCGCGCTTCCAGCGCGACCGTGTCGGAGACGCCGTACTCCTGGCGGATACGGGCCTGCGAGGGCAGCCGGGTGTGTGGTGGCAGTGCGCCATTTTCGATCTTCTGGCGGAGATCACTCGCAACGCGCAGATAGGCGGGCTGCTCACCGAAAGCCACTGGCACTCCCATCAGGTTGACAGACAGCAACAGCGTGACAACGTTCGGTTGATCACCGCAAGCATGGGCCAGAGTTTCACCCGAAGTGATGATTTACGTTTACGTGCCACTTTCCACAGGTGGCGCGCTCTCCGGCCGCCGGACGACTCTCTCCCCACCGCACCGTCACCTCTCCTGGCATGCTGCCGGGCATGACGACGTACCTCTGCCCGACCGACGGCACACGTTCCCCCGCCGACTCACTGACGTGGTGCTGCCCCGCCTGCGGAGGGCCGTGGGACCTCGACTTCGAAGCGGCGCCCGTGCCGCTCAACGCCCTCCCGCAGCGCGTCAGTTCACTGTGGCGGTACGCGGAGGAGAATCCACCACCGATCCAGCACGGGATCGACGAAGGGGTCGGGCTCTTGCGAGCCCGACCCCTTCTGACCGGTATGTTGCCAGGTGAGCGACGTGGTGCTGTCTCATCCGCTCAGACGTTGAAGCGGAACTCCACAACGTCGCCGTCCTGCATCACGTAGTCCTTGCCCTCCATGCGGGCCTTGCCGGCCGCGCGGGCGTCGGTGACCGAGCCTGTTTCGACCAGGTCTTCGAAGGAGATGACCTCCGCCTTGATGAAGCCCTTCTGGAAGTCGGTGTGGATCACGCCCGCCGCCTCCGGGGCCGTCGCGCCCTTCTTGATGGTCCAGGCGCGGGATTCCTTCGGGCCTGCCGTCAGGTAGGTCTGGAGGCCGAGCGTGCGGAAGCCGACGTGGGCGAGGGTGGCGAGGCCCGGTTCTTCCTGACCCACGGACTGGAGGAGTTCCAGGGCCTCCTCGTCGTCCAACTCCGCGAGGTCGGACTCCAGCTTGGCGTTGAGGAAGATCGCCTCCGCCGGGGCCACCAGGGCGCGCTGGGTGTCCTTGAAGGTCTCGTCCGTCAGCTCTTCCTCGTCCACGTTGAAGACGTAGAGGAAGGGCTTCGTCGTCAGCAGGTGCAGGTCGTGGAGCGGTTCGGCCTTCTCCGTGCCCTGGACGATGCCCGCCGAGAACAGCGTGTCGCCCTTCTCCAGGATGGCCTGCGCCTCTTCGATCGCCTTGACCTTGGGGCCGACGTCCTTCTTGATGCGGGACTCGCGCTGGAGGCGCGGGAGCACCTTCTCGATGGTCTGGAGGTCGGCGAGCAGCAGTTCGGTGTTGATCGTCTCGATGTCGTCCTTGGGCGAGACCTTGCCGTCCACGTGGACGACGTTCTCGTCCTTGAAGGCGCGGATGACCTGGCAGATCGCGTCGGACTCGCGGATGTTCGCCAGGAACTTGTTGCCCAGGCCCTCACCCTCGGAGGCTCCGCGCACGATGCCCGCGATGTCGACGAAGTCGACCGTGGCCGGGAGGACCTTCTGCGAGGCGAAGATCTCCGCGAGCTTGTTCAGGCGGGCGTCGGGGACGCCGACGACGCCGACGTTGGGTTCGATCGTGGCGAACGGGTAGTTGGCCGCCAGCACGTCGTTCTTGGTCAGGGCGTTGAACAGGGTCGACTTGCCGACATTCGGCAGACCGACGATTCCGATCGTGAGCGACACGTTGGCGACTTCCTGAAGTGAGGACATGGCGAGACTGGCTGATTGCCCAGTTTACGGGCGCCGCGAGGCGGTCGACGACGGGTCGTGGGCGCCTCGCGACACGCCCGTGGCCGTCGAACTCGGCGCGAAGATCACCCAAAGGGTGTGTCCCATCTGTGCTTCGGCACCCTCTCCCCCCTACGTTGGTCCGGTGGAGCAGCACAGGACACGTCCCCCCCAGCGCCCGCAGCGGCGGCAGCCCCCTCGTCCCACGTCGGCCGGCCGGCGGGTCCCACCAGTCGTCGTCGCCCTGCGCAGACTCCCCAATCCCCGGCTGACCGGGATCGGCGCCGGGCTGTTCGCCGTCGCGGCGATGCTGGTGATCGCTTTCCTGGACCAGTTGCTCCTCGATGGTGAGCCGCTGGTGTACGGAGTGCTGTTCCTGCTGGTCAGCGCGTTGACGGCGCTGTGGGTCCGGACGGCCGACCTGGTGACCGCGCCGATCGGCATGCCGATCGCCTTCGCGTGCGGAACGCTGCCTATCGCCGGCGGCGGCAGCGGCTTCGGCGAGCAGGTCATGGCGGTCGTCACCGCGCTGGCCGTGCAGGCCGGCTGGCTGTACGGGGGCACGCTCATCGCCGGGCTCATCTCGGCCGTGCGGAAGGTGTGGCTGATGGGACAGCGACAGCCGGTCCGTCGCGCGCCCGCGCCCAGGACCGGGGCGGGCCCCGCGGCCGGTGCGCGAGCCGGGGCGGGTGCGCGAGCGGGTGCGGGCGCCGGAGCCGCCAGGGCCGTGCGGCGCGGGTAGCGCGGCGCGGGTAGCACGACGCGGACTGAACACGCGGACCAGTGCGGCGTCAGGGGCGTGCGGCGCGGACAGGGCCACGCGGACGGAACGCACGGACAGCACCGCGCGGGACAGCGTTCGCGGGCGCCGCGTCTCGGCGCCTGGCCACGGAGCGTACGCCCCCGACACACGTCAGGCAGGGCCGAAGCCCTGCCTGACAGCGCTCACCGCGACCCGCGACGGGATCAGCTCTTCTCCGCCGCCGCCATCGCCGCGCCCACGATCCCCGCGTTGTTCTGAAGCTGTGCCGGAATGATTTCCGCCCTGATCCCCTCGATCAGCGGCAGGAATTTGTCGGACTTCCTGCTGACCCCGCCGCCGATGATGAACAGCTCGGGCGAGAACAGCATCTCGACGTGCGCCAGGTACTTCTGGACCCGGTGCGCCCAGTGGTGCCAGCTCAGCTCGTGGTCGTCCTTCGCCTTGGTGGACGCGTGCTTCTCCGCGTCGTGACCGTTCAGCTCCAGGTGACCCAGCTCGGTGTTGGGGACGAGCTTGCCGTCCACGAAGAGCGCGCTGCCGATGCCCGTACCGAAGGTCATGACGAGCACCGTGCCCTCGCGGCCCTTCCCGGCGCCGAAGGTCATCTCGGCCACGCCCGCCGCGTCGGCGTCGTTGAGGACCGTGACCGGCAGACCGAGGCGGTCGCCGAGGAGGCTGCCCGCGTCCGTGTCGATCCACTTCTTGTCGACGTTCGCCGCCGTACGGATCACCGACCCGGTGACGACGCCGGGGAACGTGATGCCGACCGGGCCCGACCAGCCGAAGTGCTCCACGACCTCGGCCACGCCGTCGGTCACACTCTCCGGCGTGGCCGGGTGCGGGGTGAGTACTTTGTGGCGCGGCTCACTGAGATCGCCGCGTTCCAGGTCCACGGGCGCGCCCTTGATGCCCGAGCCGCCGATGTCCACTCCGAAGACGTTCATGGACACAACGTTACGGGCAGACACCGCTGCGGTGTTACTTATTCGCGAGTGCCGCCGCCTCGGCGCGCAGGTCGCGGCGCAGCTCCTTCGGCAGCGAGAACGTGATGGTCTCCTCGGCCGCCTTCACGATCTCGACGTCCTCGTATCCGCGCGGCGCGAGCCATTCGAGTACGCCCTCCACCAGAACCTCGGGCACGGACGCGCCGGAGGTGAGGCCGATCGTGGTGACGCCCTCCAGCCACGCGGGGTCGATCTCGTCCGCGCTGTCCACCAGGTGGGCAGCACCGGCGCCCGCGCCGAGGGCGACCTCGACCAGCCGGACCGAGTTGGACGAGTTCTTCGAGCCGACGACGATCACCAGATCCGCGTCGGCGCCCATCTGCTTGACCGCGATCTGGCGATTCTGCGTCGCGTAGCAGATGTCGTCGCTCGGCGGCGCGATCAGGAGCGGGAACTTCTCCTTGAGCTTGTCGACCGTCTCCATCGTCTCGTCGACGGAGAGCGTGGTCTGCGAGAGCCAGACGACCTTCGAGTCGTCCCGCACCTCGACGTTCGCCACGTCGTCGGGGCCGTCGACCAGGGTGATGTGGTCCGGGGCCTCGCCCGAGGTGCCGATGACCTCTTCGTGACCGTCGTGGCCGATCAGCAGGATGTCGTAGTCCTCTTCCGCGAAGCGGACGGCTTCCTTGTGGACCTTCGTGACCAGCGGGCAGGTCGCGTCGATGGTGGCGAGGTTGCGGCTCGCCGCCTCGTCGTGGACGACGGGCGCGACGCCGTGCGCGGAGAACATGACGATCGACCCTTCGGGGACCTCCGCCGTCTCCTCGACGAAGATCGCGCCCTTCTTCTCCAGGGTCTGTACGACGTACTTGTTGTGGACGATCTCGTGGCGGACGTAGATCGGGGCCCCGTACTGCTCCAGGGCCTTCTCCACGGCGATCACGGCGCGGTCCACGCCCGCGCAGTATCCGCGCGGGGCGGCGAGCAGAACACGTTTGCCGGCGGGCGAAGGGCGGGACGTAGCAGTCATGCGTCCCATCGTAAGGCCGACCAGAAGAGGCGAAAGGCGCCCCACCCGGCCGAGACTGTCCGTACGCGACCGACGACACGCGCCTGACGGCACGACAGGACAGGCCGGGCCAGGTCATCGCACGACCGACACTGGCGGCAGGCGACTGACGGCACGCGACCGACGCAGGGACGAGGCACCCGATGGCCGACACCGGCAGCAGTACGTACGGACACGCCGAGGACCGGCAGCCGCCAGGCGATCACGGGCTGCGGCGCACCCTGGGGTTCCGTGATCTCGTCGTGTACGGGCTGCTCTTCATCGCCCCCATGGCCCCCGTCGGTGTCTTCGGCACGCTCGACGCCAAGTCGCACGGGTCGGTGGCGCTGGTTTATGTGGTGGCGACGGTGGCTATGGCGTTCACCGCGTTCAGTTACGCGCAGATGGTGCGGGTCGCGCCGCAGGCGGGCTCCGTGTTCGCCTACGCGCGCAAGGGCCTCGGCGAAGGACCCGGGTTCATCGCCGGGTGGATGGCGATGCTCGACTATCTGCTGATCCCGGCCGTGGCCTACCTCTTCGCCGGGATCGCCATGGAGGCGCTGGTGCCCTCCGTGGACCGGTGGGTGTGGACCGCGATCGCGGTCGTGATCACCACGTTCCTCAACCTCTGGGGCGTACGGGCGGCCGCGCGGGTCGGCTTCGCGGTGCTGGCCATGGAGATCGGCGTGCTGCTGGTGTTCGTCGTGTCCGCCATCGTGGTGCTCGTCCAGGACGGTCCCACGCGCGGCTGGTCGACGCCCTTCACCAGCGACGCGGGCTTCTCGATGACGGCGGTTTTCGGCGCGGTGTCGGTCGCCGTGCTGTCGTATCTGGGCTTCGACGCGATCGCCTCCTTCGCCGAGGAGGTGACGGGCGGGTCGCGGCAGGTGGCGCGGGCCGTGCTGTTCTGTCTGGTGCTCGCGGGCGTGCTGTTCGTGGCGCAGACGTACCTGGTGGCGCTGCTGGAGCCGTTGAAATCGACGGAGCTGGCGGCGGACCCGGCCAAGCAGGGGTCCGCGTTCTACGACGCGGTGGACAGCGCGGTCGGGAGGTGGCTGCACGATCTGGTCGCGGCGAGCAAGGCGATCGGCGCGGCGTTCGCGGCGCTGGCGGGGCAGGCGGCTGCCGGGCGGCTGCTCTTCGCGATGGGCAGGGGCCGGCGGCTGCCGGGGGCGCTGTCGCGGACGTACTCGGGCGTGCCGAGGGTGGCGCTGCTGCTGGCCGCGGTGGTGACGCTGCTGGCGGCGGTGTGGGCGGCGCGGCGGGACGACGGCCTCGACCGGCTCGTCTCGGTCGTGAACATCGGGGCGCTGTCGGCTTTCGTGCTCCTGCACGCGTCGGTGGTCGGGTGGTTCGCGGTGAAGCGCGGCGCGGGGCCGCCGAACTGGTTCACGCACGTGGTGCTGCCGGTGGTGGGCGCCGGGATCCTGATCGCGGTGATCGTGGAGGCCGCCGGGTCCGCGCAGGTGGTGGGCGCGATCTGGCTGGTGCTGGGGCTCGGGGTGCTGGCGGTGCAGTGGGGACGCGGGGGACGGCATCCGGGCCAGGATCAGGACCGTACGACTCCTTAGCGGCGCGGCTGCTCCGACCCCTCCGGCCGTCGTCGGCGGTCTCTCCGGCCGTCGTCGGCGGTCTCGGCGGTCTGCGCGGGCGTCCTCGGCGGTCTGCGCGGGCGTTTCCGGGAGCGTTGTCACAGGGTGCCGATACGCTCACGTACATGGCTCTCAACACGTCCGCTGACGCCCCCCTGCCGGTGGGCGAGGTGTCGCGGCTCATCGGCGGGTGGATCGACCGGCTCGGGGTGGTCTGGGTCGAGGGTCAGATCACGCAGCTGTCGCGCAGGCCGGGCGCGGGGGTGGTGTTCCTGACGCTGCGGGACACCTCGCACGACATCTCGGTCGGCGTGACGTGCTTCCGCCAGGTCTTCGACGCGATCGCGGACGTGGTCTCCGAGGGCGCGCGCGTCGTGGTGCGGGCCAAGCCGGAGTGGTACGCGCCGCGCGGGCAGCTGTCGCTGCGGGCCACGGAGATACGGCCGGTGGGGATCGGTGAACTGCTCGTACGCCTGGAGCAGTTGAAGAAGTCCCTGGGCGCCGAGGGGCTGTTCGCCGTCGAACGCAAGAAGCCGCTGCCCTTCCTTCCGCAGCTCATCGGCCTGGTCTGCGGGCGCGCGTCCGCCGCAGAGCGCGATGTCCTGGAGAACGCGCGCCGGAGGTGGCCGGCGGTCCGCTTCGAGGTCCGCAACACCGCCGTGCAGGGGGTGAACGCGGTCACGCAGGTCGTCCAGGCCGTGCGGGAGCTGGACGCGCTGCCCGAGGTGGACGTGATCATCGTGGCGCGCGGCGGCGGCAGCGTGGAGGATCTGCTGCCCTTCTCGGACGAGCAGTTGGTGCGCGCGGTGGCCGCGTGCGCGACGCCCGTCGTCTCCGCGATCGGGCACGAGCCGGACTCGCCGCTGCTCGACCTCGTGGCGGACGTGCGGGCGTCGACGCCGACCGACGCGGCGAAGAAGGCCGTTCCCGACGTGGGCGAGGAGCTGGACCGCGTACAGGCGCTGCGCGACCGCGCGCTGCGGACGGTGCAGGGGCTGCTCGACCGCGAGGAGCGCGGCCTCGCGCACGCGCTGGCCAGGCCTGTGATGGAGCGGCCGCAGCGGATGGTGGAGGAGCGCGAGGCGGAGGTGGCCGCGCTGGCCGACCGGGGCAGGCGGGTGCTGCGGCATCTGCTCGACCGCGCCGACTCCGAGCTGTCCCACACGCTGGCCCGCGTGGTCGCGCTGTCGCCGGCGGCGACGCTGGAGCGGGGGTACGCGGTGCTCCAGCGGCCGGACGGGACGGTCGTACGGTCGCCCGGGGACGTCTCCGCGGCCGATGAGCTGCGGGCCCGGGTCGCGGAGGGCGAGTTCACCGTGCGGGTCGGGGAGTGAGCGGCGGGGCGGGGGCCGGGCAGGCCCCGGCCGTCGTCGCAGCCGTCACAGCTGTCGTCGCAGCGGTCGTCACAGTCATTACATCGTCATCGTCATCGTCGTAGAACGCTCGTAGGGTGGATCGCATGGCCAGTACAGATGCCAGGACGGATGCCGGCGCGGCCGGGAGCACGCTCGGCTACGAGCAGGCGCGGGACGAGCTGATCGAGGTCGTACGCCGGCTGGAGGCGGGCGGCGCGACCCTGGAGGACTCGCTGGCCCTGTGGGAGCGCGGCGAGGAGTTGGCGAAGGTGTGCCGCCGCTGGCTGGAGGGTGCCAGGGCCCGGCTGGACGCCTCGCTCACGACGCCCGACGCGGATCCGGACGAATCCCCCGGGAACCGCTGAGGCCGGGTGTGAGCCCGATCACGAGCGGCCGATTTCAAAAATAATCCGAACACCACAGCGGTACGGTGCCCTTGAACGTTTAAGCAATTTGCGCGCTCGGAAGGCCATACCCCGATGTCCCTCGTTCTTGACCCCGCCACCCAGGCACTCCTCTTCAGCGACGCCCGCACCGCCAACACGTTCACCGACGAGCCGGTGACCGAGGAGCAGGTCCAGGCGATCTACGACCTGGTGAAGTACGGCCCCACCGCCTTCAACCAGACCCCGCTGCGCGTGGTCCTGGTCCGCTCCGCCGAGGCCCGCGAGCGCCTGCTGCCGCACATGGCCGAGGGCAACAGGGCGAAGACGGGCGCCGCGCCCCTCGTGGCGATCCTCGCCGCCGACAACGAGTTCCACGAGGAGCTTCCCCGCCTGGTCCCGCAGGCGCCGCACCTGAAGGACGTCTTCTTCGGCGAGCGTTCGACGCGTGAGCGCAGCGCTGCGATGAACGCCTCGCTCCAGGCCGGTTACTTCATCGTCGGCGTCCGCGCCGCCGGCCTCGCGGCCGGCCCGATGACCGGCTTCGACTTCGCGGGCGTCCAGAAGGAATTCCTCGACGACGACCACACCCCGCTGATGATCGTCAACATCGGCAAGCCCGGCGAGGACGCGTGGAGCCCCGCGCGCAACCCGCGCCTCCCCTTCGACGACGTCGTCACCACCGTCTGAGACGCCGAGCACGCGGCAAACGGCACGAAGGCCGCCACCCCTCCGAGGGGCGGCGGCCTTCCGCGTACGCACGCGCCCCGGACGGCGCCACAGACCGTCGGAGAATCCCCCGCGGTGCGGGCGTCAGTTCGCCGTCTTCTCGAACTCCAGCGCCGCCGCCATCTCCGCCAGCCGCTCGTACGACGCCGTACCGGTCACCACCGTCGTCGCTCCGCCGTCCCTGCGGACCAGGGCGTCGTACTTCGGGCCCTTCCAGCGCTGCCAGGCCTCGCCCGCGACCTGCTGCGTCTCGCCCGTGTCCGTCGCCTGCTGGCTGACCTCCGCGATGTACTTCCCCGCCGGCGCCGTGGACTGCTCGATCGCGACGTACTCGCGGTCCGGGTCCAGGAAGCCCAGGTGCCAGGCGTCGTTGTTCCGCCGCTCGTACGAGACCGACGTAGGCGTCCACTCGCCGGCCAGACCCTTGGGCGCGGCCACCGGATACGGAGCCGCACGCCGTGAGGTCAACAGCTCGACCCGGTAGTCGACGGCCTTGACCGGGTCCGCTTTGTCGTCATGCGGGATGAAGATGTACATCGCCGCGACGACGGCCCCGATGACCGCCATCGACAGGAACATGTCCCGCACTGTCTGTCTGCCTCGGTTACCTGCCACCCCACCATCGTCGCATCAGGCCCGTCCGCTCATACGTGGGCCCCTCTGCTCATATTGTCGGTGTACAGATAGAGTCGTAACACCCTCTTTTCCGGCCGTCGTCGTACAGAAAGGTACGGTCCGATGCCCGAACATCAACTGCCTTCTCCCCTTGAGGTGTCTCCCGAGGCGCCCGACCGCAACCTCGCCCTCGAACTCGTCCGGGTCACCGAGGCCGCCGCGATGGCGGCCGGCCGGTGGGTCGGGCGCGGCGACAAGAACGGCGCGGACGGCGCCGCCGTGAACGCCATGCGCACCCTCGTCTCCACCGTGTCGATGAACGGCGTCGTCGTCATCGGCGAGGGCGAGAAGGACGAGGCGCCGATGCTGTTCAACGGCGAGCACGTCGGCGACGGGACCGGCGCCGAGGTCGACATCGCCGTGGACCCGGTCGACGGGACGACCCTCAACGCCAAGGGGATGCCGAACGCCATCGCGGTGCTCGCCGCCGCCGACCGCGGGGCGATGTTCGACCCGTCCGCGGTGTTCTACATGGACAAGCTGGTGACCGGCCCCGAGGCCGCCGACTTCGTCGACATCAACGCGCCTGTCTCCGTGAACATCCGCCGGGTCGCCCGGGCCAAGCACTCCTCCCCCGAGGACGTCACGGTCGTCGTCCTGGACCGGCCGCGCCATGACGGCATCGTGAAGGAGATCCGCGAGACCGGCGCCCGGATCAAGTTCATCTCGGACGGTGACGTCGCGGGATCGATCATGGCCGCGCGCGACGGCACCGGCGTCGACCTCCTGATGGGCATCGGAGGCACACCCGAGGGCATCATCTCGGCGTGTGCGATCAAATGCCTCGGCGGTGTCATCCAGGGCAGGCTCTGGCCCAAGGACGACGAGGAGCGGCGACACGCGATCGACGCCGGGCACGATCTGGACCGGGTGCTCTCCACCGACGATCTGGTCAGCGGCGACAACGTGTTCTTCGTCGCCACCGGCATCACCGACGGCGAGCTGCTGCGCGGCGTGCGCTACCGCGCGGAGACCGCGACCACGCAGTCGCTGGTGATGCGCTCCAAGTCCGGCACGATCCGGCAGATCGACTCGACGCACCGGCTGTCGAAGCTCAGGGCGTACAGCACGGTCGACTTCGACCGCGCCAAGTAGGCACCCGGCGCGGGCAGTCCGACCGGCTCTCCACCGGGTCCGTGCCGCGTACGCGACTCGCAGCACTCACGCGGGCACGTGCGGGCACCGCCGGATCAGCCGGTGTACGGAGGGGGCGCTCCCGTTGTGCGGCGAGGGCGCCCCTCGCGTACGTACGAGGCGTCAGCCGGCCGCGGCGACCCGGCCCGCCGACGCCGCCTGCCGCAGCTCCACGTCGCGCCGCCTGCGGCGGGCCAGCACCACGCGGCGCTCAGCGGCGGTCAGTCCGCCCCACACGCCGTAGGGCTCGGGCTGGACGAGCGCGTGCTCCCGGCATTCGACCATGACGGGACAGCGGGCGCAGACCCGCTTCGCGGCCTCCTCCCGCGACAGCCGCGAAGCTGTCGGCTCCTTGGAGGGAGCGAAGAACAACCCGGCTTCATCCCGGCGGCACACGGCCTCCGAATGCCAGGGACCGGCCTGATCCTCCCGAGCGGGACTCCGCTGGGACGGAACGGCGGCGACCTGCAGGGGCTGATGCGGCGGTTGCAGCACGGTCCACTCCTGACGACGGCTACGCGAGCAAGAGACGATGCAGCTTTCCCTACCCGCTGTGCGCGCGCCCATGCACTGAGTGGCGCCCGGTCCCGGAGTCCGGAACGCCGCACGGAATCGCGCGCGGGCAGTCGCGGCCGTACGGCTCTGGCCGGAAATCACCGAAGCCGGTCAGCAGCCTCAACCCTCAACGGGATCCGCCACGGAGATCCGCGATGCGCTTGCCCCGCTTGGGCTTCGCCTCGACGCTCCCGAAGACCGAGCAGCCCTGCACTTCGATGACCGGAGCGTTCGGGTCGCCGTCCTCCAGGGTCACCACGTCGAAATTGCCGAAGATCCCGACACCGCGGCCGCGCAGCGTCAGGTTCTCCGGGACACGCACGACGACACTGCCGAAAATGGAGGTCGCGTTGATCACGCTCGTGCGTTGTCCGAAAAGCGCTTCGGTGACGTCGATCTCGACATTGCCGAAGAGCGCGAACGTATTGGTTTTGGCGCCGATTCGCCAACGGCCCTTGCGGGTCGCGCTGCTGAAGATGGCGACCACCGCCTCGGCCGAGGCGTGCGGGTCCTGCGGACCGTAGGCGTACGCGGAGGTCGTGGAGCCGGCTGCGGTCCGTCCGCCGGCGCCCGGCACCGGCAGATCCCGCACCAGCGGCTCCAGTTCACCCATGGTCTTGGCGCGGTAGACGGAGTCGATCCGCTCGGCGTGCTCCTCCGCGTCGAGGCGGCCCTCCGCCAGCGCCTCCCGGAGGATGTCCGCGATCCGGTCCCGGTCGGCGTCGGAGGCCCGGATCCCGGCCGGTTCCGTCGGCGCGACCGGCTTCTTGGGGTGCTTTTCGAGGTCCACGGCCCCAGCCTAGCGAGACGCGATAGATCGCGACCAGAGCTTGACCTCACCGATGTCGCCGACCCGCGAAAGCCGGCCGGACGAGGCCGGGACCCGGTCGGACAAGATACGGGCCCCGGCCGGACGAGACCAGGACCCGGCCGGCCCCCGCCCCGGCCGAAGCGGTGCGTTCCCGTCCGTTCCCCCCGTACGCGGCGGAGCCCTCCGTACCCGGCGGAACTGAGCCCTACCTCACAGCGGAGGCGCCTCCGGCGCGGCCTACGCTGGAGTGCGCGCCGCCAACGGAGGCCGCGCCGCCGTCTTTCGAGTGAGGAATGGCCGTAATGCCAGAGTTTGCGTACTCCGATCTTCTCCCGCTGGGAGAGGACACCACCCCCTATCGGCTGGTGACCTCCGAAGGTGTCTCCACCTTCGAGGCCGACGGGCGTACGTTCCTCAAGGTCGAGCCGGAGGCGCTGCGTACCCTCGCCGCCGAGGCGATGCACGACATCTCGCACTACCTGCGCCCCGCGCACCTCGCCCAGCTGCGCCGGATCGTCGACGACCCCGAGGCGTCCTCGAACGACAAGTTCGTGGCGCTCGACCTGCTGAAGAACGCGAACATCGCGGCCGCGGGCGTCCTCCCCATGTGCCAGGACACCGGCACCGCGATCGTCATGGGCAAGCGCGGACAGCAGGTCCTCACCGAGGGCGGCGACGAAGAGGCCCTGTCGCACGGCATCTTCGACGCGTACACCAAGCTCAACCTGCGCTACTCGCAGATGGCCCCGCTCACCATGTGGGACGAGAAGAACACCGGCTCGAACCTGCCCGCGCAGGTCGAGCTGTACGCGACCGACGGAGGCGCGTACAAGTTCCTCTTCATGGCGAAGGGCGGCGGCTCCGCCAACAAGTCGTTCCTCTACCAGGAGACCAAGGCGATCCTCAACGAGGGCGCCATGATGAAGTTCCTGGAGCAGAAGATCCGTTCGCTCGGCACCGCCGCGTGCCCGCCGTACCACCTGGCGATCGTGGTCGGCGGTACGTCGGCGGAGTTCGCGCTCAAGACCGCGAAGTACGCCTCCGCGCACTACCTGGACGAGCTGCCCGCGGAGGGCTCCCCCACCGGACACGGCTTCCGTGACAAGGAGTTGGAGGAGAAGGTCTTCGAGCTGACGCAGAAGATCGGGATCGGCGCGCAGTTCGGAGGCAAGTACTTCTGCCACGACGTACGGGTGGTACGGCTGCCCCGCCACGGCGCCTCGCTGCCGGTCGCGATCGCCGTCTCCTGCTCGGCGGACCGCCAGGCCGTCGCGAAGATCACCGCCGAGGGCGTCTTCCTGGAGCAGCTGGAGACGGACCCGGCGCGCTTCCTCCCGGAGACCACCGACGAGCACCTGGACGAGAGCGACGTCGTACGGATCGACCTCAACCGGCCGATGGACGACATCCTCGCCGAGCTGACCAGGTACCCGGTCAAGACCCGCCTCTCGCTCACCGGACCGCTGGTCGTGGCCCGCGACATCGCGCACGCCAAGATCAAGGAACGGCTCGACGCCGGCGAGGAGATGCCGCAGTACCTGAAGGACCACCCGGTCTATTACGCGGGCCCCGCGAAGACGCCCGAGGGGTACGCGTCCGGCTCCTTCGGCCCGACGACGGCCGGCCGGATGGACTCCTACGTGGAGCAGTTCCAGGCGGCGGGCGGCTCGAAGGTCATGCTCGCCAAGGGCAACCGCTCCCAGCAGGTCACCAGCGCCTGCGACACGCACGGCGGCTTCTACCTCGGCTCGATCGGCGGCCCCGCCGCGCGGCTGGCCCAGGACTGCATCAAGAAGGTCGAGGTCGTCGAGTACGAGGAGCTGGGTATGGAGGCGGTCTGGAAGATCGAGGTGGAGGACTTCCCCGCGTTCATCGTCGTGGACGACAAGGGCAACGACTTCTTCACCGAGCCGGCCCCGTCCCCCACCTTCACGTCCATCCCGGTCCGGGGCCCCGGCCTCGTCTGACCGTATGCGGCGCTCGACCCCTGAGCGCGGCCGGGCCCGGCCGCGCTCAGGGGTCGAGCAGCCCCGAGGTGGCGAGCAAGTAGCCCAGCTGGGCACGGCTGTTGCTGCCCAGTTGCTCCGACACCCGGCGCATGTGCTCCGCCACACTGCGACGGCTCATCCCGATCCGCCGCGCGATCGACGCGTCCGTCTCCCCGTTGACCACCGCCAGCAGAATGGTCCGCTGGAGATCCGACGTGATGACAGGACTGCGCGGCGGCTCGCCGGCAGGTCCGACGGGGACGGAGCGCGCCCACGCGTCCTCGAAGCACCTGCCCAGAAAGCGGATCAGGGCCGGGTGCTGGACCCGCAGGGCGAGATGCCGCTCCTCGGAGAACGGGATGAACGCCACCGTCCGGTCGCAGATGATGACCCGGTCGACGATCTCGGCGAGCGTCCTGACCTCGGCTCCCGCCCGGGTGACCTGCTCGATGTACGCGAGCGTCGCGGGGTCCGACCGTACGGTGTGCTGGTAGACGGTCCGCTGCCGGACACCGCGCCGCAGCAGTTTCAGCACCGGAGGCAGCGCCTCGTCCAGGGAGCGCGGTGGACGGCTGCCGCCCGGCTGCATCGTCAGCAGTTCCTCACGGCAGTTGGCCACCGCCGCCTCGATCGCCTGCCGGATGACGGCGGCCCCGAGAAGCCGGGTGAAGACCGGCTGTTCCACTCGCTGCACGTCCGTGTACAGGGTCTCGAAGGCGGAGAGGGCCGAACGGGTGGAGCGCAGACTCCGCTGGTGCTCCACCAGCGCCTCTTCCATCGGACCGAGCGTGGCGAACGAGGCGGTCTCGGGCGAGGCGGGCATGACGAGCCCCGGTCTGTCGCCGTCTTCCACGACCAGATTCAGAGCGCGCAGGCAGTCGGGGGTCTCCCCCTGCGGAAGGGCGCCGTCGACCAGCGCTTTCCGATAGGCCGCCAGGGCCTTTCCGCACGGCCGGTCCCGCGATGATTCATGGCAATCGCATGCCCCTGTACTGGAATGATCATCCTTCACAAGTATGCAGATTACATTTGTACATACCTGCCCTCACCCCGTGACAGCGTGTGCTCACCCATTATGAATGAGTGACACGCGGCACCGGTCTCACGGACAACACGTGGACCGGTCAATGGCGTTGTCGATTCCTCGTGGTAGCTCAGCCGGGCGTACAGGGGTTGCCCGGACGGCGCACGAAGGGGGAAGTGGGTTCGGCGGCGGGGACAAGGCGGGTCGGCGGTATTGCTCCGTCGCGCTCATCGCCTTGGCCGCCGCGCCCTGCCCCGGCGGTCGGAACCGTCCGCGTCAGGGCCTGAACTGTCCACGTCACGGCCTGCGCTGTCCGCCGCAGGGCCGGGCGGGGCTGTTGGAGTCGCCCGGCGACGGGGAACACATGGCTCCGGACGAACGCTGACCCCCTCAGGAGGTACGACAACCATGACGACCGACGCGAGCCAGTACCGGACCGAGCACGACTCGATGGGCGAGGTACAGGTGCCCGCACACGCCAAGTGGCGCGCCCAGACGCAGCGCGCGGTGGAGAACTTCCCGGTCTCGGGCCAGCGCCTGGAACGGGCCCACATCGAGGCCCTGGCCCGGATCAAGGCCGCCGCCGCCAAGGTCAACGCCGGTCTCGGGGTGGTCGACAAGGACGTCGCGGACGCTATCCAGGACGCGGCGGCCGAGGTCGCTGACGGCCGCTGGGACGAGCACTTCCCGGTGGACGTCTTCCAGACGGGTTCCGGCACCTCCTCGAACATGAACACGAACGAGGTGCTCGCGACGCTCGCCACCGAGCGGCTGGGCCGTACCGTCCATCCGAACGACCACGTCAACGCCTCGCAGTCGTCCAACGACGTCTTCCCCTCCAGCATCCACATCGCCGCGACGGCCGCCGTCACCGGCGAGCTGATCCCGGCGCTCGACCATCTGGCGCTCGCGCTGGAGCGCAAGGCGGAGGAGTTCAAGGAGGTCGTGAAGTCGGGCCGTACGCACCTGATGGACGCCACGCCCGTCACGCTCGGCCAGGAGTTCGGCGGTTACGCCGCGCAGATCAGGTACGCCGTGGAACGGCTGGCCGCCTCGCTGCCGCGCCTCGCCGAACTGCCTCTCGGCGGTACGGCGGTGGGCACCGGCATCAACACCCCGCCGGGGTTCTCGGCCGCCGTCATCGCGGAGGTCGCGCGCGCGACCGGGCTGCCGCTGACGGAGGCGCGCAACCACTTCGAGGCGCAGGGCGCGCGCGACGGACTCGTGGAGACCTCGGGCCAGCTCCGTACGCTCGGCGGCTCGCTCACCAAGATCGCGAACGACCTGCGCTGGATGGCCTCGGGGCCGCGTACCGGACTGGCCGAGATCACCCTGCCGGATCTCCAGCCGGGCTCCTCGATCATGCCGGGCAAGGTCAATCCGGTCATCCCGGAGGCCGTGCTCCAGGTCGCCGCCCAGGTCACGGGCAACGACGCGACGGTCGCCGCGGCCGGTGCCGCCGGCAACTTCGAGCTGAACGTGATGCTCCCGGTGATCGCCAAGAACCTGCTGGAATCCGTACGGCTGCTGAGCAACGTCTCCCGGCTGCTGGCCGACCGCACGGTCGACGGCATCACGGCGAACGTCGAGCGGGCCCGCGCGTACGCGGAGTCCTCGCCCTCCGTCGTCACCCCGCTGAACAAGTACATCGGGTACGAGGAAGCCGCGAAGGTCGCCAAGAAGTCCCTCGCCGAGGAGAAGACGATCCGCGAGGTGGTGCTGGCCTCGGGATACGTCGAACGCGGCGATCTCACACTGGAACAACTGGACGAAGCGCTGGATGTCCTGCGGATGACGCGTCCGTAAATCCCCCTCCCGGCCCGCAGCGCGAACGGAGTGTCCCCTTTAGGATCTGCGCATGACAGAGACGGAACCGATCGGGAAATGGACGCCCGGCACTCAGATCCTGTGGCGATACCGGCAGAACGCAGCGGATCGCATACACATCTGCCGTCCTGTCACGGTGGTGAAGGACACCGACGAGGTGCTCGCGGTATGGCTGGCGCCCGGCACGGAGTGCGTACGCCCGGCCCTCGCCAACGGCGCCCCGGTCCACCACGAGCCGCTGGCCACCCGCTACACCACCCCGCGCACGCTGGTGCGCGACCGGTGGTACGGCATGGGTGTCCTGAAGCTGGCCCGCCCCGGCGAGCCTTGGTCGGTGTGGCTGTGGTGGGAGCGTGACTGGCGCTTCCAGGCCTGGTACGTGAACTTGGAGGAGCCGCGCACCCGCTGGGCCGGCGGCATCGACTCCGAGGACCACTTCCTGGACATCAACGTCTACCCGGACCGCAGTTGGCGCTGGCGCGACGAGGACGAGTTCGCGCAGGCGCAGCAGGACGGCCTGATGACCCAGGACCAGGCCCGCCGCGTCCAGGAGGCAGGACGCGCGGTGCTCAAGACGATCACCGCCTGGTCCGCACCGTTCACCGACGGCTGGGAGGACTGGCGCCCGGACCCGTCCTGGCCGGTCCCCGAACTCCCCGCGGACTGGTCCCGTACCCCGCCCCAGATGGCCTCCCGGCCCCCGGGCCCGGTCCGGACGCCGTAGGCGTGCCGCGGAAGTCCCGGCACCTTCGCGCCCAACAGGCCGTCAGGCGTGGCGCTGTCGCGCACGCGGATGCCCGGCGGACGGGCTGTTTCGAACAGAGCGGGCTTCCCGAGAACCTTGGGGCGGTCCGTCCGTTACCCATGAAGTGACGCAATTCGGGGCCGAGATCGCGTTCTGGCGTATACGCCGTCGTGAGACCCTTGACGTTGCCACGGGGGTTCAACCGTAGGATCGTCCTCCGGAAGGCGATCTGACCGTAAGTCACACCTTAAAGTCGCTACGAGGGGGGTGGAGCCGTGCGGGATGGCGTCCACCCTGTCGACACCGCTTGCCGAGCGGTAGTTTCGCCTGGAAGCCCGGGGTCGAGCGGCGGCTGTCGTTCGCGGTGGAGACCCCGGCAGAGCACCTCGCCAGCTGAAGCGATCGCATCGCACCACCGGCCCGGACGGACGGAATCCCACGCGTGACGGAGCAGCCCACCTCCCACGAAGGCCGGCAGCCCCTGGCTGCCAGGTCGCAGGAGCGCACCCGGCCCAGGCACGAGACGGCGGCCGCCGCCGTTCCGCAGCCCGCGCTGCCGACGACGCCAGGCACCGCGCTCGACCCCACCGTGACCGCCCGGCGCGAAGGCGACCGGCTGCGGTTCGTGGGGGCCGCGACGCGGCGTATCGCGCGCGGCATAGATCTGGACGAGATCGTGCTCGGTCTGTGCCGGGCGACGGTGCCGACGTTCTCCGACGCGATACTCGTCTATCTGCGCGACCCGCTGCCCGTCGGTGACGAGCGCCCGGTGTCGCCGTTCGTGCTGCGGCTGCGGCGCACCGACCGGCTGCGGCTGACCGACGAGGACGCCGACACGGCCGCGGGCATCCCGCTGCTGGTCTCCGACGGTGCGCGGCTGCCGGTGCTCGACCCGCAGTCCGACGTCATGCCGGCCGCCGAGCTGTGCGAGGTGCATTCCGGCGGGGCGCTGAGCGAGGTGCTGCGCGGGGTCCGTCCGGTCTTCGGCGACTCGGCGGCGGCCCGTGCCGCGCTGCCCGAGCTGCTGGGCGAGGACCGCACCGTACCGACCGGGCACCGCGCGATCCTCGCGCCGCTGCGCGGCCGGCGGCGGGTCATCGGCGCGGCCGTCTTCCTGCGCAGGCCCGACCGTGCCGCCTTCGAGCCGAACGACCTGCTGGTCGCGGCGCAGCTCGCGACGCACACGGCGCTGGGCATCGACAAGGCGATGCTGTACGGCCGTGAGGCGTACATCGCGGACGAGCTGCAGCGCACGATGCTCCCGGAGAACCTTCCGCAGCCGACCGGCGTACGGCTCGCCTCGCGCTACCTGCCCGCCGCGGAGACCGCGCGTGTCGGCGGCGACTGGTACGACGCGATCCCGCTGCCCGGCAGCCGGGTCGCGCTGGTCGTCGGCGATGTCATGGGCCATTCCATGACCTCGGCCGCGATCATGGGCCAGCTGCGGACCACGGCGCAGACCCTCGCGGGTCTCGATCTGCCGCCGCAGGAGGTGCTGCACCACCTGGACGAGCAGGCGCAGCGGCTCGGCACGGACCGGATGGCGACGTGCCTCTACGCGGTGTACGACCCGGTCTCGCACCGCATCACCATCGCCAACGCGGGCCATCCGCCGCCCATACTGCTGCATCTGGGCGGTCGCGCCGAGGTGCTGAAGGTTCCGCCGGGGGCGCCGATCGGCGTCGGCGGCGTGGACTTCGAGGCCGTCGAGCTGGACGCGCCCGCCGGAGCGACCCTGCTGCTGTACACGGACGGTCTCGTCGAGTCGCGGGTGCGTGACGTGTGGACGGGCATCGAGCAGTTGCGGGAGCGGCTGGCCGCCACCGCGCAGCTCACGGGCCCCGACCACGCGCCGCCGCTGGAAGCGCTCTGCGACGACGTGCTCGACGTACTCGGCCCCGGTGACCGCGACGACGACATCGCGCTGCTCGCCGCCCGCTTCGACGGGATCGCGCCGAGCGACGTCGCGTACTGGTTCCTGGAGCCGGAGGACGCGGCGCCGGGCCGGGCCAGGCGGCTGGCACGCAAGGCGCTCGCCCGCTGGGACCTGGAGGAGATGAGCGATTCGGTCGAGCTGCTGATCAGCGAGGTGGTCACCAACGCCGTGCGGTACGCGGAGCGTCCCGTGACGCTGCGGCTGCTCCGTACGGACGTACTTCGCTGCGAGGTCGGGGACGATTCGCCGCAGCTGCCGAGACAGCGGCGGGCGCGCGACACCGACGAGGGCGGCCGGGGATTGTTCCTGGTCAACCGGCTGGCGAGGCGTTGGGGAGCGACGCGCCTTTCCACCGGCAAGGTGGTCTGGTTCGAGATCGCGACCCGTACGTAGCGAGGACCGGCCTCCCGACGAGGACCCGGGGCAAAGGTGGACAAGGTCCACATGTTGCCGACGGGGTGTCGGCGGAGTTGACTGGGGCAGGCGGTCATGGTGACCGCTGCCATCCCCGGGTCCGCCTCCGGCACCCCGGGCCTTCAATGGACGGGAGGACGCTCGTGACTGAGACATCCCCCAAGGCGCCGTACACGACCAACAACGTCGGCATTCCGGTGGAGAGCGACGAACACTCGCTCACCGTCAGCTCCGACGGCCCCATTCTTCTGCAGGACCACTACCTCATCGAGAAGATGGCCCAGTTCAACCGTGAACGGGTCCCCGAACGAGTGGTTCACGCCAAGGGTGCGGGCGCCTACGGTGTCTTCGAAGTGACCAACGACGTAAGCCAGTTCACCAAGGCCGATCTTTTTCAGCCGGGCAAGACGACAGAGATGCTCGCCCGCTTCTCCACGGTCGCCGGTGAGATGGGATCGCCGGACACCTGGCGTGACCCGCGTGGTTTCGCGCTGAAGTTCTACACGGAACACGGCAACTACGACATGGTCGGCAACAACACGCCGGTCTTCTTCGTACGGGACCCGATCAAGTTCCAGGACTTCATCAGCTCGCAGAAGCGCCATCCCGCGACCGGGCTGCGCAACAACGACATGCAGTGGGACTTCTGGACCCTCTCCCCCGAGTCCGCGCACCAGGTGACGTGGCTGATGGGCGACCGCGGCATCCCGAAGTCCTTCCGCCACATGAACGGCTACAGCTCGCACACCTATATGTGGGTGAACGCGGCGGGCGAGCGGTTCTGGGTGAAGTACCACTTCAAGACCGACCAGGGCATCGACTACCTCACGCAGGCGGACGCCGACGCGATGGCGGGTTCCGACGCGGACCACCACCGCCGTGATCTGTACGAGTCGATCGAGTCCGGGAACGCGCCGACGTGGAGCCTGAAGGTCCAGGTCATGCCGTTCGACGACGCGCCGGACTACCGCTTCAATCCGTTCGACCTGACCAAGGTGTGGCCGCACGGCGACTACCCCCTGATCGATGTCGGCCGGATGACGCTCAACCGGAACCCGGACAACTTCTTCGTCCATATCGAGCAGGCGGCCTTCGAGCCCTCGAACATGGTGCCGGGCATCGGCCCGTCCCCGGACAAGATGCTGCTCGGCCGGCTGTTCTCGTATCCGGACACGCACCGCTACCGGATCGGGCCCAACTACACGCAGCTGCCGCCCAACCGGCCGCATGTGCCGGTGAACTCGTTCTCCAAGGACGGGCCGATGCGGTACACCGCGTCGAACGCCTCGATGCCGTACGCGCCCAATTCGTACGGTGGTCCCGCGGCGGACTTCCAGCGCTTCGGCGACCCGGCGGGCTGGGCCTCGGCGGGCGAGATGGTGCGCGAGGCGTACAAGCTGCGCAGCGAGGACGACGACTGGGGCCAGGCGGGCACGCAGGTCCGCAAGGTGCTGGACGACGCGGCGCGCGACCGGCTCGTCGGGAACGTGTCGGGGCACCTGGCGCAGGGCGTGAGCAGGCCGGTCCTCGACCGGGCGCTCCAGTACTGGCGCAACATCGACAAGAACGTCGGTGACCGGATCGCCGCCAAGGTCAACGGCGGCTGACCCCCGTACGGCGGAGCGGCCCCGGCTGACGCACGCGTGTGCGTCAGCCGGGGCCGCTTTGCGCGCCGGTCGTCCCGGCCTGCCTCCCGAGAACTACCGGCCTGGAACCACCGCCTGGCAACTACCGCCCCGGGAAGGGGATTCCTCCGGCGGGCTGTTCCTCGCCCTGGGTGGGTTCCGTACCGGGCTCCGGCGGCGGGGACGAGGCCGGCGGGGTCTGCTCGGGCGGGGTGGCCGGCGGGGTGTAGCTCGGCGGGGCCGGTGCGGTCGGCGGTGTGTAGCTGGGCCGCGGCTCCCGCGGTGTACGGGACGGGGTGGGCGACGCGCTCGGGGTCTCCGCCGTGGCGCTGGGCTTCGGCGCCCTGCTGGGCACCCGGGGCGGGAGCTTCGGCACGTCCAGGTCGAATGCCGCGTTCGAGCCGCCGTTCAGCGCGGCGAGCGTGTAGTCGGCCCAGATCCTGGCGGGGAAACCGCCGCCGTTGGCCCGGCCCGAGTTGGCGGTACCGGTCAGGGTGACCTGGCCGCCGCCCTTGGGCGCCTCACCGAACAGCGCGACGGCCGTGGTGATCTCGGGCGTGTAGCCGATGAACCAGGCGGACCTGTTGCTCTCCGAGGTGCCCGTCTTCCCCGCCGCCTGGTACGCGGAGGTGTGGGCGGCGGCGCCCGAGCCGTGGTCGACCACGCCTTCGAGGACCTTGGTGACGGTGTCGGCCGTCTGGCGGCTCAGTACCCGCTTGCCCACCGGATTCTCCAGGTCGACCTCGGTGTTCTTGTGCTCGGCGGACTTCACGACGGCGGGCGTGATCTTCATGCCGTGGTTGTCGAGCGTCGCGTACACCCCCGCCATCTGGAGCGTGGAGGCGTCCATCGTGCCGAGTGCGATCGCGGGCCGTTCCGGGAAGCTCTTTCCGTCGTCCTTCATGCCGAGGCTGAGCGCGGTCTTCTTGACCTGCGCGGGTCCGGCGTCCACGACCATCTGCGCGAAGACGGAGTTGACCGA
Source organism: Streptomyces sp. NPDC088725 (assembly GCF_044751305.1). NCBI lineage: Bacteria > Bacillati > Actinomycetota > Actinomycetes > Kitasatosporales > Streptomycetaceae > Streptomyces > Streptomyces sp. NPDC088725. Next base: position 108,902 of record NZ_JBIVLO010000003.1, read on the forward strand.
ATTGTTCATCGCCTGCTGGACGGAGACGCGGCCGTAGTCGGTGTCGTCCTCGTTCTCCGGGGCAAAGGGGGTGTCGCTGCCCACGACGGGCCGCTTGCTGGTGCCGTCGTAGATCGTGCCGGCGCCTATCTTCCTGCCGTCCTGGGTCTTCGCGCCGTTCTCCAGCGCGGAGGCGAGCACGACGGCCTTGAAGGTGGAGGCGGGCTGGTAGTCCGCGCGGGTCGCGTTGGAGACCCAGTGCTCGGTGGCGCCGACTCCCCCGTACATCGCGACCACGGCCCCGGTCCTCGGGTCGACCGAGGTGGCCCCGGCCTGCACCCGGGCGTCGACCTCGCTCTCCTTACGGTCGAGCTTGTCCTCCAGCTGCTTATTCACCGAGTCGACGAGGGCCTTCTGGCGCTTCTCGTCGATGTTGAGGGTAATGGTCCAGCCGCCCGCGTCGATCTGCTCCTGGCTGACCCCCTGCCGTACCAGCTCCTGGTTGGCGGCCTCGACCAGATAGCCGGCCTGGCCCTCCATGCCGGGAGCCGCCTTCTGCTTCTGCGGCACGGGGAACTTCAGGCCCTGGCGCTTCGACGCGTCGAGCCAGTGCTGCTCGACCATGTTGTCCAGGACGTAGTTCCAGCGCGCGGTGACGAGCTGTTTGGCGCGGTCGCTGGCCACGCCCCAGTCGTACTGACTGGGCGCCTGGAGCAGCGCGGCGAGGTACGCGCCCTGCGCGACGTTCAGCCGCTCGGCGTCGATGCCGTAGTACGCCTGGGCGGCGGCCTGGATACCGTACGCGCCGCGCCCGTAGTAGCTGGTGTTGATGTACCCGGCGAGGATCTCGCTCTTGTTCTTCTTCTGGTCGACCTTGAGGGCGATCACCAGCTCTTTGAGCTTGCGGCTGACCGTCTGGTCCTGGCTCAGGTAGTAGTTCTTGACGTACTGCTGGGTGATGGTCGAACCACCCTGCTTGCCCTTGCCGGACAGGGTGTTGAGCAGACCGCGGGCCGTGCCCTTGATGTCGACGCCGGAGTCCGTGTAGAAGGACTTGTTCTCGGCCGCGACGAAGGTCCGCTGGACGTCCTTGGGAACCTCGTCGAGACCGACGATCTCGCGGTTGACGTCACCGGTGCGCGTCAGGACCGTGCCGTCGCTGTACTTGTAGACGTTGCTCTGCATCTCGGCCCGCGCGTTGGCGTTCGGCACGGGGACCGTCAGGTAGATCACGGCGAAGGCGCCCATGGCGAGCAGGCAGAGCCCTATGAAGGTGCCGAACAGCTTCCTGAGGGTGAAGAAGCCGCGTATGCCGCCCTCTTTTCGCACCCGGCGCGTACCCCGTTGCCGGGCTCGTCTCTCTTCAGCTCGGCCCATCCGTCTGCCGCTCCGCTCTCACATGTCGTCCGTCGTCCCGCAGATCTCGTTCGCGGCTCTCCCGTACAGCGCTTTGCCGCCAGCCCTCCGTCGCCCGGATCAGCTCAGAAAGCTAACACCGCTCGCTGTGACAAAGCAGGCTGATCAGTTCTTTTCAGGACGTGAGCTTCCGCACCCGTTCCACTGGAACCGACCCATAACGACCTGGGAGGGTTGCGAAGGAGATTAATGTGGTATCACTTTGATAGTCATCATCGGATGGCATGACAAACACCTGAAACGGGGACGACCATGGCTTCCACCAGCAACGCACCCATAGAAGAACTGCCCCAGATGCCCGAGCCACGCGTCCGGGAAACGGCCGCGCACAGCATCGGCGGCGGGCTCGCCCTGCTGCTCGGCCTCGTCGGACTCGCCGTCGGCATCGGCCTGATCGTGATCGGCGCCACCGTCACCTCGGCGGGCGCGAAAGCGGCACTCATCGTGGTCGGCATCCTGCTCGGCGTCGCCGCGTTCTTCGCGATGAGCGGGCTGAACATGGTCGCGCCGGGCGAGGCGCGGGTCGTCCAGCTCTTCGGCCGCTACCGGGGCACGATCCGCACCGACGGGCTGCGCTGGGTCAACCCGCTCACCTCGCGGGTCAAGATCTCCACCCGCGTACGGAACCACGAGACGGCGGTCCTGAAGGTCAACGACGCCTACGGCAACCCGATCGAACTGGCCGCGGTCGTGGTCTGGAACGTCGAGGACACCGCCCAGGCGCTGTTCGAGGTGGACGACTTCCTGGAGTTCGTCTCCACCCAGACCGAGGCCGCCGTACGGCACATCGCGATCGAGTACCCGTACGACGCCCACGACGAGGGCGGCCTGTCACTGCGCGGCAACGCCGAGGAGATCACCGAGAAGCTCGCCGTCGAACTGCACGCGCGGGTGGAGGCGGCCGGCGTCCACATCATCGAGTCACGCTTCACGCACCTGGCGTACGCACCCGAGATCGCCTCCGCGATGCTCCAGCGCCAGCAGGCCGGCGCCATCGTGGCGGCCCGCCGGCAGATCGTGGACGGCGCGGTCGGCATGGTCGAGACGGCGCTCACCCGGCTCACCGAGCGGGACATCGTCGAGCTGGACTCGGAGCGCAAGGCGGCGATGGTCTCCAACCTGCTGGTCGTGCTCTGCGGGGACCGGGCCGCTCAGCCGGTCGTGAATACGGGCACGCTCTACCAGTGACGACACGCAAGCAGGTCCTCCTGCGACTGGATCCGGCGGTGTACGAAGCCCTGGCCCGCTGGGCCTCGGGCGAGCTGCGCAGCACCAACGCGCAGATCGAATTCCTGCTCCGCCGGGCCCTGGAGGAGGCGGGACGGCTCCCCGGCAACACGGCCCCGATCCCGCGCCGGGGCAGGCCGCCGAAGGTCACCGGGGACCCGCCGCAGGGGAGCGGTCCCGCGCCGGGCGCGGAATGAGGCGCCGACTCCGCGGGCGGGGCGGCGGGGGCCGGCGCGAGGCCGCCTTCAGCGGCGTCCCGCTTGTGCCACCATCGGATGTCATGTCACTCGATGAGCTGGCCGCCGCGCTGCCGGACTACGCCAGGGACCTGCGGCTGAACCTCACGTCCGTCATCGGCCGGAGCACGCTGACCCCGCAGCAACTGTGGGGCACCGTACTGGCCTGTGCGATCGCCTCGCGGTCGCCGCGAGTACTGCGCCCGCTGGCGGCCGAGGCGGCCGCCCGGCTCTCCCCGGAGGCGTACACCGCCGCCAAGTCGACGGCCGCCGTCATGGCGCTGAGCAACGTCTTCTTCCGGACCCGGCATCTGCTGTCGGACCCGGAGTACGGATCGCTGCGCCCGGGGCTGCGTACGGCCGTTCCGGCCGGTCACGGTGTGGACGGTGTGGACGTCGAGCTGTGGTCGGTGGCGGTCTCCGCGGTCAACGGCTGCGGAGCCTGCCTGGACGCCCATGAACAGGCGCTGCGGCGGGCGGGGGTGTCCCGCGAGACGGTCCAGGAAGCCTTCAAGGTGGCGTCCGTGATCCAGGCGGTCGGCACGACGCTGGACGCGGAGGCGGTTCTCGCGGAGGTCGGGGGACCGGGCGGCGGGCCGGAGGGTACCGGCCGGGCCGGCGACGCGTAGGCGCGCTGCCGGCCGCATGCCGCCCGCCGCGCTACTCCGTGGCTTCTCCGGCGTGTCCCTGCGGCCGGCCCTGTGACTGACTCTGTGCCCCGCCCGGTGACTGACCCTGCGGCCTGCCCTCCGACTGCCCCTGGGACTGGCCCTGTGGCTCCGGCGGCTCCGGTGTCTCGGCGGACGGCTCCTCCGCCACCGCACCGCCGCCCGCGCCCTGCGGCGGTACGTGCCGTGCGGAGTGCTCCAGGCTGTACCTGCGCAGGTAGCCGACGACCGTATTGGAGACCGCCACCAGCGGCACCGCCACCACCGAGCCACCGATACCGGCGACCAGACCGCCCGCGGCGACGGAGAGGACCACGGCGAGGGGATGCACCCGGACCGCGCGGCCCAGAATGAAGGGCTGCAGGATGTGGCCCTCGATCTGCTGGACGGCGAGGACCACGATCAGCACCATCAGCGCCGTGAAGACCCCCTGGGTGACCAGCGCGACCACCACGGCCAGCGCGCCGGACACGACCGCACCGACCAGCGGGATGAAGGCGCCCAGGAAGATGAAGACGGCCAGCGGGACGGCCAGCGGAACGTCGAGGAAGTAGACGCCGAGACCGATGAAGATCGCATCGATCAGGGCGACGATGACGGTACCGCGCACGTAGGCGGTGAGGGTGTGCCAGGCGCGCGGACCGGCGCCCGCCACGCCCGGACGGGCCGCCGCCGGGACGAGCTTGAGCGTCCACTGCCAGATCCGCTTGCCGTCGTAGAGCAGGAAGAGCGTCGAGAACATCGCGAGCAGGATGCCGGTCAGCAGCTCGACGATCACGGTCACGCCTTGCAGCCCGGCGCTCGTGATCTCTTCGGTATTGGTGCCGATGGCGTCGCTCAGGCTCTGCGCGACATCGTTGATCTGATCCTCGGTCACATGGAACGGACTGTCGAGCAGCCAGTGTTTGAGTTCGTTGATGCCGTCCGTGACGCGGCTGGAGAGGTCGTCCGCGTTCTCCATGACCTGCCACACCACGAACCAGCCGATGAGTCCGATGATCACGAACCCGGCTATCGCGGTCACGGCGGTGGCGAGGCCGTGCGGCAGACCTATTCGTCTGAGGCGGGCGACCGTGGGCTGGAGCAGTGCCGTGATGAGCAGCGCGCCGACGAAGGCCAGTACGACGAGCTGCACGGCACTGATGACCCGCATCAGCACCCATACGGTCCCGGCGAGGACGAGAAGCCGCCAGGCGGCCTCACCCGCGACCCTGATCCCCCAGGGGATGGCGGCGACGGGCTCGGGCTCGTTCCTGGCCAGGGTCTCGGGGACAGGCACGGGCGGCGGAATGACCTCCGGAACGGGTTCGTGGGCCGAGCCGCGTTCGGCCTCGGCCTTGCGCTGTTCCAAGCGCTCTCCCATGTGGGTCAGCTCCGCACCCACCTGACCAAGCCACGCCGGCACCCTTGACATGAATTCCCCTCTTCCCCCCGACATGTTGTTCACGCACCCGCCCAGTCATTCGAATCGAAACGTACACGCGCGAAGCCCCCTGCCAAGACGGCAGGGGGCTTCGTGGGGTTGAGCGCCGTGAGGGCCGTCAGTCGGCCCGATCCGGCGGTCGGTCTAATACCAGTGGTTGGCCTGCCAGAAGGACCAGGCGCCGCACGGGCTCTGGTAGCGGCCGTCCATGTAGCTCAGGCCCCACTTGATCTGGGTGGCCGGGTTGGTCTGCCAGTCGGCACCGGCCGAGGACATCTTGGAGCCGGGAAGCGCCTGGACGAGACCGTAGGCGCCGGAAGACGCGTTCTGGGCCTGGTAGTTCCAGCCCGACTCCCGCGACACGATGTTGCTGAAGCACTGGAACTGGTCGGCGGGCATGAGCTGCCGGGCCATGGCCTGGACATCGGCGACCGAGTAGGAGCCGCCCGCGGAGGCGGAGAGGGAGACCAGCGACGAGGACTCGGCCTCGGCGGCCTTCTTCGCCTCTGCCGCCTTCTTCTCGGCCTCGACCTTCTCGTCGGCCGCTTCCTTCTTGGCCTTGGCGTCCTTGGCGGCCTGGATACGGGCCGATTCCTCCGCGGACTTCTGCGCGAACGCGTCGGCCGCCGCGGCCTGCGCGTTCGCCTGCTGGGCCAGCGACGCGGTCTGCACCTGCGCCTGCTGACCCGTGGGGATGTCCGAGAGGAGCGTCGCGTCGGACGCGGTCGTCTCGATGTTGTCGTTCGAGGGCTGGGGCTCGCCCGAGGCAACGCCAACGACGGCGCCGACGGTGGTGACCGCAGTAGCTGACGCCACGGCGAATCCCCGGACCGAAATCCGGCTCACACGGTGTCCTTCCAGCATCGTCCGCCTGCGTGACCTCACGGACGAAATCGTGCCCCTTGCGCTGGTCTCCCTCTTGCTCAGGTCACGGGAGACGCGGACCCGGTGCGGCGATCCCCTGACGGGGGCGGCCGCGTAGTACGCGGGCGGCATACGGCGGCGGTTGTTGAGTTGTGTGGTGCCGCGCCTGTGGAGGCGCGTGGGTGCCGTATGCGGGGGCCTGACGAAAGCAAGACTCTGCCCGACACGGACGCCGCAAGGCAATTATCCGTTGCGTGGGATACTTCACACCCCGTTTGCCCCGCGATTTTTCCGGAAATACCCGCGCGCGGCGACGCCGCCCGGCTAGGCTTTTCAGCCTTGCCGGACGGCGCCCAACTGCCGTATTCCGTACTAGATCTGGCCGTCCTCCAGCATTTCGGTCACGAGCGCGGCGATCTGCGAGCGCTCGGACCGGGTGAGGGTGACGTGCGCGAAGAGCGGATGGCCCTTCAGCTTCTCCACCACGGCGACGATTCCGTCGTACCGCCCGACCCGCAGGTTGTCGCGCTGCGCCACGTCATGGGTGAGCACCACGCGGGAGTTGGCGCCGATCCTGGAGAGGACCGTCAGCAGTACGTTCTTCTCCAGGGACTGGGCCTCGTCCACGATGACGAACGCGTCGTGCAGGGAACGGCCGCGGATGTGCGTGAGCGGCAGCACCTCGAGCATGCCGCGCCCCAGCACCTCCTCGATGATGTCGCGGCCGGCCACGGCGCCCAGCGTGTCGAAGACCGCCTGCGCCCACGGGCTCATCTTCTCGGCCTCGGTGCCGGGCAGATAGCCCAGCTCCTGACCGCCCACCGCGTACAGCGGCCGGAAGACCATCACCTTCTTGTGCTGACGGCGCTCCAGGACGGCTTCCAGGCCCGCGCAGAGAGCGAGCGCCGACTTGCCGGTGCCCGCCCGGCCGCCCATCGACACGATGCCGATGTCCGGGTCGAGGAGAAGATCGAGGGCGATGCGCTGCTCGGCGCTGCGGCCGTGGATCCCGAAGGCCTCGCGGTCGCCCCGTACGAGGCGGACGTTGCCCTCCGGTGTGACGCGGCCGAGCGCTTTGCCCCGCTCGGACTGGAGCACGAGCCCGGTGTGCACGGGGAACTCGCTCGCCTCCGGCACATAGAGGGTCTCCTCGGAGAAGAGGAGGTCCACCTGATCGGCGGAGAGCGACAGCTCACTCATCCCCGTCCAGCCGGAATCCGTGATGGCGAGTTCGGCGCGGTACTCCTCGGCGAGGAGCCCGACCGATGACGCCTTGATGCGCAGCGGCAGGTCCTTGGAGACGACGGTGACGTCGTACCCCTCGGCCTGGAGGTTGCGCGCTACCGCGAGAATCCGTGAGTCGTTGTCCCCCAAGCGGAAGCCGGCGGGCAGGATGCCGGGATCAGAGTGGTTGAGCTCGACGCGCAGCGTGCCGCCCAGACCGCCGAGCGGAATCGGGGCGTCGAGACGGCCGAACCGGATGCGGAAGTCGTCGAGCAGGCGCAGGGCCTGCCGGGCGAAGTATCCGAGCTCCGGATGGCTCCTCTTGGCCTCCAATTCCGTAATCACCACGATCGGGAGCACCACTTCGTGCTCGTCGAAGCGGGACATGGCGTTCGGATCGGCCAGCAGGACGCTGGTGTCGAGAACGTAGGTGCGCCTGTCAGGCATACGGCGCTTTGTACTGGTCACCACGGAAGGACGAACCCCCTCGGATGAGGTTGGGGAGCGACGGCGTCGCGGGCGGGTGGGCCGGGCTCGGGCCCCAAGCGCGGGCCGAACTCCGGCCCTCCACGTCGCCCGTGCTTGTCTGCGCACGGTCGTCCTGGTGCAAAGGGCCTCCCGGGCGGACGGCCCCATGCCGTCCACTGAGATGCGGCGTCCTCTTACGGAGCTTTTCGGACGCCGACCTGCTGGAGGTATTCCCTCGAACACCCGCCGCCATGCCGGGTCATGGGCGGGACGGCGGGTGAATCTCGGGTTAACGGGTCTGAGGGGGCCGCGGCGGGACCGGGGGGCGGCCGCGGGCCGGGCGTCGGTCCGGTGCGGCGGTGCGGCCGCGCTCAGGTGCCGCGGATTGGTCTCTCGGTCCGGTGTCGCGATCCGGTCTCTCGGCTGTCGCGATCCGGTCGGGTCGGGATTCGGACACCGACTACCGCGCCCGGGTCAGGCTCCGTAGCGGCGGTGCCGTGCCGCGTAGTCACGCAGGGCGCGAAGAAAGTCGACTTTTCGGAACGCCGGCCAGAAGACTTCGCAGAAGTAGTACTCCGAATGAGCGCTCTGCCAGAGCATGAACCCGGAGAGACGCTGCTCCCCGCTGGTCCGGATGACGAGGTCGGGGTCGGGCTGGCCCCGGGTGTAGAGGTGAGACGCGATCAGGTCGGTGTCGACGATCTCGGCCAGGTCCTCGAAGGACGTGCCCTTGCTCGCGTGGTCCAGCAGCAGCGAGCGGACCGCGTCCGCGATCTCCTGCCGGCCGCCGTAGCCGACGGCAACGTTGACGAGTATGCCCTTGTTGCCGGAGGTGGCCTCCTCGGCCTCCTTGAGGATCGTCTGGGTCCGTCCGGGCAGCAGGTCGAGCGTGCCGACGTGGTGGACACGCCAGCGGCCGTCGGCCGCGAGGGCGCGGACGGTGTTCTCGATGATGCCGAGGAGGGGCAACAGCTCGTTCTCGGGACGGTCGAAGTTGTCCGTGGAGAGCATCCAGAGGGTGACGACCTGGACGTCGGTCTCGGAACACCAGCCGAGCATCTCCAGGATCTTGGTGGCACCCGCCTCGTGCCCCTGCACCGCCGTGCCGCCGGACGCCTTGGCCCAGCGGCGGTTGCCGTCGAGGATGACACCGATGTGCTTGGGTACCTGGGCGTGGTCGAGGCGGCCTTCCACCCGGCGTGCGTAGAGCCTGTACACCAGGTCGCGCAGATTCACTGGTCCACCCTCTCGATTCTGTGCGGGCCGGCCGGTCTGCTGCTCTGCTGCCGGAAATCCAGGGCCCGCCGGGGCCGCCCGCAGGCGCCGAAGCCGTCACACTACTGCGCGCCCGGCGCGGGAACCCAACCTGGTGTGTCATAACTCCGTGATAAGCAGGAAGTGTGACTGATTTCTCGTCTTACCTCGCATCCGACAATCGCTACGACTCCATGGAGTACCGGCGCACGGGACGCAGCGGCCTCAAGCTGCCCGCGATCTCGCTCGGCCTCTGGCACAACTTCGGCGACGATTACGCACTGAACACGCAGCGCTCCATTCTGCGCAGGGCCTTCGATCTGGGTGTCACCCATTTCGACCTGGCGAACAACTACGGCCCGCCGGCCGGCTCCGCCGAGCTGAATTTCGGCAAGATCTTCGCGCAGGACTTCGCCGGGTACCGGGACGAGCTGGTGATCTCGACCAAGGCCGGTTACCGGATGACGCCGGGCCCGTACGGCGAGTGGGGATCCCGCAAGTACCTGCTGAACTCGCTCGACGCGTCCCTGGACCGCATGGGCCTCGACTACGTCGACATCTTCTACTCCCACCGCTTCGACCCGGACACCCCGCTCGAGGAGACGATGGGGGCGCTGGCCTCCGCCGTACAGCAGGGGAAGGCGCTGTACGTGGGAGTGTCCTCGTACAAGGCGGAGCAGACCGCCGAGGCGGCCAGGCTGCTCAAGGAGATGGGCGTTCCCGCGCTCATCCATCAGCCCTCGTATTCGATGATAAACCGCTGGGTCGAGGACGACCGGCTGCTCGACACCCTGGAGACGGCCGGCATGGGCTGCATCTCCTATGTGCCGCTCGCCCAGGGCCTGCTGACGAACAAGTACCTGAAGGGCATCCCGGAGGGCTCACGTGCCACTCAGGGCAAGTCCCTCGACCCGGACCTGCTGTCCGACGAGGTCGTGCGGCGGCTGAACGGGCTGAACGACATCGCGCAGCGGCGCGGTCAGTCGCTCGCGCAGCTGGCGCTGAACTGGGTGCTGCGTGACCCGCGGATGACCTCGGCGCTGATCGGCGCGTCCAGCGTCAAGCAGCTGGACGAGAACGTCGAGGCGCTGGCCGGGGCGCCGCTGTCCGCCGAGGAGTTGGAGGAGATCGACACCTTCGCGGTGGACACCGAGGGCACCAACATCTGGGCCGGACGGAAGTGACGCGGGTGGGCTGACGGGCTGCTGAGACGGCTGGTGCGTCTGTGAGCCGGGGTGTTGGGGCGAGTGTTGGGCCGGGTGTTGGGTGCCGGGTGTTGGGTGCCGGGTGTTGGGCGCCGGGCCGTCAACGGCCTGCTTTCCGTCAACGGCCTGTTTCCCGGGGCTCGCTCGGGGCTCGTCGGCCCGGTTCGCTCCGCGGGTCGGTTCGCGGCGTAGCTGGTCGCTCGGCTCACGGCTCACGGCTCACGGCTCACGGCTCACGGCTCACGGCTCACGGCTCACGGCTCACGGCTCACGGCTCACGGCACAAAAACGGGCCGGTCCGTGGGGGGGATACGGACCGGCCCGAGGGGGGGTTTCCACCATAACCCTTCGTAAGTGATGCCGCGCGCCGCAGGGCGATTTGATCACTCTCCGGAATCAGGAGAGTGCCTTACGTGGCCCCAAATCCGGGGCCACGTAAGGGTTCTGGCGGTAATGCGTGGCGAGAACTCGCCATACCGCGCCGTAACCCACAGGAGCGACACGCGGGGTGGTTCGCGGCAGTTGGCGGGGCCGGGAAGGCCCCTCTGAAGCCGCCTCGGGAGACCCCTTCGGCACCCGTATCGCTGTCGTCGTCCCCGCCTCCCCCTGCGCGTGGCCGCCGCGATCCGTCCGTGTGGGCATCGCCTCAGGTGAGGGGCAGCGGAGCCGCGTGACGCGCTTCACCCGGCCGGTCAGTGAATGCCGGGCCCGCCTCACGGTGCGACCGCCTCGAACGGTTTGACCGCCTCGACGAGGAAGCGCGTCGTGGTCGCCACGAAAGGGCCTTCGGCCTCAATACGGCGGTGCAGCGCGGCCAGTTGGGGCCGGTAGCGTTCGACGGAGAAGTCGGGCACCATCCAGATCACCTTGCGGAGGAAGTAGACGACGGCGCCGATGTCGTGGAACTCGGTGCGCAGGGCTGCGGTTCGCAGATCGACGATGTCGAGGCCGGCGGCCCTCGCCGCGCGCGCGGCCCGCTCGGGGTCTCGGCTCGACCGCGCCTCCGGCGGAAGCGGCCCGAGGAAGTGCTCGACCAGCTCGAAGACGCTGGCCGGGCCGACCTCCTGGGAGAAATACATTCCGCCCGGGCGCAGGACCCGGGCGATCTCGTCCCACCACGTGCGTACCGGGTGGCGGCTGACCACCAGGTCGAAGGCGGAGTCGGCGAAGGGCAGCGGCGGCTCGTCGGAGGTCGCGATCACGGCGACACCGAGCGGACGGAGCCGAGCGGCGGCCTTGGTCACGTTCGGCGGCCAGGCCTCGGTGGCGACGGTCAGCCGGGCCTGCGGCCGCATCGGCGTCGGTGCCCTGGGCCGCGTCGGCGGTTCCGGCTGACCGGGCGACCCCGTAGACGCCGTAGCCCTCGTGGACCCCGCCGCCCTCGTCGCGGAAGCGGCGACGGCCTCGGCCAGGACCTCACCGCCGCCGGTATCCAGGTCCAGCACGGCTTCGGCCCCGGAGATCCGGTCGGCCAGCGACCTGGCGTACCCCCAGGAGGGGCGTTCCTCCGTGGCCCGTCCCGCCAGCCAGGAGAAGTCCCAGCCGTCGGCGGACACCGCTTCGGCCTCGGCGATCAGGTCGTCGAAAGCGCGGGGAGGGGTGTCGGCCATGGGGCGATGGTGACAGCGCGGCCGGGCGTCCGCGAACGCTTTTCGACGCGCGTTTCCAGGGCGTTCGTCAGGCCGCGAGGCCGCCCAGGACGACCCCGAGGAGCGCCCCGCCCATCATGAAGGGCCCGAAGGGGATGGCGGATTTGCGATCGGCCCGGCGCAGCACGATCAGGCCGACCCCGTACACCGACCCGAGCAGAAACCCGGCGAACCCGCCCGCGAAGAGCGCCGGCCAGCCGTACCAGCCGAGGACGACACCGAGGGACAGAGCGAGCTTGACGTCGCCGAAGCCCATGCCCCGCGGGTTGATCAGGAACAGCACCAGGTAACAGGCGCTGAGGGCCAGGCCGCCGAGCAGCGCGGTGGTCCAGGACCCGCCGCTGCCGGAAGCGGGCGCCACCACGCCCAGCAGGACGGCGGCGGCTCCGGCGAGCGGCAGGGTCAGCTGGTCGGGGAGGCGGTGGACCTTCCGGTCGATGAGGGCCAGCAGCACGGCGAAGGGGGTGAGCAGCAGCCACACGGCGAGTTCGGGGCGGGGGCCGGTGGCGGCCGCGAGGGCCGCGCAGGCGAGGGCGTTGACGAAGCAGGCACCGTACGGAAACCGCCGCCCACCACCCGCGAGGACGACCGTCCCGTCCGGCCGGGCGGAAACCGCGTCGCACTCCGCGCAGCCGGGTGGCCCGAGCCATCCACGTACGGGCCCGGTGATCGGATGCCCGGCGGGACAGCTGTCCCGCCACCCGACGCCCGTCTCGACGGAGAACCGGTACGCGGCACGCGGCAGAAGCACCCCGGTGGCGGCGCCCCAGAGAACGGCGAGAACGATCAGCGAGACGTACACGGGCAAACCCTAGTGCCCCGGGAAGGAACGGGCTGCGGGACGAACGGTGTCGGCGGACGACCGACGGCGATACCGTCACGGCCATGGGGACTTGGCGTAACGGCACCGGCACACTGACGGTCGGGGGACGGAACGACCCGGTGGCGCTGGAGATCGCCGCGTCGTACGGGACCAGGCGCCGCGGTCTGCTCGGCCGCGAGGAGATCGAGGGCGCGCTGCTGATCACACCGTGCGGCAGTGTGCACACCTTCGGGATGCGGATGACGATCGATGTGGCTTACCTGGACAAGGAGTTGAAGGTCATCTACGTTCACACACTGAAACCGGGCCGCCTTCCCAGACCTCGCCTGCGTGCCCGCCATGTGCTGGAGTCGGAGGCGGGAGCGATGGAGCGCTGGGGCATACGGCGGGGCGCGCGACTGCGGGTGGAAGCGCAGGGGGATGCCGCCATGACCGGCTGATAGCTTTCCGTACCGCTCGGCGGACGGCGAGCGCACGCTGATGGCAAAGGAGAGTCAGGACATGGCTGTCATCCACCGGACGACGCTGACGCCCAACAAGCTGGAGCTGCTCTCGACGTGGCTTCCCACGCAGCCGTGGTCCCGCTGCGAGGGGCGGGAACCGGTACTGGCCAAGGCCGGTGGCTTCCGCCTGGACGACCCGGAGGCGGCGGTCGGGATCGAATTCATGGTCGTCACCGACAGCTCCGGCGACCAACCGCTCACCTACCACGTGCCGCTCACGTACCGCGGGGCACCGCTCGACGGGGCGGGACAGGCGCTCATCGGAACCGCCGAACACGGGGTGCTGGGACGCCGGTGGGTCTACGACGGCACCCACGACCCGGTGCTGGTGGCCCAGTTGCTCGCCCTCATGACGGGCGGAGCCGAGCCGCAGGCCCAGAGTCTGAGCGACACCCCCGACCCCACTGTCACCGGCCACTTCGCACCGGCCGGCCATGGACCACTCACCGGCACCACGGCGGTGACCAACGGCCCGCACGGTACCGATCTCCTCGTACGGACCAGCGCGGCCGTCGGATCCGCTGCGTCGGCCGACCTCACCATCCGCGTGAATCGCGTACTCGGGTCGGACGCGGGCGACGCGCCCGCCTCCGCGGCGGAGCCCCTGGGACACGTCACCGCCAACTGGCTTCTGCCGGACGGCACGACGGCGCGAGGCCTGTTCGCGGTGGCGTACGACGCGGCGCGCGCGGACAGCGACCAGGCCCGTTGACACGTGGGGTGGCCCTGGCCGAATTCCGTACCGCCCGAGGAAGTATGAGGCTTCAGAGCTTTGGCGCGTCAGCTCTGGGAGCTGTCGTTCTGGGAGCCGTCGCTCGGGGAAACGCCGCGTGGGAAGGAGACTTCTACCCGGCGGTTTTTCTTGCGGCCCTCCTCGGAGCTGTTGTCGGCGATCGGGTAGTCCTCGCCATAGCCACGGATCTCGTACGTGATTCCGGCGGAGGACAATTGCTGCTGAAGCACTCCGTGCACGGCGTCGGCGCGCTGTCTGGACAGGATGTCGCCGTGTGCGGATGAACCGAGATTGTCCGTGAAGCCGAAGACGCGGATGGTGGTGGCGCCCTGCTTTTTCGCTTCGTTCGCGATCGCGCTGATACGGGAGTTGGCGTCCGGGGACAGTTTGGCGCTGTCCTTACTGAAGAGGACCTCGGCCTGAAGCGCGAACTTCACGCTGTCGCTGGTGTCCTCGCGGCGTTCCTCGCCGCCTTCCGACTCGACGACCGAGACGATGTCGAGGACCTTCGCGGGAGCGAGCGTGGCACCGGCACGGAGCTTGAGGCCGGTCGCGTTGCCGTCCACCTCCGGGGGCGGCGAGGTCGCCTCGGTGCCGGGCGGGACGCTGGGGCCTTCGTCGGCGCGGGCTCCTGCGGCCATGGTGAACTGCATGCTCGTGCAGAGCAGGACCGCGGCGACCGCGGAGATCGAGGCCCTGCGGGTACGGGACGCCATCGCCGCGCTCATCAGGAGATCGCAATCGTGGCGGTCGGCATGGTCGGAAGCTGGAGGTCCACCTGCGAGGAGGATTCCGGTGGGGCCGGGAACTGGGCGAAGATGGAAATACTCTCACCCGCCCTCACTCCGGTGATTCCGGACGTGGTCAACGGATATCCGTCAGTGTCCCGCAGCACGTAATAACGTTTCTTCTCAGCCTTGTCCACCAGGGTGATACCCGCCAAGGACCTTCCGGTACGAACCACTTGCGTCTCCTGGCCGCTCCAACTGCTTGGAACGTACTGCTGCTTGCCGCTTGTATTCTTGAGAGTTCCACTCACTGTGAGAAATCCACCCTCGTCACGCTTGGCGGAGTGAATGACGATCTCAAGCCCGTCGTCGCCCTGCATGGTTGCCAAGATCGCATCGGTGTCCGCCGACGGTTCGCCGCCAACGTTGTCGTCCTTCGGCTTTTCCGTCTTGGTGACGGCAGTTGCCGCGTCTCCGCCATTCGCCTTTCCCGAGTCGGCGTCGCTGCCGCAGGCCGTCAGGGAAACGGTCAGAGCTGTGGCTGCGAGGGCCGCTGCGGCGACCCTACGGACCTTCGCCCCATGCCGCATAATCATGAATGATGTTCCTTTACGCTCGCTCACGGTCAGTCCTCGGCCAGTCGGACGGAGAATAGATCGGCCATATCCGGGAGAAGGTCCAGTTCTTCCGGATCAATCTTCCATTTCTTACCGTCGCACTGCAGTTCACCGGGCGATACAACATCACCGTCGGCTTGGCCTACCGGGGCGCCATCCCCTGCGGGCGGCTTCGCTTCGCCGTCTTCGGCGGGCTTGAAGCCGCACCGGGGTTCGACAACGGCCGTGGCTTGCGCCCTGCCAGGTTGGCTCCCGACCCCGGGGAGAATGGTGTCACCCATGGGCTGCTGGGTGACAACGTGAACGGTGAAGCCCCATCTGCCGCCCGCTGCCCAGTCGCATCTGTCCACGTTCGCCTTGTTCAGCTGAGCGAAATAGCCAGCCGCCGCACAGCCGTTCGCACCGATCGGGTCGCCATTGAAGACATCGTCCAGAAAGGCGGGGTCGAGCAGATGCTCGAGGAGTCCGTCACCGAACATGTCCCGCGAGTCCCGAGCTGCCGCCAAGGCCGCGGCGTCCGCTGCGGACTGCGCCCCGTTACGTGTAGCTCCCGCCTGGCCGACGGCAAAGAACGCGAGTGCGAGAAAGAGCAGGGCCGCCACCATCATGATGTAGATGGGAACGGCCTGCCCCGTCTCGTGAGACCCGAGCGCTATCAGCCGCCCAGGATTTCGCCGACGCGCCGGGTCAACCCGTCGGCAATCGTTCCGCCCACGCCCGACCCCACCAGCGCCGCGATAATGATCGCCACCAGCACGATCACCCCCACGTACTCGACCGCGCCCTGCCCCTCGTCGCTCCGGCGCCTCATCGCCGCTACCGCTGTGTTCACCCGCGCGCCCACGTGAACCATCGCGTTCTCGGCGGCCTTCAGCTTGATGTTCGACATCGTGTACCCCTCCAGCGTCGGCCGGCCGCACGGGGGCCGACTCGTACGAGCTCGTGGTGTCGCTCGCGTTTCCGGTCAGTTCTCGGTCCGGCTCGCCGACGACATAAGAACCGTACGCCGGGGCACCATTCCTCGCCATGGGCCACAGGGCCCAACTGCGGCTCCTGCGGCGAAAATAGACCCCTCTTGACGTTGACGCCGTCAACGACCGTGAAAATGACCATGAGCCCGGTCTGTGATCAGCCATGGCCCCTCGGCTCCCCTCGCGCAATGCCGCGCCAAACGGCGGTGGTTTCGCCGCTGCCGGAGCGCTATTCAGCATTTCCGGCGCGCTCAGCTTCACGGTCTCCGCCTCCTGCCGGCTTGCCGACCCTGATGTGAATGTCCCACATTCGCTTGCAGAAGCGAAGGGGATTCGAGGAATTGTCACCCGCCCGGCCCGAGCGTCAAGTCCGATCGTCCGCGAGGCCGTTGGGAGCCCCGTGCGGCGCCTTCGAGGGGACCGCGCGTCCGGCGTCCGGCTTCCCGTGTGCGGGTGCAGATGGTCATCCCGACAGGATGTCCGCGAAGTCCACGCCCGAACCGTAGTAGAAGCTCAGGACGATCAGGATCATCGTGGCCGGAAGCATCACCATCGTGACGATGAGCGTGGTCTTGGGGACTGCCTGGGCCGCGGAGCGCCGGGCGTTCTGGGCGTCCGTGCGGCGCATGTCGGTGGCGATCTGGATCAGGGTTTCCACGATCGGGGCACCCAGCTCCTCGCCCTGCTGGAGCGCCGTGACGAACATCGAGACCTGGTCGGAGGCGTTGCGTTTGCGGAGCTGGTCGAAGGCATCGCGGCGGCTGACTCCCATGTCCATCTGCCGCAGGGTGATGCGCAGTTCGTCGGACCAGGGGCCCGTGTACTTCTCCGCGACGCGCTCCAGCGCCTGCCGGAAACCGAGCCCGGCGGAGACCACGACCGCGAGTACGTCGAGGAAGTCGGGCAGTGTGCGCTCGATGTCCGACTTCCGTTTGCGGATCGCCGCCCTGATGATGACGTCGGGCCAGACCAGGCCGAAGGCCAGGGCGAGCAGCGCGACGACCAGCTGTCCCCTGGTCAGCAGCGCCAGCGCCGCCAGCACGCCGAGGAAGCCGTAGACGGCCCTGCGGGCGGCGAAGCGGTGGACGGTCAGGCCGCCGGGGTTGCCCGCCATGTCGAGGCGCCGGCGCAGGGCGTCCACCCGTTTGGGGCCCATCAGCCGCAGCACGGACGGCGCCCACCTCATGCCCATCCGGTCGACGCCCGAGCCCACAACCGTGGTGCGGCTGGAGCCGACCTCCAGGGCGATGGCCAGGTCGCCCGGCAGTTTGGCGTCCGCGCGGTACATGCGGACGCCCTGGAAGACCCCGTACACGGCGAGCCCGATGACCGCGGCGAAGAGAAGTCCCATGGTGTGTCTCCTTCCGCCTCAGACCTGGATCCGGGACATACGACGAATGAGGAAGAACCCGACCGCGTACATGCCGAAGGCGACGACCGTGGCGATCTGTCCCAGCAGCGAGCCGGTCATCTTGTCCAGCGCTCCTGGCGCCATGGCGTTGATCATCAACAGGAAGCCGAGTCCGAGCAGGGGCACGGCCACTGCGGTCACCCGGATCTGGGCGAGCATCGTGGTGACCTCCCGGCGGGTTTCCTTGCGCTCCTCCAGTGTCTGGGTGAGGTTGCGCAGCGAGCTCACCACCTGACCACCCGCCCGGTTGGAGAGCACCAATGTCGTGACGAGGACGACGAGTTCGCGTGACGGTAGCCGGTCGGCCAGCTCGCCCAGGGCGTCGTCCATGGAGTGGCCGACCCCCAACTGGTCGGCCACCCGGTGAAGTTCCTCTCCCGCCGGATCATCCAGCTCCTCGGCGGCCATCGCCAGCGCCGTACGCATCGCGAGACCGGCCTGGGTCGCGTTCGCCAGCACCCGGGTGAGTTCAGGGAGTTGGTTGATGAACGCCTCTGTACGTTTCACCCGATGCCAGTTGAGGAACGCGTTTCCGCCCCAGAGTCCGGCGAGCGCCGCCAGCACGCCGAAGAACGGCGCGAAGATCGCGCCGACGATGAAGTACAGCGCGAGCAGCCCGGCCACCACGTACACGGCGTATTCGCCGGGTGTCAGGTCCAGGCCCGTCGCCGCGATCTTCTGTGCGATGCGCTTGCCGAGCGCCGTTCCGCGCAGTCGGCGGTCGACCGACGTGAAACGCCTGCGCCGGTGGGCGGGCGCCGTTATCTGCCCCGTCTGGGACATGCGCTCGATCAGCGCGTCCCGCTGGGCCTTGCCCGACGAGTAGACGTGCACGCCGACGACGGCGAGCACACAGGTGAGCAGTGTGACGCCGACCGTCAGAAGCGGGAGGTTATCCATGTCGTACGGGCCTTCTCGGGGGGCTCGGGGTTCGGGGGACGAGGGTTCGGGGGGGACAAGCGTTCGGTGGGGTCGGCGGAGTTACGCGGCCGAGCTGCGCAGCGCCAACTGCTCCTCCGACTGGGCGACTCCGAACGCCGGAGGAATGGGTTCGCCCCGCATGTAGAGGCGTTCGGCGATCCGTCGCGGCAGCGGGTAGTACGCGAACTGCCCGTACACCCTGCCGTCGGCGGCCAACGGCTGGGCGAGGAAACGGCATACGGAGACGATCCGGTACTCGTCACGGCCGTGCGAATCGACGATGGCGATCTCGGTGATCCGGCGCGAGCCGTCCGCGTGCCGCGTGAGCTGCACGATGACATCGACCGCGCTGTTGATCTGGTCCTTGATCGCCACGAATGGGATCTCGACCTCCGACATGGAGGCCAGGGTCTGGAGCCGCATCAGCGCGTCCTCGGCGCTGTTGGCGTGCACGGTGGCCAGTGAACCGTCGTGTCCGGTCGACATCGCCTGGAGCATGTCCAGTGTCTCACCGCCGCGCACCTCGCCGACGATGATGCGATCGGGGCGCATACGAAGGGAGTTGCGCACCAGGTCACGGATGGTGACCTGGCCCTTTCCCTCGACGTTCGACGGCCGGCTCTCCAGCGTGATCACATGCTTCTGCTGGAGTTGCAGCTCGGCGGAGTCCTCGATGGTGACGATGCGTTCGCCCTCGGGGATCAGTCCGGAGAGGGAGTTGAGCAGCGTCGTCTTGCCGGTGCCCGTGGCTCCGGAGACGATCACGTTGAACTGGGCGCGTACCAGGCCCGACAGCAGCATCATCATCTGCTCGTCCAGCGAGCCGAGGGTGATCAGCTCCGGCAGGGTGAAGGAACGCGGGAAGCGCCGGATGGTGAGGATCGGACCGGTCAGGGAGAGCGGCGGAATGATGACGTTGACCCGCTCGCCGGTGGGCAGGCGGGCGTCGACCATCGGATTCGCCTCGTCCACACGGCGGTTGACGGTCGAGACGATACGTTCGATGGTCTGCATCAGCTGCTCGTCGGAGGCGAACCGCATCGGCAGCAGTTCCAGCCGTCCGCCGCGTTCCACGTATACCTGTTCGGCGCCGTTGACCATGATCTCGCTGATGGAGGCGTCTTCGAGCAGCGGTTCGAGAATGCCGAGGCCGAGCGCCTCGTCGACCACCCGGCGGATGAGCTGGGAGCGTTCGGCGGTGGAGAGAACCGGTCCCTCGCGGCTGATGATGTGGCCGAGTACGCGCTCCAGCCGCGCGCGGCGGTCCGCGGCGGTGAGCGAGGACATCTCGGCGAGGTCGATCTCCTCCAGGAGTTTCGCGCGGTAGACCCCGACGAGGGCGCTCTCCTCGCCGTGCCCGTTCGCCGGTTCGGGGCTGTTGATGCGCGCCCGCAGGCTCATGACCTCAACTCCCTGATGCTGCTGGTGTGGTGCGCGGTACGACAGGTGGTTTTCACGGTCGGTCCAGCGGCATGGTGACGCTCCGCGTCGCTGAACCGAAGTGGAAGACGGGCAGGATGGCCGGGACCCGGACCGTCGCGGTCACCGTGACGCCGTTCCCGCCCGCACCGCCCATCCCGAAGCTGGCGCCCTTGGACAGCCAGCCACTGAGGGCCGCGTGGCCCGCCGCGGCGTAGTCCCTGTCCGGGTACGAGGCGGTACGGGCGGCCGCCCGAGCGGCGGTTCCGGCCTGCTGCACGGTGTAGGCGGCGATGCCGAGCTGTATCGCGGCGAGAGCGACGAGGAGCAGGAGTGTGATGACACCGACGTACTCCAGCGCGGCCTGACCCTGGTCGCGGCTCTCGGCCGCGGGCCCGGCTCCGTGCCGGTGGCGGTCGCGGCTCCCGTCCCGGCCGCGCACCCCGGATGGCTGTCGCACCCCAGAAAGTTGCCGCACCTCCGACGGCTGCCGCGCCGGGCCAGCCGCCCCTTCGCCGCCGTGTCGCTCGGGCATCGTCACCCCTCCTCGTTCGCCGCGGCCGCGTGCCCGGTGACGTGCACCGGGATGTTGAAGCCCGGGAAGAGCACGGGGATGCTGACCGGCACATCCGCGCGGTACAGGTCCCCGTCGGCCCCGCACGCGACCGCTCCGACGCTCCAGGCGCCGGACAACTGCCGTGCCGCGGCGGCCCGGCAGGCCCCCGCGCCGCCGACCGTACCCGCGCGTACCGCTTCGTCGGCCGCGTTGCCCGCGAGGGAGAACGCGTAGCCGACCAGCGCGGCCTGCCAGAGCAGGGCCAGCGTGGCCAGGATGATCGGGACCATGCCGGTGAACTCGATGGCGGCCTGGCCGCGGTCGTCCCCCCGCCGCGGCCCGCGTCCCGCCCGTACGTCTGTTCCGGTTCCTGGCGCGCTCATGGCCCGACGCCTCCTAGCCCTGCCTGCCGCGTCCGCGCCGGAGCCCGGCCGATCCGCGGTCCGACTTGACCTTGCCCGTTCTCACCGCGACTTCAGCGGCCTTGACGAGGCCCAGTTCGCCCGCGAGGCCCCAGATCGCCTGTTTCACCGCGGACTTGGACTCCAGATCCTGCATCCTGCCCGCGTCGACCACGGACTGGAGTTCCTTGAAGTTGGCCGGAATGACCGACCGCGAGACCCGGGTGCCGGTGATCCGTTCGACCAGCGGCGGCTGGATCTCGGTGTGCCGGGTATGCCGGTTGACCACCGTGACGGTCTCCTCGCCCTTCCGGATCTGCAGCCGCTCCCAGAGCCTGACCATGCGCTTGGCCCCGCGTACGGAGATCACGTCGGGCGTCGTCACCAGCAGGGTGGTGTCCGCCATCTCGATCGCGGCCGCGTTCGCCCCGCTCATCTGCGTACCGCAGTCGATGACGACCACGTCGTAGCGGTGCCGCAGCGCGCTCACGATCTGGCGTACGGAACGGTCGTTGATCTCCTCGCCCCGCTCCCCCTCACCCGGCGCGAGCAGCAGCCCGATGCCGGTGTGGTGGACGAAGAGAGCGTCCTGGAGGACCCGGGGCGTGATGTCCTGGATGGTGGCCAGGTCGACGATCGACCTGCGGAACTGCACGTCGAGGTACGAGGCGACGTCGCCGGCCTGGAGGTCCAGGTCGACCAGCGCGGTGTTCATGCCGGACGCCGCTGCCGCCAGGGCCAGTTGGACGGCCGTCAGGGTCGTCCCCACTCCGCCCTTCGCGCCGCTGACGGTGACGACGGTGCCGCCGGGGCCCGCGAACACCTCGGCGCCCTGACCGAGATGGCGCCGTACGCCCACCGACCAGGCGGCGGCCGCCAGCACGCGCTGCGCCAACTCCTCGTACGAGAGGGGCAGTCCGACCAGGCCCCGGGCGCCGGAGTCCATCGCGGCCGCGAAGAGCGCGGGCCCCGCGTCCCCGGTGACGAGGATGACGCCGACCGCCGGGAAGCGCAGTGCCACTTCGCGGATCAGTTCGAGAGCCGGCACCGGTCCTATCCGCTCGTGCACCAGCACGACTTCGGGCAGTTCGTCGATCGACTCGGCGGCCAGCCGCGCCAGGGTGTCGATCAGCGAGGTCGAGTCCCCGACCGGCACCGCGGGCTCCACGTCGGGGAGTTGGCTGAGCAGGGTGATGAGGGAGCGTGCGGAGTCGGCGTCACCGACGACCGGAAGGATTCGGGTGGTCATGCGGGCGTCACTTGTCCCCTTCGAGGGTGTAGGTGCTCTCCCCGGGGCGCAGGGTGGTGGCGCTGCCGTCCGCGAGGAGCGCGAGCCGTACGTGCTCCGCGAAGGACTCGGCGTAGGCGACGCGCTGGGCGTCCTTCGTCTTCAGCGCGAAGGTGATCGGCACGGCTTCCTGGGAGGCCGTGCGGCTGCGGGTGCTGCCGTTGTCGCTCTCGCTGGGATCGAGTGCGGTGAGTTTGCCGACGTCGATGACTTTGGCGTCGGAGACGATGATCCGGGACTGGGCCCGGGTGCCTTCGCCCTCGGCGGCGAAGGTCGCGAAGATATTGACCCGGGAACCGGGAGTGATCTTGCCGGCGACACCGGTCGCCGCATCGATCATGATGGCGATCTCCTCCTCACCACTGGCGAGTGCGGGACGCTTGACGATCATGTCGTCCTGGAGCAGCGAGCCCTTTTTGAGTCGCGTGACGGCGATCTTCCCGGTGAGTGCGGACAGATCGGTCACGGCGTTCTCGGACAGCCAGCGTTCCGGCATCTCGATTTTCTCGAACTGCCCCGCCTGGAGCGGCGTATAAGGCGCGACGTCCGCCTTCAGCCGGTACGCGGAGACCTCGGGCCCGACCTTCGAATTCACGTCGCCGATGACCGAGAGCACACCGGCGAACGCGCCGAGGGCGCAGAGCACCGAGAGGAGCAGAAGTATGATGCCGCGGCGTTGCCGTGAATTCATGAGCGGGGCGACCTCGTTCGAAGACGTGGGACGAGTTGGGTGGGCGGCCGGATCTGGTGCCGACCGGATCTGGTGCCGACCGGATTGTGCGTGCCGAGCGGATCGTGTGTGCCGAGCGGATTGGTGACGGGATCGTCCGGTGGCCTGCCGTCGGGTGCCGGAGCCTCCGGTGCCGGTCGGTTTTACGTTCCGTGGCGCGTGGACGTTCCCTGGGTCAGGGCGGCGCGAGCGGTTCTCGCGGCGCGGGGCGGACTCTCGGGAGGCACCAGCGGCGCCGAACAGAACCCGCAGCGGTCTCCTATGAGTTCGATCCCGCACCAGGAGCACGTCTCGCGGCGCACGGAGGAGACCAGTTGATAAAGGATCGAGATGTCGGGCAGGAAGGCGGCGAATTCCGTCATCTTGGAAGTCCCCCACCAGCCAGGCGAATCGGCCGGCAGTTCGGTCTCGTGAATCGCCTGGACGCGCCATGAGGGCGCGAGCGTGGATGTCACCCAGTCCGACTGGACCGTTCCCCTGGCGACGACGAGCTGGGTGGCGAACTCCGGTCCCGCCAGTTCCCCGGCCCCGATTCTGATCAACTGCGGGGTGGGGTTGGCGAGCACCCCGAACTGGGATCCGGGCACCCAGGACTTGGCGTGCGTCTTGAGGCTGACGGGAAGCCGGTCGAGTCTGGTGACCGAGTTCAGCACGGCTCCCGCGTAAATGTAATGAGAAAGCAGCCGGGCGGCGGAGGCGACGATTCCCGCGCTGAAGTCGCAGATCGACAACTGCCGCAGCTGCCGGGCGAGTACGGCGACTCCGAGCGGCGGCAGGTCGACTTTCAGCAGGGCGACACGGTCGCTCTCCAGTACCGAACGCATGGTGTGCAGCCGCCGTTCGTGGGCGGCGGCGACGGAGGACGGGTAGAGCGCCACGACGTAGCCGTGCTGCTCCACGAGCACCTGCAGGTCGGTGAGCGCGGCGTCCAGCGGCTGTGCGTCCGGGGACTGCAGCAGAGCAGCGGTCGGCGTCTGCCGGTCTGTTGGTCGCAGCACCAGATCAGGGCTGGTGACGGCAATGGCGGTTGGCACGCTCGTTCCCCGTTCGGCTCCGGTCGTCGGAGTTCCGGCGATCGCAGATCTCTCCTGCCCGTGGCTCCAGCACTTTATCGGCGTCTTCCGGTGCAGAGAACACTTTTGGGATGTGAGTACCACAGCGTTATCCGGCCGGGCCACTCCCGGTGGGTACGACCTGCCGGCGGAGGTCTTGACAAGTCAATTGGTCTGGACCAGCTTTACGCCCGACGGTGGCCACCGTTCCCCCTCACGTACTGCCCTTGAGGCATCTCGCGTGCCTCACACCCCTCACGTATCTCCCTCTCATGTACCTCCATCCTCGAAACCCCAGCGGAGGCAACAAGTGGAACGTGCACCAAGCGGCAGACGGATCCCGCGGTCCTGGATCGGCGGGGTGGTGGCCGCGCTGGCCGCCGGCGCGCTGACCGTCACCGGGCTCGCCGGGACCGCTCAGGCCGCCGACATCAATGTGGCCAGGAACGCGGGCTTCGAGTCCGGCCTCTCCAACTGGGCCTGTTCCGCGGGCAGTGGGGCCTCGGTCGGCTCTCCCGTGCACGGCGGCGCGGCCGCGCTGCGGGGCACACCCGCCGGGCAGGACAACGCCAAATGCACACAGGCGGTCGCCGTCCAGCCCAACTCACGCTACACACTGAGCGCCTGGGTGCAGGGCGGCTATACGTACCTCGGCGCGGAGGGCACCGGCACGGCCGACGTGTCGACCTGGACGCCCGACAGCACCGGGTGGAAGCAGCTCACCACCAGCTTCACCACCGGCGCCTCGACCCGCTCGGTGACCGTCTACCTCACCGGCTGGTACGGACAGAGCCCCTACTACGCCGACGACGTGGCCGTCCTCGGGCCGGACGGCGGCGGTGGCAGCGACCCCGCGCCACAGGTGCCCGCCACACCCGGCGGCCTCACCGCATCGTCGGTGACCGCGTCGTCCGTCACCCTCAACTGGGGTGCGGTGTCCGGTGCGACGGGCTATAACCTCTACCGCGCGGGTACGAAGGTCCAGTCCGCGAGCGGCACCTCGTCCACCGTGTCGGGGCTCGCGGCAGGCACCTCGTACTCCTTCCAGGTCTCCGCGGCCAACTCGGCGGGAGAGTCCGCGAAGTCCACGGCGGTCAACGTCACCACGTCGTCAGGAGGCGGCAATCCGCCGACGGATCCCGGAAGCCCCGCCGTACCCAAGCACGCGCTGACCGGCTACTGGCAGAACTTCAACAACGGCGCGGTGGTCCAGAAGCTGCGTGACGTTCCCGCGCAGTACGACATCGTCGCCGTGTCATTCGCCAACGCCACATCGACACCCGGGCAGTTGGCCTTCAGCCTGGACCCGGCCGTCGGGTACGCGTCCGCCGCCGACTTCAAGGCGGACATCGCCGCGAAGAAGGCCGCCGGCAAGTCGGTGATCCTCTCCGTGGGCGGCGAGACCGGCAGTGTCGCGGTCAACAGTGACGCCTCCGCGACCGCCTTCGCCGACAGCGCGTACTCGCTGATGCAGGAGTACGGCTTCAACGGCGTCGACATCGACCTGGAGAACGGCGTCAACTCCACCTATATGACGAAGGCGCTGCGCCAGCTGTCCGCGAAGGCCGGGTCGGGTCTGGTGCTCACGATGGCGCCGCAGACGCTCGACATGCAATCCACGGGCACCGAGTACTTCAAGACCGCGCTGGCGGTCAAGGACATCCTCACCGTCGTCAACATGCAGTACTACAACAGCGGTTCGATGCTCGGCTGCGACGGCAACGTCTACTCGCAGGGCTCGGTCAACTTCATCACGGCACTCGCCTGCATCCAGCTCCAGGGCGGCCTCGCCCCCTCGCAGGTGGGCATCGGCGTACCGGCTTCCACCCGGGGAGCGGGCAGCGGCTACGTCGATCCGTCCGTCGTGAACAACGCGCTGGACTGCCTCGCCAGGGGCACCAACTGCGGTTCGTTCAAACCGTCCACGACATACCCGGGTCTGCGCGGCGCCATGACCTGGTCCACCAACTGGGACGCGACGGCCGGCAACGCCTGGTCCAACGCCGTAGGACCGCACGTACACGCCCTGCCGTAGAGCCGCACGCACACGCCCTGCCGCAGGACCGCACGCACACGCCCTGCCGCAGAACGTGTGGCGTCGCCGCCTCCCCGGCGGCGGCGCCGCAGGGCACGGGACGGCAGCGATCGCGCCCGGGGCCTTGACAAGAACAATGGTCTGGACCAGTTTGTACGTCCAACGGTGGCCACCGTTCCTCATCCCGTCCCATACCGTGCTTCCACGCAGTGTGTTCACTGTGTGTTGCGGTGTGGACTCTCCCCCCACGGAGGCCATGCAGTGCACCGGATAGCACGACCCCGCATGCTGAAAGCGGTTCTCGCCGCTGTCGCCGTCATCGCCGCCGCCGGATTCGCGATGCCCGCCGCGAACGCCGTCGACACCGCCCAGGACACGGCTGCCAAGGCCCCCAGAGCCGCCGCGCCGGCCGCCGTACCCGCCCACGCCCTCACCGGCTACTGGCAGAACTTCGACAACGGCGCGGCCGTCCAGACCCTCGGCGACGTACAGGACCAGTACGACATCATCGCGGTCGCCTTCGCCGAAGCCACCGGCACACCGGGCGAGGTCACGTTCAACGTCGACTCTGCCGGTCTCGGCGGCTACACCGCAGACGAGTTCAAGGCCGACGTCGCCGCCAAGCAGGCCGCCGGCAAGTCCGTGATCATCTCCATCGGCGGTGAGACCGGCACGGTCTCCGTCAACGACGCGGCCTCCGCCGACGCCTTCGCGAACTCCGTGTACGGGCTCATGCAGGAGTACGGCTTCGACGGCGTCGACATCGACCTGGAGAACGGCCTCAACTCCACCTACATGAGCCAGGCACTGGAGTCGGTGGCCGCGCGGGCCGGCTCGGGGTTCGTCCTCACGATGGCACCGCAGACCATCGACATGCAGTCGACGTCCGGCGAGTACTTCAAGACCGCGCTGGCGGTCAAGGACATCCTCACCGTGGTCAACATGCAGTACTACAACAGCGGTTCGATGCTCGGCTGCGACGGCAACGTCTACTCGCAGGGCTCGGTCGACTTCCTCACCTCGCTCGCCTGCATCCAGCTGGAGGGCGGCCTCGACCCGTCGCAGGTCGGCATCGGCGTTCCCGCCTCGGCGAGCGGCGCGGGCAGCGGCTACGTGCAGCCCTCGGTGGTCAACGACGCCCTGGACTGCCTGACGAAGGGCAGCAACTGCGGTTCGTTCACGCCTTCCACGACCTACCCGGGCCTGCGCGGCGCCATGACCTGGTCCACCAACTGGGACGCGACGGCCGGCAACGCCTGGTCCGACTCCGTGGGCGCACACGTCCACGGCCTGTAACCACAGCGGGACGCGCGGCCGGGCGGCGGGACTCCCCGGCCATCAGACCCCCCACAGGGCCAACAGCGCCGCCGTACCCACCCGGCGGCGCTGTTGCGCGTCAGCAGACGAGTTGCCCCGGCCGGGGAAGGACTCAGCCCAGCACGGCCAGCGCGTCGATCTCGACGAGCAGCCCCTTGGGCAGGCCCACGTAGACCGTCGTACGCGCGGACGCGGCTTCCTTGAGCCCCTGTTCCTCGAAGTACGCGTTGTAGATCTCGTTCATCTCGGCGAAGTGGTCCACGTCGGTGAGGTAGACGCGCACCATCATCACGTCGTCCCAACCGGCGCCGCCCTCCTCCAGGATGGCCTTCACGTTGGCGAGGGTCTGGAGGGTCTGCTCCCGCAGCGTGGGGCCGGCGGGCGTCGGCGGCTGTCCCTCCACGGCGGGGAGGAAACCGACCTGGCCGGCGACCTGGAGGATGTTGCCCTTGCGCACGCCGTGCGAGAACTTCGCGGGCGGGGTCGTGTGGGTGGCCGGAGTGAGGGCGGTCTTGGGGGTGCTGTCGCTCATGAGGCTTCCTTGGTAGGGGCGTTGCCGGAGTACTCCCTGCTGATCGCGTTGGCGGTGCGGCGCAACAGCGGCAGCAGAGTGAGGAGTTCGTCCGCGGTGACGACGACATTCGGCGCGGAGACCGACATGGCGGCGACAGCACGTCCGTCCGCACCGCGGATGGGAGCCCCGATGCAGTTGATGGACTCCTCGTGACCACCGAGATCGGTGGCCCAGCCCTGTTCGCGTACGGCAGCCAACTCCTTGAGGAAAGCGGCCGCGTTGGGGGTCGAACGGGGCGTGTACAGGGGGAAGTCGAGGCGTTCCGCGAGTGCGCGGCGCTCGGCCTCCGGCAGGTCGGCGAGCAGCAGCTTGGCCACGGCGGCCACGGTGATCGCGACCGGCTTGCCGATCCGCGAGTACATCCGTACCGGATAGCGGCTCTCGACCTTGTCGATGTAGAGGACTTCGCGTTCCTCGTACACCGCGAGGTGGACGGTGTGGCCGCACTCCTCGTGCAGGGCGAGCAGGTGCGGGTGGGCGATCTCGCGTACGTCGAGGTTCTCGACGGCCTCCTGCGCGAGCGCGAAGAGGCGGGCGCCCAGGCGGTAACGCCCGTCCTGCTGGCGGAAGACGAGCCCGTGCTCGTGCAGCGTACGCAGCAGTCGCAGCGCGGTGGACTTGTGTACGTCGAGCCGGGCCGCGACCTGTCCCAGGTCGGCGGGCCCCTGGGCGAGCAGCGGCAGAATGGTCAGTGCCCTGTCGACCGTCTGGCTCATGACGTACGCACCTCCGGCTCCCCGGCCGCCGTCCAGCCGGGGCCGAGACGAAGTGTGCCCCATGCGGCGGCGTCGAGGCCCGCAAGCCGGTCTGCGTGGGCGCGGGAGGGCGGCGTGCCGAGGTCGGCGGGGACGGTGAGCACGGCGGCGGCCATCAGGTGGCCGTGCCGGATGCGGGCTTCCGCGGAAAGGCCGCGGAGGGCCGCGGAGAGGAATCCGGCGGCGAAGGCGTCACCGGCGCCGACGGGGGCCACGACGTCGACGCGGAGCGCGGGCACGGTGACGACGACGTCATCACCCGACTCACGGGTCCCGGCAGCCTCACCGGTCCCGGTTGCTTCCCCCGCACCAACCGCCTCACGCGTATAGACCGTTGCCCCCTCGCTGCCGCGCTTCACGACCAGCGTCGCGGGCTCCGGCAGCGCCTCGCGGATCGCCTCAGCGCCGTGCAGCCCCCACGCCTCCGCCGCCTCGTCCTCGCCGACGAAGACCAGATCGGCGCCGCGCGCCAGGTCCAGCAGCACCCGCGCACCGGACGCGTCGCGCCAGAGGGCGGGCCGGAAGTTGATGTCGAACGAGACCAGCGGGCGCCGGCCCTCGCGGCGCGCGGTCAGCTCGCGCATCAGGGCGAGGCAGTCGCCGGAGAGCGCGGCGGTGATCCCGGACAGGTGCAGGATCCGTCCCGCGCCGACATCTTCGTACGGCACGTTCGCCGGGGACATCGCGGAGGCCGCGGAACCCGCCCGGTAGTAGACCACCTCGTGCGCCTCGTCGCCGCGGTCGTTCGCCGTACGGAAGTAGATGCCGGTGGGGCGGTCCTGGTCCCGGCGTACGTCGGAGGTATCGACCCCGTACCCGGCTATGGCGTCCACCAGGTGGTCGCCGAAGCCGTCGGCGCCGACCCGGCTGACCCACTTCACGGAGTGCCCGGCGGCGGCCAGCGCGCACGCGACGTTGGACTCGGCGCCGCCGATGGTGCGCGCGAAGGTGGGGACGTCGGCGAGGCGGCCGGGGTGCGAGGGCAGGAAGGTGACCATGGACTCGCCCAGGCAGACGACATCCACGGCGGGACGAGTGTCCACGTCTACGGTTCCGGTCACGCTCGGGCTCCTCTGTTGCGGGGGCCACCATTGACCCGACATCGGCTCGGATGTTAGACAACCGTGAGCAATCTACGCAATGGGTGTTGCACATGTCGCAACCGTGGACGTGAGGGAGTTCCGATGAGCACCGACCAGAACACGGACGCACGACCCGGCGGGATGTCCGGCGCGGGTACCGTCGGAGCGCCGGTCGCGAGCCTCGGCGCCGAGCGCGTCGACCACCGTTTCAAAGGCCTCCCGCCGGACGCCGAGGGCCTGACCGTCGCCGCGCTGGCGGCCGAGCGGC
Source organism: Streptomyces sp. NPDC088725 (assembly GCF_044751305.1). Classification (NCBI taxonomy): domain Bacteria; kingdom Bacillati; phylum Actinomycetota; class Actinomycetes; order Kitasatosporales; family Streptomycetaceae; genus Streptomyces; species Streptomyces sp. NPDC088725. Next base: position 138,699 of record NZ_JBIVLO010000003.1, read on the forward strand.
GCGATCTCTTCACCGGCGGCTTCACGACCCCCGTCCTGGCCCTGTCCGCCGAATCCCTCGACCACAACCTCGCCCAGCTGGAGACGTACGCGCAGCGGCACGGCCTCGCCTTCGCGCCGCACGGCAAGACCTCCATGTCCCCGCAGCTCTTCGCCCGGCAACTGGCCCACGGCGCCTGGGGCATTACCGCTGCCGTGCCCCACCAGGTGCGCGTGTACCGCGCGTTCGGCATCCAGCGGATCTTCCTCGCCAATGAGGTGGTCGACGCCTCGGCCCTGCGCTGGCTCGCCGCCGAGCTGGACCGCGATCCCGGTTTCCGGCTGATCTGTTACGTCGACTCCGTACGCGGTGTCGAGTTGATGGACGAGGCGCTGCGCGCCGCCGGAGCCACCCGTCCGGTCGAGGTCGTCGTGGAGCTGGGCGCCGGCGAGGGCGCCCGTACCGGCGCGCGTACGGAAGGCCAGTGCGCGGCGGTCGCGGACGCGGTGGCCGCCGTAACCACCCTGCGGCTGACCGGAGTCGCCGGTTACGAGGGCGAGGTGCCGCAGGCGGACGGCGCCCGGGTCCGCGCGTGGCTGCGCCGGCTGACCGCGCTGGCAGCCGAGTTCGACGCGGCGGGGCGCTTCGCCGATGCCGGGGAGATCGTGATCAGCGCGGGCGGCAGCGCGTGGTTCGACGTGGTGGCCGACGTGTTCGCGGAGATCCCCGCGCTGTCGCTGCCGGTGCTCAAGCTGCTGCGTTCCGGTGCGTACGTGTCGCACGACGACGGCCACTACCGCCGCGTCACCCCGTTCAACCGCGTCCCGGAGGAGGGCGGACTCCAGCCCGCGTTCCGGCTCTGGGCACAGGTCGTCTCCCGGCCCTCCCCGGATCAGGCGTTCGTCAACGCGGGCAAGCGGGACGCCGCCTACGACCTCGACCTGCCGGAGGCGCAGGTCGTACGGGACAGCCGCACCGGCGAGATCCGCCCGGCCACCGGCGTCACGGTCACCGGCCTCTCCGACCAGCACGGCAAGCTGGCCACCGCGCCGGAGGCTGACCTGGAGGTCGGCGACTGGGTCGGGCTGGGGCTCTCCCACCCGTGCACCTCGTTCGACAAATGGCAGTTGATCCCGCTGGTGGAGGCGGACGGGACGGTCACGGATCTCATCCGCACGTTCTTCTGACGTCCGGCGCCGCTCCTGTCAGGCCGGGCGGCGCTCCTGTCGGGCCGGGCGCTGTCGGCTTTCGCCGGGCACCGTGAGCCGCGTTCTCGTTCTTCGCACTCCTTCGTTCCTCCGAGAGGCCGGGCATGGATCTCGTCATGCGCGACGTACGTGTCATCGACGGCACGGGCGGTGAGTCGTACCGCGCCGATGTCGGCCTGACCGGCGGCCGGATCGCCGGGATCCGGCGGGAGGGTGACGGCGCACGCCTCGGTGCCCTCCGCGTCCTCGACGCCGCCGGGCTCGCCCTCGCGCCCGGCTTCATCGACATGCACGCGCACAGCGACCTCGCGCTGCTGCGCGACCCCGACCACTCCGCGAAGGCCGCGCAGGGGGTGACGCTGGAGGTGATCGGCCAGGACGGGCTGTCGTACGCACCGGTGGACGACGTGACGCTGGCCGAGGTCCGCAGAACGATCACCGGCTGGAACGGCGACGGATCCGGCATCGACTTCGACTGGCGGACGGTCGGCGAATACCTCGACCGCCTCGACCGCGCCTTCGAGGGCCAGGGTTTCGACGGCCGGGGCATCGCCGTCAACGCCGCGTATCTGATCCCGCAGGGCACGGTCAGGATGCACGCGGTCGGCTGGGACGACCGTCCCGCGACCGCGGCCGAACTCGCCCGGATGCGCCAACTGGTCGCGGAATCCATGGAACAGGGCGCGGTCGGCATGTCGTCGGGGCTCACCTACACCCCCGGCATGTACGCGAACGACGCCGAACTCACCGAGCTGTGCCGGGTGGTGGCGCGGTACGACGGCTACTACTGCCCGCACCACCGGTCGTACGGCGCGGGCGCGCTCCAGGCGTACGAGGAGATGGTGACCCTCGCCCGGCACGCCGGCTGCGCCCTCCATCTCGCTCACGCCACCATGAACTTCGGCGTGAACGAGGGCAGGGCGCCCGAGCTGCTCGCCCTCCTCGACGACGCGATGGACGCGGGCGCCGACATCTCGCTCGACACGTATCCGTACACCCCCGGCGCCACCACACTCGTCGCGATGCTGCCGAGCTGGGCCAACGAGGGCGGCCCCGAAGCGACTTCGGCGCGCCTGAAGGACGAGGCCACCGCGGAGAGGATCCGGCACCACCTGGAGGTCACCGGCTCGGACGGCTGTCACGGCGTGCCCATCGAGTGGGACACCATCGAGATCTCCGGCGTCCGCGAACCGGCTCTCGCACCGTACGTGGGACGGACGCTCGCGGATTCGGCCGCGCGGGCGGATGAGACGCCGTGGACCACGGCCCGGCGCCTGCTGATCGAGGACCGGCTCGGCTCCACGATCCTCCAGCACGTCGGCCACGAGGAGAACGTCCGGGCGATCATGCGCCACCGCGTCCACACCGGCGGCAGCGACGGCATCCTCCAGGGCGCCAAACCGCATCCGCGCGCGTTCGGCACGTTCCCCCGTTATCTGGGCCGGTACGCAAGGGAGTTGGGCATCCTCACCCTGGAGGAATGCGTCTCCCATCTGACCTCGCGGCCGGCCGCCAGGCTCCGTCTGCGCGACCGTGGCCTGATCCGCGAGGGTTACCGCGCCGATCTGGTCCTCTTCGACCCGGACACGGTCGCGGCGGGCTCGACCTTCGAGAGCCCGCGCACACCGCCGGTGGGCATCCCGTACGTGCTGATCGACGGCCGTTTCGTGATCGAGGACGGCCGCCGTACGAACGTCCTTGCCGGCCGGTCCGTACGGCGCGGGGACTGACAGCCTCGTCGCACAGCACGGCCCCGCACCGGTCCTCAGGCCGACGCCACGCGCAGCACGAACGAGGCCACGGCCAGCACGAAGAAGAAGACGGCCGGTGCGAGCTGGTATTCCTTGGCGCGCAGGTGGAAGACGACCGCGCCGACGAAGTACAGCGCCACCCCGATCGCGGCGGCCTCGCCGAGCAGCGGCACCCACAGACCGGCTATGAGCCCCACCGCGCCCGCGGTCTTCAGCGTGGCCAGGCCGGGCAGCCACGAGTCAGGAACGTTCACGGCCTTCATCGAAGCGGTGATCGACTCGTGCCGGGTGAACGTCGAAATGGCGGAGAACAAAAGACCGGCGGCGAGCAGGATGCTGACAACGGCACAAGCGATGAACATGGGTGGCCTCTCGAGAGAAATACGTACATGCCGGGGCACGGGTCGTGACCCCGATGCAGGGTGCCCCCGCGTGCGCCCGCGAGGAAGACCGCGCCGAGACGGGTACTGCCAGGGCCACGATCGGAAGCGGCCACCCGGGCGGTAGATTGCGTGCCGTGAGTGACAACCGGCTGGGGCAGTTCCTGCGCGCCCGACGTGAGGCCCTGACGCCGACCGAGGCCGGTCTCCCGCAGGGCAGCCGGCGGCGTACGCCCGGACTGCGCCGCTCCGAGCTGGCCATGCTCGCCGGGATCAGCGTCGAATACCTCGCACGGCTCGAACAGGGCCGGGACCGCCATCCGTCCCCGCAGGTGCTCGCGGCGCTCGCCGACGCGCTGCGGCTCACCCCGGAGGCACGCGGCGAACTGCTGCACGCCGTCAAGGCGACGAACGGCACGCTCCAGCTCTGCCTGAGCGCCACCCGGCCGCCCGAGCGCACTGTGCGGCCCACGATGCGCGCCCTCATCAACCAACTGGAGCCGGCACCCGCCGTCCTGCTGAACCGGCTGAGCGAAGTCCTCGCCTTCACGAGCGGCTACGAACGGGTCTACGGCCCGCTCGGCCTGCTGGACTCCCCCGCGCCGAGCCTGCCGCGCTTCCTGTTCACCGACCCCAGGGCCCGCACCGCGCACCCGCAGTGGGAGCGGGTCGGCGACGAACTGATCGCCCGCCTCAAGAACGACTCCGTGCCCGACGACCCGCACCTGATGAATCTGGTGGAAGAGCTGACCCTCATGGTCGGCGCACCGTTCACGGACCGCTGGCAGCTCACGTCCCGCGCGCCCGCGCACAACGGTGTGCGGCAGCTCGTGCACCCCGTCGCGGGTGAACTGCGGCTGGCCCACGAAACACTTGAGCTGCCCGACGGCCTGGGCCAGCGCCTGGTCGTACATCTGCCCGCCGACGACAGCACCTCGGCCGCGCTCGACAGTCTCACGGGCCGCAGACCGGGCGCGCTGCGCGCCGTGGCCGGCTGAGCCTCCCGTACCGAACGCGCGGGCACGCGCGCACAGCCGCTCGTCCGCACCGGACCGGTCTGCGCCGCCCACCGGGCGTACGGCTTCACACCTGCGGACCAACGTGGGGGAAAACACGGCGCGCCCCTCGTTACGCGGCCGTAAGGTGTCGGACATGCAGGTCATCCAGTCGACGAAGCTTGCCAATGTTGGTTACGAGATCCGGGGTCCGGTGCTCGACGAGGCGATGCGGCTGGAAGCAGCAGGCCATCGCATCCTCAAGCTCAACACCGGCAACCCCGCGGCCTTCGGCTTCGAATGTCCGCCGGAGATCCTCGAGGACGTCCTGCGCAACCTCTCGTCGGCCCACGGCTACGGCGACGCGAAGGGGCTGCTGTCCGCGCGGCGCGCGGTGATGCAGCACTACCAGACCAAGGGCATCGAGCTGGGCGTCGAGGACATCTACCTCGGCAACGGAGTCTCCGAGCTGATCCAGATGTCGATGCAGGCGCTGCTCGACGACGGTGACGAAGTGCTCGTCCCGGCGCCGGACTATCCGCTGTGGACCGCGTCCGTCTCCCTGGCGGGCGGCACGGCCGTGCACTACCGCTGCGACGAGCAGGCCGACTGGATGCCCGATCTCACCGACATCGAGCGCAAGATCACCGACCGCACCAAAGCGATCGTGATCATCAATCCGAACAATCCGACCGGCGCCGTGTACAGCGACGAGATGCTGCTCGCGCTGACGGAGATCGCCCGCAGGAACAACTTGATCGTCTGCTCGGACGAGATCTACGACCGGATCCTGTACGACGGCGCCACGCACACCCCGACCGCCGCCGTCGCGCCCGATCTGCTCACGCTCACCTTCAACGGGCTCTCCAAGAACTACCGGGTGGCCGGCTTCCGCTCCGGATGGCTCGCGGTCTGCGGCCCGAAGGCGCACGCCTCCTCATACATCGAGGGCCTGACGATCCTGGCCAATATGCGACTGTGCGCCAATATGCCCTCGCAGCACGCGGTGGCCACGGCGCTCGGCGGACGGCAGTCGATCGAGGATCTCGTGCTGCCCGGCGGCCGGATCCTGGAGCAGCGGGACGCGGCGTACGAGCTGCTCACGCAAATCCCCGGCGTGACCTGCGTCAAGCCGAAGGGCGCGCTGTACCTCTTCCCGCGCCTCGATCCGAAGGTCTTCAAGATCAAGGACGACCGCGAGATGGTGCTCGACCTGCTGCGGGCCGAGAAGATCATGGTGGTGCACGGCACGGGCTTCAACTGGCCGGAGCCCGATCACTTCCGGATCGTGACACTGCCCGCCGTGCAGGACCTCGTGGACGCGGTGACCCGGATCGGTACGTTCCTGGACGGTTACACACAGCCGTGACGCGCGGCCGTGCGTAGCGTCCACCCCGATCGCGACAGCCCTCAACTTTAGACTGGTTCCAAGGTAGGATGGTCTCCTGTCCACGTGCAGGAGGCCGTCCCATGTACGAACCGATCCGCACCAAATCGGTCCAGTCGACGGCCGGCGCCGACTTCCCCCACCGCACCCGCGAAGAGGAACTGGACACCCAGCTTGCCGGACACCTCTCCGGACTCCTCACGGTGACCGACGAGCTCGGCCTCGGTGAGACCGCGGAGCGCATCGCTCAGCAGCTCACCCGGCTGCGCGGCACACCCCCGGCGCGGCACACAGCACCCACCGGAGAGGACCGCCCCGAACTGCACCGCCGCGCCCTGGCCCTCGCGGGCCGCGCCCTGGTCGTCGCCGCCTCCCGCGCCGACACGGCGTCCGCGATACTCGCCGCGGAATGCATGGACGCCCACACGGCAGCCCTGAACACGCTCCAGACCTCCCGCCTGATCACCGCCCACTGAGCCATGCCGGCCGGCGAAAAGGGTTCTGCCAAAAGGCAATTGAAGGATTCTGTTCGGCGGCCCCCATGACCGCAGGGCTGGTAGCCCAATACCGACAGGGAATCGGCACTGGCGAAAACAAGAGCGCCTTCGATAGCGTCGACGTACATGTCACCGCGCCTGCCCCGCCCGGAGTCCCAGTGAACCGCCGCTTCCAACCGGTCACCGCCGCACTGACGACGGTGGCCTCACCGTTGCTGAGCACAGGCGGCGACAGCGCCGACGTGCGCCGCACTGCCCCGGACACCAGGGCCGATCCGACAAGATCGACCGGACACCACCCGGCCGATCCACGCACCACAGGGGGTCAACTGCCGTGAGCGATCTGCGGATAAGCGGAACGATCTTCGAGGACCTGAGGAAGACGTTCTCCAGCATCTCCGACCGCATGGCCACCGCGCGCCGCACGGTCGGCAATACGGACGGCTCGGTCGTCGGCGAAGCACAACTCGTCGAAGAAGTTCACGACTTCGCCGATGAATGGAAATACGGCATCAAGCAGCTCGGCAAGCACACCGAAAACGCGGTCAAAATGATTGACGAAATCGGTAAGACCTTCGACAAACTGGACCAAGAACTCGCCGAGACCCTGAAGGTCCCGAAGAACAAGACGGGCAAGTGACATGACCCGCCCCCCACTCCCGAGCATCGGCTGGGACCCCACCCCCGGCGACGTGGAACAGACCCGCCACCTCGCGCGGACGCTGGGCGGCCTGGCCGGCGAACTCGGCACGGCTCTGCACGAGTTGGAACAGATCGAATGCGGAGCGTGGAAGGGCAAGACGGCACTCGCCTTCACGCATCACATCTCGACCGACGTCACCCCGCTGATCCGCAAGAGCCACGACTCCTTCGAGAAAGCCGCCCGCGCCCTGAACCGCTGGGCCGGACAACTCCAGGAATTCCAGGAGGAGGCCAACAGCCTCGACAAACGCGCCGGAACCGCACTTGAGGCCAGAGCGGAGGTCGAATCGAGGGAGGGGGACCTCGGCCCCACCTCCATGGCAGTCCACAAAATAACTGGCGAAGTGTACGAACTGATGGACCGCTACAAGGCGGCCGCCGCGCTCATCAGTAAGGACCTCGACAAGGCCGCGAACATCGCGCCCGACGAACCCGACTTCTGGGAAAAACTGGTCCACGGAGTCTCGGAGGCGTGGAATGCGACGGGCCAGTGGATCAAAGACCACGCCGACATGATCAAACTCGTCGGTGACCTGCTGAGCGACCTGACCGGTGTCCTGGCTTTCCTGGCCATCGTTACGCTGCCTTTCGAGCCGCTGGGGGCTATTTTCGGAGCGGCCGCGCTCCTCACCAGCGGACTGGCCCTCCTCTCCCACTCAATCGCCAAAGCCGCCGGCGCCGACGTCAGCTGGATGACGATGGGGCTTGACTCACTGGGGCTCCTGCCGGGCGTCGGGGCATTCAGCAAGGGAGGCGTAGTCGTGGCGAAGACCGCCAACCTTGCGAAGACAGCGGAGAGTTTCGGCAAGGGTTTCACTGGCGCAGTGGCATCGGGCCGTAATCTGATGGCTTTCGGCCAAGCCGCGTCGGCGGTACGGGGCGGTCGCGCCGTTTCCGCCTTCGGTAAGACCGTCACACTCTGGGGGACCAAGGAAGTCGGAGTGATCAGCCATGAAAGCGCGACGATGAACCGTCTGGCCGGGGTCGCCCAGAAGGGATATCACCGAGGTCAGACTCTTGGCACCAAAACGTGGAACCTGCTCAGCCCCGAGAGACTGGCTGTCGACCCACTCGGAGCGCGCGGCATCGCCTTCGACGCCACGCTCAAAATCGCGCCGAAGTTCCACACCATCTCGCAGCACATCGGAGAAGCCGTGAATCCCGGTGACCGCTTCAATCAGTCAGCTGCCTCACATTGAGAGTCTCTCCATGACCGCATGGCAACCAGAATCCGGTGAGACGGTTCTCTCCCGCGACAAGGTGATCTTCGCGACTGGCGTCGCCGCCAGGGTCGCCGGGATGCGCTGGTTTCGCGACACCGAGCGAAACGATATCCAAGACGAACTCACCGGCTGGCCTGAAGGCCCGCAGTTCACACGGCGGGCGGAGGAAAAGAAGCGAGCACGGGCGAAGAGGGCGACGGGATTCACCCTCAAGGCAGCGTTCTATCTGGTCGTCGGGATTCTCGAGAATCTGGCCGGTTCAGGGAGCGTCGTCAAGGGCCCGAGTACATTGGGACCTCCCAAGGATCCCGAGAACGAGGTCGAGGACTTCCCTGTCATGTGGGCTGGACCAGGGACCCTCGCACGCACCTTGCCCTGGCAGCTCGACCCTGCACGCTGTCCGGAGAAATACCACGTCGAGGCAGTCGTCACCGACCGCCGGCTGGTCGTCCTGGGGATCAGCGAAAGCGAGGCCGACCGGGAGGTGAGTCTCTGGACAGTCTCACGCACGGATATCGACGGCGCAGAAGAGATGCCGTTCAGTAACGTCGGAATGGATCTTAAAATCAGGTTCACGGACGGTTCATGGTGCAGACTCGCACCGCCTTCTGCGGAAGTAATCTGGACGTTTCCGAGATATCTAGCCTTTGATTTCGAACTGGTCCGCCTTGACGGGCTTTCACTCGGTCAGCGGAACAGGGTGTCCGACCTGAACAGCAAGTGGAGATTCATCGGCAATCCCGTAGTGACCCGCCGGGCGAGCGGAAACTATTTGATCGATGCCAAGACTGACAGTTCCCTCGCCCCCAACGGCGCCGAATCCATGTTCAGAGCAATGGGCGCGAACGGTGAAGACGTACGGTTCAAACCCGGCGACTTCTAACAGAACGGTAGCCCTGAATGACAATCCCCGCCGGAAAGAGTCCACTTGCTGAGCATGTGGACGGCGGCATACCGCCCATGACTTTCGCCACCCCCGACGGATTCTTCGCCCTGCCCCTCGCCGCCACCCCCGAAGAACGCGCCGCCCTCGCCGACGCCTTCGTACGAGAGCTCTACTCTCGCGGCGACGAGTCTCTGTGGGCTCCTGCCGCCCCTTACTACGCCGCCATCGCCAAGTACATGGGCGACAGCGGGCTCTCCTACTCGGCCATGGGGCTCTTCGCCACAGACGAGGGCGGTGTCGCGCAGTGCGCCTTTACCGTTGCCGCTGTCGAGACCGAGCAGAGCGATCCCGACGTAGCCGCACAGGGCACCCTCGCCGTCCTCCGTCAGGATCCCCTGAATGACGTCCGGTGGATCGATCTGCCGTGTGGTCCTGCTGTTTCGTGCATCACGCTGCGGGAAGTGGTTCTCGGCGCCGAAGTCACCGCCGACGGTGAGGAGTCCACTCTCCTCACCGGACAGATCCAGGTTCACGCCCCCTTCCCGACGGCTCCGTACACCGCGGTCTTCACACTGCACACCGCGTCGACCGAGTACTGGGGCGAGTTCTGCGACATGACCGCCGCCATTCTCCGGACCGTCGACTTCCCCGAAACGGAGTCCGGCCTCTGATCCCGGTGCGGCGGGGGGAGGCGTGGAAGACAGAGAAGGCAGGCCCCGGAGCCATCGTTGAGAGAGGGCTCCGGGGTGCGCGTCAGCCGAGGCGGTTCACCAGGGCTCGGTATTCGTCCCAGAGTTCCTTCGGGGTGTGGGTGCCGAAGGTGTTCAGGTGGGCGGGGATCAGCGACGCCTCCTCGCGCCAGATGCCCTTGTCGACCGTGAGCAGCAAGTCCAGCTCAGAGTCCGAGAGTTCCAGGCCCTCGGTGTCCAGGGACTGCCTCGTGGGAAGGATGCCGATCGGGGTTTCCACGCCGTCGGCCTCGTTGTCCAGGCGTTCCACGATCCACTTCAGCACGCGGCTGTTCTCACCGAAGCCGGGCCAGACGAAGCTGCCGGCCTCGTCCTTGCGGAACCAGTTCACGTAGTAGATCTTCGGCAGCTTCGCCGGGTCCTTGCCGGCGCCGACCTTGAGCCAATGCGCCATGTAGTCCCCCATGTTGTAGCCGCAGAACGGCAGCATGGCGAACGGATCGCGGCGCAGTTCGCCGACCTTGCCCTCGGCCGCCGCCGTTTTCTCCGACGCGACGTTCGCGCCGAGGAAGACGCCGTGCTGCCAGTCGAAGGACTCGGTCACCAGCGGCACGGCGGAGGCGCGGCGGCCACCGAAGAGGATCGCCGAGATCGGGACGCCCTTGGGGTCCTCCCACTCCGGCGCGATGATCGGGCACTGGCCCGCGGGGACGGTGAAGCGGGCGTTGGGGTGGGCCGCCGGGGTACCGGACTCCGGGGTCCAGTCGTTGCCCTTCCAGTCGGTGAGGCGTGCGGGCGGCTCCTCCGTCATGCCCTCCCACCAGACGTCGTTGTCGTCGGTGAGCGCGACGTTTGTGAAGACCGAGTTGCCCCACATGGTCTTCATGGCGTTGGCGTTGGTGTGTTCGCCGGTGCCCGGCGCGACGCCGAAGAAGCCGGCCTCGGGGTTGATCGCGTAGAGCCTGCCGTCCGCGCCGAACCGCATCCACGCGATGTCGTCGCCGATGGTCTCCACGGTCCAGCCGGAGACGGTCGGCTCCAGCATGGCGAGGTTGGTCTTGCCGCAGGCCGAGGGGAAGGCGGCCGCGACGTACCTGGACTCGCCCCGCGGCGGCGTCAGTTTGAGGATCAGCATGTGCTCGGCGAGCCAGCCCTCGTCCCGGGCCATGACGGACGCGATGCGCAGGGCATAGCACTTCTTGCCCAGGAGCGCGTTGCCGCCGTAGCCGGAGCCGTACGACCAGATCTCGCGGTCCTCGGGAAAGTGCGAGATGTACTTCGTCGGGTTGCACGGCCACGGTACGTCGCTCTCGCCCGGCGCGAGCGGCGCGCCGAGGGTGTGGACCGCCTTGACGAAGAATCCGTCGGAGCCGAGTTCGTCCAGGACGGGCTGGCCCATGCGGGTCATGGTGCGCATCGAGACCGCGACGTACGCGGAGTCGGTGAGCTCGACGCCGATCGCCGAGAGCGGCGAGCCGAGGGGGCCCATGCAGAAGGGCACCACGTACAGGGTCCTGCCGCGCATCGCGCCGCGGAAGATGCCGTCCTCGCCGGCGAAGATCCGGCGCATGTCCGCCGGTGCTTTCCAGTGGTTGGTCGGGCCCGCGTCCTCCTCCTTCTCGGAGCAGATGAACGTACGGTCCTCGACGCGCGCCACGTCGGAGGGGTCTGAGGCGGCGTAGTACGAGTTCGGCCGCTTGACGGGGTCCAGCTTCTTGAAGGTGCCGTTGGCGACGAGCGCACCGCACAGGCGCTCGTACTCGCTCTCGGAACCGTCGCACCATACGACCCGGTCCGGCTCGGTCAGTTCGGTGATCTCGTCCACCCAGGAGAGCAGCTCCTGGTGGTTGGTGGGGATGTCGCTGGTGAGGGGAGCCGCGATCTCGCGCGCCACGATTGCTCCTTGATGAGGGTTCTGTTGTTTTGTGCCCCTTGGGGGCTGCGACCCGGACGCTTCGTAGCCGCTCATCCGGTGCCGACCGCACTCATTTGATCATCCATCCGGCGCGCCCATATGTCCAGAGGGCCGCACACGTGAGCATCGCCACTGCGGGAGCGCCCCCTGCCGGACGTTTTGTACCGGAACGTAACCTACGGTGGCGTAGGTAGCATGAACCCATGACTTCTGCCGCGCCCGACTCGCCCGCGAAGGCCGCACCACCCGAAGGAGGGCCGGTCGAGATCGTGTTGCCGACGCCGGTCAAGCCGAAGCTGCGGGGCTGGCTGCACGCCGGGATGTTCCCCGCCGTGCTCGTCGCGGGCGTGTCCCTGATCGCCCTGACCGACTCGACCCGCGCCCGGATCGCCTGTGCGATCTACGTGCTGACGGCGTGTCTGCTCTTCGGCGTCAGCGCGATATACCACCGCGGTACGTGGGGGCCGCGGGGTGAGGCCGTGCTGAGACGGCTCGATCACGCCAATATCTTCCTGATCATCGCGGGCACGTACACGCCGCTGACCATGCTTCTGCTGCCCGGCGCCTCGGGCCGGACGCTGCTGTGGGCCGTCTGGGCCGCGGCCGCCGCCGGGATCGCGTTCCGGGTCTTCTGGGTCGGCGCTCCGCGCTGGCTCTACACGCCGTGTTACATCGCGATGGGCTGGGCCGCGGTCTTCTTCCTGCCCGATTTCATGCGCAGCGGCGGGATCGCCGTGCTGGTCCTCGTGCTGGTCGGCGGTCTGCTCTACAGCGCGGGCGGTGTGATCTACGGACTGAAGCGCCCCAATCCGTCACCGCGCTGGTTCGGCTTCCACGAGGTGTTCCACTCCTTCACCCTCGCCGCGTTCGTCGTGCACTTCGTCGGGATCGCGCTCGTGGCGTACCAGGCGCCCTGAGCCGCGAGCACCCTGACGACACCAGGTGCTCTGAGCTGCGGACGCCTGAGGCCCAATCACTTGAGGCTCGGGCGCCTGAGACCGTCCGGGACAGGGCCCATGTCCAGGGCCCCGGGCCCCGCGTCAGTTACCCGCCCGCCGTACGTCTCCCTTGCCGCACGCCGCACCGTCATGGTCCGGGTCGAGACGCAGCGGGTCGTCCTTGCCGTTGACCGCGAGGCGCCCGTAGTCGTTCGCCGCGAGCCAGTCGCAGCGCGCCTTCGTCGTCGCCGGAACCGCCGTCGGGAAGACGGTGGGTACGCAGACGTTCGCCGAGCCGTAGTGCCGGTCGCAGCCCGCGATCTGGCGACTGACCGGGGCCGAAGTCCGCTTCTGCTGCGGCTTCTTGGGGCTCTGCGCCAGCTTGCCCGCGAAGTCGTGCACATGGCCGGGCTCCGCGTCGGCGGCGAGGGCCGCCGGGCCGCCCAGATGGACCCATTGGGCCACGGAGGGCACGCCGGCCGCGTCCACGGCGAACAGCATGTACCAGCCGGGCGGCGCCAGATTGGGATTGCTGGTGACGTTCAGATCGATGTTGTTCCCGTCGACCGAGAGCGGCAGATCCACGAAGCGCTGGTTGGGATCGGAGGAGTGCGTCACAGCGGCCGGCCTGATCAACTCGGCCTTCTCGATGGGCCTGTCGACCGTGATCCGCTGCGTGTCTCCGTACAGCCACTGGCTGTCGATCACTGAAGTGATCTTCGGACGCGGGCCCTTGAGCAGATAGGGCGGGGTGTAGAGCGAAACCGCGTGGTTCCAGGACCCGTTGCCGGGATTGTCGCCCGTCGTCATCACCCGGCCGTCGGGCAGCAGGAACGCGGAGGAGTGGTAGCCGCGGGACTCCGGGTCGGCGGCGACCGGGTCGAAGGTCTCCGTCCGGGGGTCGAACAGGGACGCCTCGTAAACGGGGTTGGCGCGGTTGTGCAGTCCGCCGCCGGTCTCCAGCACCTTGCCGTCGGGCAGCAGCACGGCCGAGCCGTACATCTTCCCCTCCGTCCCGGCCTCCGGCCGCGGGCCGTCCCCGAGGTCGACGGTGCCCTGCGGCAGGAGCGGGCCCGGGGTGTACCGGGGGCTCGGGGCCTTGAGGTCGATGAGGTCGGTGAGCCGGTTCGCGTCCGGGTCGGAATCGACGTTGCCGCCGCCGATGGTCAGTACGCGCTGGTCCTGCGCGGGTGGCAGCAGCACACTGGCCGACTGGTCCCGCTCGTCCTTGTCCTGGAGCCCCGGGACGTCCGTGACGGTGTTCGCCTCGTAGTCGTAGACCGAAGATCCGGTCCCCGGCGTGCCGTTGCCGAAGACATGGCTGCCCGAGTAGAACAGCCGGCCGTCCTGCATCAGGATCATCGACGGGTACAGACCCCAGTACGACCAGGTCTGGTTGACCTGCGACAGCGGCAGCCATTTCTCCTGTTCCGCCGACCAGCGCTCGGCCGTCACCGATCCGGTGGAATCCTCGCGCAGGCCGCCGAACGACATGACGTCGCCGTTGCCCATGACCGTGGCCGAGGGGTACCAGTGGCCGTCATTCAGGTCGTTGGTCCTGCTGTACGTCTCGGTCACGGCGTCGAAGATGTACGAGTCCTTCAGGCCGCGGTAGCCGACCGTGCCGTCCGCCGTCGGATACGCCTCGTTGCCGCTCATCACCAGCACACGCCCGTCGGCCAGTTGGACGTGGCCGGAGCAGAACATGTCGTCGGGGGTCGGGATCGTACGGTACGTGCCCTTCTCCGGGTCGTACACCGCCGAGGTGAACGTGCCCGCCTCGAACATCTCCGGGTCGTTGCCCGAACCGGCGATCAGCAGCACCTTGCCGTTGTTGAGCACCACCGAGTGCATCGAGCGCACGGGGTTCTCCGTCGGCAGTACCTCCCACTTGCCGTCCGCGCACTCCTCGGCGGTCCCGGCGCACTCCGGCTGCGCGGGCGGCGGTGCGACCTCCGTCATCGCGTAGTCGTCGGTCGTCACGCTGCCCGTCCCGTACACGGAAACGCCCCAGGTGATCCGGTCGGTGCCGGGCGGTACGGCGGGCGTGCGGACCTCGGCGCGCTGGTAACCGGTGCTCAGATCAAGCGTCTTGAGGTCGGTCCAGTACTGCCAGCCGGCCGTCGTGTCGTGCCGGAAGAGGGTGATCGAGGCGTCCGGGGTCGTGGACTTGTACCAGAGGGAGAGGTCGTACTGACGGTCCTGCTCCACGTCCGGCGCACACTCCGCCGACTCCGTGATCAGTGTTTTACGGTCTCCGTCGACACGCCGGGACAGCGCGACCTTGAGCGCCTTCGCGCCGGTGTGCGCGTCGGCGACGGTGGTGAAGGTGAAGTCGTTGTCGCCCCAGCCGGACTGCTCCCAGCAGTACGGCATGTCCGTCGCGCCCCCGGTGCCGCCGCCCGTGCCCGCCGTTTCGAAGCCGGGGTTTTTGATCAAGTTCACGTCGGCGACCGCCGGTTGCTGCACGCTCAGCAGCAGTCCTCCGGCCAATGCGGCGACGGCCAGCAGGGCCGGCGTGCGCCGATGGCCGCGCCGGGTCCGTGACGTACGGAGGGAACTCACCGGTCGGTCCTTTCCGCGGCCTCCTGGGCCGAGTCGGTCGGCGGCAGTGTCCGCGCCGCGGCTCCCGTGCGTTCCGCGGGTCTCGTCCGCCTCGTACGCCCCACGCGCTTCGGCAGGTAGACCAGCGCTTCCGTGCCCGCGAACCGCAGCACGAACGTCGCCAGCAGCGCGGCGGCCGTCGCCGTCAGCACGCCCATCCCGAGCCGCGAGACGAACAGCGCGATGAGCGGGATGCGCAGCAGCAGATCGGCGTTGGCGAGTACGACGAATCTGCTCACCCGGTCCGCCCAGTGCCGGTGGATCCGTCTGCCGCGGAACAGCAGCAGCTCGATGAGGACGAAATTCCACAGCACACCGAGTTGGTTGGCCAGCACCTCGGCCGGGAGGTAGTGCACACCCGCGGCGGTCAGCCCGGACAGCGCGAGCAGGTTCGGAACGAAGCCGGTGAGCCCGATCAGTCCGAAGGCGAGCATCCGCGCGACGGGCGACACCGTACGCAGTTCCACCAGGTGCCGCAGGAAGCGCAGGCCTTCCCTCGCCGTCGACTTGGACTCACCGGCGAACCGGTCCCGGAAGACGAACGGCACCTCGGCGGGGCGCTCGGGCCGGCACCGTACGGTCAGCTCCAGCAGGATCTTGTAGCCGAGCGGGCGCAGCGCCGCGTCCGTGACCGCGCCGCGCCTGATCGCGAAGAACCCGCTCATCGGGTCGCTGATCCCGCGCAGCCGCCCCGGGAAGACCGCCTTGGTGAGCCATGTGGCCGTCCGGGACACCAACACGCGGTAGCCGCCCGCGAGTCCGGCCCTGCTGCCGCCCGGGAGGTAGCGGCTGGCGACGACGAGGTCGGCCGACGCGCGTTCCCCGGCGGCGACGAGGGCCGGGATGAGCGCGGGCGGATGCTGGAGGTCGGCGTCCATGACGACGATCCAGTCGGATCCGGCGGTCCGCAGCCCTTCCACCACGGCCCCGCCGAGGCCGCCCTCCGGTATCTCGCGGTGGATCACACTGACGGGGAACGGGCAGTCCTGCGCGGCGGCCGCGATCACCTCGGGGGTGTCGTCCGTGGAGTCGTCCACGAACACCACCTCGCAGGGCAGCCTGGCAGGCACCGCGTCGGTCAGCTGTCGCAGCAACTCGCCTACGTTGGCTGCCTCGTTGAAGGTCGGGATGATGACGGTGACGGCGCCGGGCTCGGCCACCGCCCCGGTCTCCAGCAGCGGATCACCGAGGGCCCCGGCTCCTGGACCGAATCCACGGCCGTCCCCGGAACCGGAACCAGATCCGGAACCGGAACCCGGTTCGGATTCGCGCCCGGACTCCGCGCCGGCACCCGCGCCCATGGGAGGAACGATGCTCATCGCCCGCCTCCCACGATCCGCCGGATCTCGATCCGGTCCTCGCCGTCCCCGAAGACGGCGACCGGCTTCGAATGGGCCAGCGCGTCACGGACGTTGGGCAGGTCGCGCGCGTCGCGCCGTACGGTCGGTGAGGCGACCACGTAGTCGAGGTCGCGCCAGCCGCCCGGCATCGTCTTCGTCACGGCCGGGTCGAGGTCTGCCTTGTAGAACCAGATGGCCCCGAGACCCGGTTCGTATCCGTCGTGCACGAGGTCCAGCCACAGCCCGTCGTCCACCAGGACACGGCTCGACGCGGGATCGGGCACTTCCGTCGCCATCCATGAAGCGGCGGCCCGGTACGGGGCGTTGGCGTCCGCGGTCAGCGCCGTGCGGTCGCCGTCGTACCACCGTGGCAGTGTGTATACGGCGGCCCCGGCGACCAGCGCCGCGAGCGCCGTCCACCGTACGGCCGTCAGCACCCGGCCCTCCCCGGCGCCGAGCCCCCTGCGCAGCACCGCGTGGGTCACACTGGCCACACCGCCCGCCAGCACCAGCGCCAGGAACGGCAGCGCCTGGATGACATACATCGCGGGCAGGTAGCCGGACGGACGCAGCGCGACGGCCGTGAGGACCACGACGGCGAGCGCGGGGCCCGCCAGCGCACGCGCGGTGACCGACCAGCGGAAGGTCAGCAGCAGCAGGACGGCTCCGGCGATGCCGCCCAGGGGCAGAATCCGGTCGTAGTAGAGCCAGGACTGGAGCACACCGTAGGAACCGCTGCCCGGGTCGAGGACGAAGCCGGAGCCGGGGCGGCTCATCTGGTACGTGATGCCCTCCCAGAGCGAGACGTGTCCGGCGCCCGGCACCAACTCCCCTTTGAGCAGGGCGAACAGCGGGTAGGCGAGGCCGATCATCGCGCAGGCCGTTATGGCGCCGGTGAGGGCGAACTTGCGGGTGTCACGGTGGCCGTGGCGCCACATCGTCACCAGCAGGGCCGGCAGGACGAGCAGCATCGTCTCCTTCGTGAGCACGCTCACGGCGCCCGCGAGTCCGGCTCCGAAGTGGTGCCAGAGGTCACGGCTGGGCGAGGCCGCGAGGCAGAAGGCGAGCAGCATCCACATCACGGCGATGTTGTCGAGGAAGATCTCCCGCTGGAGGACCACCGACAGCGGGGAGAGCCCGAAGAGGAGCATGCCCAGGCCCGCGGCCCAGCGCGGCAGCGCGAGGCGCCGGGCCAGGACGTACAGGAGCACCGAACTGGCAGCGCTGACCAGCAGCATCGCGAAGCGCATCGGTGCGACGGCCATCGTGTCGGGCGCGATGAGCGAGGGCAGCCAGGTGAGGCCGGCTATCTGGAGCCAGCCGAGCGGCGGATGGTCGTACCAGTACGTGTAGTGGGCTAGGCCCTTGCCCTGCTGGACGGCCCACGCCTGGGCGAGATAGGTGCCCTCGTCGTCGCTGAGAGCCGGGAAGTGCTGGATGTTCCAGCCCTGGACCAGCAGGATCGCGAGGAGCAGTACCCCGCACAGCAGCAGGTCGGGGCGCGAGGTGCGGAAGCGCACCAGAGGTCTGAGGGGGCTCGCGGGCCGGACGCGGGCGTGCCGTCGCTGCACGGGAACGGCCGCCGGCTGCTGCGTCGTCACCGCGGGAAGTGTGGAGGTCACGCGTGGATGTCCTCTCGGGTCAGATGCGCGCCGACATGACTGGTCAGTTCCCAGTCGCCGTGTCCCCGGTACTCGCGCCAGACGGCACGGATGGCCGCGCCCGCGAGAAGCACCTGATAGAAGGGGCCGCCGATGACGAGCTTGAGGTAGTGCGCGAAGCGGACCCGGAATCCGTACTGCTTGCCGAAGTCGTGGAGCCCGACGACTTCGAAGACGAAGGTGACCATGGCGGTCACCAGGGGCAGGAACGTCACGAACGCGATCCCCACCGGCACGTCGAGGAAGAGCGCGATCGCCACGTTGAGCGGGATGATCACGCCCGTGCATGCCTGGAGGAACGGGGTCATCAGGGTGTAGCGGGCGAGCAACCGCTGTCCGGGTGTGGCGAGTTGCTTCCAGTCCTTCTTGCGGTAGACCTGAAGGAAGCCCTGATTCCAGCGAGTTCGCTGTTTGAGCAGCGACATCAGGGAGCCCGGAGTCTCCTCGCGGGTCACCATGTCGGAGTCGTAGGCGACGACGACCTTCTTGCCTGCGCTGGACAGGCGTACGCCCAGATCGCAGTCCTCGGCGAGGCAGTCGGGGTCCCAGCCGCCCGCCTCGCGCAGGACGTCGGTCCTGACGAAGACGGTGTTGCCACCGAGCGGGATGAACCCCTTCTGCGCGTGCAGGTGCAGGCGACTGCGGAACCAGAAGAAGTATTCGAGGCAGTTGCGCAGGCTGTACCAGCTGGAGTGGAAGTTGATCAACTGGACGCCGCCCTGGACGACATCGGCGCCGGTGGTGCGGAAGG
Organism: Streptomyces sp. NPDC088725; assembly: GCF_044751305.1. Classification (NCBI taxonomy): domain Bacteria; kingdom Bacillati; phylum Actinomycetota; class Actinomycetes; order Kitasatosporales; family Streptomycetaceae; genus Streptomyces; species Streptomyces sp. NPDC088725. Next base: position 157,605 of record NZ_JBIVLO010000003.1, read on the forward strand.
CGTGGTCGACGTGGGTCAGCAGCGCGGGGTGGACCTGGTCCTCCGCGTCGAAGACCCCGACGAAGTCGCCGGTGCAGTACGGCAGGGCGGTGTTGAGCGCCTTGGGCTTGTTCTTCGCCTCATGGGTGTCGGTCACGACCCTGACCCGGCCCGGGGCGCAGGCGGCGGCCCACTCCGCGACCCCCGCGGTCTCCGGGTCGTCGTGTCCGACGATGACGATGATCTCGAAGTCGGTGTGGCTGGACTCCAGCAACCGCTGAATGGTGTGTTCGAGCACGGCCTGTTCGTGCCGCGCGGGCAGGAGCAGGGAGAACGATCCCTCGCGACCGCCGTCCGGGCGGTCGAAGCTGGTCGACGCCAGCGTCTCCGGCGTGCGCCAGGCATGCATCTGCCACCACAGCGTGAAGGCCGCCATCCAGAAAAGCGCGAGCGAAACGGCAGCGATGAACACGGACGCGAACACACGGCCCCCCTTGGCCAGGGCTGAACCGTGACAGGCCCCCCGGCCGCCGCGTCGCCCGTCATCCCCCTGGGCGCACGGTACTCATGCGCCCCTGACCTTCCCCTTGTGAAGACAATAAGGGGAAGGTGTGTCGGCCAGTGGGCCGATTGGGTGAATGCCGTATTTCCGGCCGATTCCCGTCGCATCGCTTTTCGGCCAGATTTGGCCCCCGACTACCGGGAGACCCCCAACTCGCCTTGGAGGGAGGCCATTTCAGTGGTGGGAGCGGAACAGACGAAGCGCCGGCAGACATAGGCCGCGGCCCGGCCGTCCACCAGCGGGCGGTCCACCAGCAGCGGGAATTCGTCGCCGCCCGCCACCCCGGCGGCCACCACAGCGCCGGGCGCGGTCCCCAGCAGAGCCGTACGGTGCAACGCGGCCGCGTCCTTCGCGCTCTGCCCCACGACGGCGATCTCGCGCGGCCCGTCCAGCACCGCTTCCGCGACCGCGAGACCCCAGCCGGTGAAGCGCGGAGCACGCGGGCCCAGCGCCTTCACCACGCCCAACGCGGCTTCCGCGGCCGTACGGTGCGGTTCGGAGCCGGTGTGCGCGGCGTACGAGATCAGCGCGCCGGCGGCCGCCGTCCAGCCGGACGGCGTGGCGTTGTCCGTCGGGTCCTGCGGGCGGCGGATCAACTGCTCGGCGTCGTGCGCGGTGTCGAACAGAGTGCCGTTCTCGGCGACGAACTGGTCGAGCACGATGTCCAACAAGAACCCGGCGAATTCCAGCCACACGCCTTCGCCCGTCACCCCGGCGAGCGTGAGGAACCCCTCCGCGACATCGCCGTAGTCCTCGAGCACCCCCGCGTTCGCTCCGGTCCGGCCGTCCTTGGATGTCCGCGAGAGCCGGGCCGTACCGTCCATGTGAATACGTACGAGCAGATCGGCGGCCTCGGTGGCGCGCTCGATCAGATCCGGCCTGTCGAAGTACGCGCCGGTCTCGGCGAGCGCCGCGATCGCGAGCCCGTTCCAGGCCGCGACGACCTTGTCGTCCCGCCCGGGACGCGGCCGGGTCTCGCGCGCAGCGAGCAGGCGCTGCCGGACGGACTCGACGCGCCCGGCGTCCACCACCCCGCCGCCCTGCGGGAGTTGAAGCACGGAGGCGCCCTCCTCGAAGGTGCCTTCCTCGGTCACCGCGAAGTGGTTCGCGGCGAACTCCGCGTCCTCCTCGCCCAGCACCTCGCGTAGTTGCTCCGGCGTCCACACATAGAACGCGCCCTCGACGTGCCTGCCGCTGCCGTCATCACTGTCCGCGTCCAGCGCGGAGGCGAACCCGCCTTCGGCCGTGCGCAGTTCACGCACCATGAAGTCCGCGGTCTCCAGCGCCACCCGCCGCGCGAGAGCGGATCCGGTGGCCCGCCACAGGTGCGCGTAGACCCGGCACAGCAGGGCGTTGTCGTACAGCATTTTCTCGAAGTGCGGCACGATCCACTCACGGTCCACGGCGTACCGGGCGAACCCGCCGCCGAGTTGGTCGTAGATCCCACCGCGCGCCATGGCCTCAGCGGTGTCAGCGGCCATCTGGAGCGCGCCCTCGGCCCCGGTACGCGCGTGGTGCCGCAGCAGGAACTCCAGCACCATCGACTGCGGGAACTTGGGCGCGCCACCGAACCCGCCGTGCAGCGTGTCGTACTCCCGCGTCAGCCCGAGCAGCGCCTGCGCCAGCTCCGGTTCCCCCGGCACCCCGTCCCCGCCCCGCGCGAGCGAGCGCCCGGCCAGCTCCCGCACGATCTGCCCGGCGACCTCTGTCACCTCGCCGCGCCGATCGGTCCAGGCGGAGCTGACGCCCTCCAGAACCTGCGGGAAGGACGGCATGCCGTGGCGGGGCGCGGGCGGGTAGTACGTACCGAAGTAGAAGGGCTCCCCCTCGGCATTGAGGAACACGGTCATGGGCCACCCGCCCTGACCGGTGGCGGCCTGCACGGCCTCCATGTACACGGCGTCGACATCGGGCCGCTCCTCGCGGTCGACCTTGATGTTGACGAAGTGCTCGTTCATGTACGCGGCGGTCGTGGCGTCCTCGAAGCTCTCGCTCGCCATGACATGGCACCAGTGGCACGCCGAGTAGCCGACCGACAGCAGAACGGGCACATCGCGCCGTCGCGCTTCCTCAAAAGCCTCCGGCGACCAGGGCCACCAATCGACCGGGTTGTCGGCGTGCTGAAGCAGATAAGGCGAGGTCACACCAGCCAACCGGTTCATACGGCCCAGCCTCTCACGCCGACGCGGCCCTGCCGGTTCGGCCCGCAAGCCACCGCCCTACTTGGCCGATTTGCACTCATACGCCATCACGCGGTGAATGCGGATCGCCCCTTTTGCACCCAGTTCGCCCTGCGGATGCTGGAGGTTCCGCCCCGGCCCCAAGCTACTGCCCGACTGGAAGCGGGCAGTACGCTGAGTCGAGCAGTACCGCATCCTCGAAGGAGGTACCCATGACCGCCGAGATGGTGGCGCCCGCGTGGATGCATACGCAGATCAGCGCGGACCAGTACGACTCCTGGTCCGAGGAGCAGTGCGCCGGCATCGAGATCGTGGACGGGATGGTCGTCGTGAGCCCGAGCGCCTCCAAACGGCACAACCGGCTGGCTCGGCTCCTGGCCAATGCCCTGGACGCCGCCGCGGGCCCGGACTGGAACGCCGACACGGACTTCGACGTCCGCTTGCAGGACGTGCCGCTCACCAACCGCCGTCCAGACGTCACCGTGTACCGGGCGGAGACCATCGACCTCACACCCACCCGCCCCGAGCACGTCCTCCTGGTCGTCGAGGTCGTGTCCCCAGGGTCAGAAACCACAGACCGGATCGTGAAGGTGGACCAGTACGCCAAGGCCGGCATCCCCTTCTACTGGCGCATCGAGCAGGCCGCCACTGGCGTTCCGATCGTCTACACCTACGTCCTCGACCCCGCAAACAAGTCCTACCGAGACGGCGAGATCTTCACCGGCACCGTGAAAGCCACCGCCCCGTTCTCCGTCACGGCCGACCTTGGGGCCCTGTAAGCAACAAGGAATCGCCCGCACCCTCGCGCCTCCGACGTCCTGTGGACTAAGACATGTCCGCCACCGGGAGCCTCTGGGCGGCGGCCCCAGCTCGGCCCGGACCCCTCGTAGGCGGTCCGGGGGTGCAGAGCTTCAACCAGATGCCGACCTGCACGTTCTCGCCGGGGACGAGCCGCGTGGTGAGCAGCCGGCGCTCCGGACGCAACCGGACGGTCCGGGCCGGTGGCCTCATGGCCCCCGCGCTGGGTGCCATGAGGCCGGGACCAATCAGGGCGACGACGCGTGTTTTCCCCCCCCCGAGTGCCGGCGTTACTCCGCGGCTCGGCCCTGGGCCGGGGTGTGCGGGGTGGTGGCCGTGGGCGCCGAGGCGTCCGGGGATTCCTTGAAGTCGACCTTGTTCATGTGCCTGTTCATCGACTTCATCAGCATCCACACCGCCAGCGCCATCACCGCGAAGACGACGAAGCCGAGAACACCGGGCGTCACCTTGTTCTCGTCGAGGTCCGCGGCGAGAGGAACGAAGTGCGTCATTGCCTGGGTCGCATACATATCAGGCATTGTCGCGGATGCCCGCGAAGAGGTCGTCCTCGGGGAGGGAGGTATCGACCCTCGACTGCGCCAGCTCGTACTCCTCCGTCGGCCAGACCTCCTGCTGGAGGTCCATCGGCACGCGGAACCAGCCGCCGTTCGGGTCGATCTGCGTGGCGTGCGCGAGCAGCGCGCGGTCGCGGATCTCGAAGAAGTCCGCGCACGGGACGTGCGTGGTCAGCGTCCGCTCCACCTGGCCGAACTCCGCCCAGCGCTTGAGCCAGTCCCCGTACGGCGACTCCAGGCCGCGGGCGAGCAGCGCCTCGTGCAGCGCGGTCGTGCGCTGACGGTTGAAGCCCTGGTTGTAGTAGAGCTTCAGCGGCTGCCAGACGGGACCGAACTCGTCCTCCGGGTACTTCTCCTTGTCGTCCGCCGCCTCGAACGCCACCATCGAGATCTTGTGGGTCATGATGTGGTCGGGGTGCGGGTAGCCGCCGTTCTCGTCGTACGTGGTGATGACGTGCGGCCGGAACGAACGGATGGAGCGGACGAGCCGGCCCGCCGCCTCGTCCACGTCGGCGAGGGCGAAGCAGCCCTCGGGCAGCGGCGGCAGCGGGTCGCCCTCGGGCAGCCCCGAGTCGACGTAGCCGAGCCACTCCTGCTTGACGCCGAGGATCTCGCGCGCCCGGTCCATCTCCTTTCTGCGGACCTCGTGGATGTTCTCCTCGATGGAAGGGTCACCCTGGAGATTCGGGTTGAGGATGGAGCCGCGCTCGCCTCCCGTGCAGGTCAGAACCAGCACGTCCACCCCCTCGGACACGTACTTGGCCATGGTTGCCGCACCCTTGCTCGACTCGTCGTCGGGGTGGGCGTGGACGGCCATCAGTCGCAGCTGGTCAGTCAAGACACGATCCTCAGTCATTCGTCGCATTAGGCGGCTTCTATAGTGACGGATACCGGGGGGCGGAAAATTCCGGCCGCCCCACTCCAGGAGGAACGATCATGGCCGTGGTGCGCGAGCAGCTTCCCCCCGGCCGGTACGGCCGTTCGGCGGACGCGCGCGCGGACCACAGGCTCAGGATCCTGGCGGTGGTGTTCGGCGTCGTGACGGTCGTCCTGGTCGGCTGGTTCGGCTACCACTACGTGGCGGGTACCAGCGTGTCCGGCGAAATCATCAAGTTCAAGCGGGTTTCGGCCAATGCGGTCGAGGTGCACCTCGAGGTACGCAAGGACGAGGGCGCGACCGGCACCTGCACGCTCCGCGCGCTGAACGACGGGCACGAGGAAGTGGGCCGCAAGGACGTCCGCTTCACGGCGTCGCAGACCCGGGTGGATCAGATCATCACCGTACGTACGACGGAGCGCGCGACCGCCGCCGAGCTGGTGGGCTGCAGCGACTCGGACGGCTGAACCCGCCGACGCGCTCCGCCCTGACCTGCGACAACGCAGTTGTAAGGGCTTTTATCCTCCCCCTTTCGCCACGAAATTGTTAGGCTCGTGGTTTCGCCCACCCGAGAAAGCACAATCCTCTGGGTAGGGCGTTGCTTTGTATTCCCAGTACCTACGAGGAGCACCTGTGACCCAGACCAGCGAGAACGTCACCTGGCTCACCCAAGGGGCGTACAACCAGCTGAAGGCCGAGCTGGAGCACCTGTCTGGTCCGGCCCGCACCGAGATCGCGAAGAAGATCGAGGCTGCGCGCGAGGAGGGCGACCTGCGGGAGAACGGCGGGTACCACGCGGCCAAGGAGGAGCAGGGCAAGCAGGAGCTGCGTGTGCGCCAGCTGACCCAGCTGCTCGAAAAGGCCAAGGTCGGCGAGGCCCCCGCCGACAACGGCGTGGTGGAGCCCGGCATGATCGTCACGATCGCCTTCGACGGCGACGAGGACGACACCCTGAGCTTCCTCATGGCCTCCCGCGAGTACGCGAGCGCGGACATCGAGACGTACTCACCGCAGTCCCCGCTCGGCTCCGCCGTCAACGGCATGAAGGTCGGCAAGGACGCGGAATACGAGCTGCCGAACGGCAAGAAGGCCTCGGTGCGGATCCTCGCGGCCAAGCCGTACACGGACTGAGCCACCACCTGTTTCAACGGGACGGGGCCGTACCCGGCAGCGGTACGGCCCCCTCACGTCACGCCCGGCTGCCCGAAGCGCCCGGCAGCGCCGTCGCCTGTCGCTCAGACCATCGCCCGTCGCTCAGACCGTCGCCGAGCGGTATTTGCGTACCGCCAGCGTCCGGAACACCCCGATGATCACGACCGACCAGATCAGCGAGGCCCACACCGGATGCTGCATCGGCCACGCGTCGGCCTTCGAGACCCCCGGATTGCCGAACAGCACGCGGCAGGCCTGCACGGTCGCACTGAACGGATTCCACTCCGCGATTGGCTGGAGCCAGCCCGGCATATTGCTGGAGTCCACGAAGGCGTTGGAAATGAACGTCACCGGGAAGAGCCAGATCAGGCCCCCCGAAGTGGCCGCCTCCGGGGTACGGACCGACAGGCCGATCAGCGCGCCGATCCACGAGAACGCGTACCCCAGCAGGAGCAGCAGCCCGAACGCGCCGAGCGCCTTGGGCACGCCCTCGTGAATGCGCCAGCCGACGAGCACGGCGACGACGGCCAGCACCACGACGGTCAGCGCGGTCTGCACGAGGTCCGCGAGCGTACGTCCGGTGAGGACCGCGCCCCGCGCCATCGGCAGTGAGCGGAACCGGTCGACCAGACCCTTGTGCATGTCGTCGGCGATACCGGCGCCCGCGCCCGCCGTCGCGAAGGTGACGGTCTGCGCGAAGATCCCGGCCATCAGGAAGTTGCGGTAGACGGTGGCGCTGGTGGTGCCGCCGACGTTCAGGGACCCGCCGAAGACGTAGCTGAACAGCACCACGAACATGATCGGCTGGATCAGCCCGAAGAGGACGACCTCCGGGATCCTGGTCATCCGGATCAGATTGCGCCGGGCGACCACCAGGGAGTCCCTGGCCGACTGCATGAGGCCGCCGCGCGGCGTCGGGGTCGTCAGCCGCGACGGATCACCGGTGATGCTCACTTCCTGGCCTCCTCGGGACGGTGGTCGCCCTCTTCCTCGCCCTCCTCGGCCGCGTGGCCGGTCAGCGAGATGAACACGTCGTCGAGCGTGGGACGGCGCAGCCCGATGTCGTCGATCTCGACGCCACGGGTGTCCAGCTCCCTGATGACCTCGGCGAGCAGCTTCGCGCCGCCGGTGACCGGGACGGTCAGTTTCCTGGTGTGCTCGTCGACCGCGACCGTGGACTCGTCGTCTTTGCCGGCTCCGCTGAAGTGCGCCAGGACCGTACGGGTGGGGCCGATCTGGTCGCGTTCATGGACGACGACCTCGACGCGCTCGCCGCCCGTCTGCGCCTTGAGCTGGTCGGCCGTGCCACGGGCGATGACCTTGCCCCGGTCCACCACACAGATGTCGTGGGCCAGGTGGTCGGCCTCCTCCAGATACTGCGTGGAGAGCAGCAGCGTCGTACCGCCCGCCACCAGTTCCTGGATGATGCCCCACAGCTGCTGGCGGTTGCGCGGGTCGAGGCCGGTCGTCGGCTCGTCCATGAACATCACGGGCGGCGAGACGACGAGCGCGGCGGCGAGGTCGAGCCTGCGGCGCATACCGCCCGAGTACGTCTTGGCGGTGCGGTCGGCCGCGTCGGAGAGGTGGAAACGCTCCAGCAGCGCGGTCGCGCGGGCCTTCGCGTCGCGCCCGCTCATCTGGTAGAGCTGGCCGACCATCCGCAGGTTCTCGCGGCCGGTGAGGTATTCGTCCACGGCCGCGAACTGCCCGGAGAGACCGATGGAGCGCCGGACCTCGTTGGGGTTCTTGACGACATCGATGCCGGCGACGGTCGCCCGGCCGCTGTCGGGCTGGAGCAGGGTCGTCAGGACGCGTACGGCAGTGGTCTTGCCCGCGCCGTTGGGGCCGAGGAGCCCGAGGACAGTGCCTTCGGGAACATCGAGATCGACCCCGTCCAGGGCCCTGACGTCGCCGAAGGTCTTCACCAGCCCTTCGGCGTAGATGGCGCCTGGCATGTGGATTCTCCCGGAGTGGACGGAGATGGCCGTACTCACGTCGTTGCGCCGCTGACGACGCGGCTTGTGCCGAGCCTAAGAGCCCGGTCGCCCGCGCGCCCGGCAGACACGTGAATCCGCGAGCACGCCGGACGACCCGCCCCGTCCGCGAGGCGAAACCGAAAACAGAAGGCGTGAACACCACCGGCCCGGTATCCACTACGCCGGTACACGCCGTGGATCACGCAATGCCGGACACCCTGCCGGATCAGCGCCGGGCGGCGACGCTGAACAGCGCACCCCCGACGCGCAACACCCGGCCCACGCCAACACCCCGGCAATCACCGGAGCGACTGGTCGTCCGCGGGCGGAAGGGGGCCGTGGAGGGGTGGTGTCCAGAACGTAAAGCGTGACTTTGCGGCGTGAGCAGCACCGGCCCGGTGTCCACTGCGCCTGTACACGCCGTAAATCATGCAGTGGCGGACACTTCCCCTGCGCGGAACCCGGCGACAGCACCAGCCACCACACCCCAGCCCACGACGACCCGCGCGATTCGCACAACGCCCCGGCCGCGACGACCCGCGCGGAACCGGCGACACCCGCAACGCACCACACCCCGGGCGGACGCCGACCCGCGCCGGACGCCGACCCGCACCCGACCGTGGACCCGCGACCACCACACCCCGGCCCCCGCCGCACGGCGAAACACCCGCGCCGCACGACGAACCCACGCCGGACGGCGAAACCGCGCCACACGGCGAAACCCGCCACACGGCAAACCGCCCTCAGCCCAGGATCGTGTACCCCGCACGCCGCAGCGCCGTGGACACCTCCACGCAGTGCTCCGGCCCCTTCGTCTCCAGGTGCACTTCCACGTCCGCCTCACCGAGACCGAGCTTCGGGTCGGTCCGTACGTGGCTCACGTCGAGCACATTGGCGTCGGCCACCGACAGCACCCCGAGCATCGTCGCGAGCGCACCCGGCCGGTCCGTCACGCGCAGCCGCAGGCTCAGGTAGCGCCCGGCCGCAGCCATGCCGTGGCGCAGTATCCGCTGCATCAGCAGGGGGTCGACGTTGCCGCCGGACAGCAGCGCGACCACCGGCCCGCGGAAGCTCGCCGGGTCGCTCAGCAGCGCCGCCACCGGGCTCGCGCCGGCCGGTTCGACGACCATTTTCGCCCGTTCGAGGCAGAGCAGCAGCGCGCTGGACAGCTCGTCCTCCGTGACCGTGCGTACCTCGTCGACCAGTTCCTCGACGATCTGGAACGGTATGTCGCCGGGGCGGCCCACCTTGATTCCGTCGGCCATGGTGTGCGGCGCGTCGACCGACGTCGGCCGGCCGGCCCGGAGCGAGGGCGGGTACGCCGCCGCGCCCTCCGCCTGGACGCCGACGACCTTCACGTCCGGACGCAGCGCCTTGACCGCGACGGCCAGGCCCGCGGCGAGACCACCGCCGCCGATGCCGACGACGATCGTGCGCACCTCGGGGCACTGCTCCAGGATCTCCAGCCCGACCGTGCCCTGTCCCGCGATGATGTCCGGGTGATCGAACGGGTGGATGAAGACCGCGCCCGTCTCGTACGCGTACTCCTGCGCGGCGGCCAGCGTCTCGTCCACCACATGGCCGTGCAGCCGCACCTCGGCGCCGTACTCCCGGGTCGCCGCCACCTTCGGCAGGGGCGCTCCGATCGGCATGAACACCGTCGAGCGGACCCCGAGCAGCGTGGAGGCGAGCGCGACGCCCTGCGCGTGGTTGCCCGCGCTGGCCGCGACGACGCCCGCCGCGCGCTCCTCCGGGGACAGGCCCGCGATCCGCACGTACGCGCCGCGCAGCTTGAAGGAGCCGGTCCGCTGGAGGTTTTCGCACTTCAGGAGCACCGGGGCGCCGACGAGACCGGTCAGATACCTGCTGCCCTCGATCGCGGTCGTCCTGGCCACACCGGCGAGCATCTTCTGTGCCCCTCGGATGTCGTCAAGTATCAGCGGGCGCACGGGGCTGGACGTACCGAAGCTCATGTACGCCAGTCTGGCAGCTCACCGCGGGGCCGCCTCACGGGACGGCCCGGGGCCGGGCCCGGATGCCCGGAAGGTCGCGTCCGGGCTGGTACGACTTCCCTTGTGGCCGCGTACTCTGTCCTGCACCAACCGACTCCCGCACGAAAGAGCCCCCAGCCATGCCCCCCATTCAGGACATGACTTCCGCTGCGTCGGCCTCCGGGAAGGCGTCGCCCGGGGAGCCGGACGCCGTTCGCCTTCTTGACGCCCTCCAGCACCAGGTGGCCGTCTTCGCCCGGCGGGCGGAGCAGACCCGGCTCGGCGGACTCGGCAAGGTCCGCAACTCGATGGACCGCGCCGCCTACCTGCTGCTCAACCGGCTCGACCAGGAAGGCCCGATGGGCGTCAAGGCGCTGGCCGCCGGGATGGGCATCGACTCCTCGACCGTCACGCGGCAGGTCGCGCCGCTCGTGGACGCCGGTCTCGTCAAGCGCACCTCGCACCCGGAGGACGGCCGGGCCGTCGTGCTCCAGCTGTCGGCGCGCGGACAGACCCGCCTCAACGAGGTACGGGCGTCACGGCGCGAGCTGATGGCACAGGTCACGGACGGGTGGTCGCAGACGGAACGGGACGCCTTCACCACGCTGCTGACCCGGTTCAACTCCTCGCTCTCCGCCCGGCAGGCCGCGGGGATCACGGCCGGTGAGGCGGCGGAGGCCGCGGACGCGACGGAGGCCGCCAGGGAGGCGGCGGGCGAGCACGCGTCCGACGCGTAGGCCCGCGGCAGCCGCGCGTACCGTCGGCACAGCTCCCGGCGGCCCCTCCGCGCCGCTCCCCGTGCTCTCCCAGCTCCCTGCGCTCCCCGTTCCCTCCGCGCTTCCTGCGCCCTGGACGCGCTCTTGACCAGCGGTGGCCTCCGGGTCTCAGATGAGACGTGCGACAGCGGCAGTCGGCCATGGAGCGCCGCCGCGCCCGGGAGTTCGACGCGTTCGTGGCGGGTGCGGGCGGCCGGCTTCTGCATGCGGCCGCGCTGCTCACCGCGGAGCCGCCCGACGCCACGCCGCGCGCCCAGCGGCTGCTGACCGCCGCGCTCGCCGCCACGTACGCGGACTGGGACCGGCTGCGGGACCCGCTGCACGGCGAGGATCCGTACGACCACGCCCGCCGGGAACTCGTCGCGCGCTTCGCACGCGGCGCCTGGCGCGAGCGCCGGGCGGCCGGCGGTGTGCTGTGCGCGCTCGGCGCCCAGGAACGCCTGGTCGTGGTGTTGCGCCTGTACGAGGGCGCGGCCGAGGAGCAGACGGCGGCGCTGACCGGGCTGCCGGTGGAGCGCGTACGGGCGACCTGCGCGCGGGCCGTCACCCGGCTGTGGGACACGACCAGGCCGGACACGCCCGGGCCGGCGGACGCGCCATGAGGGGCGCGTCCGCCCGGCGCGTGCGGAGAGAGACGTACGCGATGAGTGGGCCGGGACGTACGCCATGAGCGGGCCGGAGCGTGGGCCTGAGCCTGAAGGCCCGGCGCGGTCGGGTCCCGTACGCAGACCTGGTCCCGTACGTACACCCCGTCCCGTGCGCAAAGAGGACGCGGTCCGCCGGATGCTCGACCTGCCGCGTCCGGCCGTCCCCGCCGATCTGGCCGTACGCGCCACCGCGCGCGGCGCCCGGCTGCTGCGCAGGCGCCGCGCGGTCCGCCGCGCGCTGTGGTGGCTGCTCGCGGCGGCCGTGATCGTCTTTGTCGTCTGGGCGTCGGTCACGGACCCGTGGCCCGCGCCGCCGGCCGGCACGACACCACCGCTGGAGGGCTTCTGAACCCGCCCGCGGCGGACAGGACCTAGCCCAGCGCCTGCTGGAGGTCCGCCATCAGGTCGTCGCCCGACTCGATGCCGACCGACAGCCTGACCAGGTCGGACGGCACCTCCAGCGCGGAGCCCGCCACCGAGGCGTGCGTCATCCGGCCCGGGTGCTCGATCAGGGACTCGACGCCGCCCAGCGACTCGCCGAGCGTGAACAGCTTCGTCCGGTCGCAGACCGCGACCGCCGCTTCCTCGCCGTCCGTGATCTGGAACGAGATCATCCCGCCGAACGCCTTCATCTGCTTGGCGGCGACCTCATGGCCCGGGTGGTCGGGCAGGCCCGGGTAGAGGACCTTGGAGACCCGGGGGTGGCGGGTCAGCATCTCCGCGATCCGGGTCGCGTTCTCGCTGTGCCGGTCCATCCGGACCGCGAGCGTCTTGATGCCGCGCAGCACCAGCCACGCGTCGAACGGACCGGCGATCGCGCCCATCGCGTTCTGGTGGTAGGCCAGTTCGTCGGCGAGTTCACTGTCGCTCGTGACCAGCGCGCCGCCGACGACGTCCGAGTGCCCGCCCATGTACTTCGTGGTCGAGTGGACGACGACGTCCGCGCCGAGCGCCAGCGGCTGCTGGAGGTACGGGCTGGCGAAGGTGTTGTCCACGACGAGCTTCACGCCCGCCGCGCGCGCGACACCCGCGAGGCCCGCGATGTCGGTGATGCCGAGAAGCGGGTTCGACGGGGTCTCGACCCAGATCGCCTTCGTGCGGGGGGTGATCGCGTCCCGTACGGCGGCCGCGTCGGACGTGTCGGCGACCGACCAGTCCACGCCCCACCGCGAGACGACCTTCGCGAACAGCCGGAAGGTGCCGCCGTAGGCGTCGTTCGGGATGACCACGTGGTCGCCGGGCGACAGCAGCGTGCGCAGCAGGCAGTCCTCCGCCGCGAGACCCGAGGCGAAGGCGAGACCGCGCCTGCCGCCCTCCAGGGCCGCCAGGTTCTCTTCCAGCGCGGTACGCGTGGGGTTGGCGCTGCGGCTGTACTCGTAACCTCCGCGCAGGCCGCCCACGCCGTCCTGCTTGTACGTGGACACCTGGTAGATCGGTGGGACCACCGCGCCCGTGAGGGGGTCGGCGGTGTTGCCCGCGTGAATGGCGCGGGTCTCGAAGTTGTACTGCTCACTGATGTGCTGGTGGCTCATGGAAACCGAGGGTAGTGCCGGACGGAGCCGCGAAGGACCCACGACGGACGCGTTCGAATGCCGGGCGCTCCTGGGCAGGCGTTCGGGGTTCCCGGCCGGGCCCTCCTGGCGCGTTCCGGGCCCGCGCGGCGTCCGGGACAATGGGACGCATGCAGATTCTCTGGTTCCTGCTCGCGCTGGGCCTCCTGGCCGCGGTCGTCGGGCCGTACGTGCTGCGCAGGCGCGGCAACATCCGCCAGGTCGCCCCGGGCGCACCGGACGCCGCGGACCCGGCGTCGTACGGCTTCGTACGGCAGGAGCAGCTGGACATCCGGATGCCGGGCCCCGACCAGGACCTGCTGGACGTGCTCGACGTCGTGCAGCACACCCAGGACTGGCACGCGGCGGCGCAACTGCTCGCGGGCACCGGCAAGGACGGCGAGGTGCGCTGGCAGCGCGTCCAGGCGTTCGCGGGCGCGGCCTCGCTCGAACTCCAGCAGAAGCCGGGCATCGGTGGCGCGTGGCTGCGGGCGTGGCGCGCCGAGTCGCCGAAGGACCCGGGCGGGGCAGCCGTACACGCGGAATTCCTGGTGCAGCAGGCATGGCGCACGTCGAGCCCCGGAACCGACGACTTCCGGATCATCCTGGAGGAGGCCCGTACGGTCTGCGGCACGGCCGCGCTGCTGGCGCCCGGCGATCCCGTGCCGTACATCGCCGAGCTGGCGGTGGCGCGCGGACTCGGTTATCCGCACGAGCAGTTCGACCAGTTGTGGGCCAAGGTGATCGACCGCGCGCCGGCGCACATGGGAGCGCACCTGGCGGCGCTTCGTTACTGGTCGGAGAACTGGCACGGCTCACGCGAGGAGGCCGACCACTTCGCGACGGCATCCGCCGCGCGGGCCCCCCGGGGCTCGCTGCTGGCGGCGCTGCCGCTGTTCGCGGTGTACGAGCACCTGCCCGAGGTCAATCTGGTGCGGGGCTTCTACCAGAGCGCGGTGGTCACCAAGGCGGTCGGGGGCGCGCTGTTCGCCGTGCACTCCGCACGCCAGGACGACCCGATGCTCGCCCACGTACGGCATCTGCTGGTCCTCTTCCTCGTACGGTCCGAGCGCTGGTCGGAGGCGATGAACCAGCTGGTGCGGGTGGACGGTCATGTCGGAGCGCTGCCCTGGACGTACAGCGGGAACCCGGCGGCGGAGTACGCGGTGTACCGGGCCCTCGCGGTGGCGGGGTACGAGGCGAACGGCGGCAGCCCGGCGACGCTGCCGCGCTGACGGCCTGTGGGGGCCGTGGGTCCTGTGGGTCCTGCGGGGCTTCGCCGCTGCGGGACCGACTCGACCAGCCTGCGCCGACCGGCCTGTTGCGCCCGCCACGCCGGCCGCGGCGGTGGCCGACCGCCCGGACACGGTGGGACCGCGGAAGCTTCGGACTCCACCGGCCACCCGCGCCTGACCGAGCTGGCCAGCGAGACCACGGTCAGGACGGCGAGCCGCTGAGGCGACCGGGACCGGTGGAATTTGGGCCCCGGTCCATGCGTTGAAAGAGACAGGTCCCACGCCGAGGAGAGCTGCCCCATGTTCCTGACCAACCGCACCCCCGAGCTGCCCACCCCCGAACAGGCGCTGCGCGGCCGCCCCGAGCCCGAGTTCTCGGTCCCCGAGCGCCACACCGTCCTCGGCAACCCACTGCTGGGCCCGTACCCCGAAGGCTTCGAGGTCGCGGACTTCGCGCTGGGCTGTTTCTGGGGTGCGGAGCGTAATTTCTGGCAGACGGAGGGCGTCTGGACGACCCTCGTCGGCTACCAGGGCGGCTCGACGCCGAACCCGTCGTACGAAGAGGTCTGCTCGGGCCTGACGGGCCACACCGAAGCGGTACGCGTCGTCTTCGACCCGAAGATCGTCTCGTACCCGGAGCTGCTGAAGCTCTTCTGGGAGTCCCACAACCCGACGCAGGGCTTCCGCCAGGGCAACGACGTCGGCACGCAGTACCGCTCGGCGCTCTACCCGCACACCCCGGCCCAGCAGGCGGCCGCGGAGTCCTCGCGCGAGGCGTACCAGGAGGTCCTGCGGGGCTCGGGCTACGGCGAGATCACCACGGAACTGCTCCCGGCGGAAGGCCGCACGTTCTACCCGGCGGAGCCGTACCACCAGCAGTACCTGGACAAGAACCCGGGCGGCTACTGCGGCATCGGCGGCACGGGCGTCTCCTGCCCGATCGGTGTGGCCAGGGCGTAACCGCGACGGCCGGGGCGGGCACCTTGAGGCGCTTCCCCGTCCGGCGGGCGCGAGAAATGTCGTGGTTGCGGTTGGTGCCGCGTTCCGAGCAGGAGAGGTGAGCGGCATTGTGATGACGGCGCGTGCCCGCGCGCGGACACCGGACCAGTGGTTCCATCCGCCACAAGCCGTGCCTTACATCTGGACACGCCCCTCCACGGCCCCCTCAGTCCGGCGTTCCCGACCGGCGTATGGGCATGGAATTCGACGCGTTGATCCATGCCATGAGGTCACTCCGGGACGCCATGCGCGCGGACCTCGGAACGGACGAGTAGCCGGCAGGCTCGGGCCGACGGGACCGCGGTGGCGGGCGGGGCCGGGGTCGGTGCACTCAGCCGCGCAGGGTCTTCAGCGCGCCGCCCCACGCGATCACCTGGTCGATGACCCCGTTCAGCTCCTGCTCGTGACGGGCGATCGGCTTGAACTCGGAGAAGTTCTCGAAATCCGTGAACAGGCTCAGCCCGACCTGCGCGCGTACGGTGGCGACCTGAAGCTCCGCCATCACCAGCCGCAGGTGTTCCACCGCGCGGGCGCCGCCCACGGACCCGTAGCCGACGAACCCGGCCACCTTGTTGTTCCACTCCCCGTACACGAAATCGAGCGCGTTCTTGAGCGCACCGGAGATCGAGTGGTTGTACTCCGGCACGACGAAGATGAAGGCGTCGTAGGCGGCCACGATGGCGGCCCAGTCCTTGGTGTGCTGGTTGGCGTACTGCCCCAGACTCGGCGGCACGCCCTCGTCGAGCATCGGCAGATCGATCTCCGCCAGATCTACCAGGGCGAACTCGGCGTCGCTCCGCTTCCGTGCCGCGTCGAGCACCCAGGACGCGACGCTCTCGCCCACACGGTTGGGTCGGGTACTGCCCAGAATGATGGCGATCTTCAGCATGTGCGTCTCTTCCCGAGGGGTCACAGCAAGCGGGCGGATTCCAGACATAGGTAACACTCGGTAAGAATTTAAAACGTCACGGTCCCGGATCGCCCGTGACAGCGCCGGGCAGATTGACGTCATGACGCTCTCCGTCGCCCACCTCAGCGACCCGCACATCACCACCGGGCCGCTCGCCGCCCAGCCCGCAGCCGGACTCCAGCAGGCACTGGCCCGCGTGCTGGCACTCGACCCCAGGCCCGACTGTGTGGTTGTCACCGGCGATCTGACCGACCACGACAGGACCGACGAGTACGCGGCCCTGCGCCAGGTGATCGAAGGGTTCCCCCTGCCCCTGCATCTGATCGCCGGTAATCACGACAGCCCCGGAGAGCTGGTGGCGGCCTTCGGCGGTACGAAGTGGCTGGGCGGGCGTCATGAGGCGTATTACGTGGTGGAACACCCTGGCCTGACGATCGTCGCGCTGGACTCGCGCGTGGCCGGATCAGGGGACGGGGAGCTGGGGCGGGAGCAACTGGCCTGGCTGGAATGCGCATTGGGCAGCCGCCCCGAACTGCCGGCCTTCGTCTGTCTGCATCACCCACCGGCCGACATCGGCGTTCCCTTCCTCGACGGGATGCGGCTGCGCGACGGCGCCGCGCTGGCCGAGGTCGTGGCGCGTCATCCGCACGTCGTCCGGGTACTGGCGGGACACGTGCACAGGCCGGTCGTCGCGCCGTTCGCCGGGACGGTACTGGCGACCGCGCCAAGTACGTACCGGCAGAGCGAGTTGTGCATGCGGACGGACCGCATGATCGGGTATCTGCCCGAGCCCACCGCGTTCTTGCTCCACCTCAGGACCCGAACGGCGTGGGTCACACACACCGTGGCGGTGAGTCACGCGGCCGCGCTCATCGGCGGCTACTGAGAGGGTTCACCCCCGCGCCCCCATCTCGACATCCCCAAGTAACCAATTTCTACTGGCCAGTTGGGTACTCCCGCGCATGATCGTGACGCAGGCGCGGTCACATCGAACAGGGAGAGACGCATGACCAGTCAGGTGAGCCCCCAGCCCCTCCGGACGAGCGGCACGTTCCGCGGCCTGGCGGCGGGCCTCGCCTCGGGCGCCCTCGCGCTCGGAGCTGTCCTCACGACCGGCGCTCCGGCGACCGCGGCGAGCTGCGCCTCGTACGAGTGCGCGCAGACCGGTGACCTCGTCGATGTGAAGCTCAGCGATCTGCACCCCACGCAGTCCACCCTCGGCTTCGACCAGATCTACTACAAACTCGGCCGCTACGGCAGCGACAAGGATGAGAAGGCCGGCGACCCGAACAAGCGCTTCGACGACTTCTGCGAGACCAACGGCCAGCAGGAGGCCGACAAGGTCACGTCCGGCGCCACGCTTGCCGATCCGGCCAGCTTCACCTGCAAGGTGAAGGTGGGCAAGGAGACCAAGGACACCATCGCCGAGATGAAGACGGCCGTCGTCGGCCCCGGCGGCGAGCTGTACCTCACCGACGGACACCACTCCCTGACCTCTCTCCTGGAGACGTCCGACGGCGGTCCGAACCTGCACATCCGGGTGCGGGTCGCCGACAACCTCAGCACGCTCTCCCAGGACACCTTCTGGAACACCATGGAACAGAAGAACTGGGTCTGGCTCCGCGACGCCGACAACCAGCCGATCACCACGGCTCAACTCCCGCAGCGCCTCGGCCTGTCGGGCTTCCAGAACGACCCGTACCGCAGCCTCGTCTTCTTCACCCGTGACATCGGCTACCAAGCCCCGGACGACGGCGCCGAGTTCCTCGAATTCCTGTGGGGCAGCTGGCTGCGCGGCGAGGTGAACCTGAACGACTACGACCTCAACGACCGCGACGACTACCTGGACGCGATCGAGGACGCGTCCAAGGAGATGACGGACGTGGACGAGGACACCGTCATCGCGAACGGCAAAACCGCTGAAGACCTGGGCCAGATGGATGAGTGGAACGACGGCAAGAAGGCGAGCGGCGGCGAGTTCGACAAGCTGAGCAAGAAGATCACCAGCGACGAGCCCGGCAAGCTGGCCTACGCCCTGGACTACCGCGCCAAGCTGTAACGCCCTCGCCTGTGGGCGATCCGTTCGCCATACGCCTGCGGCCGTCCGCCCTCTCTCTCGCACGGTCGAGCGCGGGGACGGACGGCACGCGGTGGTGAAGGGGCCACGGACCTTCCGACCACCCGAGCAAATGACGGCTCGCGGGAGGAAGGGGGCCGTGGAGGGGTGGTGTCCAGAACGAACCCGCGATGCACCACACCCGGCCCGCGCCAGCACCTTGGCGAAAGGCGGCGCGGCCCTGGTGACAGCTGCGGGGGGAAGGGGGCCGTGGAGGGGTGGTGTCCAGAACGTAAAGCGTGACTTTGCGGCGTGAACACCACCGGCCCGGTGTCCGCTACGCCTGTACACGCCGTAAATCATGCAGTGGCGGACACTTCCCCTGCGCGGAACCCGGCGACAGCACCAGCCACCACACCCCAGCCCACGACGACCCGGAACCCGGCGCGAACCGCAACGCACAACGCCCCGGCCGCGACGACCCGCGCGGAACCGGCGACACCCGCAACGCGCGACACCCCGGCCGCGACGACCCGCGCGGAACCGGCGACACCCGCAACGCGCGACACCCCGGCGAACGCCGCCCCGCGCGGAACCCGGCGACACGGCAACGCATAAGACCCCGGCACGACCGGCAACGCACGCCACCCCGGCCACGCCACCCCCGGCCACGACGGCGCGCGCGGCCCCCGCGCCAACCGCACCCACACGCGTCCCGCCGAACGGCGAACCCGCCCGCAACACGGTGAAACGCCCGCGCAAGCGCCCCGCCCCCGCCTACGCTGAGCGACGTGGGGATCACTGAGAGAACGGCCCGGCGGCCAGGGGCCGTCCCCGCCGACCAGCGCGTCCGTACGTACAGCCCGCCCGCCGGCGACACCGCGCACCGCGAAAAAGCGCCGCACGTACCGCTTGTACCGCTCGTCGCCACCGCCGTCGTCGTACCGCTGTACGTCGTCTGGGCCACGCACCTCGCGACCGGCGGCGGCGATCTCGCCGCACAGCTCGCCTGGGCCGGGTTCGCGCGGCGGCACCCCGGCTCCGCGTACAACCTCTCCTGGTACGGCGGCGCGCACACCGCCAACTACAGCGTTCTCGCGCCCCCGTTGATGGCGCTGCTTGGCGTGCGGACCGTGTCCGTCGTGGCTGGTCTTGCCGGGACGTGGGCGATGGCCGCGCTGTTCGTGCGGGCACGGGCGGCGCGGCCGATCTGGCCCGCGCTGCTCGGCGCGTTGACTGTCTGGTGCGATGTCGCCTCGGGGCGCAGTACGTTCGCCCTGGGCACGGCGGCCGGACTGTTCGCCCTGCTCTGCGCGAGGCACGCGACGCGCACGAGCCCCGCGACCGGCACGATCCCGGCGACCGGAACGAGCCTCGCGACCGGCGTGTGCCCCGCCACCGACGCGGGTCCCGCGACCCGCGCGCGACGGACAACCAGAACCGCGGCGGCCGCCACGGCCCTGCTCAGCGCCCTCAGCGCCCTGACGAGTCCCGTCGCCGCGCTCTTCCTCCTCGTGGCGGGCGCGGCGTTTCTGCTCGACCGGCAGTGGTCGCGAGCGGCTCTGCTGGGCGTGCCCCCGTTCGCCGTGGTGGGGACGATCACCCTGCTCTTCCCGTTCCAGGGCGAACAGCCCATGGCTCCCGGCAAACTGTGGCTGCCGGTCCTGGTGTGCGCGGCGCTGTGCCTCGCCGCGCCCCGTGCCTGGCGTGTCGTACGGTACGGCTCCTCGGTGTACGCCGTCGGGGTCGTGCTGACTTTCCTGATCGCCTCACCGATCGGTACGAACGTGGAACGGCTGGCCGGACTCGCGGGCCCGCCGGTGCTGCTCGCGGCGCTGCTGGCGCGAGTCGCGAACGGGGCCTACGGCCCCGGTTCGAGCCCAGTCCTCAGGAGCGTCCACCGCCTCGGCAACCTCAGTCGCCTCGGCCCCCATCTCACACTCGCCGCCGCGGTCGCCGTCAACACGGGCTGGCTGATCAACAAGACGGACGACGACCTCTCCGTCTCCACCACCGTCCCCGCCTGGGCCGCGCACACCGAGGGCGTGGTCGCCGCGCTGCGCGGGCTCCGCGCCGACCGGACCCGTGTCGAGGTGGTCCCCGCCCGCGACCACCGCGAGGCGGACGTCCTCGCCCCGCACATCAGCATGGCGCGCGGCTGGAACCGTCAACTCGACGTCGTGCGCGGCCGGCTGTTCTACGAGGGGACGCTGACGCCCGCCGCGTACCGCGCCTGGCTGGACCGCTGGGCCGTCGGCATCGTCGTCCTGCCGCACGGCCGGCCGGACGGTCCCGCCGAGGCGGAGGCCGCGCTCGTCAGGAGCGGGCTCCCGTGGCTGGCACAGGTCTGGCAGGACGACGGCTGGACGGTCTACCGGGTCGAGGACGCCGTCCCGCTGGTGTCGGTCCCGGCGACGGTGGTGCGCGGGAGCGACGCGGAGCTGGTGATACGGGTGCCGGAGGCGGGCCCGGTGACGGTACGGATCGCGTACTCCCCGTGGCTCAGGGCGCGCGGCGCCTGTGTGCGCCGGGCCGGCGCCTGGACCGAGCTGACCGTACCGGCTGCCGGTGACTACACCCTGGGCTCCGTGTACGGCCTGCCCCGGAACAGCCACTGCCGCCGCACGCCCTGACAGCTGAACCCGAAGCGTCACAGCAGCATGAGACGTGGCGGCGGGCGCCCGGAAACGCAGGCGCCCGCGCCGCTCAGGCCGCCGCGTTCTCGGTGATCGTCACCCGCCCCTTCCTGATCGTCGCGAGCCGGGGCGCGCGCCGGGCGATGGAGCTGTCGTGGGTGACCATGATGAACGTCAGCCCGTGCTCCTTCCAGAGGCCTTCCAGCAGTTCCATGATCTCGTCGCGCATCGACTCGTCCAGGTTTCCGGTCGGTTCGTCGGCGAGCAGTACCTTCGGCCGCTTGACCAGGGCCCTGGCGATGGCGACCCGCTGCTGCTGGCCGCCGGACAGCTCGCCCGGAAGGTGGCCGAGCCGTTCGCCGAGTCCGACCGACTCCAGTGCACGCGCGGCCTGTTCGCGGCGGGGTGCGCCCTTGAGGCCCAGCGGTACGAGGGCCGTTTCGACGTTCTCCTGGGCGGTGAGGGTGGGGATGAGGTTGAAGCTCTGGAAGACGAAGCCGATGCTCTCCGCCCGCACCTTGGTGAGGCGGGCCTCGGGCAGCGCGGCGAGGTCCACGCCGTCGAATTCGACACTGCCCGCGGTGGGCCTGTCGAGGCCGCCGAGCATCTGGAGGAGCGTGGACTTGCCGCCGCCCGTGGGGCCTTGGATGACGAGCCTGCCGCCGTCCTCGATGGTCAGATCGACTCCGTCGAGCGCGTGGACGGTCTTTTTGCCACGCGTGTAGTGCTTGGTGACGCCTCTGAGTTGGTACATGGTGACGATGACTCCTGCTGTACGGAGGGAAGTTCGGCGTACGGGACGCGCTCGGCGCTGTTCGGAGAGGCGCGCGGGACGGACGGAGGCCCGGCGGACGGTCTACTGCACGCGCCGCAGGGCGTCCGCGGGGCGGAGCCGTGCGGCGCGCCAGCCGCCGAAGCCGCCCGCGATCAGCCCGCCCGCGACGGCGAGTCCGACCGCGAGGGCGATGGTCGCGAGGGACACGGGCGCGGTCAGGGTGATGTCGAGCGCCTTGGACGCGGCCTCCCTGGCGGGACCGCCGCCGGGGCCGCCGGCCATGCCGCCGCCACCGAAACCGCCGCCACCGCCGCCGAAGCCGCCCGTCGGGGCGAGTTGGGCTGTGAGCGTCGGGGCGAAGGCGGTGACGGCGTAGGCGCCGGCGAGGCCCAGGGCGATGCCGAGCACGCCGCCGAGCAGCCCGTTGACCAGGGCTTCGCCGATGACCTGGCGGGTGACGCGGCCGCTCTTCCAGCCGAGCGCCTTGAGGGTGCCGAACTCCCGTACCCGGCGGCTGACCGCCGAGGAGGTGAGCAGTCCCGCCACCAGGAAGGCGGCGATCAGGACGGCGACGGAGAGCCAGGTGCCGACGTTCGTGGCGAGGCCCGAGGCGGTGGACAGCGAGCCGGAGACGGTGTCGGCGAGGTCGGCCGAGGTGGTGACCGTGGTGTCCGGGACGTTCTTCTGGATGGCGGACTTGACGGCGTCGATCCGCTGCGAGTCGGCGGCCTTCACATAGACCGTCGTGACCTTGTCCTTGGCGTCGGCGAGGGTCTGGGCCTGGGTGAGCGGCAGGTAGACGTTGGCGGCCGCGTCGCCGCTGTCCGCGGTGGCGATCCCGACGGTCCTGTACGCGGTTCCGGAGACGGTGACCGTCGAGCCGACCGTCAGCTTCTTCTCCTTGGCGTACGCGCTGTCGACGACCGCGACCTTCGCGTTGGTCTCGTCGGCCGCGAACGTGCGGCCGGAGGTGATCTTCGAGGAGGTGAGCGGCCCAAGGCCCAGGTGTGCGACGTCAGTTCCGTACACGGTGAAGGAGTCGACGTCGAAGTTGGCTCCTCCGCCCCGCACTTCACCCTGCGGCATACCGCCCTGGCCACCGCGGCCGGGCCCTTGGCCGCCCTCGGTCTGTTTGAAGTCCCCGCGCTTGAACTGGCCGTTGACCTTCAGCACGGTCAGGCTCAGTCCACCGACGGATTCCGCGACGCCTTTCTGGCCGCCGACCTTGGTGACGGTGGAGGAAGCCAGGGTCTGGAAGCCCTGGACCATGACCCGGTCGCTGCTCTGTTCGGCGTCGTCGTCGCTTCCCTTGGCGTCGAACCGGAAGCGCGGGCGCTGGGCGGCGCCGTCCGTACCCGGCGGCGCGGCTGCCTTGGTGACCGTCATGTCCGTACCGAGGCCGTACAGCGACTGGAGGACCTTGTCCTGGGCCCGGCTCATGCCTGCCGTGACCGAGCTGACGACGATGACCAGCGCAATGCCCAGAGCGAGCCCCGAGGCGACGACGAGCGCCGCCTTTCTGCGACGGCGCAACTCGCGCCCGAGATAGGTGAAGAACATGTGGGTGAAGGTAGGCACCCGGTGTGATGAGGAGTTAAGCCCCGGGTGAGAGCTGGATGAGAACGCCGTCGGCGGCGGCGCCCGTTGGGGCACCGCCGCCGACGGCGAACGGAGGAATCAGCCGCGTCAGACCGCTGAACCGGCCTTCCAGGCCGCCCAGTCCAGGTTCCAGCCGTTGAGGCCGTTGTCCGGCGCGATGACCTTGTCCTCGGAGTTCTTGACGATGACCACGTCACCGACGAGCGAGTGGTCGAAGAACCAGCGGGCCGGCATGTTGGGGTCCTTCGCGCCCTTCACGTCCTGGAGGCCCACACAGCCGTGGCTGGTGTTGACGGAGCCGAACACCGAAGGGGCGCCCCAGTAGTTGCCGTGGATGAAGGTGCCGGAGCTGGACAGCCGCATGGCGTCGGGGACGTCCTTGATGTCGTACTCGCCCTTGCCGTCGGAGTCCGTGAAGCCGACCGTGGCACCGTCCATGCGGGTCTTCTTGTACTTCTCGGAGATCACCATCTGCCCGTTGTACGTGGTGTTCTCGGGCGAGCCGGCGGAGATCGGGATCGTCTTGATCGTCTTGCCGTCCTGCTGGACCACCATGGTGTGGGCCTTCGCGTCCACCGTGCTGACCTGGTTGCGGCCGATGGTGAACGTGACGGTCTTCTGCTGGACGCCGTACACGCCGTCCGCGCCCTCGACCCCGTCCAGGTTCAGCTTGAGGGTGACCTTGGAGCCCTCCTGCCAGTACTGGTCGGGGCGCAGGTCGAGACGCTGCGAGTTGAACCAGTGGCCGACGACTTCCTGGCCGCTGGTCGACGTCACGGTGATCCCGGACTGGACGGCCTTCTTGTCGGTGATCGGCTTGTCGAAGTTGATCGAGACCGGCATACCGACGCCGACGGTGGAACCGTCCTCGGGCGTGAAGTTCCCGATGAAGCTGTTGGCGGGAGAGACGGTGGTGAAGGACTGGTTCTCGGTGGCCGTGCGGCCCTTCGAGTCCTTCGCCGTCGCGGCGATCTTGTACGTGGTCGAGCGGGCCAGCTGACCGTCCGGCCGCCAGCTCAGGCCGTCGGCGGCCAGGGTGCCCTTGACATCGGTGCCGTCGGCGGAGGTCATGGACACGTCCGTGAGAGTGCCCTTGGTGACCGACACCTTCGCGTCGTCGTTGATGCCCACGTTCGTCGCGCCGTTCTTCGGCGAGATGGCTATCAGAGCGTCGGAGGTGTCCTTCGCCGCCGCCTCGTCCGCCTGCGCCTGCGTCTTGTCGCTCGCGGAGGCCGAGGCGTTGTCGCCACCGCCGCCACTGTTGTCCGTACCGCCTCCGGTACAGGCACCAAGCACCAGAACGCCGCCGAGCAGTGCGGACGCGGCCACGAGGCCCCTGCGCCGCTTGCTGACCGTCATCACACGTATCTCCATCGTCGCCGATTGCCCTGCGATTACCCTGCGAATTCCCTGCCGGATGACCTCTAAGAACACCCGTGACCGGGCGTACGGTTCCACATCCGCAGAAGATGTGGCGGAGGCCACTCGTCCTGTTCATGGACGGCCCCCCTGGACCGTCAGCCACGGAGGGCCGGGGTTTACCAGGGTGACACGTTCCCGCGCTAGAGCCGACCCCCGTAGTGGTTTTCAGCATCCTTCACGCTGTCTCGTTCATCACTTTCGTCCGTTTTGACATCTTCGTCGGCATCCCAATCCATCGCGTCGGGGTCGTAGTCGATCTGCTCACTCGTCCACGAAGCCTCCGCGAGTTCCGCCCCCGGCACGCCCCTGACCAGGTCGAACGGCTCGATGAGATAGGCCAGCGCCTCGGCCTCGTCTGCCCGCACCGCTGCTCCGGCATGCATCCGCTCGCCCTCCGGCATGAACTCATCAGCGGCGATACGGGCGAGGGCCGCGGCGCTCAACTGATCGGAGCTGTCGATCTCCAGTACTAATTCAACTCGTAGACGTACATACCGTGAGGTCTCAGAAGTGGTCATAGACGGAGCGTAGGGCCCCTGACGTCGACGACTTTCCCACGACCCGCTGCTTTCACTAGCATCACGCACTCAGCCAATTCGGCGTTGCACAAGGGGGATCCATTACGTGTCCATCACACGCCGACTGCTCCTGACCGCGACGGCGGCCGGAACTCTGCTCTGCGGACTGTCATTTGTGCCGTCCGCGCACGCGGACGGGGTCCGGGGCGCCACGCACCAGGAGACCAGCGA
Source organism: Streptomyces sp. NPDC088725 (assembly GCF_044751305.1). Taxonomy (NCBI): domain Bacteria; kingdom Bacillati; phylum Actinomycetota; class Actinomycetes; order Kitasatosporales; family Streptomycetaceae; genus Streptomyces; species Streptomyces sp. NPDC088725. Next base: position 183,049 of record NZ_JBIVLO010000003.1, read on the forward strand.
GTCCGCCCAACCGGCCGACGACAGCGCCTCCTTGACCGGGACGGGCGGCGTGAACACCACGCCGTACCTGAACGGCGGGACGCCGGTCCGCGGTCTCGGAGCGGGCCTCGTCGCGCACGCGGTACATGTCGCGCACGCGGCACACAGAGACGCACAGGCACTCTGAGCCGCCCGCCCACGGCAGGGGTCCCAGCCTCTGCCGTGGGCACCTCCGCGCGGGTGCGCCTGCGCGGGCGTCTCCTTGTGGGCGTTTCCGTGTGGGCGTCTCTCAGGCGAGCGGCCCGGTCACTGATTCCACGGCCGTGACCAGATCGCCGCCCCGCACGAAAGCGTCCGCGCCCGCGAGATCCGGGGCGAGGAAACGATCCGGCCCCGGGCCCTCCACACCCGCGGCACGCAGCGCCCCGATCGCGGCCCGTGAGGCCGGCGCGGCCGTCAGCCCCGTACGCAGCTCGATGGCGCGGGTCGCCGCGTACAGCTCCACCGCGATGACGCGCGTCAGATTGTCCACGGCCGTACGGAGCTTGCGCGCCGCCGACCAGCCCATCGAGACGTGGTCCTCCTGCATCGCGGACGACGGGATCGAGTCCACCGAGGCGGGAGCCGCAAGCCGCTTCATCTCGCTCACCAGCGCGGCCTGCGTGTACTGCGCGATCATCAGCCCCGAGTCGACCCCGGCGTCGTCGGCCAGGAACGGCGGCAGCCCGTGCGAACGGTTCTTGTCCAGCAGCCGGTCGGTACGGCGCTCCGCGATGGAGGCGAGGTCGGCGGCGACGATCGCCAGGAAGTCCAGTACGTACGCCACGGGCGCGCCGTGGAAGTTCCCGTTCGACTCCACGCGGCCGTCCGGCAGCACCACGGGGTTGTCCACGGCGGCGGCCAGCTCGCGGTCCGCCACGGTCCTCGCGTACGCCAGCGTGTCCCGGCCCGCGCCGGCCACCTGCGGCGCGCAGCGCACCGAGTAGGCGTCCTGCACGCGGGGCGCCGCGTCCGCCTGGAAGTGCCCGGTGAGCCCCGACCCCGCGAGCACCCGCAGCATGTTGTCGGCGCTGGCGCCCTGCCCCGGATGCGGCCGGATGGCGTGCAGCTCGGGCGCGAGCACCTTGTCCGTGCCGAGCAGGGCCTCCAGGGTGAGCGCGGCGGTGATGTCGGCGGACGTGTAGAGCCTGTGCAGGTCCGCGAGCGCCATGACCAGCATCCCCAGCATCCCGTCCGTGCCGTTGAGCAGGGCCAGGCCCTCCTTCTCACGCAGCTCGACGGGCTTGATCCCGTGCGCGGCGAGCAGCTCGCCCGCGGGCCTGACGACGCCGTCGGGCCCCTCGGCGTCCCCCTCTCCCATGAGCGTCAGCGCGCAGTGCGACAGCGGCGCGAGGTCCCCGGAGCAGCCGAGCGAGCCGAACTCGTGCACGACGGGTGTGATTCCGGCGTTCAGCACGTCGGCCATGGCCTGCGCGACCTCGGGGCGTACGCCGGTGTGGCCGGACGCCACGGTCTTGAGCCGCAGGAACATCAGCGCGCGCACGACGTCCCGCTCGACGTGCGGGCCCATCCCGGCCGCGTGGCTGCGCACGATGTTGCGCTGCAGTTGCGCGCGGAGGTCCGGGCCGATGTGCCGGCTGGCCAGCGCCCCGAACCCGGTCGAGACGCCGTACACGGGCTCGGGCTTGGCGGCCAGCGCGTCCACGATCCGCCTCGCGGCGGCGAGCGCGTCCAGGGCGCCCGCGGAAAGCTCTACGCGAGCGCGGCCGCGGGCCACGGCGATGACGTCCTCGGCGGTGGTCCCGGACGTCCCCACCACGACAGTGTGCATATCCATATTCAGAAGCGTACGGACTGAATCGCGGGGTGTCACGGGGTGGTTGAGCGGCGCCGGGTCGCCGTCCGGCGGGTGCGTCGTCTTGTCGTGGTCGCTGTGGTCGCCCCCGGCCCGTGGGTCACCGTGGGCCGGGGCGTCTTGGGTTCGGTCGGTCGGTTCCGCGCGGGTCGTTGTGGGCCGGGGTGCTGTGGCTGATGCTGGTGCCGGGTTCCACGCGCGTCGTCGTGGGCCGGGGGTGCTGTGGCTGATGCTGGTGCCGGGTTCCACGCGCGTCGTCGTGGGCCGGGGTGTCTTGGGCGCGGTTGGTGCCGGGTTCCGCGCAGGGGAAGTGTCCGCCACTGCATGATTTACGGCGTGTACAGGCTCAGTGGACACCGGGCCAGTGGTGTTCACGCCGCAAAGTCACGCTTTACGTTCTGGACACCACCCCTCCACGGCCCCCTTCCACCCGCGGATACCGTCGGGTCCTTGTCGCCGTTCGGCAAGGCGCTGGCGCGGGCCGGGTGTTGTACGTCGCAGGTGTGCTGTCCGGTGCGGGTCCGGCAGGGTGTCCGCCACTGCATGACTTACGACATGTACAGGCACAGTGGACACCTCCCCTCCACGGCCCTCTGCCACCAGCGGGCCATCCCTCTGTCGTTCCGGTGGTGCGGGCGCCGGGGTCAGTCCGGCGGGGCCGGGGGGACCGGGGCGTCCCTGAAGCGGCGCCTGTCGGCGGCTGGTGGGGGTGCGTCTGCCAGGCGCAGGATGCCGCTGTCGCGGCCCGCTACCACCGGTTCCGGCGCGCGCGCCGCCTTCGCCCGGTATTGCGCCGCGTCCGCCAGACGGAAGAGGCGGCGCGCCGATCTGACGTCGCCGATCGGGTCGCCCGTGGACGCGATTCCGCAGGCCACTCCCTCGCCGAAGTCCAACTCGGCCGCCCGCTCGCACAGTTCGCGGGCCACCGCGATCACCTCGTCCGCCGGTGGCCCTACCGTCAGCAGGCAGAACTCGTCGCCGCCGAGCCGCGCCGCCAGCGCGCCGGGCAGCTTCGCGCCGCACAGCGAGAGCACCGTGCTGAATCGTTCCAGCAGTCGGTCGCCCGCCGCATGGCCGTGCGTGTCGTTGACCGTCTTGAGGCCGTTGAGGTCGCAGACCACGAGGCTCACGACGCATTCCTCCGCGCGGTGCCGCGCCACCGCCTCGTCGAGCCGCATGTCGACCGCGCGGCGGTTGGCGAGGCCTGTCAGGGGGTCCGTGAACGCCAGGCGGCGGACCTCTTCGAGCCGTTCGGTCTGGGCGATACCGGCCGCGACGACCGATGCGATGACGGTCGCGAAGTCCGCGTCGTCCGCCTCGAAGTGCGGCGCGCCCAGCGGGCGCGCCACGTACAGCTCGCCCCAGGCACGTCCGTGCAGCACGATCGGTGCGATGACACAGCAGCCGCGTCCGCGGCGGCGCAGCGCGGCGACGCGCTGGTCGCAGGAGCCCGGTTCTCCGGGCACGGTCTCCACCCAGGCGTTCGCGCCGCCGCCCGCCCACCGTTCGTGCAGGAACTCGGCGATCTGCGGGAACTGGTGCACGGGGTACGTCTCGTCCTCCGGGAACTCCTCTTCCCCCGCCACCCGCTCCCCCGCGTTGACGAGCACCCTGAGCCGTCCGAGGTCACGCTCCCACAGGGACAGCGCGGCGAAACTGCCCGCCAGCGCCTCACGCGCGCCCTCGGCGGCGGCCCGCCAGGAATCGCGTGGCGTATGCGCCGAGGCCATCGCCTGGGCCAGCGACACCACCGCTCGCAGCCGCCCGTCCACTCCCATCTCCCCACCTTAGGACGCTTCCGCGCGTTGTCACTCGGAGCGATGGGCGATCACTCTGCGCTCATGCGCCGGGCCACGCGGGCTTCCGCTTCTCGTTGAAGGCCGCCACGCCTTCGGCCCGGTCGCCGGAGAACGCCACGGACCGCCAGGCCGCGTCCTCGACCTCCAGGCCCGTGCGCAGGTCGAGGCCGTGTCCCAGGCGCAGCGCGCGCTTGGCGGCGCGCAGGCCGACGGGTGAGTTCGCGGCGATACGGTCCGCCAGGGCCAGCGCCTCGTCCCGGTCGGTGCCCTCGTCCACCAGCTGGTCCACGAGGCCCAGTTCCCGCGCCTCGGCCGCCTCCACGCGCCGCGCGCTGAAGACCAGTTCCGCCGCGCGCGCCGCGCCGACCCGGCGCGGCAGCAGCTGCGTACCGCCGCCACCGGGGATCACGCCGACCGACACCTCGGGCAGGCCGACCACGGCCGTACGGTCGGCGACGATCAGATCGCAGGAGAGCGCCAGCTCGAACCCGCCGCCGAGCGCGAACCCGTGCACCGCCGCGATCGTGGGCATCGGCAGCTCCAGTACGCCGGTGTACGCGCTCCGCGCGACCGGCCGCTGGCGCAGCAGCTCGGTGTCGGTGAGGGAGTTGCGCTCCTTGAGGTCCGCGCCGACGCAGAAGGCCCGTGCGTGGGTGGACGTCATGACCGTGACCCGTACACCGGGATCCGCGCTCAGCGCCGCGCACGCGGCGGCGATGGAGCGTGCCATCTCCGTCGACACGGCGTTCATGGCCTTCGGCCGGTCGAGGACCAGCTCCGCGACGTGCCCGTGCCGCCGTACGACGACGAACTCCCCGTACCCCTGCTGTGCCATGCGCCCTCCCGGTTGACGACCGTGAATCGACGCGGGCCATCATCGCACCGCGGACGGAACCGTCCACAGCGCCCTCAGGGTGTCCGCGGACGCCTCGCCAGCAGCCACGGCTCCACCACGCCCAGACCACGCATCGGCCGCTGCCACATCGGCTGGAGCCCGAACCGGTACCGGTCAGGCGCGACGCCCTCGCCCTCGGCCTGCTCCGCCGCCTCGGCCGCCCGCGCCTCGGAGACGGGCGCCTCGCGCGTACGGATCAACTCCTCCGCCAGCGCGCCGTCGACCAGAACCGTGTCCTTGGGGGCGATCGAGGTGAGCCGGCTGGCCAGGTTCACCGTCGTGCCGAAGACGTCGCCCATCCGCGTGGTGACCGTGCCGAACGCGATACCGACACGCAGCGCCGGCATGGTCTCGTCGTGGGCCATCGTCTCGATGAGCCGCAGCGCGATCTCGGCGGCCGTACCGGCGTCGTCCGCCGCGAACAGGACTTCGTCACCGAGCGTCTTGATGAGCCGGCCGCCGTGCGCGGCCACGAGGTCGGCCGAGGTCGTCTCGAACGCCTCGACCAGCTCGCCCAGCTCCTCTTCCTCCAGCCGGCGGGTCAGCCGCGTGAACCCGACGAGATCGGCGAAACCGACGGCGAGACGGCGGTCGACCATCTCCTCGTCGTCCGCGGCCTGCACGACCCGTCCCGTGGCTGCGGCGAGCTGGCGCCGCCACACGTACACGAGGAACTCCTCCAGCTCCGGCAGCAGCAGCTCCACCAGCGGATACGTGACCTCGGTACGCGTCATTCCCGGCTCGGGCGGCTCGGTCAGCCCCTCCAGGAACGAATCGATCTGCCACTCCGCCAAACGGGCGGTGGTCTGCCCGGTCGACCGGGCGACCTGGATCGCCATCGGCTCACTGAGCAGCCCGGCCTCGACCAGCCCGGCGAGCCGCCGCAGCGCCAGTACGTCCGCCTCGGTGAGCGCCTTGGCCTGCCCGATGTCGGCGAAGCCCATGGCCCGCCAGAAGCGGGACGCGAGGTCCATGGAGACGCCGGCGGTACGAGCGGCCTGGAAGGGCGTGTAGCGCCGCTCGGCGCCGAGGATCAGCTGTTCGAGGCGGATGGCCAGCGGGTTGTCGGTCGGCTCGGCCGTGTGGTCGACGGCGTGGTGCGGGTGGGGGTGGACCGAGAAGTCCGACGGCGGCTGCGCGTCATCCGCGCCGGAAGTCGTGTCGTCGACGGTCACACGCCGCCTCCTGCCCGTTCCCTGCGCACTGCCCTGCCGATCTGTCGTGGATCGCCTCAACGATACGACAGCTGTGCGCTGGCTCACGTCCCGGAGGCGATCACCACCTCCGACGCCCGGGCGACCGGTTGCCTGCGGGCACTCCACCGTCCCGCTCGCGGAGACGAACGGCCCGCAAGGCCCCATACGACCACCGGAGCGAACGATTACCGACCCGCTTCCCACCTCGCCCGATTGCGCTGCGCGGTAACGGATGGCCCGCGGGCGGAAGGGGGCCGTGGAGGCGTGGTCCAAACGGCGCCCCCAGGGCTGGACAGCACACCCGCGACGCAGACCACCCCGGCGAAGGCCGGCACCCCGATCACCCCAGCGACCGGCGGTCCGCGGGTGGAAGGGGGCCGTGGAGGGGTGATGTCCAGAACGTAAAGCGTTACTTTGCGGCGCGGACACCACCGGCCCGGTGTCCACTATGGGTCAGCGCGCCGTAAATAATGCAGTGGCGGACATGACCCCTCCACGGACCCCGGCACCAACCCCAGCGCACAACACCCCGGCCGAACGCCGACCCGCACGGGCCGCACCGAACGGCGCCCCCGGCGCCCCGACGCCCACTCCAGCGCCAACGCCCGCCCGCCCGCCCGCCCGCCGCAAGGCGAGACCCCCGGCAACCGCTCAGGCCCCCGGCTCCGCCGCCCGCAAATGCACCACGTCCCCCGCCCCCACCGCCGTCCGCGCCCCGTCCGCCGCGGCCACCACCAGGCGTCCGTCCCCGTCGAGAGCCACCGCCTCGCCCACCAGCTCCCGTCCCCCCGGCAATTCCGCCCGCACCGAGCGCCCCAGCGTCGCGCACCCCGCCGCGTACGCCTCCTGGAGCCGGGACGCGGCCGGGTCGCCGCCTGCCGCGCGCCAGTCGCCGTACCAGTGCTCCAGCGTCCGCAGGACGGCCCGCAGCAGGGGGTCGCGGTCCAGGGCCACCGCGTTCGCCAGGGCGAGGGAGCCCGCCGTGGGCACCGGCAGCTCCGAGGCCCGCAGGGTGACGTTGAGGCCGATGCCGATCACGACGGCGCCGTCGCCCGCGCGCTCCGCGAGGATGCCGCCCGCCTTGCGTTCACGGCCGTCCACGCTCACCAGCAGGTCGTTGGGCCATTTGAGGGACGTGTCGACGCCGGCGGCCCGCGCCAGTGCCGTCGCCACCGAGACACCCGCGAGCAGCGGCAGCCAGCCCCACCGCTCGACCGGCACGTCCGCGCCCGGTCTGAGGAGTACGGAGAAGAAGAGGCCGGAGCGCGCGGGGGCCGACCAGCGCCGGTCCATGCGGCCGCGTCCCGCGGTCTGTTCCTCGGCGACCAGCACCGCGCCCTCGGCCAGCCCCTCCGCGGCGCGCGCCGCCAGGTCGGAGTTGGTGGATCCGGTCGCGGGCACGACGTCGAGCGAGGTCCACAGGGAGCCGGGACGGATGAGGGCGCGGCGCAGCGCGGGCGCGTTCAGCGGCGGACGGTCGAGGTCGGACCAGCGGCCGCCCTCGGAGTGCGGGGTTTTCGGCTCAGTCATGCGGGCCAGCCTAGGTGTGGCAAAGGCGGCACTGCTGAACGGTATCGACGCCGATACGCTACGGCTCAGTAGCGTCCGGCCGTCACGGCGGTGTCCCGTTGTCACGGCGGCGTCCCGTCGCCACCGCACGCGCAACCGCCCGCAACCCGCAGGGAGCCGCACCCCGATGTCCGAACCGGTAACCGTGCCCGATCCCGAGAGCAGCCACGCCGCGCACACCACCGCGGGCAAGATCGCGGATCTTCAGCGCCGCATCGACGAAGCCACGCACGCGGGGTCCGCGCGCGCCGTGGAGAAGCAGCACGCCAAGGGCAAGCTGACGGCCCGCGAGCGGATCGGTCTGCTGCTGGACGAGGGGTCCTTCGTCGAGCTGGACGAGTTCGCCAGGCACCGTTCCACGAATTTCGGGATCGAGAAGAACCGTCCGTACGGTGACGGTGTGGTGACCGGTTACGGCACGGTCGACGGCCGTCCCGTGTGCGTGTATTCGCAGGACTTCACGATCTTCGGCGGCTCGCTCGGCGAGGTGTACGGCGAGAAGATCGTGAAGGTCATGGACTTCGCGATGAAGACGGGCTGTCCGATCATCGGGATCAACGACGGCGGCGGCGCCCGGATCCAGGAGGGCGTGGCCGCGCTCGGGTTGTTCGCGGAGATCTTCCGGCGCAACGTGCACGCGTCCGGAGTGGTCCCGCAGATCAGCCTGATCGTCGGGCCGTGCGCGGGCGGCGCGGTGTACTCGCCCGCGATCACGGACTTCACGGTGATGGTCGACCAGACCTCGCACATGTTCATCACGGGCCCTGACGTCATCAAGACGGTCACGGGCGAGGACGTGGGCTTCGAGGAGCTGGGCGGAGCCCGTACGCACAACACGACGTCCGGCGTCGCGCACCACATGGCGGGCGACGAGAAGGACGCCGTCGAGTACGTCAAGTCGCTGCTCTCGTACCTGCCGTCGAACAACCTCACCGAGGCGCCCGCCTTCCCGGAGGAGGCCGCGCTGGAGACGACGGACGAGGACCGCGAACTCGACACGCTGATCCCGGACTCGGCGAACCAGCCGTACGACATGCACACCGCGATCGAGCATGTGCTGGACGACGCCGAATTCCTGGAGACGCAGGGGATGTTCGCGCCGAACATCCTCACGGGCTTCGGCCGGGTCGAGGGCTTTCCGGTCGGGGTCGTCGCCAACCAGCCGACGCAGCTGGCGGGTTGCCTGGACATCAACGCGAGCGAGAAGGCCGCGCGGTTCGTCCGGACGTGCGACGCCTTCAACATCCCGGTGCTGACGTTCGTGGACGTGCCTGGTTTCCTGCCCGGTGTGGACCAGGAGTACGGCGGCATCATCCGGCGCGGCGCCAAGCTGATCTACGCGTACGCGGAGGCCACGGTCCCGCTGATCACGGTGATCACGCGGAAGGCGTTCGGCGGCGCGTACGACGTGATGGGCTCCAAGCATCTGGGCGCGGACCTGAACCTGGCCTGGCCGACGGCGCAGATCGCGGTGATGGGCGCGCAGGGCGCGGTGAACATCCTGCACCGCAGGACGATCGCGGCGGCCGGCGACGAGGCGGCGCAGGAGGAGGCGCGCGCCGGGCTGATCCAGGAGTACGAGGACGCGCTCCTGAACCCGTATGTGGCGGCGGAGCGCGGGTACGTGGACGCGGTGATCATGCCGTCGGACACCCGGGCGCACATCGTGAAGGGCCTGCGCCAGCTGCGTACGAAGCGGGAGAGCCTGCCGCCGAAGAAGCACGGCAACATCCCCCTCTAGGAAGGCACTTGACGTGATCAAGGTCATACGGGGCAACCCGACCCCGGAGGAACTGGCCGCCGCCGTCACCGTGGTGCAGGCACGCGCCGCCGCGGCGGAGGGCGCCGGGCGGCCCTCCACGGCCCAGGCGCGCGCCGCCTGGTCCTCCCCGGCCCGCATCACCCGCCACCCGCTCCCGGCCCCGTCACCGGGCGCCTGGGCGCGTACGTACTGGCCCGGCTAGGCGTGGGTGTTCGCGGCGCCTGAGTACGTGTACTCAGGCGCCGCGGGGCTCGGCGGCCGCAGGATCGGAGGCATGTTGTGGTCCGATCCCGAGAACGAGCCGCCCGAGGACATCCGCCGGGCGCAGGCCATGCTGCGTCGCGCCGGGACACTGCTCGCCCTGGGGATGGTGGTGGCCATGATCGTGCTCGGGATCCGCTGAGGCGGTATCGAGGACACCGAGGACGCTCGCGCGACCTACGATGGCCGGCATGACCAGCAAGACAGATCAGCGCCGCCGGCTCGTGCTCGCCTCCGCCTCCCCCGCCCGGCTCGGGCTGCTCCGGCAGGCCGGACTGGCTCCCGAGGTGATCGTCAGCGGCGTGGACGAGGACGCGCTGTCGGCGCCGACGCCCGCGGAACTGGCGCTCGTCCTCGCCGGGGCCAAGGCCACCGCCGTCGCCGGGCTGTCCGAGGTGGCGGGCGCGCTGGTGATCGGCTGCGACTCCGTACTCGAACTGGACGGCACGGCCTACGGCAAGCCCGCCGGCGCCGAAGAGGCCACCGCGCGCTGGAAGTCCATGCGTGGCCGTACGGGGATCCTCCAGACCGGCCACCACGTGATCGACACGGCGAACGGTCTGAGCGCCGCCGCGACGGCCTCGACCACCGTGCGTTTCGGTGACCCCACGGACGCCGAGATCGCCGCGTACGTCGCCTCCGGCGAACCGCTGGCCGTGGCGGGCGCCTTCACGCTGGACGGACGCTCCGCGCCCTTCGTGGACTCGATCGAGGGCAGTCACGGCAACGTCATCGGGCTCTCCCTGCCGCTGCTTCGCCGGCTGCTTGCCGAACTGAACGTCGGCATCACCGACTTGTGGGCCTGAGCGGTCAACACCCGGTGCCTGTGCGAGCGTTCACCGCACGTACGGCCGCCGGATCCGCCTGTCAGACGGACGCGACCGGCGGCGGTATGTCGGAGGCGGCGGCCGCCGGCGCCGGGGCGGCCTCGCGCGGCCCGTACGCCACCAGCACCCAGACCACGAGCCCCAGCACCACCATCATGAACGCGAACGCCGGCCATCCCGCCAGCCCCACCGTCAGCGCCCCCAGCACCCCGTGCGCGACCGCGCAGCTGATCAGCACGACCCTGCCGACCCGCCCCGGCGCCCGGTTCGTCACGGCCGCGCGCAGCAGGAGCACCCCGCACACCGCCAGGTAGAAGGCCGCCAGCGCGCCCATCACCCACGCGCCCACCGCCATCGCGCTCGCCGCGAGTCCCGCCAGGGACATCTGCTGGTTGTCGACCACCCTGGCCAGCAGCGCGTTGACGAGCACCACGCCGAGCGCCTCCAGCAACAGCACGATCGCGGCCACCCACGCCACCGGTCTGCGCCCCACAGCGTCCACCCGCGCCCACCCTCTTCCCCTGTTACCGCAAGTAAAGATGCCATCAAGCACGCTACTAATCGGTAAACGCACGGACAAGAGCCTGCGCCCAGGCAAAGAATCCCCGGTCGCTTCGTAGAGACTCGACAAAGAAACATGATCCAGGGCAGGGCACTCGGACAGAGAGTTGGAGCATGCCGGACCGCTACTGTGCGGGGAAGGTTCCCGGCGTACCGTGGTGCCACAAGGGATTTCGCGTCGTGAGCGGGCCTCGATCCGCACTCCGTGTGGGCAAGCACACTACTCGGGACGGGTCGAAAGCCCGTGTCGGCTGTCCCTAAAATCAGCTTGTTCATAGGAGGGAGCCATCGTGCGCAAGGTGCTCATCGCCAACCGTGGCGAAATCGCTGTCCGCGTTGCCCGTGCCTGCCGGGATGCCGGGATCAAGAGCGTAGCCGTCTACGCCGACCCGGACCGGGACGCCCTGCATGTCCGTGCCGCCGACGAAGCGTTCGCTCTGGGCGGTGAGACCCCGGCCACCAGTTACCTGGACATGGCCAAGGTGCTGCTTGCCGCGAAGGATTCCGGAGCGGACGCGGTCCATCCCGGCTACGGATTCCTGTCGGAGAACGCGGAGTTCGCCCAGGCCGTACTGGACGCGGGACTCACCTGGATCGGACCGCCGCCGCAGGCGATCCGTGACCTCGGCGACAAGGTCGCCGCCCGGCACATCGCGCAGCGCGCCGGTGCGCCGCTCGTCGCCGGTACGCCCGACCCGGTCTCCGGATCCGACGAGGTCGTGACGTTCGCCGAGCAGCACGGACTGCCGATCGCGATCAAGGCCGCGTTCGGCGGTGGCGGCCGCGGACTGAAGGTCGCCCGCACGCTCGAGGAGATCCCCGAGCTGTACGACTCGGCCGTCCGCGAGGCCGTCGCGGCCTTCGGGCGCGGCGAGTGCTTCGTCGAGCGTTACCTGGACAAGCCGCGGCACGTGGAGACCCAGTGCCTGGCCGACACCCACGGCAACGTGGTGGTCGTCTCCACCCGTGACTGCTCGCTCCAGCGCCGTCACCAGAAGCTGGTCGAGGAGGCGCCCGCGCCGTTCCTGACGCAGGCCCAGAACGACGAGCTGTACGCGGCGTCGAAGGCGATCCTCAAGGAAGCCGGTTACGTCGGCGCCGGTACCGTCGAATTCCTCGTCGGCACCGACGGCACGATCTCCTTCCTCGAGGTCAACACCCGCCTCCAGGTGGAGCACCCGGTCTCCGAAGAGGTCACCGGCATCGACCTGGTGCGCGAGATGTTCCGCGTCGCCGACGGCGAGGCGCTGGGCTACGACGACCCGGCCGTGCGCGGGCACTCCTTCGAGTTCCGGATCAACGGCGAGGACCCGGGCCGGGGCTTCCTGCCCGCTCCCGGTACGGTCACCGCCTTCGCGCCGCCCACCGGCCCCGGCGTCCGGCTGGACGCGGGCGTCGAGAGCGGCTCGGTCATCGGCCCGGCGTGGGACTCCCTGCTCGCCAAGCTGATCGTCACGGGCGCCACCCGCGAGCAGGCTCTCCAGCGGGCCTCCCGCGCGCTGGCGGAGTTCCAGGTGGAGGGCATGGCCACGGCCATCCCGTTTCACCGTGCGGTCGTCACCGACCCGGCGTTCACCAGCGACCCGTTCACGGTCCACACGCGCTGGATCGAGACCGAGTTCGTCAACGAGATCAAGCCCTTCGCACCGGGCCTCGACGCGGACGCGGACACCGAAGCCGGCCGCGAGACCATCGTGGTCGAGGTCGGCGGCAAGCGCCTCGAAGTGTCGCTGCCCGTGAGCCTGGGCATGAGCCTGGCCCGTACCGGCCTGGCCGCCGGCGCCAAGCCCAAGCGCCGCGCCGCCAAGAAGTCGGCGTCCGCGGCCACCGGCGACACCCTCGCGTCCCCGATGCAGGGCACGATCGTCAAGGTCGCGGTCGAGGAGGGCCAGGAGGTCAAGGAAGGCGAACTCATCGTCGTCCTCGAGGCCATGAAGATGGAACAGCCCCTGAACGCGCACCGCTCGGGCACCGTCAAGGGCCTCGCGGCGGAGATCGGCGCGTCGGTCTCGTCCGGCGCCGCGATCTGCGAGATCAAGGACTGACACCGCTGTACGTCGAGGCCCCGTCCGGACACTGTCGGCACATCCGACACCGGGCGGGGCCTCGGTCGTCCCCGTAGCATCCTTGGAAGCGTGCGTGGAAGCATCCTTGGAGCGAAGGCACGGCCGGGCGACAGAGAGGACCGCGCGATGGCGAGGAGTACGGCGCAGACGCCGCCGCGGCCCATGCGCGCAGACGCGCGCCGCAATTACGAGCGGCTGCTCACCGAGGCCCGCGGCAGCTTCGCCGAGCACGGCACGGACGCCTCGCTGGAGGACATCGCCCGCCGCGCGGGCGTCGGGATCGGCACGCTGTACCGGCACTTCCCGGACCGGCACACGCTGATCAGCGCGGTGTTCCAGGACGCCCTGACCGAGTTGACCGAGCACGCGCGCGTCAGCGCGGAGGCCGAGGAGCCCTGCGCCGCACTGATGGCGTGGCTGGGCGAAATAATCACTCATGCGGGTGAATACCGAGGGTTGTCCCGGGCGCTCATGTCGGCTGCGCAGGACGAGAGTTCGGCGCTCTCGAAGTGCGGCGTGCCGCTGCGGGACGCGGGCGAGCGGCTGCTCGTACGGGCGCAGCGGGACGGTTCCGTACGGGCGGACGTGTCCATCGACGACGTGATGCGGCTGACGAACGCGATCGCGCTGGCGGCGGAACAGGCTCCGGAAGAGACCGAGTTGGGCACCCGTCTGCTGACGCTGATGCTGACGGGCCTCAGGACGGCGCGCGGTCCTGTGTGACGACGAGATCGCCGTCCGGCGGTTCACCGTGCGGCGGTTCGTCGTCCGGCGCTTCAACCGGCCGTTCGTCGGCCGGCGGTTCACCGTGCGACGGAACAGCGGCCATCCTGAGTACGGGCGCGTGTCGGGGCGGGGCCCCGGCACCGCCACCCGCGCCGCCTGAGCGACCGGTCGCCCGCCGTCACCGTCGGCGCAGGTCCGCGACCCTCGCCCGGTCGCTCTGCTGCTGGTCCGGCAGCGGCGCCGCCGCGCTCCGCAGCTGCGGGCCCGCGACGCCCGTGCCGCGGGTGCGGCGCTGCGCCGGGAGCGGGACGTCACGGCGTGGTGGACGGCCCGGTGGTGGCGCGTCGCCGCCCGCCTGGGCGCCGGCCGCGCCGCCCGCGACCGCGATCTGCACGCCCTGGTCCGCGAGCGCTTGCAGCTCGGTCGCCGCGCGCTCGTCCTGCGCCGGTGGTTCGGTGGTGACCAGGCGGCTGATCATGTCCGTCGGCACCGTCTGGAACATCGTGTCGGCGCCGAGCTTCGTGTGGTCGGCCAGCACCACCACTTCCGCCGCGGACTGGACCAGCGCCCGGTCCACGCTCGCCGAGAGCATGTTGGACGTGGACAGACCGCGCTCGGCGGTCAGACCGCTCCCGGACAGGAAGGCGCGGCTGACCCGCAGCCCCTGGAGGGACTGCTCGGCACCGCTGCCGACCAGCGCGTAGTTCGAACCGCGCAGCGTGCCGCCCGTCATGACGACTTCGACGCGGTTGGCGTGCGCCAGCGCCTGGGCGACCAGCAGGGAGTTGGTGACGACCGTCAGACCGGGGATACGCGCGAGCCGGCGGGCCAGCTCCTGCGTGGTCGTACCGGCGCCGACCACCACGGCCTCGCCCTCTTCGACGAGACTCGCGGCGAGGTCGGCGATGGCCGTCTTCTCCGCCGTTGCGAGATGGGACTTTTGCGGAAAGCCGGATTCTCGCGTGAATCCGCCCGGCAGTACCGCACCGCCGTGCCGGCGGTCGAGGAGTCCTTCTGCCTCCAGCGCCCGCACGTCCCGCCGGACGGTCACTTCGGAGGTCTGGACGACGCGGGCGAGCTCACGGAGCGACACGGCCCCGTTGGCGCGCACCATTTCGAGGATCAATTGACGACGTTCTGCAGCGAACACGAAACTGACAGTAACCCCGTTGTCCGCCTGCTTTCAGCAGATTGCGCCGAATTGGAGAAGTTGCACTCGGAAGAGCGTTCCGCGTGGTATAGGCGACCGTTCTCAGCTCTCGTCGGCCGTCTTCCGGTTGTGCAACTGCCGCGCCACCTCGGCGATCGAGCCCGAGAGGGACGGGTACACGGTGAAGGCGTTGGCGATCTGTTCCACCGTCAGGTTGTTGTCGACCGCGATCGAGATCGGATGGATCAGCTCGCTCGCGCGCGGCGCGACGACCACTCCGCCGACCACGATGCCGGTACCGGGACGGGCGAAGATCTTGACGAAGCCGTCCCTGATGCCCTGCATCTTGGCGCGGGGGTTACGGAGCAGCGGCAGCTTGACGCCGAGGGCGTCGATCTTGCCGCTGTCGACGTCCGACTGACTGAAGCCGACGGTGGCGATCTCCGGGTCGGTGAAGACGTTCGAGGAGACCGTCTTGAGGTTGAGCGGGGCCACCGCGTCGCCCAGGAAGTGGTACATCGCGATACGGCCCTGCATGGCCGCGACCGAGGCGAGGGCGAAGACGCCGGTGACGTCGCCCGCCGCGTAGACGCCGGGCGCCGAGGTGCGGGAGACGCGGTCGGTCTTGATGTGGCCGGACTCCTTGACCAGGACGCCGGCCTCCTCCAGGCCCATGTTCTCGGTGTTCGGGATCGCGCCGACCGCCATCAGGCAGTGTGTGCCGGAGATCACGCGGCCGTCGGAGAGGGTCACCTCGACGCGGTCGCCCACCCGCTTCGCGGACTCGGCGCGCGAACGTGACATCACGTTCATGCCGCGCCGCCGGAACACGTCCTCCAGGACGGCGGCGGCGTCCGGGTCCTCGCCGGGCAGCACGCGGTCACGGGACGACACGAGGGTGACGTGCGAGCCCAGCGCCTGGTAGGCGCCGGCGAACTCGGCGCCCGTGACACCGGAGCCGACCACGATCAGTTCCGCGGGCAGTTCGTCGAGGTCGTAGACCTGCGTCCAGTTGAGGATGCGCTCGCCGTCCGGCTGCGCGTCCGGGATCTCGCGCGGGTGCGCGCCCGTGGCGATCAGTACGGCGTCGGCGGTCAGTGACTGCTCGGTGCCGTCGGCCGCGGTCACGATCACCTGGCGCGAGCCGTCGAGCGCCTGACGTCCGTCGAGGCGGCCGCGGCCGCGCAGGACGCGCCCGCCGGCCCGGGTGACGGAGGCCGTGATGTCGTGGGACTGGGCGAGCGCGAGGCGCTTCACCCGGCGGTTCACCTTGCCCAGGTCGACGCCGACGACCTGCGCCACCTGTTCGAGGGGCGGGGTGTCGTCCGCGACGATGATGCCCAGCTCCTCGTAGGAGGAGTCGAAGGAGGTCATCACCTCGGCCGTCGCGATGAGGGTCTTCGACGGCACGCAGTCGGTGAGCACCGAGGCGCCCCCGAGTCCGTCGGTGTCGACCACGGTCACTTCCGCGCCGAGCTGGGCCCCCACCAGAGCCGCCTCATAGCCGCCGGGGCCGCCGCCGATGATCACGATCCGGGTCACGAAAAAGTCCGCCTCGCATAAATTGACCCGGCCCGGCTGTCACCCCGTCCGGGGTTCCGGGGGTGCCCCCGGGGGAGATGCAGTACGTACCCCATTGTCCCGCACGCGCCAAGTCGTTTCGCCCCGGGGCCTCCGTCCGGGATCCCGGGGCGACCGGATCTTGAGACGGCGCGCCGGTACGACAAGCCCCAAAGGCACCCGTTCCAGGCGTCGGACCGGGGCATCGGCCGTCACGCCCGTACCTCCCGTACCCTCGACACATGTCGCTCTACGCCGCGTACGCCGGCAACCTCGACGCGCGGCTGATGTCCCGCCGCGCCCCGCACTCCCCGCTGCGGGGCACCGGCTGGCTCAACGGCTGGCGGCTCACCTTCGGTGGGGAGCAGATGGGCTGGGAGGGAGCGCTGGCCACGATCGTGGAGGCGCCGCGTTCCCAGATCTTCATCGCGCTCTACGACATCGCCCCCATGGATGAGGACTCCATGGACCGCTGGGAGGGTGTCGGCCTCGACATCTACCGGCGCATGCGGGTGCGGGTCGACACGCTGGACGGCGAGGAGCCGGCGTGGCTGTACGTGCTCAACGGCTACGAGGGCGGGCTGCCCTCCGCCCGTTACCTGGGCGAACTGGCCGACGCGGCGGAGTCCGCGGGCGCGCCGCACGACTACGTGATGGAGCTGCGCAAGCGCCCCTGCTGAGCGGGGCGCGGCGGGCCCGGCGGACCCGCGCCGGGCTTTTCGCGAGGCGCGAGGGGCTTCTCGCGGGACGCGACCGGGCTTTTCGCAAGAAACGACAACACAACGATCCTGACGGCCCTGTGGAGAACATCTACGCGCGTAGGGCGCGAGCGGTTACGCTCATCCGCGTGAACGCATCTGTTATCCCGGCCAACGCCGACGGACCCGCCGACCCCCACGCCACCGCCGCCGCGGCAGCCGCGCGCCTGCGCGAGCTGACCGGCACCGAGACCCATGACGTCGCCCTGGTGATGGGCTCGGGATGGGCCCCGGCCGTCGAGGCGCTCGGCACCCCCGAGGCGGAGTTCCCGGTCACGGAGCTGCCCGGCTTCCCGGCGCCGGCCGTACGCGGCCACGGCGGCAGCATCCGCTCGTACAAGATCGGCGACAAGCGCGTGCTGGTCTTCCTCGGCCGTACGCACTACTACGAGGGCCGCGGTGTGGCCTCCGTCGCGCACGGCGTCCGTACGGCCGTCGCGGCGGGCTGCGAGACCGTCGTGCTGACCAACGGCTGCGGCGGACTGCGCGAGGGCATGCGCCCGGGGCAGCCGGTGCTGATCAGCGACCACCTCAACCTGACCGCGGTCTCGCCGATCGTCGGGGCGAACTTCGTGGATCTGACGGACGTGTACTCGCCGCGCCTGCGCGCGCTGTGCAAGGAGATCGACCCCGCCCTCGAAGAGGGCGTGTACGTGCAGTTCCCCGGGCCGCACTACGAGACCCCGGCGGAGATCAACATGGTCCGCGTCCTCGGCGGCGACCTGGTCGGGATGTCCACGGTCCTCGAAGCGATCGCCGCGCGCGAGGCGGGCGCCGAGGTGCTCGGCATCTCGCTGGTCACCAACCTGGCCGCGGGCCTGTCGGGCGAACCCCTCAACCACGAGGAGGTCCTTCAGGCGGGACGCGACTCGGCGGCCCAGATGGGCGCGCTGCTCGCGAAGGTGCTTCAGCGCATCTGAGCACCGTTCCCGGGGCAGCGTTACCCGGGGGCAGCGTTACCCGGGGCGGCGGTCCAGCGGCGATCCGGGATCCAGCGGCGATCCGGCGGTCGCGATCCGGCAGACCGGTCCCGGAGCAGTCCCGCAGAGCAGTCCGGCAGACGATCCGGCAGAGCAGAGGCGCCCGTTCGGGCGCGAGGAGGCGTGCAGAGCGTGCACAGCTCACAAGAGGACATCATGACCCGCGCGAAGGCGTGGCTGGCCGAGGACCCGGACAGCGACACCCGCGCGGAACTGGGCGCGCTCATCGACGCCGGTGATCTCGACGCCCTGGCCGAACGGTTCGCGGGCACGCTCCAGTTCGGCACCGCCGGGCTGCGCGGGGAGCTGGGCGCAGGACCCATGCGGATGAACCGCGCGGTGGTCATCAGGGCCGCCGCCGGGCTCGCCGCGTACCTCAGGGCTCAGGGACAGGGCTCGGGCCTCGTCGTCATCGGTTACGACGCGCGCTACAAGTCGGCGGACTTCGCCCGGGACACCGCGGCCGTGATGACCGGCGCCGGGCTGCGCGCCGCCGTCCTCCCGCGTCCGCTGCCGACGCCCGTGCTGGCCTTCGCGATACGGCATCTCGGCGCGGTCGCGGGCGTCGAGGTCACCGCCAGCCACAACCCGCCCCGGGACAACGGCTACAAGGTCTATCTCGGCGACGGCTCCCAGATCGTGCCGCCCGCGGACAGCGGGATCGCCGCGGCCATCGCCGCGGTCGGGCCGCTGGCCTCCGTACCGCGTCCCGACGACGGCTGGCAGACGCTGGGGGACGAGGTCCTCGCGGCGTATCTGGAGCGTACGGACGCGGCGCTGACGCCCGGCTCGCCACGGACCGCGCGCGTCGTCCACACGGCGCTGCACGGCGTCGGTACGGAGACCGTCCTCGCCGCGTTCGCCCGCGCGGGCTTTCCCGCGCCGGTCCCCGTCGCGGAGCAGGCCGAGCCGGACCCGGCGTTCCCGACCGTCGCGTTCCCCAACCCGGAGGAGCCCGGCGCGATGGACCTGGCCTTCGCCACGGCCCGGCGCGTCGGGCCCGATCTGATCATCGCCAACGACCCGGACGCGGACCGGTGCGCGGTGGCCGTCCCCGATCCCGCCGTCGACGGCGGCTGGCGCATGCTCAGCGGCGACGAGGTGGGCGCCCTGCTCGCCGCGCACCTGGTGGGCAAGGGCGCGACCGGTGTCCTCGCCGAGTCGATCGTCTCGTCCTCACTGCTCGGCCGGATCGCGGAAGCGGCGGGTCTCGGGTACGAGGAGACGCTGACCGGCTTCAAGTGGATCGCCCGCGTCGAGGGACTGCGGTACGGATACGAGGAAGCGCTCGGCTACTGCGTCGACCCCGACGGCGTACGCGACAAGGACGGCATCACGGCGGCGCTGCTCGTGGCCGAGCTGGCGTCCGGGCTGAGGGCCGAAGGCCGTACGCTCTCCGGCCTCCTGGACGATCTCGCGGTCGCGCACGGCCTGCACGCCACGGGTCAGCTCTCGGTGCGGGTCAAGGACCTGTCGCTGATCGCGGACGCGATGCGCACGCTGCGGGAGCGGCCGCCGGTGTCCCTGGCCGGGCTGCGCGTGGTCTCGGCCGAGGACCTGTCGCGCGGCTCGGCCGCGCTGCCGCCCACGGACGGGCTGCGGTATCACCTGGAGGGTGACTACCGGGCGCGGGTGATCGTGCGTCCGAGCGGGACAGAGCCGAAGCTGAAGTGCTACCTGGAGGTCGTCATCCCGGTGGCGGACGCCACTGAGCTGGCGGCGGCGCGGGCGACGGGTGCGGAGCTGCTGGACGCGATGAAGCGCGAGCTGGGCGCGGCGGCGGGGCTCTGAGGGCGGTGCTCCGAGGCGGCGGGGCCGGCAGACCCGGCACCGCCGCCCGGCACCGCCACCCGCGTCGGCCGAGGCGGAGGGATTCCCGCTCAGCCGATGGCCAGCAGCACGATCAGCAGGACGAGACCGGCCAGGCCGGGGCCGACGATCTCGTACGCCCAGCGCACCTGCGGCTCCCCCTTCGCGGTCGGCCGGATCGCGGACTGCTCAAGCAGTTCGCGCAGGTCACCTACGGTCCGGTCGGCCGTGGCAAGACGCGCCCTGTCGGTGACGTCGGCGTGCACCGAGGTCCTGCCGCTCGGGTCGTCCATCGAATCCCTCGCCTGCCGGCGGGAAGCACGCTTGCGCTGACGCAGGGAGACCGGGACGGCCCACATCTGGAACCGCTTGCCGCTCCCGGTGAGCACTTCGGTCGAGTAACCGGCCCGTACGGATTCCACGGACCCCCAGGGCAGCGTGATCGTGCGGAACGGGTTCCTGATCCGCACCCGGTCCGCGCTCGCGAAGACGGCCGGACGCAGGGTGAAGGCGACGATGAGCGGCACGACGAGCAGCAGCCCGGCGAGCGCCAGCCAGGGGGCGCTGCCGGCCCCAGAGATCAGCGCGTCGACCCCGAGCCAGAGTGCGAGGGCGAGCAGGAGCGCACCGCCGGCGATACCCGGGGACGACCGGAAGACCCGGTCGGCATAGGTCGGCTCGGTGGACTGATCGGAACTGGTCATACGACGATTCTGCCGCATGCCGACGCCGGGCCCGTGTGGCGCACATCACCGGCCGTCCTGCTCGCTGTCCCCGCCCGTGGGGCCGGGAGCGGCGCCACGGATCTGTACATACCGCTACGCGCGTAGATATGCTCCCCTGGTGACCATGCCCATCGCACCCGCATTCGCTGACGTGACAGCGTCCGACAGCACACTGCGCCGCTACCTCCACGGGCTCCCCGGCGTAGACGCCGTCGGCCTGGAGGCACGCGCCGCGTCGCTCGGTACGCGCTCGATCAAGACCACGGCCAAGGCGTACGCCATCGATCTCGCCATCTCGATGATCGACCTGACGACCCTCGAAGGCGCCGACACCCCCGGCAAGGTCCGCGCGCTCGCCGCCAAGGCGCTGCGCCCGGACCCGACCGACAGGACCACGCCCGCCACCGCCGCGGTCTGCGTGTACGGGGACATGGCGCAGTACGCCGCGTCCGCGCTCGCGGGTTCCGGGGTGAAGGTCGCGTCCGTCGCGACCGCGTTCCCGGCGGGACGCGCCTCCCTGGAGGTGAAGCTCACGGATGTCCGTGACGCCGTCGCCGCGGGCGCGGACGAGATCGACATGGTCATCGACCGCGGCGCGTTCCTCGCGGGCCGCTACCTGAAGGTGTACGACGAGATCCGCGCCGTGAAGGAAGCGGCGGGCTCCGCCCGGCTCAAGGTCATCTTCGAGACCGGCGAGTTGTCCACCTACGACAACATCCGCCGTGCCTCCTGGCTCGGCATGATCGCGGGCGCGGACTTCATCAAGACCTCCACCGGCAAGGTGGGCGTCAACGCCACCCCGGCGAACACCCTGCTGATGCTGGAGGCGGTGCGCGACTTCCGCGCGCAAACCGGCGTGCAGATCGGTGTGAAGCCCGCGGGCGGCATCCGTACCAGCAAGGACGCGGTCAAGTTCCTGGTGCTGGTCAATGAGACCGTGGGCGAGGACTGGCTGGACAGCCATTGGTTCCGCTTCGGCGCTTCCAGCCTGCTGAACGACCTGCTGATGCAGCGTCAGAAGCTGGCCACCGGCCGGTATTCCGGCCCCGATTACGTCACGGTGGACTGAGGCAGAGATGGCATTCGAGTACGCACCCGCACCGGAGTCCCGCTCCGTCGTCGACATCGCGCCGAGCTACGGCCTGTTCATCGACGGCGAGTTCGCCGAAGCCGCGGACGGCAAGGTCTTCAAGTCCGTTTCCCCGTCCACGGAAGAGGTGCTTTCCGAGGTCGCGCAGGGCGGCGCGGCGGACGTGGACCGCGCGGTGAAGGCCGCGCGCAAGGCGTTCGAGAAGTGGTCGGCGCTGCCCGGCGCCGAGCGCGCCAAGTACCTGTTCCGTATCGCGCGGATCATCCAGGAGCGCTCGCGCGAGATGGCCGTCCTGGAGACGCTGGACAACGGCAAGCCGATCAAGGAGACGCGCGACTTCGACCTTCCGATGGTCGCCGCGCACTTCTTCTACTACGCGGGCTGGGCCGACAAGCTGGAGCACGCCGGGTACGGGACGGATCCGCGCCCGCTCGGTGTGGCCGGCCAGATCATCCCGTGGAACTTCCCGCTGCTGATGCTCGCGTGGAAGATCGCTCCCGCGCTGGCCACCGGCAACACGGTGGTGCTGAAGCCCGCCGAGACGACCCCGCTGTCGGCCCTCTTCTTCGCGGACGTCTGCCGCCAGGCGGGGCTGCCCAGGGGCGTCGTGAACATCGTCACGGGCGACGGCAGCACCGGTGAGGCGCTGGTCGGCCACCCGGACGTCAACAAGGTCGCGTTCACCGGCTCCACGGCGGTCGGCAAGGCGATCGCGCGGCAGATCGCCGGCACGGACAAGAAGGTCACGCTCGAACTGGGCGGCAAGGGCGCCAACCTCGTCTTCGACGACGCCCCCGTCGACCAGGCGGTCGAGGGCATCGTCACCGGCATCTTCTTCAACCAGGGCCAGGTCTGCTGCGCCGGTTCCCGGCTGCTCGTACAGGAGTCGATCCAGGAGGAGTTGATCGACGCGCTGAAGCGCCGGCTCTCCACGCTGCGCGTCGGCGACCCGCTGGACAAGAACACCGACCTCGGCGCGATCAACTCGGCCGAGCAACTGGCCCGTATCAAGGCGCTGTCGGACACGGGCGAGGCGGAGGGCGCGGAGCGCTGGTCGCCGGAGTGCGAACTGCCGTCGTCCGGCTACTGGTTCGCACCGACGCTCTTCACGAACGTCACGCAGGCGCACACGATCGCGCGGGACGAGATCTTCGGCCCGGTGCTGTCCGTGCTGTCGTTCCGTACGCCGGACGAGGCGGTCGCGAAGGCCAACAACACCCAGTACGGCCTGTCGGCGGGCATCTGGACGGAGAAGGGTTCGCGCATCCTCGCGGTCGCGAACAAGCTCCGGGCGGGTGTCGTCTGGGCCAATACGTTCAACAAGTTCGACCCGACCTCGCCCTTCGGCGGTTACAAGGAGTCGGGTTACGGCCGCGAGGGCGGTCGCCACGGCCTGGAGGCGTACCTAGATGTCTGATCGGCTGAGCGTCTTCAAGACCTACAAGCTGTACGTCGGGGGCAAGTTCCCCCGCAGCGAGAGCGGCCGGGTGTACGAAGTGACGGACTCCAAGGGCGGTTGGCTGGCCAACGCTCCGCTGTCGTCCCGCAAGGACGCGCGTGACGCGGTCGTCGCGGCGCGCAAGGCGTTCGGCGGCTGGGCGGGCGCGACCGCGTACAACCGGGGCCAAGTGCTCTACCGCGTCGCGGAGATGCTGGAGGGTCGCAGGGACCAGTTCACGCGCGAGGTCGCGGAGGCCGAGGGGCTTTCCAAGTCCAAGGCCGCGGCGATCGTGGACGCGGCGGTCGACCGCTGGGTCTGGTACGCGGGCTGGACGGACAAGATCGCCCAGATCGCGGGCGGCGCGAACCCGGTGGCGGGCCCGTACTTCAACCTCTCGACGCCCGAACCGACCGGCGTGGTGGCGGTGCTGGCCCCGCAGGACTCGTCGTTCCTGGGCCTCGTCTCCGTCGTGGCGCCGGTGATCGCCACGGGTAACACGGCGGTCGTCATCGCGAGCGGGAAGTCCCCGCTGCCCGCGCTCTCGCTGGGCGAGGTGCTGGCCACCTCCGACCTGCCGGGCGGCGTGGTGAACGTCCTCACCGGCAAGGCCGCGGAGATCGCGCCCTCGCTCGCCGCGCACCAGGACGTCAACGGCATCGACCTGACCGGCGCGGACGAGGTCCTGGCGAAGGAACTGGAGGTGGCGGCGGCGGACAACCTGAAGCGGGTCCTGCGCCCCCACGCCACGGACTGGCAGGCCGCCCCCGGCACACACCGGCTGACGGCCTTCCTGGAGACCAAGACGGTCTGGCACCCCACGGGCAACCTGGGAGCCTCGGGCTCGGCCTACTGATGCCGCCCCGACGGTCCTGACAGCCCTGCCAGGCGCACGGCCCCACTTTCACCCGTCCGGCGGAAGTGGGGCCTTCGCCGATCCCGGCCGGGCGGTCCCGTCACCCGGTCACCCCGTCACCAGTTTCGTCACCCCGCCGACCACCGGCAGGTCACTGAGCGCCGCACCGTCGGTCAGCGGGGCGGTCAGCGATGCCGTGGACACCGGCTTGAAGTCCGCGACCTGGGTGCCCACCGCGTTGTCCAGCGGATCGACGCCCGTGTGCGCCAGCGGGTTGAGCTTGAGCTTGGTGATCGGGTCGAGTGAGTAGCCGACCGCGCCTGTGAGGCCGTTGACCGCCGCCGTGCCCGCTCCGGGCAGCGGGGAGTCGATGTCCGACACGGCCAGCGGCGAGGCAGGCGCCGCCTGGGCCGCCGTACCGGCCAGACCGAGAACCGCACCCGCCGCCGTGACGGTCAGTCCTGCCCGCAGCAGAGCGCGGCGCGGAGGGGTGGGGGCTGCGTGACGTGCCATGGGGGGATTCCTGTCTGCTGTGTCGGGTCCCGCCGGGGTGCCCCAACGCGGCCCGAAGCTTTACGTAATCAAGGTGACACGCAGAGTAGTTGAGCGGGACCGACAATTCACGTCAACCGACCAGGCCGCCAACGGCCGAATGGGGAGACAGAGACCAACGCGGCGCCAGGTGGACTCCTTCAACCGGACACCCCCGGCACCGGAACTCCTGGACGCCCAAACCCGGTCCGGCGGATCTTCGCAGGCCCGGAACGCCCGGCACGACACCTCTCCCTGTCGCCGGAGTCATCCAAGTACGCCAGTACGAGAACGCCCCTTCGCCTTGCGATGCACCGCACCAGACACCCGGGCCGATCCACGAAGATCCGCCGGACAGGACCTAACGCATGGCGAGACGCTCCAGCAGGGCGGCGCTCCGAGCCAGCACCGCCTGCTCCTCATCCGTGAGTTCGGCCTCAATGGCCTGCGCGAGCCAGCCGGCCCTGCGACCCCGCTCCGCTTCGAGCGCGGCCCGGCCCGCGTCCGACAGCTCGACCAGCGACTTACGGCCGTCCACGGGGTGCGCGCGGCGCGTGATCAGGTTCTGCTCCATGAGCAGCCCCACCGCACGGGCCATCGACTGGGGGCGCACGCGCTGATCGGCGGCGAGGTCGCTGGTGGTCATGGCGCCGTCGCGGTCAAGTGCGCCGAGCACGGCGACCTGGCTGAGCGGGATGTGGTCCTCGTGCTTGACACGCCGGGTGAGCTTGCCTATCGCGGTGCGCAGTTCGGCGGCGATGACGGCGGCTTCCGAGGTGGGCATAGGGCACTTTACCCCGTTGGTCAGCAAAGCTGCACAGCCGACTTGCACAGCAATACTGTACAGCAAAACTGAACAGCATTGCTGTATGGTTTGCCTTGTCGGGCTCAGCGCCAGCACTGTCGCAACCGGGGCCACGGCACACGGCAAAGGGAAGGAACTCCCATGTCCACAGAGGCAGTCGGAACCGTCAACGCTTCCGTCGAGACCGTCACCGCCCGCCGGATCATCGACAGCCGGGGCAACCCCACGGTCGAGGTCGACGTCGTCCTCGCGGACGGGTCCCTGGGGCGCGCGGCCGTCCCCTCCGGCGCCTCCACCGGCGCCCGGGAGGCCGTGGAACTGCGCGACGGAGACTCCGCGCGCTGGCACGGCAAGGGCGTCGACCGCGCGGTGTCCCACGTCAACGGGGAGATCGCGGCGTCCGTGCGCGGCCGGGACGCGGCAGACCAGGCGGGTCTCGACGCCGCGCTGGTCGCCCTCGACGGCACCACCACGAAGTCCCGGCTCGGCGCCAACGCGATCCTCGGCGTCTCCCTGGCCGCCGCCAAGGCCGCCGCGGCGGCCCACCGCCGGCCCCTCTACCGCTACCTCGGCGGCGCCGGCGCCCACCTCCTGCCGCTGCCGATGATGAACATCGTCAACGGCGGCGCCCACGCCGACAATCCGCTGGATTTCCAGGAGTTCATGATCGCGCCCGTGGGCGCGGACACTTTCGCCGAAGCCGTCCGCATGGGCAGTGAGGTCTTCCACACCCTGCGCCGCGACCTGCTGACCGCCGGGCACTCCACGGGCGTCGGCGACGAAGGCGGCTTCGCGCCCGCGCTGCGTACCGCCGAGGAGGCGCTCGACTTCGTGATGGCCGCCATCGAACGCACCGGCTACCGCCCGGGCACGGACATCGGCCTGGTCATGGACCCGGCGTCGTCGGAGTTCTTCCGCGACGGGAAGTACGACTACGCGGGCGAGGGGGTGCGGCGCACCCCGTCCGAGCACGCCGACTACCTGGCCGGGCTCATCGACGCCTACCCGGTCGTCTCCATCGAGGACCCGATGGCGGAGAACGACCTGGACGGCTGGCGCGAGCTGACCGCCCGCGTCGGCGACCGCTGTCAGCTCACCGGCGACGACGTGTTCTGCACCAACGAGACACTGCTGCGCGAAGGCATCCGCACCGGCGTCGGCAACTCGGTCCTGGTCAAGGTCAATCAGATCGGGACCCTGACCGAGGCGCTGGCCGCGGTGACCACGGCCCACCAGGCGGGCTGGACGGCCGTCATGTCGCACCGCTCGGGCGAGACGGAGGACACCACCATCGCGGACCTGGCGGTGGCGACCGGCTGCGGTCAGATCAAGACCGGCTCGCTCTCCCGCTCCGACCGCACGGCGAAGTACAACCAACTGATCCGGATCGAGGAGGAGCTGGGCGACTCGGCGCGCTTCGCGGGCCGCTCCGCACTGCGCCGCGCGTGAACAACGGGCAGCCGGGCGTGAACAGCGGCCGGCCGGTCGTGGACGGCCGGCCGGAGGCACGCGTGTCCCGATCACGATCGGGGCACGCTCGCGCGTCGGGGAGGCGAATCTTCTCGGGCTGTTCACCCCCGTGTGACCTGTGCCTTCCCGGGCCGATCGGCCCGGCCGGTGGGATGGAGGGGGCTCGCCGCGGCCCGCTGAACGGTCCCCGCCCGTCACCCGCGCGGACGCATGCCGCACACTGGTGTCCCGTGAGCCCTCAATTCCACACGGCCCGGGTCGTGCTTCTCGCCGGCCCCTCCGGCTCCGGCAAGTCGTCTCTCGCCGCCCGCACCGACCTGCCCGTGCTGCACCTCGACGACTTCTACAAAGAGGGCCACGACCCCACGCTGCCGCTGGTGGCGGACAGTACGGACATCGACTGGGACTCGGCGCTCTCCTGGGACGCGGACGCCGCCGTCGCGGCGATCGTGGAGCTGTGCCGTACGGGACGTACGACCGTTCCCGTGTACTCCATCGCCACCAGTTCCCGGGTGGACAGGGAGGTATTGAGCGTCGGGCACACCCCCTTGTTCATAGCGGAGGGCATCTTCGCCGCCGACATCGTCGCGCGGTGCAAGGAGCTGGACGTGCTGGCCGACGCGATCTGTCTGCGCGGGCGCCCCTCCACGACCTTCCGGCGGCGGCTCGTACGCGATCTGCGTGAGGGGCGGAAGTCGGTCCCGTTCCTGCTGCGGCGCGGGTGGCGGCTGATGCGTTCCGAGCGTTCGATCGTCGCGCGGCAGTCGGCGCTGGGCGCGTATGCGTGCGACCGCGACGAGGCGCTGGGCCGTATCGCGGCCGCGGCGGCCGGCCGTCGCGCGGCGCACGTGCGCGACACCCCGGTCGCGCCCGCACCCGCCACGAGCGGTCACTGAACAAAGAAGCGCGACCGGACAGCGCCGTATGGCTCTGGCGTGTCCGGTCGCGCTTCTTCCCCCCCGCGATCCCCCGTATCCCCCCGTGATCCCCCTTTTCCCCGGGGGTCCCCCGCGCCCCCGTGGTCCCCGCCGCCGTATCCCCCGAGACGGCAGCGGCCCCCGTTCCCCCGCAGCCTTCAGGCCACCAGCTCGCCGAAGGACTCTTCCTCGTCACGGCCGAAGCTGAGGACCTCGTCCTCGCGCAGCCGGCGGAGTGACCGCCAGATGCTCGACTTCACCGTGCCGACACTGATGTCGAGGATGTCCGCGATCTCGGGATCGGTGCGGCCCTCGTAGTAGCGCAGGACGAGCATCGTCCGCTGCAGCTCGGGAAGGCGTGCCAGCGCCTGCCAGAGCACCGCGCGCAGCTCCGTACCGCGCATCGCGTCGGTGTCGCCCACCGTCTCCGGCAGCTCTTCCGTCGGGTACTCGTTGAGCTTGCGCCTGCGCCAGGCGCTGATGTGCAGATTGGTCATCGTGCGCCGCAGGTAGCCCCCGACCGCGGCCTTGTCACTGATCCTGTCCCATGCGCGGTACGTCGAGAACAGCGCGCTCTGGAGCAGGTCCTCGGCCTCGAACCGGTCGCCGGTCAGGTGGTAGGCCGTCGCGTACAGCGAGGCCCTGCGCTCCTGGACGTAGGCGGTGAACGCCGTGTCCGCGTCGCCCGGAGCGCTCTCCTCCACCACCGCCATGTACGGCGGCCGCTGCTGGCGCCCGGCGCCGCGAACGCACCCCCGCCCGTTCACGGCGCCGGACTTCTCGTTGCTCCGCGTGACGTCGTGCAGACGCGTGACAACTGCGCTCGTTGGTGTGCCGTGCGGTGCGTTCATCCCGCGCCCCCCGTCGGTTGGAGTGTGCTTCTTGCCGTCTGCCGAGAATCCTGCACGGGCAGTTTCATCACGCTGTCCGCCGACTGTCACAGGGCTGTCACAGGGGATCGCGGCACCCCAACTGTCGATCTCCGGTCCCCTCATGGGTCAGAATGACCCCTGTGCCTTTCCTGCTGCTGATCGAGGACGACGACGCCATCCGCACGGCCCTTGAGCTCTCGCTTTCCCGCCAGGGCCACCGTGTGGCCACTGCGGCGACGGGAGAGGACGGCCTGAATCTGTTGCGAGAGCAGCGGCCGGATCTGATCGTTCTGGATGTGATGCTGCCCGGAATCGACGGTTTCGAGGTGTGCCGGCGCATCAGGCGTACCGACCAGTTGCCGATCATCCTGCTGACCGCGCGC
Organism: Streptomyces sp. NPDC088725; assembly: GCF_044751305.1. Classification (NCBI taxonomy): domain Bacteria; kingdom Bacillati; phylum Actinomycetota; class Actinomycetes; order Kitasatosporales; family Streptomycetaceae; genus Streptomyces; species Streptomyces sp. NPDC088725. Next base: position 211,889 of record NZ_JBIVLO010000003.1, read on the forward strand.
AGCGATGACATCGACGTGGTGGTCGGCCTGGAGTCCGGTGCGGACGACTACGTGGTGAAACCCGTACAGGGGCGGGTGCTTGACGCCAGGATCCGGGCGGTGCTGCGGCGCGGTGAGCGGGAGTCCACCGACTCGGCGACGTTCGGCAGTCTGGTGATCGACCGCTCCGCGATGACGGTCACCAAGAACGGTGAGGATCTTCAGCTCACACCGACCGAGCTGCGGCTGCTGCTGGAGCTGAGCCGGCGGCCGGGCCAGGCGCTGTCACGGCAGCAACTGCTCCGGCTGGTCTGGGAACACGACTACCTGGGCGACTCCCGCCTCGTCGACGCGTGCGTGCAGCGCCTGCGGGCGAAGGTGGAGGACGTACCGTCCTCGCCGACCCTGATCCGTACGGTGCGCGGAGTGGGCTACCGGCTGGACGCGCCTTCGTGACCGGCGTACCCGCTGCGGACGGTCCCGGCGGCGGGCCCGCGGAGCACGGCACGGAGCACCACGGCACGGAACACTCCAGGGACCACGGCACGGACGGTGACCCGGGTCACGGCCCCGGGAAAGGCGCCGGGAGGAAAGCGGGAGAGAGCGCCGCGAAGAAGGGCACGGCTCTGGCCGGGATGCGCTGGACAAGCCTGCGGCTGCGGCTCGTTGTCGTCTTCGGGGTCGTCGCGCTGACCGCCGCGGTCTCCGCGTCGGGGATCGCGTACTGGCTCAACCGCGAGGCCGTGCTGACCAGGACGCAGGACGCGACTCTGGACGGTTTCCGGCAGGAGATGCAGAACCGCGCCGCACAGTTGCCGCTGCGGCCGAGCCAGAGCGATCTCCAGGTCACCGCCGAGCTGATGGCGGGCGAGACTCCCGGTTACAGCGTGCTGCTGATCGGTGAGCACGCCAAGGGCAGGCCGGTCACCGGCGCCTCCGACCCCGACACCTTCACGCTGGGTGACGTACCGCCCTCGCTCCAGAACGCGGTGAACGACCGGCAGCCGGTGGCCTCGGGGAACAAGTTTCCGTACCACCTGTTCTGGCAGCGCGTCGAGCGTGCGGGCAAGCCGTATCTGGTGGGCGGTACGCGGGTGATCAACGGCGGTCGTACCACCGGGTATCTGTTCAAGTCCCTCGACCAGGAGCGTGCGGACCTCAACTCGCTGGCCTGGTCGCTGAGTATCGCCACGGCGCTCGCGCTCATGGGCTCCGCGCTGCTCGCGCAGGCCGCCGCGACAACCGTGCTCAAGCCGGTACGGCGCCTCGGCGAGGCGGCGCGGCTGCTGGGCGAGGGCCGGCTCGACACCCGGCTCCGGGTGACGGGTACGGATGAACTGGCCGATCTTTCAAGGACGTTCAACCGGGCCGCGGAATCGCTCGAAACGCGGGTCGCGGAGATGAGCGCGCGTGAGGAGTCGAGCCGCCGCTTCGTCGCCGACATGTCGCACGAGCTGCGCACACCGCTGACCGCGCTCACGGCCGTCACGGAGATCCTTGAGGACGAGACGGAGAGCCTCGACCCGATGATCGCGCCGGCCGTGACCCTGGTGGTGAGCGAGACGCGCAGGCTCAACGTGCTGGTGGAGAACCTGATGGAGGTCACCCGCTTCGACGCCGGTACCGCCAGGCTCGTGCTGGACGATGTCGATGTCGCCGACCAGGTCACGGCCTGCATCGACGCGCGTGCCTGGCTGGACGCGGTGGAACTCGACGCGGAGCGCGGCATCATGGCGCGGCTCGACCCGCGCAGGCTCGACGTCATCCTCGCGAATCTGATCGGCAACGCGCTGAAGCACGGCGGCTCGCCGGTGGGAGTGTCCGTCACGACGGTGGGCGACGCGCTGGTGATCGAGGTACGGGACCACGGCCCCGGCATCCCCGAGGACGTCCTGCCGCATGTCTTCGACCGTTTCTACAAGGCGAGCGCGTCACGGCCGCGTTCCGACGGCAGCGGTCTCGGCCTGTCGATCGCGAGGGAGAACGCGCACATTCACGGCGGTGACATCACGGCGGCGAACGTACCGGACGGCGGGGCCGTGTTCGTCCTGCGGCTGCCGCGCGACGGTTCCACGCCCGCGGTCCCGGACGGCGACCCGGACCGGGAGGATGGTCGCGACGAGGGTTTCGGAGCACCGGGCGAGCCGGACGAGGGAGGCGACGCACGGTGACACGCCACAGCCGCACGGGCTTCCGTACGGGCTCACACACGGGCTTCCGCACGGACCGCCGTACGCGCCTCCTCGCACAGCTGCGGAACGGGCTCCGGCCGGCCGCGGTGCTCGCGCTGGCCGTCTGCGCCGCCGGGTGCGGGATCAGGACCACGTCAGTGCCGGTGGACGCCGGGCCCGCGCCCTCACGGGTGGCGTGCGATGTCCCGGAGAAGGCCGGCGCGCAGCCGCCCACGGGCAGGCCGGTCCGCGTCTATCTGCTGTGCGCGTCCGAGCTGCGGTCGGTGGAGCGCGCGGCGCCGATTCCCGAGCAGAAGACCCCGGACCGGTGGCAGCTCGCGCAGGCGCTCATCGACGAGTTGGTGGCGCAGCCGTCGCCCGACGAGCGCGCGGCCGGCTTCACCACGCGCGTGCGAGGGCCGCTGCTCGTCTCGGGGCCGGACCAGGACGACCCGGAGGGCACTCTGCGGCTCAGCCGGCAGCCGGAGGATCTGCCGACGGAGGCGCTGGCGCAGATTGTCTGTACGGTCGCGGAGAACGGTGGCACAGGCGGAAAGGTCCTCCTGGGCGGCCCCGAGGGCTATCCGCCGCGCGGCTACACGTGCGACGAGGCGGCCAAGAGCCGTCCCGACGCCGGGGTGCCCACGCTCGGGCCGCTGCCGACGCCGTCGTAGGGCCGGGCCTCACCTGCCGTTCTGGCGCCGGGGCGGCGCGCTCCGGTGACAGCCCGGCGCCGGGCCGTGACGCCTGTCTCATCGGCCTCTTCCTCGCGGAAACCGGAACCGTACCGGCGGCCCGCCGCGTCCTGGATGGCGTGGGTCAAGGTCCGGGCGGCAGTGCCGTCATCCGTTTCCGCGTGGCTGGAATCGTCCTCCTCGTCATGCATCTGCTGCTGGTCGCCTGGCTGACGCTGCGCCCACTGGACGTCTTGTGGGTGACGGCGGCCAATCTTCGGCCGCTGGCGGGCATCAGAGCCGATCTGGCGCTGGGCGCGGTGGGCGCCGTGCGCAGGATCGGCGAAGGGCTGCTGTTGCTGGCGCCGCTCGGGGTGCTGCTGCCGATGGCGGGCGGGCGGCTCGCCGTCTCACCCTGGTTGTCGCTGGCCCGTACCGTCGCGGCGGGCGGTCTGATCTCGCTGGGGATCGAGCTGTTGCAGACCGGTGTGCCGGGGCAGGTGGTGGATGTGGATTCGCTGCTGCTGAACACGGGCGGGGTGGCGCTGGCGCATCTGGTGGTAGTCCCGGCGGGCCGCGCCAGGATGCGCCGCAGGCGCGCTTCCCACGCCCCGCGCCGGGCGCCTCACCCGGACAAGGGGCGCGCGCACGCGGACACGGGACGGTCCCACGGGGATACGTCCCACGGGCATACGGGCCGGCTCCATCCGGACAGGGGCCGTCCTCACGCGGACAGAGCCCGCGAAACCTGTCCGTGGGACGAACCCTGCCCCTGGGAGGGCGTCCCTCAGGGGGCGACCCCGACGATTCCCAGGGTCGGTATCGCCCCGTAGAGCGATGCTTTGTCCCCAGCTCCGAGGGCACCATGAATACAGGGGAAAGCACAAGGAGAGGCTTTCTCCTCACGTCTCACAAAGGAGCCCGTCATGGCCGCACTGGTCCGTCCGACCGAAGGACGCATGATCGGCGGCGTGTGCGCCGCGCTGGCCCAGCGCTTCGGCACCTCGGCCGGCACGATGCGCGTGATCTTCGTTGTCTCGTGCCTGCTGCCCGGCCCGCAGTTCCTGATCTATCTGGCCCTGTGGGTCCTGCTGCCCAGCGAGAAGCGCGCGGCGCCCACCGCCTGGTAGCCCACTGCCCGGCCGCCCGACAGCCCACCGCCCCGCTGGGCCCGCGCCGGGCCCCGCGGGCGCCTGCGACGGCGTAGTACGTGGTTCAGCGGTTGAGCGCGAGGCCGCCGAGCAGGCTTCCCACCGGGTTGGCGGTCTGGAGCGCCGAGAGGGCGATGGGGGCGACCTGGCCGACGCCGCCGAGAGAGTTGCCGGTCGCGGTCAGCGCCTCGGGGGATCCGGGGACCTGGGAGGTGACCCCGTTGAGCGGGACAGCCTGCGTGAGGGTGCCGAGCGCGTCACCCTTGACCGGGACGGGGAGCGGTCCTGCTGCGGCGGAAGCACTGCCCGCCGCGGCGGCGGCGAAGACGGCACCGAGGACGGCGACGCCGAGAGTCCTGGCTGCGGAATACGTCATTTGAGTTTCGTCCTTGGAGAGAGGGAAATGGGGCGACTCCGCAAGTTAGCCATCCAGGCTCCTCTCCGCAAATACCGGAAAGCCGAAGGAAGAGGCGTTTCCCACGGCTTTCCGATATATGTGATGGACTGATTCAGATGCGACTTTCGCTGGTCACAGACGTCTGCTTGAACAGCCATTCGGACTTCAGCTCTGCATACCCCGGCTTGATCACATCATTGATCATGGCGAGTCGTTCATCGAAAGGAATGAATGCTGATTTCATAGCATTGACTGTGAACCAGGCCATGTCGTCGAGCGAGTAGCCGAACGCGTCGACCAGCAGCTCGAATTCACGGCTCATGCTCGTACCGCTCATCAAACGGTTATCCGTATTCACGGTGGCCCGGAAATGCAGTTTACGCAGCAGCCCGATGGGGTGCTCTCCGTACGAGGCGGCCGCACCGGTCTGGAGGTTGGAGCTGGGGCACAGCTCCAGCGGGATGCGCTTGTCCCGTACGTACGCGGCGAGCGGGCCCAGCGTGACCGAGCCGTCCTCGGCCACCGTGATGTCGTCGATGATCCGCACGCCGTGGCCGAGCCGGTCGGCGCCGCACCACTGGAGCGCCTGCCAGATCGACGGCAGCCCGAACGCCTCGCCCGCGTGAATGGTGAAGTGGTTGTTCTCGCGCTTGAGGTATTCGAAGGCGTCGAGGTGGCGGGTGGGCGGGAAGCCGGCCTCCGCGCCCGCGATGTCGAATCCGACAACGCCCAAGTCGCGATACCTGTTGGCGAGTTCAGCGATCTCCAGCGAGCGCGCCGCATGCCGCATGGCGGTGAGCAGCGCGCCGACGCGGATACGGTGACCGCTCTCGCGCGCCCGCCGCTCGCCTTCACGGAAGCCCTCGTTGACGGCCTCGACGACCTCTTCGAGGGTGAGCCCCTTCTCCAGGTGCTGTTCGGGGGCGTACCGCACCTCGGCGTACACGACGCCGTCCTGTGCCAGGTCCTCCGCGCACTCCGCCGCGACCCTGAAGAGCGCGTCCCGGGTCTGCATGACGGCGCAGGTGTGCGCGAACGTCTCCAGGTAGCGCTCCAGCGAACCGGAGTCCGCCGCCTCGCGGAACCAGACGCCGAGCTTGTCCGAATCGTGCTCGGGGAGTCCTTCGTAGCCTGTCTCCCGGGCGATGTCGATGATCGTGCCCGGGCGCAGCCCGCCGTCCAGATGGTCGTGGAGAACGACCTTGGGCGCGCGGCGGATCTGATCGGCGGTGGGCGGACGGTAGGTCTGGCTCGTCATCTGCGTACTGTAACTCCTACGCGCGTAGATCGTCCGGTGTCGATACGTAACAGTGATCGCGCGGATGGGTCGGGTACACCTGTATTTCTGAGACTGTTCCACCATGGGACAGGAATCAGTTCCCGGGCCGCGCGACAGCGCGGCGGGCCGGGCCGGGGCGGCGCGCGGGGAAAGCATGGAGGCGAAGGCCGGGTTGGGGCGGGCGGTGGCCTCACCGGCCGCCGGATCCGCGATCGGCGGTGTGGTTCTCGTACTGCCCACGGGCCGGCCGGTGTCCGGTCGCGGCCCCTCGCGGCTCGCGGGCCTCGCCGTGCGGCCCCTCGCGCGGTCGCTGGCCAGAGCCGGGGCTCCGGAGGGGCTCGCCGTCCACATCGTCCGCTACCGGGGCCGGGGCTGGAACGGCACGGAAGCGCGGCCGGCCGCCGACGCCGAATGGGCGGCGGAGGAGGTCGGGAGGCGCTACGGCGATGTGCCGGTGTGTCTCGTCGGGTACGGGATGGGCGGCCGGGCGGCGCTGCGCGCGGCCGGGCACAGCGCCGTCAACTCCGTTCTCGCGCTGGCCCCCTGGCTGCCGGAGGACGACATCGCGCGCGCTCCCGAGCCGGTGAAGCAGCTGACCGGACGCCAGGTGCTGATCGCGCACGGCACCAATGACGCGCGCACCGATCCGGAACTCTCCTACCGGCTGGCCGAACGCGCCAAGAAGATCAACCGCGACACCTGCCGCTTCGAAGTGCACTCCGACGGTCACGCGCTGCGTCAGCACCACAGCGAAATAGTCGCGCTGGCAACGGACTTCGTCCTCGGCGCGCTGCTCCCCCGGTCGTACTCGCGCCCGGTCGCCGACGCGCTGGCCGCGCCGCCGCCGCTGGGGCTGCGGATGCCGCTGGCCGCGGGTTTCGGGCGGTCGCTGCGGTAATGGGTCGCGAAAGCCCCTCAGTCCGGCAGGAGTTGGCCCCTGCGGGACAGCAGGAAGCGTTTGAAGGCCGCGACCGGCGGGGTGTCGGGGTGGCCGTCCAGCCAGGCCAGGCCGATCTCGCGGACGGCACGCGGCGCGGTGACGGTCAGTTCGACAACTCCCGGACGCGCCACGGCCGGTGGCGGCAGCAGTGCGACGCCCAGGCCCGCGGCGACCAGGCCGCGAAGCGTCTCCGCCTCCTCGCCCTCGAAGGCGACACGCGGCCTGAAGCCCGCCTGGGCACACAGGTCGTCGGTGATGCGGCGCAGCCCGTAGCCCGGTTCGAGGGTGACGAAGGATTCGTCGGCGGCCTCGGCGAGGCGTACCCGTTTGCGGCCCGCGAGGCGGTGGTCGTCGGGGACGACGAGCCGCAGCCGCTGCTCGTCGACCCTTCGGGCGACGAGATCGGGCGCGTCGGGCACCGGCGAGGTCAGGCAGAGGTCGAGTTCGCCCGCGCGCAGCCGTTCGAGCATCGCCTCGCCGTAGTTCTGCACGAGCTGGAACCGGACGCGCGGGTGGTCGGCGCGGAAGCCCCGGATCAGCGCCGGTACGGTCTCCGAGCCCATGGTGTGCAGAAAGCCGAACGCGACCTTGCCCGAGGCCGGGTCGGCGTCCGCCCGTACGGACTCGGCGGCCCTTTCCACCTCGGCGAGGGCCCGTTCGACCGAGATGAGGAACGTACGCCCGGCGGGAGTGAGCGAGACCGTACGGCCCTTGCGGGCGAACAGTGCGACACCCAGGTCCTGTTCGAGCCTGACCATGGCGCGGGACAGCGTGGACTGCGGGACGTCCATGTCCAGCGCGGCCCGTGTCACGTGCTCGTGACGGGCCACTCCGGCGAAGTGCGCGAGGCGCGGGGCCAGGACGGCCGGCCAGGACTCGGGGTCCAGCGGGAAGTCGTCTACGTCACTTTTCCGTGACGGCCGATCCTCTGACCTCTGTTCATGCACCATGGGAACGATTATGGCCATTCCATGCATTGGACGCATGAAAACGGGGTCCCTACGTTCGTCGTATGACTTCCGTCAGTACCGAGGCGCCCGCCACTCCGGGTGCCTCCGCCGCACCCTCTCCTTCGCCGTCCCCGATGTCCTCCCCGTCGCTCCTCTCCCCCGGCCGCCCCGGTTACCGCCGGATGAGCTTCGCGCTCTTCGCCGCCGGAGTCGCGACCTTCGCGCTCCTCTACTCCACCCAGGCCCTGCTGCCCGCCGTCTCCACCGGCCTCGGGGTCACGGCGAGCCAGGCCAGCTGGACGGTGTCGGCGGCGACGGGCGCACTGGCCCTCTTCGTGCTGCCGCTGAGCGCGCTGTCCGAGCGGTTCGGGCGGCGTACGTTGATGACGTCCGCGCTGCTGATCGCCGTGGTGGTCGGTCTCGTGGTGCCGTTCGCGCCGAACCTGGAGATACTGGTGGCGCTGCGCGCCGTGCAGGGCGCGGCGCTCGCCGGGCTCCCGGCGTCGGCGATGGCGTTCCTCGCCGAGGAGGTGCAGCCGAAGGCGCTGGTCACCGCGATCGGTCTGTTCGTCGCGGGCAACAGCATCGGCGGCATGAGCGGCCGTATCCTCACCGGCTGGGTCGCCCAGCTGTGGGGCTGGCGCGCGGCACTGCTGGCCGTCGGAATGCTGGCGGTGGTGTGCGCGGCGGTCTTCCGCGCGCTGCTCCCGCCCGCGCGGAACTTCACGCCCGGGGCGCTGAGTTTCCGGGGCCTGGCGACGACGGTCAGGGGCCATCTGTCCGACCCGCTGCTGCTGCGCCTGTACGGGATCGGCGCGCTGTTCATGACGGTGTTCGGCGCGGTGTACACGGTGATCGGGTACCGGCTGGTGGCCGAGCCGTTCAGCCTTCCGCAGGGTGTCGTGGGCTCGGTCTTCGTGGTCTATCTGGTCGGTACGGTCTCCTCCGCGGCGGCCGGCGGGCTCGTCGCACGGCTCGGCCGGCGCGGCGCGCTGTATCTGGCGGTGAGCACGACCACGGCCGGCCTGCTGCTGTCCCTGTCGGACACACTGGCCCTCGTCCTGCTCGGTCTGGTCCTGATCACGGCGGGCTTCTTCGCCGGTCACGCGGTCGCGTCCTCGTCGGTGAGCCGTACGGCCAGGACCGGCCGCGCGCAGGCGTCGGCGCTCTACCAGTCGGCGTACTACGCGGGCAGCAGCGCGGGCGGCGCGCTGGGCGCCATCGCGTTCCACGCGGGAGGATGGGAAGCGACGGTCCTGCTGGGGCTGATCGCCGGCCTCGGCGTCGTGTCGATCACGCTGTACGGGTCGCACGCGGCGCGCGCCGAGCGACGGGGGCGGCGGCCACTCGCCGCCCGGTAGTCGCGCGGCAGTCGCGGTCGGCCGACGTGGCGGACCGGGCGCCCGGCCCCATTGTCAGTGGGCCGCGATAGCTTCCGGAGGACCGACCGGTTCCGCGGTGGCGACAGGGGTGACCTGATGAGTGATCTGGCGACGACGGCAGAGGATCCGGACTTCCGGCTGGAGAAATACCGGACGGAGCTGACCGGCTACTGCTACCGCATGCTGGGCTCCTCCTTCGAGGCCGAGGACGCCGTGCAGGACACGATGGTGCGCGCGTGGCGGGGCCTGGCGAAGTTCGAGGGCCGCTCCTCGCTGCGGTCGTGGCTCTACCGCATCGCCACGAACGTCTGCCTGGACATGCTGCACGCCGGCAACCGCCGGGCCCGTCCGATGGACCTGTCCGAGGCGACGCCGGTGGCTCAGGCGCAGCTCAGCGCCCTCCCCGAGGCCACCTGGCTGGAGCCGGTGCCGGACGGCCGGGTGCTGCCGTCGGTGGCCGACCCGGCCGAGGCCGCGGTGGAGCGCGAGACGATCCGGCTCGCCTTCATGACGGCGCTCCAGCGGCTGCCGCCGAAACAGCGGGCGGTGCTGATCCTGCGCGAGGTGCTGGCCTGGAAGGCGAGCGAGGTCGCCGAGCTGCTGGACACGACGGTCGCCTCCGTCAACAGCGCGCTCCAGCGTGCGCGGGCGACGCTGGCGGAGTGCGAGCCCGCCGGGACGGACCTGGCGGAGCCGCTGGACGAGGAGCAGAAGAAGCTGTTGGACCGGTATGTGACGGCCTTCGAGGGCTACGACATGCAGGCGCTGACGGCGCTGCTCCATGAGGACGCCACGCTGTCCATGCCGCCGTACGGCCTGTGGCTCCAGGGCCACGCGGACATCGTGGGCTGGATGCTGGGCGTCGGCTCCGTCTGCCGTGGCTCACGGCTCGTCCCGACGGTCGCCAACGGCACTCCGGCGTTCGCGCACTACCACCGGAGCGAGGACGGCGACGGGCATGTGCCGTGGGCGCTGATGGTCGTCGAGATCACCGAGGGGCGGGTATCGGGCATCAACTCCTTCCTGGACACGGAGCGCTGGTTCCCGATGTTCGGTCTGCCGCCGCGCCTCGAAAAGGCGTGAGCGCGAGGGCGTGCGCAGCGCCGTCCGCCCGAAGGGCGGGGCTCGTGGCGTCCGGTGCGTGCGATCGCCAGGCGGAGGGTCGGCGCCGTCGATGGCCCGGACGTACTCGGGCGACTTCGGCAACGCGGCCAGTGTGCGTGTCGGGCGTCGCCAGCCAGGCGGGATGTGTCAGACAGGCCCCAGGTCAGGGACCGTCAGCTGCGAGCCAGGGCAGACCGGCCAGTTCCAGCATCAGCCGCAGCTCCTGATCTGCTCCTCTCAGCCGGATCCGGTATCCGTGCCCGCGGGCGGTGAGCTGCATCCTGGCCAGCGCGTCGACGGCCGCCAGGCCGGGGCGGACGAGCCCGCCGACCTCGCAGATCACCTCGCGCCCGCCGAAGCTTCCGTCCCCTGCTTCCGCGGCAAGTCGCGCCGTCAGCGCGTCGCACAGTCCGGGCACGTCGGCGGAGGTCAGCCGGCCCGTGAGGACGAGGACGATCGGTCGCACGGGATCCACGCCCACTGAGACCGCGCTCACGTCCGAAACTCATCGCATCCGTCCGGGCACAGCCCGTACGCTGCGGGGATGGCCCAGGAATCCGCGCCCCCGGTCGAGTTGGTCATCTTCGACTGTGACGGCGTCCTCGTGGACAGCGAACGCATAGCCGTGCGGGTGAACGCGCGGGTGTTCGAGGCGATGGGCTGTCGTTTCACCGATGCGGAGATGATCGAGCTGTTCGTCGGCTGCTCGGCGGAGGACTTCCACCGGCAGGTCGAGGAACGCCTCGGCCGCCCGCTGGAACGGGACTGGCACCGCCCGTACGAGCACTTCTACGAAGAGGCGTTCGCGGCCGAACTGACCGCCGTCGACGGCATAGCCGACGTCCTGGAGGCCCTCGCCACACCTTTCTGCCTCGCGTCGAACAACAACCACGCGGGCATACGGCAGAACCTGACCACCACGGGCCTCTACGACCGTTTCGCGGGCCGCGTCTTCTGCGCCTCGGACGTGGCCCGGGGCAAGCCGGCGCCCGACCTGTTCCTGCACGCGGCCCGGACGATGGGCGCGGACCCGGCGCGTTGTGTGGTCGTGGAGGACAGCCCGCACGGCGTGCGGGCGGCCCGCGCCGCAGGCATGCGCTCCTTCGGTTACGCCGGCGGCCTGACGGCCGCGCACCGGCTCGAAGGCCCCGGCACGGTGGTCTTCGGCACGATGCGCGACCTGCCGAAGCTCCTGGCGAGCGTGGGCGCGGACACGAGCGCGGACGCAAGCGGCGGCGCGGACGCCGGGCCCGCGTCCACCGGCTGAACGGAAAACGGGACCGGCGGCCATCCACCGGTCCCGCTCCGACAGGCGCGTGTGACGGCCTCGATCAGGCGATACGTTCCCGCACCACCGGGGTCGCCCGGTACGCGGACTCCGGGGTGCCCGCCGCCGCGATGTCGTACGCCGTGGCCAGGGACTGGCGGGCGTAGTCGAACTTCTCCGGGGTGTCCGTGTGCAGGGTGAGCAGCGGCTCGCCCGCCCTGACCGTGTCGCCCGGCTTGGCGTGGAGTTCGACGCCCGCGCCCGCCTGGACCGGGTCCTCCTTGCGGGCGCGGCCCGCGCCCAGGCGCCAGGCGGCCACGCCGATGTCGTACGCGTCCAGGCGGGTGAGGACACCCGAGGCCGGGGCGGTGATCACCTGCTGCTCGCGGGCGACCGGGAGCGCCGCGTCCGGGTCGCCGCCCTGCGCCGCGATCATGCGCCGCCAGACGTCCATCGCCGAGCCGTCGGCCAGCGCCTTCTCCGGGTCCGCGTCCTTCAGACCGGCCGCGTCGAGCATCTCCCGCGCCAGCGCGAGGGTCAGCTCCACGACGTCCGCGGGGCCGCCGCCCGCCAGGACCTCGACGGACTCGCGTACCTCCAGGGCGTTGCCCGCCGTCAGGCCGAGCGGGGTGGCCATGTCGGTGAGCAGGGCGACCGTGCGTACGCCGTGGTCGTTGCCGAGGCCGACCATCGTCGCCGCCAGTTCGCGGGCGTCCTCGATGGTCTTCATGAAGGCGCCCGAGCCGACCTTGACGTCGAGCACGAGCGAGCCCGTGCCCTCGGCGATCTTCTTCGACATGATCGAGGAGGCGATCAGCGGAATCGCCTCGACCGTGCCGGTGACATCGCGCAGCGCGTACAGCTTCTTGTCGGCCGGGGCCAGGCCGTCGCCCGCCGCGCAGATCACCGCGCCCGTGGTGTCCAGGACGTTCAGCATCTCCGCGTTGGAGAGCGCCGCCCGCCAGCCGGGGATGGACTCCAGCTTGTCGAGCGTGCCGCCGGTGTGGCCGAGGCCGCGGCCGCTGAGCTGCGGTACGGCCGCTCCGCAGGCCGCCACCAGCGGGGCGAGCGGCAGGGTGATCTTGTCGCCGACACCGCCCGTGGAGTGCTTGTCGGCCGTGGGGCGCGACAGGGCGGAGAAGTCCATGCGCTCGCCGGACGCGATCATCGCGGCGGTCCAGCGGGCGATCTCCGTACGGTTCATGCCGTTGAGCAGGATCGCCATCGCCAGCGCCGACATCTGTTCGTCGGCGACCTCGCCGCGCGTGTAGGCGTCGATCACCCAGTCGATCTGCTCCGGGCTCAGTTCGCCCCGGTCCCGCTTGGTGCGGATGACGGAGATGACGTCCATGACGGTCCTTCCAGTGCTTCTGCTGTGGTGGTTCGGTGGTCCGGTGATTCCGTGGATCCGGCGGTCAGTTGAGGTGCTGGGGGCCGAACGCCTGCGGCAGCATCTCGTCCAGCGTGCGGAGCCCGTCCGGGGTCTCCAGCACCAGTGCGGGGCCGCCGAATTCGTACAGCAGCTGCCGGCAGCGGCCGCACGGCACGAGCACGTCGCCCGCGCCGTCGACGCAGGTGAAGTGGGTGAGCCGGCCACCGCCGCCCAGGGTGAGCGCGGAGACGAGGCCGCATTCCGCGCACAGGCCGATGCCGTACGAGGCGTTCTCGACGTTGCATCCGGTGACCGTACGGCCGTCGTCGACGAGCGCCGCCGCGCCGACCGGGTAGCCCGAATACGGGGCGTACGCACGGGACATGGCGTCCCGTGCCGCGGCCCGCAGGGCTTCCCAGTCGACGGCGGCGGACTCCGCGGTGCCCGTCACTTGCCCTGTCCCTTGCGGTAGCGCATGCCGTCCGCCTTGGGCATCCGCAGGCGCTGCGCGGACAGTGACAGAACGAGCAGGGTGACGACGTACGGCGTCGCGCCGACGAAGTCCTCGGGCACGGTGTCCGTCACCAGGTACCAGACGAGGATGAGCGCCGCCACGGCCGCGCTCGCCAGGGCCTGGACCTTCGCCCTGCGGTACGCCTTCCACGCGGCGAGCAGCACCAGCAGGACCACCAGCATCAGCAGCAGGGCGTGCACGGTGTCGCCGCCGTTGCGCAGCTGGAGCGCGTCGGAGAAGCCGAACAGGCCCGCGCCCATGGCGAGTCCGCCCGGACGCCAGTTGCCGAAGATCATCGCGGCGAGACCGATGTAACCGCGGCCGCCGGTCTGGTTCTCCAGGTAGACGTGCGAGGGGACGGTGGCGAGGAACGCGCCGCCGAGTCCCGCGAGACCGCCGGAGATGGCGACCGCCATGTACTTGTACGAGTAGACGTTGACACCGAGCGACTCGGCGGCGATCGGGTTCTCACCGGCGGAACGCAGCCGCAGCCCGAACGGCGTGCGCCACAGGATCCACCAGGTGGCGATGAACAGGACCACCGCGAAGAGCGTCAGCACGGAGACGTTGGTGACCAGGCCGCCGACGATGCCCGCGAGGTCCGAGATCAGGAACCAGTGGTGGCCGGCCAGCGTCTTCAGCCCGTCGGAGAGCCCCGGGACGGTCACGTCCGGGATGGAACCGACCGGTGGCGACTGCTTGGGGTTGCCGCCCTTGGCCAGCGCCTCACCGGAGTTGAAGAAGAGCTTGGCGAGGTACTGCGTGACACCGAGCGCGAGCAGGTTGATCGCCACACCGGAGACGATGTGGTCGACGCCGAAGGTGACGGTGACCACCGCGTGCAGCAGTCCGCCCAGCACACCGAAGGCGACACCGGCGATCAGGCCGAGCCAGGGGCTGGTCTGCCAGCCGATCCAGCCGGCGCCGAAGGTGCCGAGGATCATCATGCCTTCGAGGCCGATGTTGACCACACCGGCGCGCTCGGACCACAGACCGGCGAGTCCGGCGAGACCGATCGGGACGGCGAGGCCGAGTGCGGCGCTGATCTGGCCCACGGAGTCGAGCTGTTCCGACCCGGTGAGGACCCGTACGGCCGACAGCAGGATCAGCGCGCCCGCGACGATCAGCAGGATCCGCGGGACGGAGAGCCGGCGGCGGGCGGGCTTGCCGCCCGGCGTCTTCGCGGCCGTGGAAGGAGGGGCGTTGGTTGTCATGGCGGTCATCACGCCACCTCCAGCTTCTCGGTCTTGGCGGCCTGCGCGGCGAGTTCGGCGCCGACCCGCTGCTGCTGGCGCTTGAGGCCGTAACGGCGTACGAGTTCGTAGGCGATCACGACGCACAGGACGATGACGCCCTGGATCACGCCGAGGATCTCCTTGTCGTAGCCGATGAGTTCCAGGTGGTTGGTGGTGCGCTCCAGGTAGCCCCAGAGGAGGGCGGCGAGCGCGATCCCGATGGGGTTGTTGCGGCCGAGCAGCGCGATGGCGATACCGGTGAAGCCGACGCCCAGCGGGAAGTTGTTGCTGAACGAGTGGCTGTCATTGAGCAGCGTCGGCATGCCGATCAGACCGGCTGTGGCGCCGGAGATGAGCATGCTGGTGATGATCATCTTCTTGACGCTGACACCGCTCGCCGAGGCGGCGGACTCGGACTGGCCGACGGCGCGCAGGTCGTAGCCGAAGCGGGTGCGGCCGAGGATGAACCAGTACGCCACGCCCGCCAGAGCGGCGATGACGATGAAGCCCCACAGCTGTCCTGCCGGGCCGGTGTCGATGGAGAAGAACCACGAGGACGAGGGCAGCGACTTGGTGGAGACGAGGGTGCCCGCGTCGTCGAGCTGGCCGAGTTGGTCCGGCTGGATCAGGTAGCCGATGACCGCGGTGGCGATGGAGTTCAGCATGATCGTGGAGATGACCTCGCTGACCCCGCGTGAGGTCTTGAGGACACCGGCGATGCCGGACCACATGGCTCCGACGAGCATCGCGACGATGATGATGACCGGGATCTGGATGATGCCGGGCAGGTTCAGCGCGCCGCCGACGACGGCGGCGAAGAAGGCCGCGATGCGGTACTGGCCGTCGACGCCGATGTTGAACAGGTTCATCCGGAAGCCGATGGCCACCGCGATGCCCGCGAGGTAGTACGTCGTCGCCTTGTTGAGGATGTAGATCTGGCTGTCGCTCGCCGAGCCGTACGACAGCATGTCGTTGAAGGCTTCGAACGGGTTCTTGCCGGTGGCGAGGATGATCAGCGCGGTGATGACCAGCGCGGCGATCACCGCCAGTACGGGCGCCGCGATCGCGAGGAGCAGCCGCTCCCTGTCGATGCGGGCGATGAGCTTCTTCATCGGTCCTCTTCCCCCGTCTCGCCCTGGGGCCGGGATTCCGGGTTCGGGTCCTGGTCGTCCAGGTTCGTGGCAGGGGCAGGGGCAGGGACAGGGACGTCCGTGCCCGGGTCCTGGGCTTCCAGGTGGCCGCTGGCCGCGCCGGTCATGGCGGAGCCCAGCTCCTCGGGGGTGATCGTGGCGGGGTCGGCGTCCGCGACCAGGCGGCCGCGGTACATCACCCGCAGGGTGTCGGACAGGCCGATCAGCTCGTCCAGGTCCGCGGAGATCAGCAGGACGGCGAGACCTTCGCGCCGTGCCTCGCGGATCTGGTCCCAGATCTGGGCCTGCGCGCCGACGTCCACGCCCCGGGTCGGGTGCGCGGCGATCAGCAGCCTGGGCGCGTGGCTCATTTCGCGTCCGACGATCAGCTTCTGCTGGTTGCCGCCGGACAGGGACGCCGCGGTGACCTCGATGCCGGGGGTGCGTACGTCGTACTCGCGCACGATCCGCTCGGTGTCGCGACGGGCGCCCTTGGCGTCGATCAGGCCGTGCCTGGAATTGGGTGCCTCGGTGACATGGCCGAGGATGCGGTTCTCCCAGAGCGGGGCCTCCAGCAGCAGTCCGTGCCGGTGACGGTCCTCGGGGATGTAGCCGATACCGGCCTCGCGCCGCTTGCGGGTGGGCGCGTGGGAGATGTCGGTGCTGCCGAGGGTGATGACACCGCCGTCCGGGTCGCGCATGCCCATGACGGCCTCGACCAGTTCGGCCTGGCCGTTGCCCTCGACGCCCGCGATCCCGAGGACTTCGCCCCGGTGGATCGTGAAACTTATGCCGGCCAGGACGTCCCGTACGACACCGTCGGTGTCGGTGGCGGTCAGCTTCAGGTTGTCGACGGTGAGCGCGGGGATGTCGGTGACGGTCGACTCGCGGGTCTCCGGGGAGGGCAGCTCGCTGCCGACCATCAGCTCGGCGAGCTGCTTGGTCGTGGTGGTGCGCGGATCGGCGTCGCCGACCGTCGTCCCGCGCCGGATGACCGTGATGGCGTCGGCGACCGACAGCACCTCGCCCAGCTTGTGCGAGATGAAGATGACGGTCAGGCCCTCGGACTTCAGCTCGCGCAGGTTGTCGAAGAGCGCTTCGACCTCCTGCGGCACGAGGACCGCGGTGGGCTCGTCGAGGATGAGCGTACGGGCGCCGCGGTAGAGGACCTTGAGGATCTCCACGCGCTGCCGGTCGGCGACGCCCAGTTCCTCCACGAGGACGTCGGGCCGTATGCCGAGGCCGTACGCGTCCGAGATCTCCTGGATCTTGGCGCGGGCCCTGGCGCCGATGCCGTACAGCTTCTCGCTGCCGAGCGCGACGTTCTCCAGGACGGTGAGGTTGTCGGCCAGCATGAAGTGCTGGTGCACCATGCCGATGCCGCGCGCGATGGCGTCCGCGGGGCTGCCGAAGGCGACCTGCGTGCCGTCGACGGTGATGGTGCCCTCGTCCGGCTTCTGCATGCCGTAGAGGATCTTCATCAGGGTCGACTTGCCGGCGCCGTTCTCCCCGCAGAGGGCATGCACGGTGCCTCTGCGGACGGTGATGTCGATGTCGCTGTTGGCGACGACACCCGGGAAGCGTTTGGTGATGCCGCGCAGTTCGACGGCAGGAGCCGCCTCGACAGGGGCGGCGGCGGGCGGGGCCGCGGACGGGCTGGACGCGTTGATGGCGCACTCACCTCGGATGGAAGGAGCGTTGGGCGGGGGGCGTTCGGTGACGCTAGCGCGTCAACTCCCGCCTACACGCGTAGAGTTGACACATCGTTACCACCAAGTGAGGCCCGGTGGGAGGGGTCGAGATCCCTCCCACCGGGCCCGCGCTCCGGCGTCGCAGGTTCAGCCCCGCGCGCCGTAGCCGATTACGGGGTGGTCTTGACCTTGACCGAACCGTCGACGATCTTCTGCTTGGCTTCGTCGATCTTGGGCAGGATGTCCTTGATGAAACCACCACTGGTGGTCAGCGAGACACCGTCCTTGGACAGCGCGTAGGTGTTGGTGCCCACCAGCGGCTTGCCGTCCTTGACGGACTTGACCAGGTCGTAGACGCCGAGGTCGACGTTCTTCACAACGGAGGTCAGGATCGAGCTCTTGTACGCGGCGAGCTGCGCCTGGTTGTACTGGTCGGAGTCGACGCCGATCGCCCAGGCACCCTTGGTGCCGTGGACGGCCTCGATGGCGCCGGAGCCGGAGGAGCCGGCCGCCGTGTAGATGACGTCCGCGCCCTTGTCGAGCATGCCCTGAGCCGCGGCCTTGCCCTTGTCGGGGCTGGCGAAACCGGAGGTGTCGGAGCCGTGCGACAGGTACTGCACGTCGACCTTGATCTTCGGGTTGGTGTCGTGGACACCCTGGACGTAACCCGCTTCGAACTTCTTGATCAGCGGGACGTCGACGCCGCCGATGAAGCCGACGTGGTCCTTCTTCGTCTTGAGGGCCGCGGCCACACCGCCGAGGTAGGAGCCCTGCTCCTCCGTGAAGACGATGTTGTCGACGTTCTTCGCGTCGACGACCGAGTCCACTATGCCGAAGGTGGTCTGCGGGAACTTGTCCGCGGCCAGCTTCATCGAGCTGGCGTACGCGAAGCCGATGCCCACGACCGGGTTGTACCCGGCCTCGGCGAGCTGCGAGAGACGGTCGAGGCGGTCGGCCTCGGTGTCGGTGGTCTTGGCGGTCAGTTCCTTGACCTCACCACCGAACTCGTCCCTCGCCTTGTCGACACCGCGCGCGGCGGAGTCGTTGAAGGAGTGGTCACCACGACCACCGACGTCGTAGGCGATGCCGACCTTGACGCCACCCTTTGCGGAGCTGGACGAGGCGTCACTGTCCTTGGCCTTGTCGGCCGATGTGCTGCCACACGCGGTGGCAGACAGAGCGAGCGCGGCGGTGGCGAATCCCGCCGCAGCGACCTTGATTACCCGGCGCAAGAGGGTGGTCCCTTCAACCTGACCAAAGCGCCTCTTTTGGCGCTGGTTTAGCGGCGATCGTAACGCGCGTAGATGTCGGACAAAGACCTGTCCGAAAGCTGTTATCGGATCGTCGCGAACGGGAGGTGACGGGAAAAGTACTGGCCGATTACAAGCGGTGGCGGTCCATCAGTGCCGCTCCGGTGAAAAGTTCAACTCCCACCTGGATCGCACGCTCATCCACGTCGAAATCGCCACGATGCAGGTCGTAGCGACCAATATCACCCGGTTCCTTCACGCCGAGCCTCGCCATCGCGCCAGGAACCTGCTCCAGGTACCAGGAGAAGTCCTCGCCGCCGAGGCTCTGCTCGGTGTCCTCGATCGCGTACGAACCGCGTCTCGCGGTCTGCGCGTCCCGCAGCAGTTCCGTCGCGCCCTTCTCGTTGACCACCGGCGGCACTCCCCGTACGTAGGTGATCTGCGACTTGGCGTGATGGAGCGAGGCCACCTCGTCGATCGCGGCATGGACCAGATCGGGGGCGTCGTGCCAGGCGACCAGGTCGAGGCAGCGTACGGTTCCGGACAGTTCGCCGTGCTGCGGGATGACGTTGGCGGCGTGGCCCGAGGTGATCCGGCCCCACGTGAGCGCCAGCCCGGAGCGTGAGTCGACCCGGCGGGCCAGTACGGCCGGCACGTCGGTGGCGACGCGGGCGAGCGCGGTCACCAGGTCGGTGGTCAGGTGCGGCCGCGCGGTGTGCCCGCCGGGGCCGTCCAGGGCGACTTCCAGCCGGTCGCAGGCGGACGTGATGGGACCGATGCGCAGCCCGATCTTGCCGGCCTCCACCTTGGGGTCGCAGTGCAGGGCGATGATCCGGCCGACGCCTTCCAGCGCCCCGGACTCGATGGCCAGCGCGGCGCCGCCGGGCAGCACCTCCTCGGCGGGCTGGAAGATCAGCCGCACGGGGTGGGGCAGCAGCCCCTGCCGGTCGAGATCGGCCAGAACGAGCCCGGCGCCGAGGACGACCGTGGTGTGGACGTCGTGTCCGCAGGCGTGCGCGCGGTCGGGCACGGTGGAGCGGTACGGGACGTCCGTCTTGGTGTCCGGGATGGGCAGCGCGTCCATGTCGCCGCGGAGCGCCAGCATGGGGCGTACGCCGTCCCAGGTCCCGATGTCGCAGATGAGCCCGGTTCCGGAGGCCAGTACCCGGGGCTCGAGACCGGCCCGCTCCAGTCGCCGCTTGACCGCGGCCGTGGCGCGGTACTCCTGATTGCCCAGCTCGGGGTGCATGTGCATGTCCCGCCGGAAGGCGATCAGCTCGGCACGCAGGTCGTCGGGGAGCGCACCGGGAAGCGCAGCTTCTCCGGGCAGATCTTGATCTGTCTCATCGGACGTCAACTGGTTCACCTGCCGAACGTTAGGCCCTGCAAGGATCAACGATGGCTGGATACATAAAATTTCAGCCACACAGTCGCACCCAGCCCTTACTCGGACGCTTAATGGTCACTTCCGTGGGGTATGTGGGTCGACTTCCCACAAATGAGCACGGCACGCCTGGTGGCGCTTGATCCGTACCGATCCGCATAGATCCACTGATACGGCGCGGCCGCGCCGGCCCCCGGAACGGAGCGTGGCGCGGGGAACGGATACCGGCCAAGAACGGCGGGTCCAACGGGTGAGGCACGCAAAAGGCGCGGCCCGGCCCACCGGTGGAGTCCATCGGTGGGCCGGGCCGGGTGTCCTCAGGCCGTCGGGCCGGTTGGCCGTTCGGCCGGGAGACCGTCGGGCCGGGGTTCGGCGCGGGCCGTCAGGCCGTTGCCGGGAGGCGGGGCAGGCGGTGGATGTCCCGGGCCGTGCCGGTGACCACCGACAGGAAGCCCTCCGCACGGGGGGACGCCGATTCCCTGAGCCATTCCGGCGCGATGTCGCACACAGCGACTCGTACGCCCGTGCCGGCGAGGGCCAGGGGAAGCGTGTGGACGACGGTGGAGGGGAAGCTCACGACCGTCGCGCCTATCGGGCCACGGCGTGCGATGACCTCCAGCGGCAGGTCGGGGCGGACGATCTCCAGGTCCGTCGCCGCGTGCAGCCGGTGCAGCTTGTCCACGGCCTCGCGGCGGTGGGCGAAGTAGCGGGTGGCGTTGTGGGTACGGGCCAGGGCCACGACCGCTTCGAGGTACTGGTCCTCGTCCACCACGCCCGTCTCGACCAGCGACGTGCCGACCATGTCGGCCGCGCCCTCGTGGATCGAGGGCGGGCCGAAGGTGGCGCGGGTCCACTCGAAGGTGTTGGGCGTCACGGTGATGCCGTCGGGTACCTCCCCCACCGGCATCGAGGTGAAGACCTCGACGCTGCGGGCGGCGGTCGGCGTGAGCCTGCGCCGCGCCGCTGCCGTGACCGGGGCGAGTATCAGCTCACGGGGACCGCGGCCGCCGCCGCGGCGGTGCCAGCGCACCAGCCGCTCGCCCCGGGCGAGCTGCCCGACGAACTCCATGGTCGCCGTGCCGTCGTCCACGACGGTCAGCGCCTTCCCGTGGACGAGCGTCAGCAGCAGCTGCACGTAGCGGGAGAACGGATCGCCTATGACGATCCGGTCCGCTCTGCGCAGCATCGGTGCGAGCTGGCGCACAGTCCGCAGCGGCGCCCCCGCACTCGCGCGCGCCTCTTGCCAGCGCACAGTGAAGCCCTCGTCCCGCGCCAGCTCCGCCATCCGGCGGAGCTGGCCACGCGACATGGGATCGGTGGGCGAGAGCACGATGACGGTGAGCTGGTCACCGGTCGCGCTCGCCCGGGCCCACTCCAGCACGTTCAGCAGCTGGACCGGGCTCTCCACAAAGGCGATCACACGCGGGTGCTGGGGGCGAGCCCCACTGGGACTGGTCACGAGTGTCAGACCGCCGCCGGCACGGACGTCTCGGCCTCGGCGACGACGCCCGCGACGCGGCGGAGCTTCTTCATCGGGCCCAGCTCCGACTCGTAGACCTTCTTGACACCGTCACCGAGGGACGCCTCGATGGTGCGGATGTCGCGCACGAGGCGCTGCAGGCCCTGCGGCTCGACGGACGCGGCCTGGTCCGAACCCCACATGGCGCGGTCGAGGGTGATGTGACGCTCGACGAAGGTGGCGCCGAGGGCGACGGCGGCGAGGGTGGTCTGGAGACCGGTCTCGTGGCCGCTGTAGCCGATCGGGACGTTCGGGAACTCGGCCTGGAGGGTGTTGATGACCCGCAGGTTCAGCTCCTCGGCCTTGGCCGGGTACGTCGACGTGGCGTGGCAGAGCAGGATGTTGTCGCTGCCGAGGACCTCGACCGCGTGACGGATCTGCTTCGGCGTCGACATGCCGGTCGAGAGGATGACGGTGCGGCCGGTGGCGCGCAGGGCGCGCAGCAGCTCGTCGTCCGTGAGGGACGCGGAGGCGACCTTGTGGGCCGGGACGTCGAACTTCTCCAGGAACGCGACGGCCTCGGTGTCCCACGGGGAGGCGAACCAGTCGATGCCGCGGGTCTTGCAGTGCTCGGAGATCGTGCGGTACTCGTCCTCGCCGAACTCGACGCGGTGACGGTAGTCGATGTACGTCATCCGGCCCCAGGGGGTGTCGCGCTCGATGTCCCACTGGTCGCGCGGGGTGCAGATCTCCGGGGTGCGCTTCTGGAACTTGACCGCGTCGCAGCCGGCTTCGGCGGCCACGTCGATCAGGGCGAGCGCGTTGTCCAGCTCACCGTTGTGGTTGATGCCGATCTCGCCCGTGATGTAGACGGGGCGGCCGGGTCCGGCGGTACGCGTGCCGAAGGTACGCAGGCGGGAGTCGGTCATGGTGGGTCCTTACTTCTTGTCGAGGGTGTTCGTGTGGGGGGTGTTCAGACCCGGTCCGAGGATCCAGGCCGCGATCTCGCGGATCGCGCCCTCACCGCCGGGGGTCGTGGTGACGGCACGCGCGGCTGCGCGTACGGCGTCATGGGCGCTCGCGACGGCCACGGGCCAGCCGACGAGCCCGAAGCACGGGAGATCGTTCACGTCGTTGCCGACGTAGAGCACTCGCTCGGGTGCGACCCCGTGCTCGTCGCACCACTGTTTGAGTGCGAGGTCCTTGCGGTCGATGCCGTGGAGTACCGGCACCTGAAGCTTTCTGGCGCGGGCCGCGACGACCGGGTTCTGCTCGCTGGAGAGGATGAGCAGTTCGAGTCCGGAGCGGCGCAGCGCGGCGATGCCGAGGCCGTCGCCCCGGTGGACGGCGACCGTCTCGCGTCCTTCGGCGTCGACGAGGACCTTGTCGTCGGTCTGGGTCCCGTCGAAGTCGAGGACGACGGCGTCGATGTCCGCGTGCGAGGGCAGGACGGCCGGGTCGAGGAGCGGCGCGAGGACGCGGGCGCGCTCCAGGTCGTGCGGGTCGTCGATCTCCAGGACCCGGGCGGGGTCCGTGGGGACGAGGGCGGTGCGGCCGAAGAACCGGTGGTTCGCCTCACGGAAGCCGTCGGCGCGCATCGCGTACGCGGCGCCGGTCTCCAGGAACTCCTGGGGACGGTCCTGGCGGCGCGGCCGGTTCGACTTGTCGTGGTTGACGCCGTAGCCGTTCAGCTTCGCGTCGGCGTCGGTGAGCTGTCCGCCCTCCTGACGCCAGATGAAGCCGTGGGTCGGTGCGACGGTCAGCGCGGTGTCCGCGCCGTCCTCGGTGACGGCCGAGGCCACGCCGTCGAGGTCGTCGGCGGTGATGAACGGGCTGGTGCACTGCACCAGCAGGACGACGTCCGCGACCACGCCGCGCATCGCCTGGTGCGCGTCCATCGCGTGGAGCACGGCGGCCTCGCTGGTCGCGGTGTCACCGGCGATCGCGGCGGGCCTCAGGACGACCTCGGCCCCGGCGATCCTGGCCGCGTCGGCGATCGCGGCGTCGTCCGTCGAGACGACGACGTCGGTCACGTGACGGGCGGCGAGGGCGGCGCGCACCGCGCGGACGACCAGCGGTACGCCGCCGACGGTGGCGAGGTTCTTGGCGGGGACGCCCTTGGATCCACCGCGTGCGGGGATCACGGCGAGGACGGTCATGTCGTGCGCTCCTAGGTTCGCGGCCCGCCGGTCGGCGGCGGGCTGCGCTGTGGGGGGCCGGCCGGAGGCGGACGGCGTGGTGGGCTGCGCGGCGGCGGCCTGCCGGCCGGCCGCGGTCAGCTGGTCCGCGGCGGGCGGGGTCACAGCTCGCCCATCCGGCGGATGACGGGGGCCACCCGCTGGACGCCGTGGCGGTAGGCGCCGCGCGCCGCTCCGCGTACGGCCTCGCGCACCACGCGGCGGACCCCGGAGGACCCGTTCGAGGCGGCGCGGGCGGACGACGGTGTGCCGTCGGGCGCGAGGTGGTAGCGGGCGAGCAGCCCCGGCAGGTATCCGGGCGCCGTGGTGGTCGTGTAGTACGGGCTGATGGCGGGCAGTTCGCCCTCGTCGTGCAGGTCGAGCAGGCCGGCCACGCGCTTGCGCGCCTGGTCGAAGGCCGAGGCGTACGAACCGTCGGCGGCGACGCCCTGCCGGTCGGCCCAAACGGCGTCCGCCTTGGGCCGGTTGCCGCCGTCCAGCTGGTCCCAGGACGCGAGGCAGCCCGAGCCGATGAAGTGGTGGTTGCCGAGCGGTTCGCGGATTCCGAGGTCGGTGAGGATCGCCGTCGGGATGCGCCGGTGCAGGGATTCGAGGGCCGCCGTCGAGGAGACGGTGACCAGGAGGTCCGTACGGTCGAGGACCTCGCCCATGTTCCCGTACACCAGTTTGAAGTTCGGCGGCAGACCGCCGGGCACCTTCTCGGCGAGCTTCTGGTAGGGGAACTCCTCGATGTGCGTGGTCTGTTCACCCACCTGGCTGCGCAGCTTGAGCAGCACCTCGCGGCGCGGGTGCAGCCTGGCGTGCTCGATCAGGCGCCTGAGTACGTACGCACGGTCGGCACGGCTCACCGGGACGGACGGCTGCGCCGCGAAGACCACGGTGTCGCGGTCCTCCTCCGGCCGGTAGCGCTCGCCGCCCAGGAAGGGCAGCGCCGCCTCCGTGACCGACGAGGCGTCGGCGCCGACACCTTCGTACACCGCGCGGAAACGCGCCGCGTCGTGACGGGAGTTGGCGAGGACGACGTCCGCACCGTGCCGCAGCAGCAGGCCGTCGGACAGCTTCTCGTAGACGACACCCACGTACCCCGTGACGATGACGGGGCGCTTGGCGAGACCGAGGGCCGCGAGGCCGTGCAGCATCGCCTGTACGGCTCCGCCGACGAGGGCCAACACGACAATGTCGTACGGCTCTTCATCGCTCAGCGCGTGCAGGAAGCCGGTGCCCGTCATCTCGCGCAGCGCGTCGGCGTCCGCGCCGACCTCGGCAAGCTGTCTGGCCGTGGGCGTGGCTCGCCCGCGCAGCAGGAAGCCGCTCAGCTCGATGTCGCGCTCTTCGGGGACGATGCGGCGCGCGGTGAGCGCGCCCCACTTCCACCGGGTGTCCGAGTCGGCGAGCACTGCGACCCGAACCGCGTGACTGCTACGTGATGGCACGTCCTGGACGTTAGAAAGCCAATTCGTTGCTCCGCCCAACTCAATGGCAACGAAGGGTTAACAGAACATCTACGGATGGGGGCGGCGCACCCGGAGCGAGCGGGTTAACCGTTCCGCCACGCTTCGTTCACCCGCCATCCCTCCGAATGTCAGGGGACAGGATGTGGCGCCGCCTAGCCTCACGTGCGTGGTCAAGCTCTCCGTCGTCGTGCCGTTCTACAACGTGCAGACATACGCTCCCGAAACCCTCAGAAGCCTGCGCGCGAACACGCGTGACGACTTCGAATTCCTGTTGGTCGACGATTGTTCGTCCGACGGGACCCTCGAGATCCTTGAACGGGCGGAGCGTGAACTCCCGGGGGCGGTCGTCCTCAGACATGAACGCAACGGCGGCCTCGCCACCGCGCGCAACACCGGACTCGACTCCGCGCGCGGTGAGTTCGTCACCTTCCTCGACGGCGACGACTGGGTGGCCCCCGGCTACTACGCGCAGGTGGTCGAGGCGGCCGAAGGGCTCGGCGTCGACTTCGTGCGCACCGACCACGTGCAGTTCACCGGCAAGGCGCGGACGATCCACCGGGTTCCGGTGGGCCTGCGTGACGAGGTGCTGCGGCCGCGTGACGTGATCCTGCCCGCCGACCGGTCGACGTCCGTGGACTACCCGTACGCCTGGGCGGGCGTCTACCACCGCAGGCTGGTCGAACGCGGCCTCGTGCACTTCACGGACGGGCTGCGGACCGCCGAGGACCGGCCGTGGATCTGGCGGCTGCACCGCGAGGCGGAGAGCTTCGCGGCGCTCAGCGTGCTCGGGATCTTCTACCGGCGCGGGGTCGCCTCCTCGCTCACCCAGATCGGTGACGTGCGGCAGCTCGACTTCATCCGCGCCTTCGACGAGGTCATCGAGGAGACCGCCAAGGACCCGGAGGCGGACCGGTTCCTGCCGAAGGCCGTCCGTACGTACTGCGCGATCATTGCCCACCATCTGGGATCGATAGAGCGGTTCGAGCCGTCCGTGGCGCGCCAGTTGCGCGCCATGAGCGCCGGCGCCCTGAAACGACTGCCCCAGGACGTTCTCAAGGAAGCACTGGATTCGATGGACCTGGAGCGCTCGACCCGACTGCGCCGTCTGCGACGGCGGTCCGCTGCTACCGGCAAGGCGGTCGCGTGATGGCGTCGAACACGTCGGAGAGTCGTACAACTCCCGCTGCCGCGGCCACTCCTGGCACCGCCGGCCCGGGGGCCGCCCGTACGAGGGGGCTCACGCAGATCTTCTGCGCGTCCTCGCTGTACGGAGCCGCCACGCTGGCCGCCGCGATCGACGCCGGGCTCTTCGGCCCGGCCGAACGGCGCCTGCTCGTCGTCTGCAACAACTCCGCGTCGCCCGAACTGCACCCGTCCATCGACCGGATGCCGGGCTTCGAGCAGCTGCGTGACCGGTTCGACGACCTCGTGTCGTGGAACGAGACCATCGCGCCGTTCCACCCGAGCGGCTGGTCGCCCCGGTCCGACGACACCCCGCTGTGGGAACGCCACTTGAGGCTCGCCTGGGGCCTCGGCGACACGCGCGTGGAGGTGGCCGTCGAGTCCATCCAGGTCAACCCCGCGCTCGCGATCACCGAGATCTTCACGGGCGCGCCGCTGACGGTGTACGCCGACGGCCTGATGAGCTACGGGCCCACGCGCTCCAAGATCCCCCCGCTGATCGGCAGCCGGGTGCGCCGGCTGCTCCATCTCGACCTCGTACCCGGCCTCAAGCCGCTGCTCCTCACGGAGTTCGGCGTCGAGCCCGAGCTGGTGCCGACGGAGGCGTTCCGCCGCGTGCTCGACACGCTCACCGACACGGCGGAGGGCATCGCGACGCCGTCGGTGCCTCCGGTGCTGATCCTCGGCCAGTACCTCTCCGCGCTCGGGATCCTCACTGAGCGCGAAGAGGAGGAACTGCACGCCACGATGGTGCGCGGTGCCGCCGCCCTGGGTCACAAGCACGTGGTGTTCAAGCCGCATCCGGCCGCGCCCTCGGAGTGGTCGAAGCTGCTCGAGGACGAGGCGAAGAAGGCCGGAGTCGAACTGACGGTCCTCGACACGCCCGTGCTCGCCGAGGTGTTGTACAAGCGGCTGAAGCCCGTCCTGGTCGTCGGCTGCTTCTCCACGGCGCTGTTGACGGCGTCCGCCTTCTACGGAATCCCGGTGGCCCGCACGGGCACCGAGATCCTGCTGGAGCGGCTCGCGCCGTACCAGAACAGCAACCGCGTGCCGGTGACGATCGTGGACGCGCTGCTCACGCCGCTGGACGACGACGGTTCGTTCGAGCCGGAAGCGCACCTGGGCGAGCTGGTCGAGGCGGTCGGCTTCGCGATGCAGGCGCAGATCTACCCGAACTTGCGTCCGGCGGCGGAGCGTTACCTCTCCACGCATCTCGACGACCGTACCTGGCGCTACTTCAAGCGCCGCCGCCTGACGGCGCTCGGACTGCCGGGCGCGATCCCCTCGCAGCTCGCCGCGATCCCGCGCAACGCGACGGCGCGGCGGATGGTGCGGCGGGCGAGGAAGCTGCGCCGGACGGTCCTGCGGTAGGTCCTCCGGGACCGGCTGTGCTGTGAACGACGAAGGGGGGCGGACCACTCGACCGAGTGGCCCGCCCCCCTTCGTGTTCGGTCAACTCCCCTGTGCGGAGCCCAGGATCGCGCGCAGGTCGGCGGCGTTCGCCTGCGTGACCTTCCACAGCTCCTGCTGCCTGGCGTGCACGTCGGCCACGGCCGCCGCGTGATCGTTCAGCAGCCCGAGCGCCCGCTCCGTGAGCACCGCGCCGAGGTCCTTGTCGTGGACGGAGACGCCCCACTCCGGACGCTCGATGTCGGCCAGGAAGTACGTCATCTTCGGGTGCGAGATCAGGCTGATGATGGGCGTACCGCAGCCGAACGGGATCATCCCCGCGTGCCCGCGCATGCCGATCACCAGCTTCGTACGGGCGTACGTGTCCCGGATCGCGTCGTTGTCGAAGTCGTACATCGGGATCACCGGCAGCGAGATGCCGTGCTCACGCCGCAGATCGACGACGATCTTCTCGTCGTCGAGCGAGTGCGCCACACACTTCACCTCGGCGTGCGCACCCAACGCCCTTATCGCCTTGGCCATTTCGGCGAGGAAGTGCGCGTAGTCATGGCCGAAGCGCAGGCCGGCCCGGTCGTACGCGGCATTGATCAGGACGGTGTTCTCGCGCTCGTCCGGGTCCGTCCAGCCGTCCACCAACTGCCGTGTGACGGTGGTCGGGCAGGGCTGGAAGCGGACCTTGTCGTGCAGTTCGGCGGGCAGCAGCGCCCTGACCTTCTCGATCGAGCCGTGGTTGCGGAGCCCGAAGAACGAAGCGCGCTCGACGAGTCGGCGCAGCGCCGTGTCGAAGCGGCGGCGCCGGTAGGACTGGCCGTCGAAGGCGTTGAAGCCGACCGCGTAGACCATGACGGGCACGTCGATACGGTTCAGCAGTTCGTCCGGGACGTTCCACTGCCAGCCGCTGTTGCCGTTGGGCGCCGTGTCCGGGATGAACAGTCCGCCACCGCCGATGACCAGCCCCCGACGGGAGTTGACCCGTTCGAGCGCGGCCTCGTCGAAGAGCCGGTGGGCGTGGATGGAGTGCCAGCGGTTCGGGCCCGTATCGGCGCCGAAGGTCAGCCGTACGGACTCGGGCAACAGCTTGTCACCCGCGTTGCCCTGCTCCGGCATGTAATACGCCACGTGCGCCAGCTGCTCGCCCGCCGGGCCCTCCTGGGGCTCGGTCCGGGCGCGCGTACGGCGTTGCATCTGGCGGCTGTTGGGGTGGGTCGGGTCGACCGCGAGCCCTTCCATCGCGTACGTCTGCGCGAGCGCGTCGTCGCCGTGCACCCAGGCGATCTGCGCCAGCCGGCCGAAGGCGGTGGCGGCCCGCTTGGGGGCGGCGGTGGCCAGCAGCAGCTGGGCGCGCGCCTCCTCGTAACGGGAGACGGACATCAGGGCGTGGCCCAGCACTTCGTGCGGCCAGGCCGCGTCCACCGGGATGTGGACGCTGCGCAGCAGCTCCACCGCCTCCTCGTACTCGCCCGCGGCGATGTGGGCACCGGCGACCTTGCGCGCGCAGTCCAGATCGCCGGTGCGCGCCACGTGCGGGGTGCCGAAGTGCACGAGCAGATCGTGGTGCGTGGCGCCCTTCAGCTCCACGTACGCGGCCTGGAACTCGGCGTCGGAGACGTCCGTCTTCGCGTTCTCCTTCGCGTCGAACGTACCGATGAGCTTGGCGTTGAGCGCGACGAAGCCGCCGTCCAGCACGGCGTCGAGAAGGCCGAAGCCCTGCTCGGCCACCGCGTAGCCGCCACTGTGTCCCATGGCGTCGAGCCGCGCGCAGAACGCGTCGTTGAGATACGCGCGCTGGATGACCAGCGGGCCCGCCGCGAGCCGGGCCGACCGGTCGCCGGGCCCCTCCGTGAACTGGGCCAGTGCGGCGAGCCCTTCGCGCTGCCGCAGCAGCTCACCGAGGTTGCCCGGCACCACCATGCGGGGGTCCAGGACGATGACGGTGTCGTAGTCGCGTATCCGGAAGGCGTCGAGGAAGCAGTACGCCGTCCAGGAACCCGCTCCGGGCTGGTGCTCCCCGGGCGCCTGGGCGACGGCGCCGTACGACGCGTACCGCGCGGTGTCGACGGCCCGCAGTTCCGTGCGCGGGTGCAGCGTGTGGATACGGTCGACCGCGGCGGGCGTCAGTCCGTCGTGCAGCACGACGAAGTCCTCGCACAGCTCCGGGTTGGAGAGGGCGAGACTGCGCAACAAGACGAGGAAATCGTCGAGTTGGCCTTCACCGACAAAGGCGGCGAAGGCGATACGGCGCTTGCCGGTGAGCGGGTTGGCGGCTCCGTCACCGGAGAGCGTGGGGGCGGTCATCTCAGGGAAATCCTCATATCGGTGACGCTCTGGGCGCGTTCCATGACCCACGCCTTCTCGCTGGTGTACTCACGCTCGGAGGTGACGGGGATCCGCATCGCCCCCGGCAGCCGGTGGACACCGCTCTCGTAGAAGTCGAAGCCGATCAGGTCGAGCGTCGGGCTGACGTCCAGGAAGTCCAGCATCCACAGCGTGTTGAAACCGCTGGTCGGTATGGAGGGCCAGGAGTCCCAGCCCACCCCGCCGATGTGGCGCAGCGGCCAGCGCAGCGTCTCGTCGCCCACGTACTTCTGCGCTCCGGGCACCAGCCGGTCGCGCAGCGAGTACCGCCAGTCCTCGGAGACCCCGCCGTAGGCCAGCCGCAAGGTGACCGGACGGTCCCAATTGAAGCCGTGTTCATGGCTGGTGGCGTGGATGTCGGTACGGCTACCGGTGTCCTGCGCCTCGGTGCGGTACGAGCTGAAGCGCACGACCAGGTCGTACGCGTCGATCTCGGCGCCCAGCGAACTGCCGTTCATGCGAGCGGAGTTGGCGACCAGGCAGATGGACTTGCCCGCTATGAGATTGCGCAGTTCGCCGAGACCGATCCAGTCGGCCTCTTCGAAGGTCGGATCCAGCACGGGCGGTCGCATGCGGTTCCTGCGCTGATCGGCGTAGAGGCCGATGAGTTCACGCAGTTCGGAGGCGTCACCGCCGGCGGCCGTGATCCGCAGGTCGAGGTACCGGCTGACGGCTTCCTGCAGTTCGAGCACCGGGCGTCCGGCCCGGCCCATGCCGAGGAGCGCGCCGACGAGCCGCGGCTCCGCCTGCTCGCGCTCGCCGAGTTCGTGCAGGGCCAGACCTTCGGCCCACACGTCGGCGGCGGGACCGGCGGCGAAGTTCTCGGCCCGGGGGCAGTCACGGGCCAGCAGCGTCAGCATGTCCTGCTGCCGCTCGGTGGCCACCCGCAGCCCGGCGAGCTTGGGTGCCACGCCGAACCGGTCGTCGGCGGTGAGGCCTAGATAGCGCTCGTACGCGTCGACGGCGGCGGCCTCGTCTCCCGCGGCCTCCAGCGTCCTGGCCCGCAGCCGCCATCCGGCACGGGAGTTGCCGCGTTCGGTCAGCACGGTGTTGCCGACGAGGAGCGCGAGCTTCAACTCCGCGCCACCGCGGCCGCGGTCGCACTCCAGCGCCTTGGAACCGACGGCGAGGAGCGCGTCGAAGAGCGCGTCACTGACACCGAGCGGGGCCGGCCCGGGCTTGCCGGCGGGCTTGCCCTTGCCGGACTTGCCGGTCCCGGACTTGCCTGACTCCGGGTGGGCTGCCGCCAGCGCCTGCTTCTCGCGTGCGTGGACATCGAGCAAATGCCGGAGCTTCTCGATCAGCTCCGTTCGTTTGCGGTCGCCTTTTACCGCCGCCGACTCAGCCTCGTACCGCGCGCAGGCGCGCAGACAGACAGCGTGGTGGGTCGCCTCGATCCGGTCGTCGGCGCGTGCCGACGCGACGGGCTGGTCGGTGGTGGCGTTCGTACCCGCGCCGTCGTCCACGCCGGTCGTACCGGTCGTGTCGGCTGCGCCGTTCTTGCCGCCGCGCCGTCTCGGCCATAGGCTGCGGACCTTTGTCATGCTGCTCCCGGACGTCTGCTGCCACCCGCTACAGGTGGGGGGCAGGTGACAGGTTAGGAAACCCGCCGGGCCAGCAGGTGAACTCACACCGTCGGTCAGGAAAACGCAGCACCTCAGACGTCACAGGAGCAGCTGCCCGATGCCCGCGACGACGGCCGCGAGCCCCGCGGAGCGGGCTTCCACGTCATAACCCGGGGCGGCGGAGTCGGAGGCTCCGGACATGGAACTTAACAACGTTAAGGACGCGCCGGGCCCCGTGCCCGCCGCCATCCCCACCTCTATCTCCACCCCAGTCGACGTCCTGATCGTCGGGGCGGGTCCCACGGGCCTCGCCCTCGCCTGCGACCTGCGGAGACGCGGAGTCTCCGTACAGGTCGTGGAACAGTCGGACGGCCTCTTCCCGGGCTCACGCGGAAAGGGCGTTCAGCCCCGCACGCTGGAGGTCCTGGACGACCTGGGCGTGATCGAGCCGATGCTGGCGCACGGCGGCATCGCGCCGGTCGCCATGCTCTGGCGGGACGGCGAACGGCAGGGCGAACGGCGGGTGTTCGAGGACATCGCCCCGACTGACGCGGAACCGTACGGAGGCCCCTGGCTGGTGCCGCAGTGGCGCACGCAGGAAATCCTGTACGCCCGGCTCACCGAGCTGGACGGGAGCGTCACCTTCGGCACGAGGCTGACGGACATCACGCAGGACGAGCAGGGGGTCACGGCGCGGTTGTCGGCCGTCACGGCGGGCGGGGAGCCCACGGAGACCGTCGGGACCGGCCGGACCGGGGAGAGCGTCGGGAGCGGGGAGACGGACGGGACCGGCCGGACCGGGGAGACCGGCGGGGAGACGCCCCGGTGGACGTCCGGCGGGACGGTCCGCGCGCGGTACGCGGTCGCGACGGACGGCGGCCGCAGCACGGTGCGCGGCCTGCTCGGCATCGGCATGAGAGGCGAGAGCGTCGACCCCGCCCCGATGCTGGTCGCGGACCTCCGCATCCGCGCGCACGCGCTCGACCGGCTGAACTGGCACACCTTCGTGGACGACGACGGCGCGTTCCTGACGCTGTGCCCGCTGCCCGCGACCGAAGACTTCCAACTGGTCGCCCAGTTCAAGGACGGCTCGGCGCCCGACACCTCGGCGGCGGGGATACGCAAACTCGTCGCGGCGCGGACCCATCTCACCGCGGCGGACGTCACGGAAGTGCGGTGGTCGTCGGACTTCCGGCCGCGAACCGCACTGGCGGACCGGTTCCGCGACGGCCGGATCTTCCTGGCGGGAGACGCGGCACACCTCCACTCCCCGGCGGGCGGGCAGGGCCTGAACACCAGCATTCAGGACGCGTACAACCTGGGCTGGAAGCTCGGCCAGGTGATCAGACACGGCGCGAGGACGGCGCTGCTGGACACGTACGAGGAGGAACGGCGGCCCCTGGCCGCGGAGATGCTCGCACTGTCGACCCGCATCCACCGGGGCGAGGCGTAGCGCGGCACGGCGACCCGCCAACTCGCCCTCGGCTACCGGGGCGGCCCCCTGTCCGCAGGCTCGGCGGGAGCCCTGCACGCGGGCGACCGGGACCCGGACGGCCCCCTCCCGGACGGCACAAGAATCTTCGACGCCCTGCGGGGCCGCACTTCACCCTGCTGACCGTGGGGACGGACGCAGAACTGCCGCCACTGGAGGGCGAAGCAATCCGGGTACACCACCTGGACGCCTACGCCCCGTACGGCAGGGGCCTGTTCCTGATCCGCCCGGACGGCTACGTGGGATGGGCGGGCGAGGACGCGTCGGGGACCGGGGACCGGACCGCGGCCGGACTGGGAGTGGCTGCGCGGATGCGGGTTGATGGGGTAGCGGGGGATTGCCGGGTGGCGGGTTCGGGCAAGGACTGCCGCGGCTTCGCGAACACGCTCTCGCCCGCGCCGATCGGGAGACCCGCAGCCAGGCAAAGCACCTGACAGGTCATTCGCCGGCCGCACTTTGACATTCTTGGCTATCACCGGTAACCACCACCTCGGCGCCTCAGCCGATCTTCCCGCCGCATTTGTTCCCTGCCGCGCCGCATGGTCGGGCTCTGCTCGTCACCCTCTACTGACTCCGCCTTGTCCGTGACGTCCGCGTCACTCAGGTCGACTTCGGGCTGAGACGCGTCGGCATCGGGTGACACCGCGGCGGCAAACCGCTGCGTCGCATTGGCATGGTGGCCACTTGAGAACCGGCCGGAGAAAGTTTTCGCCGTCGCCGCGTGGCGTCCCTGCCGGTTGCCCTTGGATCCATGGTCGCCCTGCTTCCTTCAGTGGTCTCCCATTCACTCTGGGAAACTGGAAAACTACGCACAGAGCTACGCTTGCTTCGGCGGCAGGACTTCAGAGCTTTAGGAGCTGTCTGCGCGGGGGTTGGGACCAGTGAAGCCCCCGGAGCCGAACGCGACACTTGAGCGGCTGTTCCGTGAGAGCGGGTGGAAGATGCGCCAACTCGCCCAAGCGATCAACCGCATCGGAACCGAGCGAGGGACGCCACTCAAATGCTGTGAACCGTCGGTCCACCAGTGGCTGAAGGGACACATCCCCAGGGAGAGCGTCCGGCCGCTCATCGTGGAGGCCTTGGACTCGGAGACTCAAAGGCCCGGTCACACACGCCGAGGCAGGTTTCCCCTCGGCACTCGACCGGTTGAAACAATCCGGCAGCACCGTGGAAGGACTGATCGATCTGGGAAGACAGGACATGGATCCCTCCCGCCGGACCGATTTCAGTGCGGGCCTTTTCTCTGCGGCTCTCACCACCCCTGGCCGGCCCGACGGGATGGGCCGGACGGACTCCGATCAAGACCGATCCACACCGGCGAATTGGCCAGCCAGAGTTCCAGGCAGTTCCAGCCATGACCGACCGACTGTCAGATCTCGATGCCGAATTGGTGGCCGCTACGCCCGACCCATTGCCGCCGCTTGGTCAACACGGTCACCCCCTAAGTGAAGGCAACCACATCCAGCGAAAACCGCAAATCGATGATGTCTGCAGCCACGATCCTGTGCTACTTGACCGGATGGATGGCAGTCGATGAGGGGGCGCACGGCGGATCGTAGGAGTACTACGCAAAGGTCTGGAGCTTGCTGGCACCAGTGGCGACCACATGACCGATTTCCACGTCCTGCGCGGCATGTCGGTTCAGGCAGCAAATCTTGGCCACGACGCACCAACAGTGAGACTCGCGAACGCCGCTGCGGAAGCATCTCCGGAATCCAGCCCCCGCATGCGCGCATTTCTCGCGCCGGGCAGCAAGCACATTCTTACGCCCTGACAGGTGAGCGAAGCAATGCGTTGAACAGCCTCCGTGAGGCAGAACGCGCGGCGAATCAGACAGAAAGCCAACTCGGAACATTTGGCAGATTCGACTCAGCCACCTTGACATATTCCGCATCGCAAGTCAGATACGCCCCGGGAGACGTGAAGGGGGGCATTGATTCTCTTCACGATTATTTCTGTCTGCGAGATTCAACAGAAACGCAGAGAACCAAACTCATCTTCAGTTCCCTGCTCACAGAAAGACAACTTGAAGTCACTCTCTGAAGAATGCCGGCCCGGGCTTCGAATCCCGTCGTTGGACTGACAGCGGCGGTTCCACCGGCATCAAGTTCACCGGCTGCTCGGACGACTACAGCAACAAGAGCGTCAGTGTCCTTCTCCGCAAGGACACCCTCGGGCCGGACCCCGCCTACGTGCGAGCGTCGTTCACCAACTGCTTCGCCAGCGGCACGGCAACCTCTTCCGGCACATGGGTCGACCACGGCTCCGGCGACTACTACTTCGCTGTCAACGATGCCCTTGTGGGGGTGCATGTCACGGTCAAGTCGCTGACCGTAACGTACTAAGCACTTTCCCTACCCCTTGGGGGTGCGCCCGCACCGCACGGGCGCACCCCCAAGGGGGCTTACTTTCTGCCACGAGGTCTTCCCCCATGCCCCTGCAGTACCAGTCCTGCACCTTCCGTTACGGCCGCAGGTCACGTCCGGTCCTCGATCGGCTCGATCTGGCGTTTTCGCCGGGCCACACCGTCCTTCTCGGCCCCAACGGCGCAGGCAAGAGCACACTGCTCTCCCTCGGCGCCAGCGCCTCGATTTCACATGCGGGGCGCATCCAGTATGGGGAGCTTGATCCGGCCAACCGCAAACACACGCGGGCCTATCGAAGCAAGGTTTCCTGGCTGCCGCAGCGTCCCGGATTCCTTCCCGGGCTGACGTGCAGAGAGCATGTGGCTTATGTGGGCTGGCTCAAGGGCATGCGGGAGCGGGACGCCTGGAACGCCGCGACGGAGGCGATCGAACGAGTAGGCCTCACCGAAAAAATCAACAGCAGAGTCAAGACGCTGTCCGGCGGTCAGCAGCAGCGGATAGCCATCGCGCAAGCGCTCGTACACGATGCAGAATTGTTGCTTCTCGACGAGCCGACCGTCGGACTCGACCCGCATCAGCGGCGCCGATTCCTCGATTTGCTGATCTCGCTGCGCGGCAAGGTTCATGTGATCGTCTCGACTCACGACATCGGCGACCTCGACGAAGCTTTCGACGAGGTCGTGGTCCTTGAATCGGGGAAACCGAGGTTCCGGGGCACAGTTGAGGAGTTCGCCGGCCACGCTGCGCCGGACTGCGCGCCGGGTCGGCGCCTGGAGGCCGCCTACGCGTCGCTCCTGGAGGCAGCCGAATGATCACTTGGGCCAATCTCCGCGCCTCGGCCGCACCCTGGCTGGTTCTTCCCATCCTGATATACGCAGGCCTGTACATCGACGACGCGATCTTCACCGGACCGTCGAAGTACGATGTCGAGTCCGGCGAACTGGCCGCCCACGCCGTCGCGGTCATCGCCCCGGCCGTGGCAGCGACTGCCGCGTGGGAGGCGGGCCGCCACCGTCTGCTGGGCGCTTTGAGCATCACAGGTCAACGCGGCCCGGTCCAGCAACTCTTGAGGGCTGTTACCCCCGTCTTGGTCCTGCTCCTCGTCCTCGTCACCGGAGCGCTCACCGTGGCCCACCACGCGGTGGGCGTGCTCCCCGGAGGGGCAGGGTGGCTGGCTGTAGCGCACCTGATCGCGCTCTCCCTCGGTTGGTCGGTCATCGGCTGGTGCCTCGGGCTCATCACGCCCAGGAGTATCGCCGCCCCCGTCATCGGCATTGGCTGCTGGGCGTGGCTGTCGATGCCGCACGCGATGTCCAATTCATGGATGCGGCACCTGGGTGGCTTCATCGACGGGCAGTCGACCGTCACCGATGTGCTCAGCCCAGCCGTCTATCTGGTGCCGTGGGGTGTTGTCGCGGGCCTGGCGCTCGCGTTCTGGGTTTTGGCCCGGATGCGCCGGCGCGCCTGGGCGGTGGTCATCGCCCTGGCCGTGACGGCAGTCACCTTCACCGCAGGCCGTGCTGCCGTGATCGACTGGGGTTACCAGAACCCTTCAAACCCCCGCGAGGTGACACTGACTTGTACCGGGCAAGCACCGAGGGTGTGTGTACCGCCGGAGTACGAGCCTTACGCCGAACAGTTGCGGCGGGACGCCCTGGCTCCGATCAGACAGCTGAAGGACGCTGGCGTAGCCGTCCCGCAAGAGTTGCGCGTTGCCTCCGCGAAGGTTCCCCTCAAGCCGGGCACCTGGCCGTTGTACTGGTCGCTGCTTCCACTCGGCAGTGACCAAGACCCTGCCCAGTACGCCGCCGACCTGGCGGAATCGGCGGTAACCGGCACCGCCGCGCTCGCCGGCGTGAACGACTGCCGACAGCCGGGCTCACCCGCCGCCGCCTGGGCTGCCCTGGTGGTCGGATTGGACGAGAAGGGTGTACAGGCCGCGCTGTCCCCCACCGATTGGGCGGCACTCCTGAAAATCCGCCGGCTTCCCGCGCAGGAACAGGCCGACTGGTTCACCAGGGCGGCTGTGAGCCAAAAGCGCTGCGACAAGGCCATCTCATGAACCGCTATGCGATCGCTGTGCGCCGCTGGTGGGCTATCCCCGC
The DNA here is from genome assembly GCF_044751305.1 of Streptomyces sp. NPDC088725. NCBI lineage: Bacteria > Bacillati > Actinomycetota > Actinomycetes > Kitasatosporales > Streptomycetaceae > Streptomyces > Streptomyces sp. NPDC088725. Next base: position 249,345 of record NZ_JBIVLO010000003.1, read on the forward strand.
GGCGCTCGCCCTGCTCGTCGTGGTGTGCTGGACGATGGGGGCGAGCGAGGTGCCTGTCCCGAGTCTGTTCAGCGGCACGGGGAGCGCCCAGCTCGCCTACTTCACACCCGTCTTGATCGTCATCGCGGTCATGTACTGCCTGGAACGGCAACTGCGTGAAGCTGAGACCACAGCAGTCCTGCCCGTCCACCGGTTCGATCAGGGTGCCGTCATTCTCACCGCGGCTCTCGCGCACGCGGCCGGGCTGGTGGTCGGAATGGACATCGCCCGCAACGTCACGCTCCTGCTGGCTCTCGCGCTCCTCACACGCCGCCTCACCAACGAAGCCACGGCAGCGGGAGCAGGGCTGATGCTCCTCGTCATCAACCTCATCCTCGGCCGCGCCTACAACCCCGACGGCTACGCGACCCATACCTGGTGGGCCATTGCCCTCTACCCCTCCGACAGCATGACCGCGTGGCTGGTCACGGTGGCCGTATTCGCACTCGCACTTCTGTCGGCGTTCTCACGGCCTTCAGCTTCGCCTTGACGCCTGAACCAGCCCGACAGGCGGGTCCGCTACAGCAGCCCGTATGAGTCATCCGACGTGAGGTGAGTGAGTTCGCGCCGGACCGCTCACGCGCCGCCCGTGGACAGCTTTACCGCGAAGCCCAGGAACAGCACTCCCGCCGCCGTTGTGGCGCCGGCCGAAAGGCGTTTGCGGCGGCGGAAGTTGGCCGCGAGTTTGGTGCCGCCGAATATCAGAGCCGTCAGGTACAGCGCGCTCATCACGTTGGCAACGAACCCCAACAGGACGAAGGACAGCGCCGGATGGGCGTAGTTCGGGTCGACGAACTGCACGAAGAACGAGATGAAGAAGAGGATCGCCTTCGGGTTGAACAGGCTGATGACCAAAGCCCGCCGGTACGGGCGCTCTTCCGCGGCTGTCGTTTCAACAGCCGCCTCAGCAAGATCCGTTGAGTTCGCGGGATCCCGGCGCGAGCGCCACAGTGCCCACGCCGAGCGCATCATTCCGATCGCCAGCCAGGTCAAGTAGCCCGCGCCCGCGTACTTCACGATGCCGAACAGCAGCGTGTTGGTCTGAAGCAGCGACGCGACGCCCGCCGCCGAGAGCGCCATCAGGACGCTGTCGCCGCACCACACTCCGGCTGCCGCCTTGTATCCCGTACGGACACCGCGCCGGGCGGCGACCGAGAGGACGTAGAGCGAGTTCGGCCCCGGCAGGAGCACGATCAGAGTGACACCGACGAGGTAGGTCGGCAGATCGGTAATACCCAACATGGAGCGGAGTGTCGCACATACGCGCGATCCCGTCAGTGCACGTCCGTCGGGACGCTGGCGCGTATATGCCCCGCATCCCACGGGCCTTGTGTGCACCCGCCGTGCCGCTCGGGCTACTTACCGGTAATGACGACTTCACGACAGACTGTAGCGACGGGGGTCTGTCGGGCAACCATGGCGGGCGGGGAGACTGTCTCAGGTGGCACACCATGGAACGCCGGAGATACCGGCGAGAGACCGGAGACAGAGGGGACGAAGATGCTGAGCGCATCCGCCCTACGCAGAGGGCTCGCCGCCGCGGCCGTAGTGGGCGCGGCCGTTGGCTGTACGGTGCAGCCGACGAACGGCAGAGCCGTGAGCTTCGACGCCAAGCCGGGCGACACCCCAGGCGTGGCATCCGCCGAGCCGTCGCGTACGCCGACACCAACGCCGACACCGACTCCCACTCCCACTCCGACGCCGACGAAGAAGGCGCCCGCCGAGCCCGTCGCGCAGCGGACGAAGAGCGCGGAGCCGGCGCCCCTGCCCACGTACACCCCGGCCCCCGCACCGGCCGCGCCGAAGCCCAGGACGCTGATGGCGAGCGGCGCCGAGAGCGAGCAGGTCCGTGAACTCCAGGCGCGGCTGCGGCAGATCGGCCACTTCGGTCAGAACCCCACGGGCTTCTACGGTTCCGTGACGGCCGCCGCCGTCTCGTCCTTCCAGGACAAGCGCGGGCTGCCGCGCACCGGCACGACCGACGTGGTCACGTGGCAGAAGCTGCTCGGGATGACGAAGACGCCCACCGCGGACGAGTTGCGCCCGCCGACGACCAACCCGCTGCCGAAGGCGGACCCGCGGTGCCTGAAGGGCCGGGTGATGTGCATCAACAAGACCAGCAGGACGCTGGCCTGGATGATCGACGGCAAGGTGCAGTCGGCGATGGACGTCCGTTTCGGGTCGGAGTACACGCCGACCCGCGAGGGTGAGTTCTCGGTGTTCTGGAAGAACCGGCACCACGTCTCGACGCTGTACGACTCCCCCATGCCGTACGCGATGTTCTTCAGCGGCGGCCAGGCTGTGCACTACTCCTCGGACTTCGCGGCGCGTGGTTACGCGGGAGCCTCGCACGGCTGTGTGAACGTCCGGGACGAGAAGAAGATCGCTTCGCTCTTCGACCAGGTCCGCACGGGCGACAAGGTCGTCGTCTACAAGTAGCCATGCGTCGTGTGTGGCGTCGGTGACGCGCACGACGTCGCCGGTGGCCGAGAGCGGTCGGCGACGAGAAGTGAAGGCGCGGGCGGGACCGGGGGAACGTATCCCGCCCGCGCCGTTTGCGCCGAGCCGAAGGTACGGGGGGAACCCCGGCTCGTTGCGCCGCCGATGACCAGTCGGCTCACTCACTACTGCGCCGGGCCCCCGAAAAATGTCACACCCCGTGGCGACGGGCCGGAGCGCGACGGCGCGGTGTCCGAGGCGAGGCGCACGCCGGCGTGCACGGCCGGGGTCACCTCGTGGCCCGCGTCCCGGATCGCGTCGTGCGCGAACTGCGGGACTCCGGTCGGCGCGAATCCGAGCGGCGGGGGCCCGGACGGCGGGGACGCGGCCCCACCACCGGCTCCGGGTGTCGGTGTCGGCGCAGCGGTCGGCGTCGGCTCCGGGGGCTGGAACGACAAGTGCCCGTCAGGCTCTACGTGCGCGGGCGCACTCGGCGCCAACACACCCCCGCTCTTGCCACCGCCCGTGACGCCCTCGCCACGGTCCCCGCCCTTGACGCCACCTCTGCCGGCACCCCCACCGGCACCGCCGTCGCCCCTGCCGAGCAGCCGGTCGCAGAACCTTTCGGCCCCCTGCGGTCCCTTCGTCTTCGACTCCAGCTCACGCCTGCGCGCCGCGTCGATCTCGCCGCTGCGGTAGTCGCGGCAGGTGGCGAGAGCCGACAGGTACCAGTTCGTGGACTTGCCCGGCGGCCCGTCCGGTCTGCGGCCCGGGGCCGGCGCCTCACCGCCGGCCCCGTTGTCGCCGCTCTCCCGCGTCGCCGAGAACCCCTGGCCGGACCTGGGTGGCCTCCCCGCCTCCGTCGCCGTACCGGCCTCTGTCCCCGCCGCGGATGGCGGGTCAGACGGGGCCGACGCGTGCGGGGACCCCGTCTCCCTGGACAGGAGCGGCGCAGGACTCAGCGTCTCGACCGGGGAAACGGAGTTCGCGGGCAATGGGTCGCGCTTACTGAACGAGGAGTTGCCCAGCACCCCCGTGCCCACGGCGACGGCCACGGTACACAGCGCGCAGGCGGCCGCGGCCGCCACGAACCCTCTGCCCAACGAGCCGCGGAAGAACGGTACGGGGAGGGCACGCGAAACGGGCGCGAGCCGTACGGTTCCCGGCAGTTCGGCGGCCGCCTCGCGCTCCGCGTGCGTCTCCGGGGCCTTGTCGCGCGGGCCCGTGGCCACCCGGGCGCGCCGGAACGCCGTCAACGCGGCCGCCTCGCCCGGGGTTTCCGTATCGTTCGCGTACGTGACGTGCGCCAGGCCGCGCAGAGCGCCGGCGAGCCCCTCCGCCCGTCTCCTGGCATGTCCGCCTGCAACCTCGACAGGCTCGCCACGAAGCAGTCTCTCCGCTGTCGCCTTGTCGAGCCACTTGTCGCGCTCGTCGGCCATCACATGTCTTTCTGCGCCTGTGCGCTCGATTGCGTCACACCCGTAACGGCCGCCGCTTCCGGGCGGATGACACGCTGCGGGAGTACGGAGCCGATCCCGCCACCGTAACCTGCGGTGCCGTGACCCGTACCGTGAGTGGTCCGGTCGCTCGGTCCGCCAGGCCGGTCCGCAACGCCCGCAGCACGGTAAGCGGTTGCTCCACGGAGGTCGCCGTCCGCTCCTTCGTGCTCCCCCGACTCGCCCCGCTCCGCCCGCTCTCCGGCCCTTTCAAGACGCGCATGCGGTGCAAGGTCTCCGGTCCCTTCGAGGTCCCGAGGCCGTTCGAGGCCTCCCGGCTTCCCAGTCTCCCGAGGCCGTTCGAAGTCTGCCGGCTCCTCAGTCTCCCCAGGCCTCTCAGGGCCGGTCCCGAGCCCTTGGAGATCGCCGAGAGCGGTCGGCAGGTCCGCGCTCACCAGTTCGGCGAGCCGCTTGAGACCGCGATGCGCGGCGGTCCTCACCGCACCGGGACGTTTCCCCAGCGTCTTCGCGGCGCTGTTCGCGTCGAGCCCGACCACTACCCGCAGCACCACTGCCTCTGCCTGGTCCTGCGGCAGTTGGGCTATCAAGGCCATCGTCCGGCCGGTGGACAGGGCCTCCATCGCCTCGTCGGCGGTGTCGGACTCGGCTGCCCTGTCGGCCAGTTCGGTCTCGTCCCCGCCCGTCGCGGGGCGCCTGCCGCGCATCCGGATGTGATCGAGGGCGCGGTTGCGCGCTATTCGGGCAGCCCAGCCGCGGAAACGGTCGGCGTCACCGCTGAAACGGTTGAGGTCGCGGGCGATCTGCAGCCAGGCCTCGGATGCGACATCCTCGGCGTCCGCGTCGCCGACCAGCGTCCGTATGTAGCCCAACAGCCTTGGCTGCACGGCGCGGTACACAGTACGGAAGGCGTTCTCGTCCCCGTCCTGCGCCGCGAGCAACGCGGCGGTCAGTTGCGCATCGTCCCCCAGCACTTCCACAACCTGTCCTGAAATCGCAGCTGGTCACTGCCGCGTACTGCCCCACGCACCTCTGAACGCTACGGCCTTCCACCGGCTCACGTCCACGACTTGTACAGTCTGCGACGACTTGCTGACGTTATGCGGTGTGACAGAAAACGCACGCCCGGCGCTGTTAGGAGTACGGGGCCGCACTGCGGCTCCGGCGGACGACGACCGAGGCCTCTCCTGTGGGGGGTGGCGGCCTCGGTCGTCCTCGCATCTTCTACCGCTCTGACCTGCGAAGTTACGGGCCGCTACCCACCGCCGTGACCAACAGCGTGACCAACAGCCCCGGCGCTTCACACGAATCTCTCCAGGCCAATACGCTGAGCCGCCCCGGCCGCCAGCTTGCGGGCACCTTCGACTCGGCGCTGTCCGTACTGGGCCATGGTGTAGCCGGGTGTGGCATGCCGGACATTGGCAGAAACCTCTACGGGGTTCTCCCCCGCATCCAAATCGTTGGTGACCTTGCTGAGACGCCAGTCGTGAAGACGGAACAGCTCGGGGAGGTCCAGCCTTTTCCTGACGGACCGCCACCGCGCGCTGACCTGGCCGGCATGCTGCACCGCTGGATGCCTCAGCGGCTGCGCGACCGCTGGCTGACCGACGCGAAGCACCGGTCTGATCACGTCTCCTACGAGGCTGCCCGACACGTGGCCGAGAGCGGCCTGTGACCTACGGCCGACGTCTCGTCGAAGACCTCTTGACTGCCGTCTGGGCGTCCGAGGCGGCGTACGGCGTCCGCAGCCCGACAGCCCCGGACGCTGATATGCCGAAGGGCTCTGTCGACAAGCGGTCCGCGGATCTCCTCTTCGCGCATCTTGCCGCTGTCCGCCACGTGTGGCGGACAGCGCCGCTCACGACGGGTGAGCGCCAAGCCCTTGTCCTGCGGTACGGCGCAGACCTGACGGACGAGACGGCCGGCATCCTTCAAGGAGTCACTGACCGGACAGTGCGGTATCGATGCGAACGCGGCGTCGGGAAGCTCGCAGCCTGGCTGAACGGCCTGGAATATGTCGACGGGTACGATGATCCGGGCACCGCCATAACGACGTATCGGTCAGAATAGCCAATGCCCGGTTAGCCCGAGTGAATCCGATGAATCTCGGACCTCTCGTCTAACAGTCGCAATTGAGTTATGTCGACAGTGCGTGAGACGAATGACATTTCGGATTATTGGCGTCCGGAAATCAGAGTTGCAGGTCTCGGAGCCCTTACAGGAAGAAGAAGCCCCCTCCTGGCGGAGGAGGCTTCGGCGAAAATTTGTGGGTTTCCTCGAACTTTTAAGCGTTGGCCTTCTCGTACGCTTCCCGCACGGGCGCCGGCACACGGCCACGATCGTTGATGGTGTGGCCGTTCTCCTTGGCCCAGGCACGAATCGTGGGAGTGTTCACCCTTCCACCCGAGGTCACAGGACGACGCCTGCTGCCAACGCTCGCAGCACCGGAGCCTCTCACCTTCCGCGCGCCCTTGGCGTGCAGAAAAGGCTTCAGAGCCTCAAGCAGCCTGTCGTAGCTGTCCGGAGACAGGTCAATGTCGACGCCTGCCCCGTCTACAAGCACGGTGTGCGTCTTGACCTCTTCGCTTGCCTCTTCGGTGAGGTCATCCACATACGTCGTAATCACTTTCTTTGCCATGAAGAGCAGTCTACGGCAGCAGGTATACGCATAAACGCCGGAGCCTCAGATATCGTCGAAGGCATTGCCATACCAGAGCTAGTCGGTCAGCCCCACTCGTTTCGCCATGGTCATCAGCGTGGGCCGGGTCCCTGGTGCATGACGAAAGGACCCGAAGTACTTCACGACCGTTGAGTAAGGAGCAGTCATCTCAGGTGCCACCCTGAAGGCGCTCGTGAGCGCTTCCTCGGCGCCCAGGACGTCATTCACCGCCAGGCGAGCCCGCGCGACATCAATGTGGAGAAGTCCGATCCGGCTCGGCCGCAGGCCGGCAGGCGGTGCGCGTACGAGCGGTGTAGACATCTCAACCCACCTGGTCGGGCTCCGCCAATTCAATCCGGGCTACCAGCTCGTAGAGGGATGTCGGCTATACACTCAGCGGTCGCGCGGCTTCAACAATGCATGCATTGCAGTCTCAGAAATACAGCAGCGAAAGCCCGTGTCATCATCAAGCATGGTTGATGACGCGTCGTTGAAAGACGAGGGAGCGGCCCTGGAGAAGGGGCTCGTAAACGCGCCACCCTTCAATTCGTACCGGTTAGGTTCGGTTCGAGAATTACACCACTCCCACACATTTCCGCACATGTCGTATACCCCATATGGGCTTACGCCACTGTGATAACGGCTTACCGGAGTAGTGGAGCCTGGGCCACTCTCGCGTGAATTACATTTCGCAGGCGTGGCCTGACATCCCCACGGATGCGAGTCGCCTCGCACTCCTCTCGCAGCCTTTTCCCACTGCTGGGAGCTAGGGAGCCCCTTGCCCGCCCAAGAGGCGTACGAAGTAGCATCATGCCAGGTGACAAAGGTGACAGGGTGATCGAAGAGCGTGTCCGGGCACTTCCCTTTTACCCAATTGTCCGGTGCTTGATGGCCGGTGGCGACTACAAAACGAGAGTAGTCGGAACAGGTAGCAGGAAAAATATCCATATAGAAGGATGGGAGCCATGTGGGTTTTCTTTCTTTGCCACTCAGGAAGACTCCAGCGTCAACCAGCGCCATCTGTTTTCCGTCGCCAGGATGACGCTCTTGCTCCTGTGAACGCAACACTTGCCCAGAGGCTGCTCCTGACATCGGCAGGACACTATCGGACCCTCCTACAAAAGCAACAAAACGCTCATGCACATCAGGACTGGAGACCTTCAGCGATGTGTCCAACGCCGCCTGATTAACGTCACGAATAGAAATATCCTCACCCCGCTTTTCCCACGTAGAGATGGTCCTTTCACTCACGCCCAAATGTTCAGCGAAAGCATCAATTCCCATCCTCTTTGCTTTTCGTAGGGCTTTAGACTCCTTCCCCGTCCAACGTTCGACCGTGGCCATATCCCGCTCCCCACTTCTGCGCAAGTAAAACTTACTATCGCCAATTAGTTACTCGCACATCGATTCAAATAAGGTCACCGACGATGCCGTTGTACTCCTTGCGGAGTATTTCGATGATGGAGTGATCAACGGAGAGGTGATTTTCGTTAATCTGCGCGATGGCACGCAATCCGATGGCGGCGTTGGTCGCGAAGGCTGCCTGCATCGAGGGAAGGTCGTCGATGGTAACCGGCCCTACCCGGTGTGCGTGGACCTTCTGAAGAAGCTTCATGGTCACACCTTCAAGACAGTCAGCATCCGGCCAGATCACATGATCACCATCGAAAAATCCGATGTTCCACGTGCCGCCCTCCGCAATGAGTCCGTCGCCATCAATGAACAACGCATCATCAAATCCGTTGAGCTGAGCCGTACGGCGCGCACGAAGCGATCCGAAGAGCCCGACACTCTTCACTTCAGGAGTGTCACGTGCGTATGTGGCTGATTGAACGCGAAGCGCCGGCAGAGGGAGGGCTCCCGCCGCCCTCTCCGTGACGAGGATTTGTGGGTCCACGGCCGCGCTTGGGCGACCCAAGTCTGTGGCCGGGTCGAACACTGTCACCCGGATCGTGGTAGCGCCGTGGGGCGGCACCGCCCGCCGAATCAACCCGAGCACACGCTCGGTGTCCAAGTCCACTCCGAACAGCACTCGGCAGTCGCGCACGAGTCTGTCCAGGTGAAGCGCGAGGCCGCGGACACGCCCCTCATCCACTCGCAGGCTGGTGAAGTGACCGTAATTGGTGAGCGCGAGCGTCTGGAGTTGCTCCAACCCCAGCGGCCGACCGTTGAGTTCTGCCATGCACCCAGCATGACAGTGATGCCGGGTGCGCCAACGCCCCAAGAGCCCGCCCAGCATCTAACTTCAGTGAAACTTCAGAGCCACGACAGTGGGACGCCATACCGGCTGCGTCACTGTCTGCGTCAGGATGGTGACGTAGAGGTTTAGGGCGCAATCCACTCATTTGCGAGCCTAGACGACGGAGACAACTCGCGCCCATATAGCGCTGAAGGGTCTATGGCCAGCGTGACGAGCGTCAAGCCGATGCCCAGCATCGGGTTCGCTGCGGGGCCTCAGCCCTTGAGCCCAGACAGGCGCGGTGAGCGCACTCGGCTCTTTTCCCCGAGGGGGCCGAGCGCTCCACCACTTCAGAGGGGAAGGTCGCGTGACCAGGACCGTAACTCGGCCGAGCGCAACCGGCGCCCCCGGTTACAGCGAGACGCTGCCGTGCGCGGCGGCATCAGCCCGCCCAGCACGTCTGCTGATCGGCGCTGCCCTGCACACCTGGAACTTCGGCTGCCTCGTCGACCCCGGGCGGCTGATCGTGTCCGAGCTGGTGTCCAACGCGGTGCAGCACAGTGGGAGTCGGGACATCCGCGTTGGCATCACTCTGCCGGCAGCGGGTCGCGTACGCATTCTCGTTTCCGACAAGTCCTGTGTCGCTCCGATCATCCGAGAACCACAGGGTGACGAAGAGTCTGGTCGCGGCCTGCTTGTGATCTCTGAGATCGCCGCCGACTGGGGCGCCGACCATCGCCGCTGGGGCAAGGTCGTCTGGGCTGAGCTGATCGCCTTCGGACCTGAGCGGGAGAGGCAGTCATGCCAGTCCCGGTAAGCGATGTCATGAAGGAAATAAACGGCCACGTCTTTCACAATCCCGGCGAAGCGCAGGGGTTGAAGCCCTTGTTCGATGCCCTGCTCGACCACTCCCGCCAGCAGCTCTGTTGCCATGACGGTCGCTGTCCACTGATCACGGTCGGGGCCCTCCTGGTCGATGAGCAGGCGCGAGTGCTCATGCTGAGGAACGGCGCCGGGTGGGGCTTCGCTGAGGACCCGCCTCAACCAGAGGACGACTCGCTCGCCAGGACCGCACTTCGTGTGCTGGAGGAGTTCGCTGGGATCTACGACGTGTGGACGGTCCCCGGCGCGGAGGGCCCTTTCGTGATCGACGTGTCGCCAGCCGAGGACGAGTCGCGGTTGCGTTTCGGCTTCCGGTACCTGTTCCGCGCCCACTCCGGAGCACTGATTCCCTCCATGGAGACAGCGGGGCGGGCCCAGTGGCGACCGCTTGACCAACTCGACAACTTTCTTCTGCGGGAGCGTTTACTGAGCCACCTGGTGGTCTCACCTTGACTCACCGCGACCACCAAATTGCGCACCTGATCTGTGTGGTGTCACTGAGTAGCGTGCTCGTAATAGCTGTCTGGAGGACCTGATGCATCATCGCGTACTGCCGAGACGCATTTCGACACCGCCCGGAGCCATCCGGACGGAACTGTCCCCCACCGAAGTGCGCGTCGGTGATTTCCTTCACGTCAACGGCGAGTTTTTCCAGGTAGAGGACATGAGAGCGGCAAGCGAGCCTGGCACCAGGATTTTGAGATTCGCCGGTATGCCGCCGTGGCTGATGAAAAAGAGTGCCACAGTTTATCGACAGGCTACTTGAACACTCATCGCGACAACCGCGATTCTTCGACTTCGTTCCCTGCCGGCCGAACTGGCGAGATGTTCTCCCCGACATCACGCACTCGGCAGAGAACGGATATACCGCCTGCCCCGGCACCCTCGTAATCGGCGGGGAGGTCGGGCCGGGGCAGGTGCAGACCTTCCTCCCGGCCATACGTGGCCCACACAGACTCCGCCCCTGCCAGACGCATCTGAACCTCGCTCCCCCGCGTGTTTCACATCCCTGGCAGGGGCGGGACGAACCCCCGCCCTGGCTCCTTCGCCAACCCCCGTGTAGCAGAACAGGTCGAGAAGCCAGGGCGGGTCCTGAAAAAACCAACAGAAATAAGGAGAGAACCATGTCGTCACAGCTCATGGAGCGCGCGGGACTTGCTCCGGTTCTGTCGTCGTCCCCCGTCCGCCCGTTCGGCCTCTCCAGGGCCGTCCCCGTGCGGCCGGGCTCGGAGATCATCCCCGCCCTCGTCCTCTGCCCTGAGCGGCAGATCAGTGTTACGTCGGGCGGGGAGCCGTTCATCCACGCCCCGTCGATGAAGTCCGCCTTCGAGACGGTGAGCCAGACCACCGAGGACAGCCAGCTCGACGAAGAGACGAGCAACGACACGGACTGACGACCGGCCGACTGAGCGAAGGGATTGATTGACCGATGACTGTCCTGGTTCTGACCGGCCCCAAAGATGCGACTGCCGATCTGGTGATAGCGGAACTCAACGACCGCGGAGTACCCGTTCACCGGCTCGACCCCGGAGACTTCCCCAAGAGCTTGATCGCGACGGCGCGAATCAGCTCCCAACGAGGCTCCTGGGACGGCAGGTTGCGCGGTGAGCACCGGGACTTGGACCTCGGTCACGTTCGTTCCGTCTACTACCGGCGTCCGTCGGAATACCGCCTCCACCCCGACTTGTCGGGGCCGGACGCGGAATGGGCAGCCGCCGAGGCCCGCGTGGGCCTCGGCGGCGTGCTCGCCGCGCTGGAATGCACCTGGCTGAATCACCCCCGGCGAAACGCTGCCGCAGGCGTCAAACCCGTCGCCCTCGCAACGGCAGTTCGGTGCGGGCTGACCATCCCCGAGACGCTGATCACCAACGACCCGGCCGAGGCCCGCGCCTTCATCTCGAAGCTGCCCTCCCAGGTCGCCGCGTACAAGGCCCTCGGTACGAGAGGTCCCAGTGGCGTCGACGGTGAGCCGTACGCACTGTGGACCACCAAAGTTCGTGCCAATGAGATCACAGATCAGGTCAACCTGACCGCCCACCAATTCCAGGAGTGGATACCGAAGGCATATGAGATTCGCCTGACGGTCGTGGCCGGCCAGATGTTCGCGGCCAAGATCCACAGCACGTCAGACGCCGCACAAGTAGATATTCGTACCGACTACGACAGCCACACATACGAACCCTGCGACGTGCCGCGCTCAGTCACCTCCGGAGTTCGTGAGCTGTTGGGCACTTTCGGGCTCCGTTACGCCGCTCTGGACTTTCTCGTTAACCAGCAGGGGACCTGGCACCTGGTCGACGTGAATCCGAACGGGCAGTGGGGGTTCATCCCTGAGCTGCGGGCCCCCATCACCCGAGCACTCGCTGACCTACTGGAAGGCACCCCATGACCACTTCTGCCGTTTTTCCTGACGAGCTGCGCCGAATGATGACGGAACAGCTCATCGCTACGGGGGCCTTGCGTTCCCAGCGCTGGATTGACGCGTTCTCCTGTGTGCCCCGGCACATGTTCGTGCCCAAGTTCACGGTGCGAGCGAAAGGGGGTTTGCACGACTACGGCCAGCCTGATCCGATGTGGCTCACCGCGGCCTACTGGGATGTATCGCTGCTGACGCAGTTCGACGCCTCCGGCGTCGCCACCAGTTCCTCGACACGTCCCTCCCTCATGGCCACGATGCTCGAATCCCTGGACGTCGCGGACGGCGACCAGGTCTTGGAGATCGGTGTCGGTACCGGATACAACGCCGCTCTGCTGGCTCACCGCCTCGGCGACGAGAATGTCGTTTCGGTCGATATCGACCCCGACCTCGTGAACGCGGCGCGCGATCGCCTCGAACTGGCGGGCTGCACCCCTGAGCTGCTTGCCGGGGACGGCATGGCCGGCTGCGCGCACCGCGCGCCGTACGACAGGCTGTTGGCCACCTGTGGCGTGGGCCGCATCCCGAACTCGTGGCGGGAGCAAGTCCGTTCCGGCGGGATCATTGTTGCCAACCTCGGCTTCGGCGTCATGCGCCTGGTGGTTGACCGCGACCACCGAGCAGAAGGCCGCTTCCTCCCCGAACTGGCGGCCTTCATGGTGGCCCGGCCGGACACACACAGCACCAACGCGACATCTCAGGAGCACACGAACGCCGTTCTCACCTCCACCGGCGACACGCGGGAGATCAGCCTTCCCACGGGCCTCGGGGGCGACATGGCCCAGTTCCTTCCGTCCCTCATCCACCCCACTGTCAAAACCATCGTGCTCAAGAACGACAAAGGTCAGGAAATGCGCTGCCTCTGGGAGCCAGACACATCGTCGTGGGCTCGCATCACGCTGCTCGACGTCCGGACAGCACGCCTGGAGCACGGCGGCCCGCGTGACCTCTGGGCCGAGCGCGAGCCCCTGCTCAACGACTGGGTGAGCGCCGGCCGTCCGAACGTCGCCCGGTACGGCCTGACGGTCGAGGCAGACGGCGCACACACCCTCTGGCTCGACACGCCAGGCAACCGTTCGTGGCCGTTGTGACGACAACGGCCTCGGTGTCTGACGCTCTGAGGTGGAGCGTCCCAGGGGAACCGGGCTCGCCGAGATGCTGGCTAGCTGCCGACAAGTAACGTGCTTGTCAGTACGGCGACGCAACGCTGCCGTTATTGTTGACCGGAGCTGGTTGACTCCTGATGGCGCTCGCAGGGCGCGAAAAGGCAGGTCAGGAAGTGTGCTCCCCGCGCGAGCAGGGATGGTCCCACCAGAGTGGCCCGCTCCGGACGGCACGCCGCGTGCTCCCCGCGCGAGCAGGGATGGTCCGGCTGAGGAGATCGAGAAGCGGCCCGGCGTCTAGGAGCGCCGGTGTCCGGCTGGTCTTCTGCTGCCTCAGCACGGAAGGACCCTTTCTCCTGCCCTACAGCGCCTGAGGCGGCGTATCCGAGACCGGTTCGACCTCCGGGTCAGGCGCGGGGTCGGGGGCGGGAGCAGTCTCCGGGTCTGGATCCGGGACCGGCTCCGGGTCCTGGCTCGGGGGCTCCGTTGCCGGGTCGTCCACAACCGGAGGAAGCTGCGGCCATCCCCCCGGCGGGAGCGCGGGAATGCCGATCGTGTCGGGAAACGGCGAATAGATCGGTGGCAGCTCGATATCTCCTGGGATCTCATCGACCAGGTCATCGAGGACTTTACCGTCATGGCCTATATCAAGGTTGAAGATTGAGCGCCCACCGGCGTCCCTCTCCGTGTTCTGGTTCGGGGCCGATTTTGCCGTGCCCGGGTCCGTGTAGCCAAGGGTGCGGTACACGTAGGCGCGAGCTTCCTTCGAGGACATTCCGCGGCTCGTGGCCTCGGCTATGAGTGCGTTCAGCTGATCGGCCGACAGTCGCAGGGTATTTCCGTCACCCTCCGGGGCGGGTCATGTAATTCCGCCCTTCTGCGCGGGAGTCGCCGAGTCATTGTTCGTCATGAACATGGCTCCAGCCGTTGCTATAGCAGTGGCCAGAAGTCCGAACCCGATTACAGCCGCTACCTTTTACTGCCCGCTCGTGTGCGGGACGACTGCCGCAGGCGGGACGATTGCGTGCGGCTTGGGCATACGACGACTGGACACTGCGAGTACTCCCTGAAGGGGCGGAATGATGGCTTCCGATTAGTTAAACATGAGTACGCAGGTGCAAATTAACGCGAAGGTCTGAGGATCTTGAAGTTCATACTTCGGGTCGAAACGGTGAGCAAAAAAGGCCCCGAATTCGCACAACCCGCTGACGAGTCATCAGGCCACGCGACACGGTCACCCTCCGCGATGAGCGCGCGATCCCCTCTCGGCACCGGACCAGATATTCCGGAGAGCACTGAGGGCCGCCCATCGGATCCGGCAGTCAGCACCTGAACTGCGCGGTTACGCCTTAAGGGTCCAACTCCGGAGAGTCGGACCCTTTTGATCGGCATGTTTGCCAAATCAGCGGCGTGGCGGTGCAGCCGTATCCGTGAGTATGACCACACGCCCTGCCCCGCATGACTCGCTTTCCTCCTCCCCCTGCCCGCCACCTCGCGGCTCTACGCCCCACGCCACCCCGGAGCTTCAGCCACCGCACTTCTCGTTGAAGAACGTGCGGCCTCCCGCTTCAGAGCTCCCCGGGGAGGTGCTGGGGGTTCCACCAGCTGTCGTTGGAGCCAGTGTCGTCACCCGTCTCGGTGGGCGCCGGTTCCTGCTGAGTGGGCGTCGGTTCCTGCTCAGCGGGCGCCGGAGCCGCCTCGTCGACCCCAAAGAAATCGGGGAAAATACCTGATTCATTCCATTGACCACTCATGTCATGGTCTATCTGCTGGAACACCCAGAGGGGGTCGGGGTTCTCCATGTCGCCCTGCGGCGTAAGGTCGGGCTCGGGTTCAGGCGGCAAGAAACCGATCCCATCTCCGTCGCCTGCCGCAGAAATAAGCTGGAGTTCATTCTCGCTCAACTCTTTTTTCTCGACCATGAATCCCTGCTCCTCAGCGAGGCTCATCGCAATCCGCTCTCTAGGCGTTTCGAGTTGTTTGAACATCACGGCGCAATGATGGCTTTCTGGAAAGGTTCCTCGCGCGGCAATCTTGCCACAGACCGTGATCGCCCACCACCTCAACTTCGTTGCATGCTGCGCTACTTGGAGGTCGCGATGCGCGGACGCTCGCCTTCAACCCGGTGAGTCGGGAGAGCGAGGCCGCTGACTGACAGGCGCCCGGCTGGGGGTCCCGGGCCGTGCGGGTCGCGTGGACAGCCGTTGAGTCGGAGGGTTCGACTTCCCACCGTGAGGCTGCCGTGCGGGCTGTCCCGCCGGGTTGGTCACGTGACCAACGCATGACCAACAGCACTCAGAAACAGCCAGAAACAGCCAGATAGAGACCGATCCAGGAGCAAGCGAGAACCTCTGGCCAGACGGCAAAATGACTGGTCAGAGGCCTTTTATTGGTCAGCCGAGCCAGGGGTGGCGGCCTCGGTCGTCCTCCCGGAACTCCTCCGCCGCCGGCCTCCGAACGGCCCGGTTGCCCGCTCGCGGTCGGCGCAGGGGACCGGCGATACGGGCCGCGAGGCGGGCACGAATCGGTCAGGTTCCCGCCCGTGCCCGGCGCGAGACCACGGCTCGCAGCACCCGCTGTCCCTCGGCCGACAGATCCATGACCCGGCGCAGTCCCGGCGAGCCCGGCGTTTCCGCCAGGATCTCCAGAATCCTTGTCTGGCGGCGCAGTTCGCCCGTGACGAGCGGTCCCGGGCCATCGGCTCCCGGTATCCCGTCCGCCGCGCCGGCCGTCTCGATCTCCTGTTCGCGGCATCGCGCCAGCAGTTCGGCGGAGTCATCCGGGACCGCGCGGCCCGCGCCACCGGCGCCCTGCGTGTCGAACTCCTGGTGGATCTCCAGCGCCACGAGGGAGCAGGTGTCCGCCCAGGTACGCAGCGGCCCGGCGGCCCAGTCCGACGGCGCCGATTCGAGCATCGTCCGTACGAGCGCCGCCGCGACGGCGGAGCCCGGCGCCTCCGACCCGTCCGGCGTCTCCAGCGCGCTCCGCGCGGTGGCCAGCCGCGCGGGCCAGCCGTCCGGCCCGCGCACGATCCCCACCCACAACGGCTTCAGCACACCGGCCCGTTCGGCCCGCAGGGGCAGACACCGGTCGAGACAGCCGAGCCCGCTCGCGGCGAGGCCCCGCTCATCCGACTGTGCGATCAGCTTCACCAGACTCATGGTCGTCTCCCGTCACGGACGCAGCACTGCCTCATACTGCGCCGGACGGCTGAAATACGTCACTACTTGTGCCGCCGATCCGCACCCGGACATCCCAAATGACCGTGTGGATGGGGTACTTCAGCCGGGCAAAGAGGACGGAGGCGGCTCGGACACCGCCTCCGTCTCATTGGATTCAGCCACCCAGTCGCGTGCCGAGCGTCTTGAACGCGGTCCAGCTCAGCGGCGGTTTGCCCGGAGTCCAGGTCTTCTGTGCCACGGCCCGCAGCGGCATCGCGATCCCCCGCGCCACCTCGTCCTGGGTCTGGGCGTTCGGGAAGTCGCCCCACACCGCGAGCCGGCCGCCGAGGATCTGCTTCGAGTAGGTCTCGGACACCGGCTTCGTGCCGCGCAGGACGAGCGGGGTCCACTGCTCGTAGATCCGCTGACCGGTCGGATAGACGAAGTTGTTCGGCTGCCCGAGCACGTAATAGAGGTATTCGTCGTTCAGGTTCACCACCTGACGGCCTTCCTTCAGGTACGCCACGGGCTGCCGCGCACCGGCTTCCCGGCCCGTCCAGTACTCGACCTGGAGGTCCTTGGCCGGGGCCACGACACCACCGGCGAACAGCCCGTCGTTCCAGACCTTCGGCCTCTTGCCGACCGAACGGACCACGGCCGCGCGGGCGTTGGTCCAGGCGGTCGCCAGGTCCTGCACCCGTCCCTTGCTGCCGTACTTCTGCCGGGCGAGCGCGGCCAGCTTCGGATACGACGCCTGGGGGTCGGAGACCACCAGCGCCTGGTACTCGTCGGCGCCGAGGTGCCAGTAGTGGGACGGGAACAGCGCGGCGAATTCGCGGTCCAGCTCATCGATGAGCCGCGCGGACGCGGGCAGCCCGATGTTGATCGCTCCGCGCGTGACCACCCCGTTCGCGTTGCGCAGCTGCAGCTCGGGGTGGGCCGCGAGCACCGCGCCCAGGTGGCCCGGGGAGTCGATCTCGGGGACCACGTCGATGTGCAGCCGGTCGGCGAGCGCGAGGATCTTCCGTACCTGGGCCTGCGACAGATGCTGCCGGGAGACGATCTCCGGGTGGGTCCTGGACTGGATGCGGAAGCCCTGGTCGTCGGAGAAGTGCAGGCCCAGCTGGTTGAGCTTGAGGTCGGCCATCTCGCGCAGCCGGTCCTCGATCCAGCCCTCGGTGTAGTACTTGCGCGCCATGTCCAGGTTCAGCCCGCGCTGCGGACGGTCCGGCTTGTCGCGTACGACACCCGCGGGCATCTCGCCGTCGGCGCGTACGGACTGTTTGAGCGTGCGGGTCCCGTAGAAGACGCCCGCCTGGTCGGGGCCGACGATCCGGACTCGTCCGTTCGTGGTGGTGAGGGTGTACGACTCGGCCGCGCCGCCCTTGGCGAGGGCCAGCTCGACATCGCCCGCGCGCGCCGCCGCGGTCCCCCGGTAGGGGATCTTCAGCTCCTGCGCGATCAGCTTGCCCTCGTCGGCGAGTCCGGCCCCGGCGGCTCCCCGGGCGATGACGACTCCGCCGGAGGCCGTCGGTTTCCAGCCGGGGCCACGTGCCGCCTCGTGGGTCCGTACGGACGGGATGGTCCGGGGCGCGGTGGAGAGCGGGCCGGTGGGCGAGGGGGTCGGTGAGGCAGCGCTCCGGGCCGGGGACGGTGTGGCGGGGGACGCGGCGGGAGGCGGGGTCGTGGCGCTGCGCGAGGAGCCGTTGCCGCTGCCGTTCGACGAGCTGTTTCCGCAGGCCGCGACCGTCACCGCCACCAGCGCGACGGCCGTCGCCGCTCCCGCGTTCCGCACTCCGGCCCTCCTGCTCGCGGTGGTCCTGCCCACGCCCGGGCCGCGCTCTGATGGCCACCTCACTCGAAACCTCCCATGGACGGCGAAAATATGACGAAACAGAGGCGAAGCTACGGTGAACGTCCCACGCCGACGTCCATTTCGCGATCCGAAACTCTTCCTTCCGGGTGAAAATCGAGCAAGCGTCGGACAGGTCCCTCTATAGATCGGTAACGTTGCCGTCCCCCGCCGCCCTCGCCTCTTCCATTCCTTCCTGCTTTCCTTTCTTGCGCCGACGACACGCCGCGTTCGAGGAGTTCACGCTGGACACGCCCGGCCTCGGCCGCTTCAACGCCGCGTCACCCGAAGCCGCGGAGGCTGCGCTGCTCAGCTGCTGCGGCAGCCGCCGCTGGGCCCAGCGGCTGGCCGGGCACCGCCCGTACGCCACGCTCGACGTCCTGCTCGCGGCCGCCGACGAGGCGAGCTACGACCTGTCGTTCGCCGATCTGACGGAAGCACTCGCCCGCGAGTCGCCGGTGGTCCCGCACCCCGGCACGCCGCCCGCCGCGCAGACGGCGCTGCGCGCGGCGCACGCCGCGTACGAGAGCAGGTTCGGGCACGCCTTCGTGATCAGCTTCGACGGCCACCAGCCGGAGGACTGCCTGAACCACGTGCTGGCCGAGATCCACACCCGGCTCTCCCACGACCCCGACAAGGAACGTTCCGTTGCCGCCGACGAGCTGCGCCGCCTGGCCCGGAGCCGGATCCCGCGGGCGATCGCCGGCCTGACCGGCTGTCGACCCGGCCGCCGACCCGGCCGCCAACCGGAATCGGGCGCGGAATTGCATACAGTATCCCCCGCAGGTCGGACATAAGGGCGCTCCGATAGCCCGTACGTGGCTCTTTGCTGCCTGTTTGATCACACCTGCGGACCCTGGGCAAACGAACAGACATGTCGTCGCTACGATGGCCAGGGCCGGTGGACCGTACCCGGCCGGGCGCGACCGACACCACTGTGCTTGATTGAGTAGAAGATGGCGGCCGGCCCCGATCACCGCTCCCGGAGGGGTTTTTCCGTGCCGGCTGGAACGCTGTACCGCGGCCGGGAAGGAATGTGGTCCTGGGTGGCTCATCGAGTCACCGGCGTCCTCATCTTCTTCTTCCTGTTCGTACACGTGCTGGACACCGCTCTCGTCCGAGTTTCTCCTGAGTCCTACGACGACGTCGTGGCGACTTACAAGAACCCGGTCGTCGCGCTGCTCGAGTACGGCCTTGTGGCCGCAATTCTCTTTCACGCGCTCAACGGCCTGCGCGTCATCGCCGTGGACTTCTGGTCCAAGGGCCCCCGCTACCAGAAGCAGATGCTGTGGACCGCGGTCGGCATCTGGCTCGTCCTGATGGTCGGTGCTCTCTACCCCGTGCTCGGGCACGCCTTTCGCGAAGTATTCGGGAGCTGAGTCCGATGTCCGCAGACACCACCCCCGCATCCCCGTCGCCCTCCTCCGCCACGGCGGTCAGTGACGTCGAAGGCGCACCCAGGTTCGACGTCGACCACCCGGCCCCGTTCCTCGAGGCGCCGCGCAGCCGTACGTCCAAGACCCCGAAGTCGACCCGTGGCAACTTCGAGATGGCCGCCTGGCTGTTCATGCGGCTGTCCGGCGTCGTCCTCGTCGTGCTGGTCCTCGGCCACCTGCTCATCCAGCTGGTGCTCGACGGCGGCGTCTCCAAGATCGGCTTCGCCTTCGTGGCCGGCCGCTGGGCGTCTCCGTTCTGGCAGGTCTGGGACCTGCTGATGCTGTGGCTGGCCATGCTGCACGGCGCGAACGGCCTCCGTACGATCGTCAACGATTACGCGGAGAGCACGACCACGCGGCTGTGGCTCAAGGGCCTGCTGTACACCGCCACGGTGTTCACCATCCTTCTTGGCTCGCTGGTGATCTTCACCTTCGACCCGAACATCGTCTAAAGCCGGGGCTGACGAGAGCAATGAAGATCCATAAGTACGACACAGTCATCGTCGGCGCCGGTGGCGCCGGTATGCGCGCGGCCATCGAGTCGACCAAGCGCAGCCGTACCGCCGTGCTGACGAAGCTTTACCCCACCCGCTCCCACACGGGCGCGGCGCAGGGCGGCATGGCCGCCGCGCTCGCCAACGTGGAGGAGGACAACTGGGAGTGGCACACCTTCGACACGATCAAGGGCGGCGACTACCTGGTCGACCAGGACGCCGCCGAGATCCTGGCGAAGGAGGCCATCGACGCGGTCCTCGACCTGGAGAAGATGGGCCTTCCGTTCAACAGGACGCCCGAAGGCACCATCGACCAGCGCCGGTTCGGCGGTCACTCCCGTAACCACGGCGAGGCGCCGGTCCGCCGGTCCTGCTACGCCGCGGACCGCACGGGCCACATGATCCTCCAGACGCTCTACCAGAACTGTGTCAAGGAGGGCGTGGAGTTCTTCAACGAGTTCTACGTCCTCGACCAGTTGATGGCCGAGGTCGACGGAGTGAAGGTGTCCGCCGGTGTGGTCGCCTACGAGCTGGCCACCGGCGAGATCCACGTCTTCCAGGCGAAGTCGGTCATCTACGCGTCCGGCGGCACCGGCAAGTTCTTCAAGGTGACGTCCAACGCGCACACCCTCACCGGTGACGGCCAGGCCGCTTGCTACCGGCGCGGACTGCCGCTGGAGGACATGGAGTTCTTCCAGTTCCACCCGACGGGCATCTGGCGCATGGGCATCCTGCTGACGGAGGGCGCCCGCGGTGAGGGCGGCATCCTGCGCAACAAGGACGGCGAGCGCTTCATGGAGAAGTACGCGCCCGTCATGAAGGACCTCGCCTCGCGTGACGTCGTCTCGCGCTCCATCTACACGGAGATCCGCGAGGGCCGCGGCTGCGGTCCCGAGGGCGACCACGTCTACCTGGACCTGACGCACCTGCCGCCGGAGCAGCTGGACGCCAAGCTGCCCGACATCACGGAGTTCGCGCGTACGTACCTCGGTATCGAGCCGTACACCGACCCGATCCCGATCCAGCCGACCGCGCACTACGCCATGGGCGGCATCCCCACCAACGTCCAGGGTGAGGTCCTCGCGGACAACACCACGGTGGTTCCCGGGCTTTACGCGGCCGGCGAGGTCGCGTGCGTCTCGGTGCACGGCGCCAACCGCCTCGGTACGAACTCGCTGCTCGACATCAACGTCTTCGGCCGCCGTTCCGGCATCGCCGCGGCCGAGTACGCGGCGAAGAGCGAGTACATCGAACTCCCGGAGAACCCGGCCGAGTTCGTCGAGTCGCTGGTCGAGCACCTGCGCAACTCCACGGGCAAGGAGCGGGTCGCGGCGCTGCGTCTGGAGCTTCAGGAGACCATGGACGCGAACGTCATGGTCTTCCGCACCGAGCAGACGATCAAGACCGCGGTCGAGAAGATCGGCGAGCTGCGCGAGCGCTTCCGGAACGTGTCCATCCAGGACAAGGGCAAGCGCTTCAACACGGACCTGCTGGAGGCCATCGAGCTGGGCAACCTGCTCGACCTGGCCGAGGTGATGGCCGTGTCGGCGCTGGCCCGCAAGGAGTCGCGCGGCGGTCACTACCGCGAGGACTTCCCCACCCGGGACGACGTGAACTTCATGCGCCACACCATGGCGTACCGCGAAGTCGGCGACGACGGCAGCGAGTCCATCCGTCTCGACTACAAGCCGGTCGTCCAGACCCGCTACCAGCCGATGGAGCGTAAGTACTGATGTCCACCCAGACCATGGACCGGGTCGAGTCGGCCTCCGCGGCCTCCCACCTCATCACGGTCACGTTCCGCATCCGGCGCTTCAACCCCGAGGTCTCCGACGAGGCCACGTGGGACGACTTCGAGATCGACATCGATCCGAAGGAGCGTGTGCTCGACGGTCTCCACAAGATCAAGTGGGACCTGGACGGCAGCCTCACCTTCCGGCGTTCCTGCGCGCACGGCATCTGCGGTTCCGACGCGATGCGCATCAACGGCAAGAACCGGCTGGCGTGCAAGACGCTGATCAAGGACATCACCACGCCGGACAAGAAGACCGGCAAGGTCAAGCCGATCCTGGTCGAGCCCATAAAGGGCCTGACGGTCCTCAAGGACCTGATCGTCGACATGGACCCGTTCTTCCAGGCGTACCGCGACGTGATGCCCTTCCTCGTCACCAGCGGCAACGAGCCGACGCGCGAGCGCTACCAGTCCGCCGAGGACCGCGAGCGCTTCGACGACACCACCAAGTGCATCCTGTGCGCGGCGTGCACGTCGTCGTGCCCGGTGTTCTGGAACGACGGCCAGTACTTCGGCCCCGCGGCGATCGTCAACGCGCACCGTTTCATCTTCGACTCGCGTGACGAGGCCGGCGAGCAGCGTCTTGAGATCCTCAACGACAAGGACGGCGTGTGGCGTTGCCGTACGACGTTCAACTGCACGGACGCCTGCCCGCGCGGTATCGAGGTCACGAAGGCGATTCAGGAAGTCAAGCGCGCGCTGATCACGCGTCGCTTCTGAGCCGCCCAGCGACTCTCCGGAGGGCCCGCTTCCGTACGCAAGCCGTACGGAAGCGGGCCCTTTCTGTGCCAGGATCGGTCCCTACGGGCGCCGGCCCGGCCGGATGACCGGGGAACGGGGAGAGAGATGAGCGAGCCGAATCCGTACGCGGACGGGGAGTACACGTGGGGTCCGGCGCAGCCGCAGGACTCCGTGCCGGGCATGCCTGGCGTGCCGGGGGCGCCGGGCACACCTGGATACGGCTATGCCAACGCCGTTCCCGGGTACGGCTATCCGGCCCCGGCTCCCGGGTACGGCTACCCCGGCGCGGGCCCCCACGCGGTCCCCGGCAACGGGATGCCGCTGGTCTCGATCGGTGACATCACGGTCGTGAACGACGCGATCGTGACGCCCGCCGGCGTACTGCCGCTCAGAGGCGCGGTGTGGAGCGCGACGGACCTGTCCCGTACGGAGGAGAGGATCCCGCCGTACGCCATCGTCCTCGCCGTCGTCTTCTTCCTCTTCTGCTTCCTCGGCCTGCTCTTCCTGCTGATGAAGGAGAAGACGACCACCGGGTTCGTCCAGATCACGGTGACCAGCGGCGGCCGCCACCACGCCACGATGGTGCCCGCCACGCATCCTCTGGCCGTCCAGACGGTGATGGGGCAGATCGGCTACGCCCGTTCGCTCAGCGCCATGTGACGCCTGTGCAGGGGGCGTTGGGTGCCCGGTGATCCGAGCGCGGGCGTTCACTCGATGACGCCCGCGCGTCGGGCCGCGGTGAGCCAGGAGGAGAACTCCGACAGGAGCCGGTCGTACAGCTCCGCGTCGGACGTCCGCGTGATGTCGTCGACGGCGAAGAAGCCCACGTTGTCGAGGCGCCGCCCGGAGAGCGTGCCGAAGCGCTCCAGCACGCCGTAGTCGGCCCGTCCGAGCCCCACGAACTGCCAGAACACCGGCTCCCCGGCGGACGCGCGCAGTTCGCGTTCGATCTCCGCGTCGCGGTGCACACCGCCGTGGGAGAAGAACAGCACGAGGGTGGGCACCCGTGCGGGGTGTTCACGCAGATGGGCGCGCACCTCGGCGATGACTTTCTGCTCCTCGTTCTGTGTGCCGACGGCCCGCATGTCTATCTGTTCCGCGTGCAGTCCGCGCCGGCGCCGCCTGGGCCGTCCGAGGAGGCTGAGCTGTCCCGCCCGTACGTGCAGCCGCAGCCACTCGGGCAGCCGGCCGAGGGTGAGGTCGGGCAGCCTGGCCGGGTGCGAGGCGAAGGTCCAGGCCGGCATCGCACCTCCCGTGTCGAGTTGGGCGGCGACGGCAGCCGTCCGCTCGACCACTTCGGCGACCACACCGCGTGCGTAGAGCGCGGCCATGGAGCCGGAGGCGTCGAGTACGAGGATCACGCGCGCGGCGGTGACACCGGCGCCGTGTTTGCGGAGGCTGACGGCGACCTGTTCCCTGTGCAACCAAAGGCGTTGGCGCATGTCCACGGGGAGGTCGGCCTCGCCGCGGATGTGCCCGCGGTCGGCCTCGCGGAACATCCACCCTCCGGCGCGCCGGTACAACTCACCCACCAGGGAAGCTTTCCTGTTCCGCTGTCGGTCGCCGGCGCCCTCGGGCAGGGAAACGGATGCCATCGGTCCAGTCTGCTCCTCTTCCGGCGCCTCCGGTACCGGTCCGGATCACGTCGTACGCCGGGGACGGGCGCCGACGCGTTCGGGGCGGCCGTCACGCCCCGTTAGGCTCGGACACCGTGAAGGACGAGAAGGACGCCAAGGCCCCGAAGAGCGAGAAGACCCGCACCCTCATCCTCGAAACCGCGCTGCGGTTGTTCCAGGAGCGGGGCTACGACAAGACGACGATGCGGGCCATCGCGCAGGAGGCCGGGGTGTCCGTCGGGAACGCGTACTACTACTTCTCGTCCAAGGAACATCTCGTCCAGGGCTTCTACGACCGGATCGGCGCCGAACACCGGGCGGCGGTCAGGACCGTACTGGACCGGGAGACCGGGCTGGAGGCGCGGCTCGCCGGGGTACTGACCGCCTGGCTCGACATCGCGGAGCCGTACCACCGGTTCGGGGCGCAGTTCTTCAAGAACGCCGCCGATCCCGAGTCACCGCTGAGCCCCTTCTCGCCCGAGTCGGAGGGGCCGCGCGAGGCGGCGATCGCCGTGCACCGGGAGGTACTTGAGGGGTCCAGGGCCAAGATCCCGGACGAGTTGGCGGACATCCTCCCCGAACTGATGTGGCTCTCGCAGATGGGGCTCGTCCTCTACTGGGTCTACGACCGCTCGGAGGGCAGCGGGCGCAGCCGCCGGCTGGCGGAGCGCGGCGCCCGGCTGACCAGCAGGGGCATCGCGCTCTCGCGGTTCCCTCTGCTGCGGCCGCTCGTGCGTGAACTGCACGAGCTGTTCAATGACTTCCTGCCGGGACTGGCGGAGACGGCCGCGGCGCGCAGGAGGACCTGACGGGCGACGCGGGTGCCGGTCGCGGGCGAGGCCCACGGCCCTCTCAGACCCAGGCCAGTTCCCACAGGCGCCAGACGCCGGTGCCGTCGGAGAGGTACTGGGAGCCGGTGACGTCCACGCTGCTGAGCACGTAGTCCTTCTTCTGCCACAGCGGCAGGATCGGTATGTCCTTCGCCGCTGTCCGCTGCAGGGAGGTGAAGGCGTCCGCGGCCATGCCGCGATCGCTGTACTGCTGGGTCGACTTGATCAACGCGTCGACGTGCGCGCTCTTGTAGCCGCTGTGCAGAGCCGAGTTGGCGCCGATGAGCGGCTGGATGAAGTTGTCGGGGTCGGGGAAGTCGGGGACCCAGCCGACGGTGTACGCGTCGAAGTCCCCTGCGGAGTAACCCTTCTGGAAGTCCTGCCACTCCTTCTCGACGATCTTCACCTTGAACAGCCCGGTGGATTCGAGCTGTTCACGCAGCTCGTCGGCCTCGGGCGCGGCCGAGCCGCCGGTGGCGTGCGCGAGCGTGAAGCGCACCGGGGTCTCGATCCCCGCGTTCGCGAGCAGTCGTGCGGCCTCTTCGGGGTCCGGCTTCGGATAGGCGTCGAAGAACGCGGTGTGGTGGGACGTGATGCCCTGCGGGATCAGCGAGTAGAGCGGGTCGACGGTCGAGGCGTAGGCGGTGGTGACGATCTTCGGCCGGTCGACGACCGCGGCGACCGCCCTGCGTACCGCGACGTCGGCCATCGGTGAGCCGTCGCGCACGTTGAAGACGAGGTTGCGGATCTCGGCGCCGTCGGACTCGTTGACCACGATGTCGTCCTGGCCGGAGTCGAGGCCGGCGATCAGCGCGGGCGGCAGCTGGCGGTGGGTGACGTCGACCTCCTTGGCCTTCCAGGCGGCCGCGAGGTCCGCGGACTGCTCGAAGTAGGCGATGTCCACGGGTCCGCCCGTCTCGCTGATCGCGCCGTGGTACGCGGGGTTGGGCACCAGGTGGGCGGCCGAACCCGCCGTGTACGTCTTCAGGATGTACGGCCCTGAGCCGTCGACGGCGTTGTCCGCGCGCAGTTGGTCGGCCGGGTACCTGCTGTGGTCGACGATCGAACCGGCGCCTGTGGCGATCTTCAGCGGGAACGTCGCGTCCCGGGAGACGAGATGGAAGGTGACGGTCAGGCCGTCGGCCTCGACGGATTCGAGTGTGCCGAAGAGGGGGCCTGGGCCGACGTCCGACTTGATGGCCAGGACTCGGTCGATGGAGTACTTGACGTCCTCGCCGGTCATCGCGTGACCGTTGGCGAAGGTGAGGTTGTCCCGCAACTCGCATCTGTACGTGGTCAGTTGATCGTCCGTGAAGTCGCACTCGCGCGCCGCGTCCGGGACAGGCGTGACGGAACTGGGCTTGAAGGTCAGCAGTGACTGGTACACGTTGCCGAAGAGGGCCCAGGACCCGGCGTCGTACGCTCCCGCCGGGTCGAGCGAGCTGACCACGTCCGTCGTCCCGACGGTGATCGCCTTGTTCTGCGCCTTGTCCGATGGAAGTAACTGCCAGCCGCCCACCCCGGCGACGGCCAGCACGACAAGTGTGATGAGAATTCGCAGGCGGATCGACCGCATCGTGTGTGCCCCTCTACCACGCCCACCCCTGACCGTGATGGCGCACACACAATCACACCGTCTTCACGCGCGGAAGGGGAATCCGGGCACTCGAAGGCAAAGGTCAGGTCAGTTAAACCTGCCACGCGGAGTTGGCCGGAAAGAACCGCCGATACGTGGGGACAGGGAAGCCAGCGGATCAGGCCTGGCGGGAGGCCAGCTGCACGATGGTGATGTCGGAAGGCGCCCCGACCCGGACCGGAGGCCCCCAGGCCCCCGCACCCCGGGACACGTACAGCTGGGTGTCACCGTACTGTTCGAGGCCGGCGACGGTGGGATTGGCCAGTTCAGCCAGGTAGTTGCCCGGCCACAGCTGACCGCCGTGCGTGTGACCGGAGAGCTGGAGGTCGACGCCGTGCCGTACGGCGTCGTCGATGACGACGGGCTGATGCGCGAGCAGTACGGAGGTCCTGGCCCGGTCGCGGTCGCCGAGCGCCTTCGCGAAGTCGGGCCCCTCGCCCTGAGCCTCGCCGCCGATGTCGTTGACCCCGGCGAGATCGAAGCCGGGGATCTCCACGCGCTCGTTCTCCAGCGGCCTCAGGCCGAGTTCGCGTACGTGGTCGATCCAGGCGTGGGCGCCCGAGTAGTACTCGTGGTTCCCGGTGACGAAGAACGAGCCGTGTGGCGCGTCGAGCTGGGCCAGCGGCTCGGCCGCCGACGCCAGGTCGTGGACGCTCCCGTCCACCAAGTCGCCGACGACCGCGATCAGATCGGGCCGGGTCGAGTTGATGGTGTCGACCACGCGCTGCGTGTGGGCCCTGCCGAGAATCGGCCCGAGGTGGATGTCGCTGACGACCGCGATACGGAAGCCGTGGGCGCTGCGGGGCAGCTTGGCGAGCGGCACGGTGACGCGCTTGACGCGGGGCCCGCGCATGACGCCGTACGTGCCGTACCCGACGGTGGCGAGTGCGGCGGTGGCGGCAGCGCCGCCGACGACACGGGAGACGAACAGCCGCCGGGAGGCGGCGGGCGTCTCGACGGGGGCGGCGGCCGTCTCCTCGGTCACGGCGACCGGCTGCTCGGTCACGGCGACCGGCTGCCCGCCAGCGGCAGAGACAGCGGACTCGGGCCCAGGAGTGGCAGCGGGCGTGGTCACCGCCGGCTTCCGCGCCAGGAACCGTCGCAGCAAGGGCCGTACTGCCTCACCCACGAGCAGCGCGAGCAGGACGTACAGCAGCAGCGCGAGCCACAGGAACCCCGGCCAGGCAAGCACCCGCTCCACCAGGAACGGCGCCCCGGAGCGCCCCGAGACCAGGGCCCCGACGGAGAGCAGCGGCAGCAGCACGGCGAGGACGGTCCCCGCCCGCCGCCAGACCGAGCCGGGCGCGCTGACATCACGTACCAGCCGCCGCCACACGTACCCGTGCGCCGCTGCGACGAGCGCCACAGCCGCCAACCCCACCAGTACGGTCACGACGATCACGGACGGTCCCCTCATCCCACTTTTTTTCGCACGAGCCTTGCCCGGCAAGTCTGCCGGGCAGGGCTCGCGCGCTACCGGGCGGGGGTGCGGGACGACGCGGCTTCCGCGGCCAGGCGGACGGCCAGGGTGCGCGCGAGCAGGACCGGTACGGCGGCGGCCCGCCCGGCCGCGGCGCGCATGCATTCCGTGTAGCCGACGCAGTCCAGTACGAGCCAGCGGCTGCCCGCGCCCGCGAGGCGCCGGGCCGCGGCGGCGACGGTCGCGGGCGCGTCCCGGTCGTACGGGTCGGCGGGTTCCACCCGTACCGCTCCCGGCAGCACACCGGCCCAGCGCCGCCGCACGTCCTCTCGCTGGCCGGGGTGCGGGCACACCACCCCCACCGGATCGGCGCCCGCGACGGCCCGTACGCCGTACTGCACCAGGGATTCGGCGTAGAGGAGCGGTCCGGTGGCGGGCACGGGCGGGAAACTGCCCGTGCAGAGGAGCAGTGTGGCGCCCGCGCCCTCGTCCTCGCAGCGGGCGACCGCGTCCCGCGTCCGGGGGGCCAGGGCGTCGTGGCCGAGGACGACCGAGGAACCGTCGCGCAGCCGCGAGATGAGCGGCGCCTCACCTGCCGCCGGCGCCACCGCGCGCCGGGCCCGCTCTCCCGTCGGCCCGTCGAAGACATCCTGGTCGAGCGCGCCGTGTTCGACGGGCCTGAGGCCGCCGAGGAGCGGGAGGATGTCGCCGAGCAGGTCGGTGCGCGGTGCCTGGCCGATGGTGACCAGACCGAGCGCCGGGGTCGCGTGTGTCATCTCAACGCTCCTTGGCTCAGACGGCCTTGTAGATCTGGCTGACGTCGTTGATGGAGCTTCCCGCCACCAACCCGGCGCCGACGAGCGCGAGTTCGTTGTCCACGGCCTCCTGCGCCGCCTTGCGCGCGGCGTCGTCCGCGGCGCCCCTGCGCTTGTGGCGGGCGTAGCCGAAACGGACGGCGAGGGCGATCAGGACCAGCCATCCGGCCTGCGGAGTCGCGACCAGCAGACCGGTCGCGAGCAGCACACCCATCTGGCGTGAGGAGCCGCCGAGCAGCTGAACGGCCGCGCCGGGTATCGCCCACAGGGCCATCATCGTGAGCGCGTGGGTGTCGGTGAGCCCGGCCTTGATCGTGTCCACGTAGACGTGGGCGACCGGCGGTACGCGGCCCTCGGAGAAGAACGGCTTCCAGGCGATCATCACGACGATGATGGCGACGGCGAAGCCGACCAGCTGGGCGAGGTACTGCTGACGGCGGCCGGCCATCTCGTACGGGTGCCACGGCACCGCGTTCCTGCGCAGCAGCCAGCCGGCCTTGAAGTCGTAGCCGACGTCGGCGAAGGCCGGTCCCGTG
Organism: Streptomyces sp. NPDC088725; assembly: GCF_044751305.1. Classification (NCBI taxonomy): domain Bacteria; kingdom Bacillati; phylum Actinomycetota; class Actinomycetes; order Kitasatosporales; family Streptomycetaceae; genus Streptomyces; species Streptomyces sp. NPDC088725. Next base: position 278,845 of record NZ_JBIVLO010000003.1, read on the forward strand.
GAGGCCGCGTAGCCGACGAGCAGCGCCAGCGGCACCATCGGGATGCCGAGGACGAGACCGAGCATGAGGAAGATCAGCGTGACGGCGAAGGCCGGGAACCAGCCGGAGTGCATGGCGGCCAGGCCGACGATCAGCTGGTGGACGAGTGCGGCGGCCCCGGCGAGCAGCACCCAGCCGACGAGCCCGGCACCGCCCATGTCGGCGGCGACACCGCCGATCAGCGCGATGAGCAGGGCTCCGACGACGAAGAGCACCAGTCCTTCGAGCAGCCCCCGGCGCAGGCGGCGCGCGTCGACAGTACGGATCTCGGGCCGGAAGCGGTCGGCCCTCCCGCCGGCCCCTTCCGTGTCCTTCTTCGCCTTGCGGTCCCTCATCTGGGTGACGGCCTGGCCCAGCGCCACCAGCCCGGCGCCGATCATCACACCGTGCGGGACGTAGTGGGCGGCGAGGTCGACGTCCAGCAGCGTCGGCGCGTACTGGGCGGCCAGCAGGCCGAGGCCGAACATCGACAGCGCCCAGACGTTGCCGAGGAACGCCACACCCGCGGCGCTCGCCGGCAGCTTGAACAGCGAGCCGACGAAGCCGACGAGCGCGCTGATCCCGAGCAGCCTGGCCTTGCGGCCGCCTTCGTCGCCCGCCTTGATCGTCTCGGCGGCCGCGATGCCGGCCGGCCAGGCGGCTGAGGCGGGCAGCAGCCGGGAGTCGAAGACCCGGTAGAGCACCCAGCTGTCGACGGCGAGCCCGATGACGGCGCCGCCCAGCATCGGCCACACCAGGTCGGAACGGCCCAGCAGGAAGGGCACGGCGATCGGTGTGATCAGCGAGTTGGCGGCGGCGAAGGTGGACCCCGAGATGGCGGACTGCACCAGGTTCTGGCGCTGCGGGTCGCGCATCCTGGACAGGGCCGCGAAGGAGATCCGGCCGATCAGCATGGCCAGCAGCGCACCGATGACCGAGGTGTTGGGCGCGATGCCGAGGGTGGTGATCAGTACGAGACCGATGACCGACCCGAGCACGGAGAGCAGGACCGTCACGACGAGCGTGACCGGTTCGAAGGCTCGCGGGTGGGCGGCCGGCGGGGCCACGGCGGTCGGCGGGACCGGGTTCTCGGTCGCGGGGACCGGGTTCTGGTTCATGGTGCTCCGTGGGCAGGAGGGGTGCTGCTGCCCGGGCGCGGCGATGGGTCCAGGCGGGGACGGGGAGAGCGGAGAGGTACGGGCAGGGGCAGGGGGCCGAGCAGCGGGACGGCCCCGCCGATCATTCGGCGGAGGCCTGCAACCGCGTCATCGGTCCGTACAGCTCGACGAGGCGGGCGAACTCGGCCTCGTCGTGGAAGCGCGCCTCGCCGCGGCCGAACTCCTTGGCCGCCTCGATCGCGAAGCGTCCCGCCGAGGCGATGTCGGTCTCGTGGCTGGCGCCGGTCGCGCAGCCCGCGACCGTGCTGCCCGCGGTGAGGGCGAGCCCGACGACGGGGGCGTCGGTGGCGACGCACGGCTGCATGATCGAGTTGATGTGGTGCACGCCGTTGCCGTACGGGGTGATGTCCTGCGTGGTGATGGGCAGGACGTGGGCGGCCTCGCCGGTGACCGTCTCCAGGACGCCGAGCAGGTCGTCGCTGACCCGCAGGATCCAGCCTTCCTTGACGGTCGGGGAGAGGGCGATGCCGCGGTGGTTGAGCAGCCGGTTGCCCTTGGTGGTGTCGATGGAGACGACGGCGTCCATCTCCGGCGCGATCTCGTGCTTGTTGCAGTCGAGGATGGAGACCGGGGAGTCCATGAAGGGCACCGGGTCGTGCGGACGTGTGGGGGCGTCGGGGCAGACGTGGGTGCTGAGGACGACGTCGCCTTCGAGCCGGTCGCCCCTGGCGTACATGTCGAGCAGCTTCGCGGCGGCCGACAGTGCGGCGACGGCTCCGTCCGCGTCCGAGACGATGCCGGTGCGCTCGGGCCGCGCGCCGACTCCGCCGAGGCGGCCGAGGATGCCGAGCGTGGGGGCCCGGCCTCCGGCGAGCGCGCCGGTGCGGCCGGGAACGACCACCTTGACGAAGTCGGTGGAGCCGCGTTCGCCTTCGACCGTGGTGACGGTGATCTCCGGCGTCGGCGCGGTGCCGGTGCCGGTGGTCTCCGGCGTCGGCGCGGTGCCGGTGACGGTCCCGGTGGTCTCCGTCGTACCGGTCTCGGCGGCGGCGTTCTCCAGTACGGCGTTCAGGTGACGGGCGAGCAGTCCGCCGTCCGCCTGCGGGCGGTCGAGGAGTTCGATGACGTCCAGGACGTACTTGAGCACAGTGGTTCCTCGGTGCGATCGTGCGTGGATTCGCCGGAAAGGCTGGAAATAGTGCTGCTTTCGGGCCCGGCGTGTGCAGCAGATTGCCCCTGGCCTTCCCTCAGAGCAACCATTTCTCTATATGCGGGACGGCGATGCGCATAGCGATAGGGTGCCTCCCGTGACGCCAGACCGAGCACCGCGACGAGTACCGGACCGAGTGCCGGAACAGACATCGGACCGAGTGCCGGACCGGGCACCGCTCCAGACCGCGGACCGCGCCCTGCAGGTGCTGCTCGCCTTCTCCCAGGACCGGGAGGAGTGGGGCGTGACCGACCTCGCCGCCGAGTTCGGCTGGGACAAGTCCGTCTCGCAGCGGCTGCTCGCCTCGCTCGCCCACCGCGGCTTCCTCGTCTCCGACGAGGTGACCCGGCGCTACCGGCTGGGTCCCGCCGTCTGGCACATGGCCACCGCCTGGGAGCGGCACGGCGGCATGGCCGGCCTGGTCAGGCCGGTGCTGCGGGTTCTGGCCTCCGCGTGCGGGGTCACCGCCCTCTTCGCCGTGCCCGACGGCGCGCACATGCGCTGTGTGGAGTCCGCCGACGGCACCTCGGGCCCGCTGCGCGTCTACCGGCTCGCGGACGAGCTGTATCCGGCGCACGCCGGAGCAACCTCCCGCGCGTACTTCGGCACGCTCACTCCCGGCGCACGCGCGACGCTGCTGAGCGGACGCCCGATGGCCCGGTTCAGCGCGCTGACGATCACCGACCCGGCGCGTCTCGAAGAGCTGATGGCGCGCGTGCCCGCCGACGGTTACGCCTTCACCCAGGGCGAGTACGACCTCGCCACCGCCGGGCTCGCGGTCCCGGTGCTGGTACGGGCGCAGCCGATCGGCTCCCTCTCCCTCGTCGGCCCGCACGAACTGCTCGGCGGCGCTCACGAGGAGCTGCTGCGCCCCCTGCGGTCCGCCGCCGAGAGCCTGGGCGAACTGCTCGCCCCGAGGCGTTCGCGTACCCCGGCGCGCGATCCCCGCGCACCGGGAGCCCCCAGAAAGATCAGCGAGAAGGGCTGAACCCCATGGAGCCGAACCCGATACGACTGCTGCTGCTCTCCAACTCCACGGCCCCGGGCCGCGGTTACCTGGAGCATGCCCGTGATGTGATCGCGGACCACCTGCGCGGTGTGGACGAGCTGCTGTTCGTGCCGTACGCCCTCGCCGGCCACGCCAGCTACACGGCGACCGTGGAGGCCTTCATGAAGGGGCTCGGCATCCGGGTCCGCGGCATCCACACCGGCGACCCGCGACAGCTGGCCGCCGGAGCGGAGGCGGTGTTCACAGGCGGCGGCAACAGCTTCCGGCTGCTCTCCGCGCTGTACGAGCACGACGTACTGGCCACGCTCCGGGAGCGGGTCGCGGCGGGCGTCCCGTACATGGGCTCCAGCGCGGGCACCAACATGGCCGCGCCGACGCTGCGCACCACGAACGACATGCCCATAGTCCAGCCGCCGTCGTTCGAAACGCTGGGGCTGGTGCCGTTCCAGCTCAACCCGCACTACCTGGACCCGATCCCGGGCAGCTCGCACATGGGCGAGACCCGTGAGGAGCGGCTGACGCAGTTCCTGGAGGAGAACGACGTGCCGGTGCTCGGCCTCCGCGAGGGCACCTGGCTTCGGCGTACGGGCGACACGCTGGAACTGGGCGGCGCGGAGAGCGGCGCCCGGCTGTTCCGGCGCGGTCACGAACCGGCCGAGCACGGTCCTGGGGCGGAATTGAGCGAGCTGCTTTCCGGGAGGTACCAGTTCGACGTGCGCTGAGGTCCGACCCGCGCTGAAATGCGTCGCCCACGGGCCCGCGCCGGCCGGCCTCCGTCGCCGCTGGGCCCGGCGGCGGTCAGCCGCCGGTGCCGGGCGACGCCTCCCGCGGCTGTTCCGCCCGCAGCGCGCGCACTCCGCGGAACCCGATCACGCCCACCGCCGTCCCCAGAAGAAAAGAGGCGATGGCGAGCAGCAGATGAACCCAGAAGTACGCGGTCGGATCGCCCGCGTCGTCGAAGGCGAGTCCGCTGCCGTCCTGCCACAGATTCTTGGCGAAAGTGATCCAGATGAACCAGCTCCACACCCCGAAGGCGAGCAGGAACCAGGAGACGGGGCGGCTGAGCTTCATGGATCCAGTATCACCGGCCCCTCCCGCCCCGGTTCGGCGGGGGACCCCGCCGGTGTGGGCGCCGAGGTCAACGCCCTGTACGTTCTCGATTGTGTCCGCTTTTAAAAAGACCGTATTGACGGTCGCCTCCGCCGCGCTGCTGCCCATACTGACCGCCGCACCCTCCTGGGCGGACGACGCACGGTCCACGGCGTCCCCGCAGCCCAAGCCCCCCGCCGTGATGTCCACGGTCGGCGGTGCCAGGCTCGGCCAGGCGGGCACGCAGGTGGACCTCTCGGGCGGCGCGCCCGTGCTGCCGAAGGAACTGAGCGGGCGCTCCTGGATCGTCGCGGACGCCGAGTCCGGTGACGTACTGGCCGCGCACAACGCGCACTGGCGCCTTGCGCCCGCCTCGACCCTGAAGATGCTCTTCGCGGACACACTGCTGCCCAAGCTGCCGCCGGACGAGCAGCACAAGGTGACAACGGACGACCTCACCGGAATGGGCGAGGGCAGCAGCCTGGTCGGCGTCAAGGAAGACCTCAGCTACAGCGTCCACGACCTGTGGCTCGGGGTGTTCCTGAAGTCGGGCAACGACGCGGTGCACGTACTGTCCGCGATGAACGGCGGCGTCCCGGAGACGGTCCGGGACATGCAGCGGCACGCCGACGAACTCCAGGCGGTCGACACGCATGTCGTCTCGCCCGACGGGTATGACGAGCCGGGCCAGGTCTCCAGCGCCTACGACCTGACGCTGTTCGCGCGCTCCGGGCTCCAGAAGAAGGACTTCCGCGAGTACTGCTCCACCGCGACGGCCCAGTTCCCCGGCGAGCAGAAGAAGGGCAAGAAGCGCGAGACCTTCGAGATCCAGAACACCAACCGGCTGATGACCGGCGCGAACGGCGTAACGCCGTATCAGGGCATCGCCGGTGTGAAGAACGGCAACACCACGAACGCCGGGGCGACGTTCACGGCCGTGGCCGAGCGGAACGACCGGGTACTGCTCGTCACCGTCATGAACCCGTCGTCCGACGAGAGCCAAGCGGTCTACAAGGAGGCGTCGCGCCTGCTGGACTGGGGCTTCGCCGCGTCGGGCAAGGTCACGCCCGTCGGCAAGCTCGTACCGCCGAAGTCCGCGGACACCGGACCGGCCGAGACCGGCGCCTCGGCGAGCGCGAGCCCCGCGGGCCACGCCCCGGCCCAGGCGGTCAGGCCGGTCACCGCCGACGGGAGCGGCACGAGCGGAGTCGGAACGGCCCTCGCGGTCACCGGCGGTTCGCTGGTCGTGCTGGCGGGCGCCATCTTCCTCGTCAACCGGCGCTGGCCGATGCTGCGCCGCCTTCCGAAGTCCTGACGGCGGCGTCCGTCGCACCGGGGCCGCCGTCGGAGCCGGCGTCGGCCCCGGCCCTGGACTCGTCCGCTTCCTGGGTCTTGCTCGGCGTCGCGGTCCACGCGGCGCAGAACAGCAGCAGCTTCGCCGTGAAGTTGATCCACAGCAGCAGCGCCACGGGCACGCCGAAGGCGCCGTACATGCTCTTCGACGCCACGTTCGTCATATAGCCGCCGAGCAGCAGCTTGAGCAGTTCGAAGCCGACCGCGCCGATCAGCGCGGCGACCACGAGTCGCCTGCGCGGCGGCTTGACACGCGGCAGCAGCGTCAGGACGTACAACAGCAGCAGGAAGCCGGCGAGGACCCCGACCGCGATCGCGGCGATCTGGAGCAGTACGCCGCCGGCGCCGCCCTCGGAGATGCCCAGGCGGTCGGCGGTCCAGCCGATGGCCGTGGAGCCGAATCCCGAGGCGCCGACCGAGGCCAGCCCGACCGCGCCGAGGCCGACGAGAACCAGGCCGTCCCTGGCCTTGAGCGCGATCGGGTTGCCCTCGGGCTTGTCGTCCAGCTCCCAGACGACCCGCAGGCACTCCCGCATCGAGCCGACCCAGCCGATCCCGGTGAACAGCAGCAGCGCGCCCGCGACCACGCCGACCGTGCCCGCGTTGGCGACGAGTTCGTGGATGTTCAGCTGTTTGGAGATGCCGGGCACCTGCTTGGCGATGCTGTTCTGCACGTCGTCCAGCTGATTCTTGCTGAGCAACGCGGCACCGACCGCCGCGCCCACCGTGATCAGCGGGAAGAGCGCGAGAAAGCTGATGAACGTGACGGCGGCGGCCAGTCGCGACCAGCGGACCCGGTCCAGCGTCTCGTACGAACGCCACGCGTGCGTCCGCATGAGACGAGCCACCGACGGACCGATGACGGGAAGTTTTTTCAGCCAGTCCATGCAGGAAGACCTACCCGGTCTGTACGGGGAGACCTGCCCCGGGCTCGGAAAACCAGAGCGGCGGCTTCGCGAAGCCGTATCTGCCACCCATTCATACGAGCAGCGCGACAAACGGCGTAAAGAATGACCTATGGGGCGATAGCGTCACTTTCGTGTCTGCCGACACCGCCACCGATACCGGCGCCGCCCCGGCCCGGCGACGGCCGTCTTCCCAAGGAGCACGCAACGATGAAGGACGCTTTCGGCACCCCGCAGTCCCTGCTCGTCCTCGGCGGGACGTCCGAGATCGGCCTCGCCACCGCGCGCCGGCTGATCACGCGGGGAGTCCGTACGGTCTGGCTGGCCGGCCGCCCCTCCCCCGCGCTGGACCGTGCGGCCGACGGACTGCGCGCGCTTCGTACGGAGGTCGACGTCCGTACGGTCGAATTCGACGCGCTCGACCCCGGCTCGCACGGGGAGGTGCTGGGGAAGGTTTTCGCGGAGGGCCGCATGGACCTGGCGCTGCTCGCCTTCGGCGTACTCGGCGACCAGGCGCACGACGAGGCGGATCCGGTCGCGGCGGTCCGGGTGGCGCAGACGAATTACACCGGCGCGCTCTCCGCCGCGCTGGTGTGCGCCGGGCTGATGCAGGCGCAGGAGCACGGCTCGCTCGTCGTGCTCTCGTCGGTCGCCGGCGAGCGTGCGAGGCGCGCCGACTTCATCTACGGGTCGAGCAAGGCGGGCCTCGACGCGTTCGCGCAGGGGCTGGGGGACGCCATGCGGGGCACAGGGGTGCGGGTGATGGTCGTACGGCCGGGACTCGTACGGACGCGGCGGGCGGCCGGCCCGGCCGTTCTCGGCGAGGCGCCGCTGTCCACCACGCCGGACGCGGTGGCGACGGCGATCGAGCTGGGGCTGCGGCGCGGCTCGGAGACGGTGTGGGTGCCTGGGTCGCTGCGGGTGGTGATGGCGGCGCTGCGGCATCTGCCGCGCGCGGTCTTCAGGCGGCTGCCGCTGTAGCGGGCGGTCCGGCCCGCGGTCGTGAACGGCGTCGGTGCGGCTTACGGACGTCGGTCCGGCTTGTCGGTCCGGCTTGTCGGTCCGGCTTGGGGACGTTACGGGCGGATCGTGGCGGGCTGATCTCTGGGGGTGCTCTGCGAGGGCACCCCGGAGATCTCGCCGTCGCCGCCGAACGCGTACTCCTGGAGCTTGCGCCACACGCTGTCCGCGCCCTGCTGGTACAGCGCGAACGAGGCACAGCTCCACTCCGCCGCGAACTCGGACAGCTCCTCGTAGGCGCGGTCCATCGCCTCCTCGGCGATGCCGTGAGCCACCGTCACATGCGGGTGGTACGGGAACTGAAGCTCGCGCACCAGCGGCCCCGAGCTGTCCCTGACCCGCTTCTGGAGCCACGAGCAGGCCGAGGCGCCCTCGACGACCTGGACGTACACGACCGGCGAGAGCGGCCGGAACGTGCCGGTGCCCGACAGCCGCATCGGGAAGGGTCTGCCGGCCTTCGCCACGGCGGCGAGATGCGCCTCGACCGCGGGCAGCAGCGAGGCGTCGACCTCCGTAGGAGGCAGGAGGGTGACGTGCGTGGGGATGCCGGGCGCGGCGGAATCACCGAAGCCCGCACGCTGCTGCTGGAGCAGACTGCCGTACGGCTCCGGGACCGCGATCGAAACGCCGAGCGTTACGGTCCCCACGTCGTTCTCCTCACTCCGTATGTGGATCTCCTGCGGGCGGTGCCGACCGCTCTGCCGCGGGCGGCGCCGTCCTCTTTCTGCGGGTGGTGCCGTCCGCCAGTGTGACGCTCCGACCGCCGCGCTGACCAGAGGCCACGGTCCCGGCAGTGCGGCGGCGAGCCCACGCTCAGTGCTTGGCCGGAAGGAAACCGACCCTCTCGTACGCCTGGGCCAGCGTCTCCGCCGCGACCGCACGGGCCTTGTCGGCGCCTTCCGCCAGGATCGAGTCCAGCGTCTCCGGGTCGTCCAGATATTCCTGGGTGCGGGCCCTGAACGGTGTGACGAAATCGACCATCACGTCGGCCAGATCCGTCTTCAGCGCACCGTAACCCTTACCGGTGTAGCTGCTCTCCAGCTCGGGGATAGCGGTGCCGGTGAGCGTGGAGAGGATGGTGAGCAGATTGCTCACACCGGGCTTGGCCGCGGTGTCGAAGACGATCTCGGTGCCCGTGTCGGTGACCGCGCTCTTGATCTTCTTCGCGGTGGCCTTGGGCTCGTCCAGCAGGTTGATCAGGCCCTTGGGCGTGGACGCCGACTTGCTCATCTTGATCGCCGGGTCCTGGAGGTCGTAGATCTTCGCGACCTCCTTCACGATGTGCGGCGCCGGGACCGTGAACGTCTGGCCGAACCGGGTGTTGAAACGCTCCGCGAGGTCGCGCGTCAGCTCGACGTGCTGCCGCTGGTCCTCACCCACGGGCACCGCGTCCGCCTGGTACAGCAGGATGTCCGCGACCTGGAGGACCGGGTACGTGAAGAGCCCGACGGTGGCGCGGTCCGCACCCTGCTTGGCGGACTTGTCCTTGAACTGCGTCATCCGGGACGCCTCACCGAAGCCGGTGATGCAGTTCATGACCCAGGCGAGCTGCGCGTGCTCGGGGACATGGCTCTGGATGAAAAGGGTGCAGCGCTGCGGGTCGAGCCCGGCGGCGAGGAGCTGGGCGGCGGCGAGCCGGGTATTGGCACGCAGCTCGGCGGGGTCCTGGGGAACGGTGATCGCATGCAGGTCCACGACCATGTAGAACGCGTCATGGGTCTCTTGCAGCGCAACGTACTGACGGACCGCACCGAGGTAGTTCCCGAGGTGGAAGGAACCTGCGGTGGGCTGGATACCGGAGAGGGCGCGGGGACGGTCAGTGGCCATGCTCACCATTCTCTCAGGTGACACTGACAGCTCGGGAACACATGACGCACGACGGCCGGAGGGTGCGGTCCGGGGACACGGGCCGGGTGAGGCGGCCGTCACTTCAGGGGCGCTTCAGGGGCGCTTCAGGGGCGGTAACAACCCCTTGCGGAGGTTTAGGCGGATCATGCGCTCCTTTAGGTTTCCTCGTTCCTCCCGCGAGCGACGATAGGAGCAGGGGCACCACCCCTGAACCGGACGAAGGGAGTACCCGTGTCGACAACGGAACGTGCCATCGCCTCGGCGGAGGCGCACAGCGCGCACAATTACCATCCGCTGCCGGTCGTCGTGTCGTCGGCGGAGGGCGCGTGGATGACCGATGTCGAAGGCCGGCGCTTCCTCGACATGCTCGCCGGGTATTCGGCGCTCAATTTCGGCCATGGGAACAGGCGGCTCATCGATGCCGCCAAGGCGCAGCTGGACAGGGTGACGCTCACGTCGAGAGCGTTCCATCACGACCGGTTCGCGGAGTTCTGTACGCGGCTTGCCGAGCTGTGCGGCATGGAGATGGTCCTGCCGATGAACACCGGGGCCGAGGCGGTCGAGACCGCCGTCAAGACCGCGCGCAAGTGGGGGTACCGCGTCAAGGGGCTGCTGGACGGCACGGCGAAGATCGTGGTCGCGGCCAACAACTTCCACGGCCGTACGACGACGATCGTCAGCTTCTCGACGGACCCCGAGGCGCGGGCCGACTACGGCCCCTACACCCCGGGCTTCGAGATCGTCCCGTACGGGGACCTCGCGGCGCTCGACGCCGCGGTGACCGACAACACCGTGGCCGTGCTGCTCGAACCGATCCAGGGCGAGGCGGGGGTGCTGGTCCCGCCGGCCGGTTATCTCGCCGGGGTACGGGAGCTGACGCGCGCGCGGAACGTGCTCTTCATCGCGGACGAGATCCAGTCGGGGCTCGGCCGCACCGGCAAGACCTTCGCGTGCGAGCACGAGGGTGTGGTGCCCGACATGTACCTCCTCGGCAAGGCGCTCGGCGGCGGGATCGTACCGGTGTCGGCCGTGGTGTCGTCGGCGGACATTCTCGGCGTGTTCAAGCCGGGCGAGCACGGCTCGACGTTCGGTGGCAATCCGCTGGCCTGCGCGGTGGCGCTGGAGGTCATCGCCATGCTCAACACCGGTGAGTTCCAGCAGAACGCGGCAGAGCTGGGCGACCATCTCCACCACGAGCTGGGCCTGTTGGTGGGCGGCGGGTCCGTGGAGGCGGTGCGCGGACGGGGGTTGTGGGCCGGGGTGGACATCACGCCGTCGCACGGCACCGGCCGGGAGATCTCCGAGCGGCTGATGGAGCGGGGCGTGCTGGTGAAGGACACGCACGGCTCGACGATCCGGATCGCTCCGCCGCTGGTGATCAGCAAGGAGGATCTGGACTGGGGGCTGGACCGACTGCGCTCTGTGCTGGCCGAGTAGGGCACCCAGCGGGCGAGTGGAGCCCGGCGGCCCCCCGCCCGCGCGGGCCGGGGCCGCCGCCGGGTTCAGCGGATGACGTGGGGCAGGAAGCGGGCGCACTCGTCCGTGATCAGGCCCGACGACTCGCGCAGGCCGAGCCCCGCCGCCTCGTTCTCCACCACCCACGCGCCGAGCACCACCCGGTTGCCGTCGAAGTCGGGCAGCGGGGCCAGCTCCTGGTAGCAGCAGGGCTCGTCCCGTACGGTCGGCGCGACGCCGGCCGGGAGCGCCTGGTGGATCGTGACTCCCGCGCCCTCGCGGCCGAGGAGCGGCTTGGCGACATAGCCGCGCCCGGTGGCGAGTTCGCGCGGCCCGTCGAGGTAGGAGGGCAGCAGATTCGGGTGGCCGGGGTGCAGTTCCCAGAGGATCGCCAGCAGCGCCTTGTTCGACAGGAGCATCTTCCAGGCGGGCTCGATCCAGCACGTCGTGCCCGTACCACCGCCGTTGTCCAGTGTGTCGAGGACCTGCGGGCCGAACCGGTCGGTGGTCAGCCACTCCCACGGGTAGAGCTTGAAGCAGCTGCGGATGAACCGCAGCCGGTCGTCCACGAAGCGTCCGCTCAGCCGGTCCCAGCCGATCCGCTCCATGGACAGCGCCTCGGTGTCCAGACCGGCCTGTTCCGCGGTTTCGCGCAGGTACGCGACCGTCATCAGGTCCTCGCCCAGCTCGTCCGTCTCGGAGTGCGCGAAGTGGACGGGCTGTCCGGGCGGCAGCAGGACGGACTGCCGCTTCCAGGCGGCGACCAGCCGTTCGTGCAGGGAGTTCCACTGGTCGGCGCCGGGGAAGCGTTCCTCCATCCAGAACCACTGCGGGCTCGCCGCCTCGACCAGCGAAGTGGGGGTGTCGGCGTTGTACTCCAGCATCTTGGCGGGGCCCGTGCCGTCGTAACGCAGGTCGAACCGGCCATACAGGGAAGGCAGTTCGGCGCGACGCTGCCAGGACTCGGCCACCAGTCCGGCCAGCCGGGGGTCGGTGATGCCGAGGTCGGCGAAGCGGTTGTGCGTCACGATGTGCCCGGCCGCGCCCAGACACATCGCGTGCAGTTCTTCCACGACCTCTTCGAGGGCTTCGACCTCGGGCAGCGTGAAGCTGTAGTACGCGCTCTCGTCCCAGTACGGGCGCAGCGAACCGTCGGGGTGGCGGGTCAGCGGGTAGACGACGCCCTGTTCCTCGACGGTCCGCTGCCAGCCGGGGCGGGGCTCGATGGAGTGCCGTTCCATCAGTGACCCTCCGTGGATCGCGGATCGGCCGGGATCCGGCCCGGGTTCGGGCGCGGACGGGCCGTGACCGGCGCCCGGTCAGCCACCGTGCGAGCCTGAGTGGGAGCTGGAGTGGTGGCCGCCAAAGCCGCCGCTGTCGACGGCCGACTTGTTGGTACTCCCGCCGGAGACGCGTCCGTTGCGGACCGTACCGCCGTAGTAGTAGTGGCCGTGACCGTTGTCCGAGCACTCGTACTTGGGCAGCGTCTTGTACGTCACCGGATCGATGCACCGCTTGTCGGGTTCCGAGCCGCACGACGTGAGCGTCACCGCGAGCATCCCCATGCCGCCGAGCACCACCGCGCTCGACCTGAACTTCCGTTGCCGCGACGTCGTCATCTGCGACTCTCCCCCGTCGTCGTCGGACCCGCCGCCGGACCCGCCGTCGTCCGACCGGTCCATCCGCCGCGCCCGATCCATCAGTACCAGCCACATTAGATGCCCGGCCGCTTCGCCGTAAGGAGTCGCACCGTCCCGGGCGCGACGTCAGCGCGTGGGGACGTGGTGTGGGGCGGGTTCTGCGCAGGCGGGGCGCCATGGAGGGTGGTCCTTCCGTACCGGATGCCAATGCGTGCTTCCGGTACGGAAGTTATGGTTCACACCTGGTGCTCGGCGTCCCCCCGGGGAGCGCACCCGCGACGTAGCTCTCCGGTACAACGGGTAGCGTCCGGGGCGGATCCCGCGACGGTCAGCTCTCGCCTTCGCCTTCGGGGAAGCCGCCGTACGGGCGGGTGATGGCCTCCATGCCGTGACCGGCCGGGTCCATGAAGTAGACGCCGCGCCCGCCGTCGTTGTGGTTGATCTCGCCGGGCTGCTTGCGGTGCGGATCGGCGTAGTACGTGATCCCGGCGTCCTGGATGCGCTGGAAAATGCCGTCGAACTCCGCCTCGGTGACGAGGAACGCGTAGTGCTGCACCGCGATCGTCTCCGCCGGAACCGACGCGAAGTCGAGCGTGACGCCGTTGCTCAGCTCAATGGGGATGAACGGGCCCCACTGGGGGCCGACCCGAAGGTCCAGGATGTACGCCAGGAACTCGGCGGACTCCCGGTTGTCACGGGCGTGGACGATGGTGTGATTCAACTTGACTGACACGGTTTGATTGCCTCCATCAGGCAACTCACGGCACCTCCATGCCTCACCCGGCCGGTGACCGACACGCGATGCCGCACCGGAGATGGTAGGCGAGATCACCTTCCGGCGCGCACGGCTCGGGACGCGGGACAGTCAGGACGGCGGCGGCCCCGGGCCCCGACCGCCCCTCTGCCAGAATCACCGCATGGCTGAGCAGGACAGGGAACACGATCACGGATACCTGCTGGACAACCGGCAATCGGAGGCGGGGATCCGGTTCGACGCCCTCAGCGAACTGTTCGACCCGGTGACGTTCCGGCACGTCGACCGGCTCGGGATCGCGGCAGGCATGCGGTGCTGGGAGGCCGGCGCCGGTGGTCCGTCCGTACCCCTCGGGCTGGCCGAGCGTGTCGGCCCTTCCGGAACGGTGGTCGCCACCGACATCGACGTGTCCTGGACCCGGGACATCGCCGGTGGCGCGATCGAGGTGCTGCGCCACGATGTCGCGGCCGACCCGCCGCCGCCCGGCGGTTTCGACCTCGTCCACGCGCGGCTGGTCCTGGTGCACGTCACCGACCGTGCCGAGGCGCTGCGCCGGATGATCCAGGCGCTGCGGCCGGGCGGTTGGCTGCTCCTGGAGGACGCCGACCCGGAGCTGCAGCCGCTGCTGTGTCCGGACGAGTCGGGTCCCGAACAGTGGCTCGCCAACCGGCTGCGATCCGGCTTCCGTTCCTTGATGGCGGCACGCGGCGCGGACCTCACGTACGGGCGGACCCTGCCCAGGCTGTTGCGCGAGGCCGGTCTTGACGACGTTCAGGCGGACGCGTACTTCCCGATCACCTCGCCGCCCTGCGCCGTCCTCGAGGCCGCGACCGTGCGGCAGATCCGCGGCCGCCTGGTGGCGGCGGGACTCGCCACCGACGAGGAGATCGACCGCCACCTCGCGAACGTCGCCACGGGCCGCCTCGACCTGGCCACGGCCCCGATGATCTCCGCGTGGGGGCGCCGCCGCGCGTGAGACTGCGGCGCGGTCCGTACGCCCGTCGGGCGGTACACCCGTAAGACGTACCCGCCCCGCGAATCCGTGGGGCGGGCACCCGAACGCCGGGGACGCGCCGTCCCGTTCGCCGTACGCTCGTGGTATGAGCGATGCAGGCAAGCACGTCAAGGAAGTCCGTAAGCGGAGGGGCCTGACGCAGCGTGAGCTGGCTGCCGCGTCGGGGGTCTCCCTGTCGATCATCCGCAAACTGGAGCAGGGCGAGCGCGAGAGCGCACGGCTGGAGACACTGCGGAAACTGGCCGTCGCGCTGAGGGTTCCCACCATGCGTCTGGCCGGGGGGCCGCGCGAGGAGGGGCCCGTCGCGGGGACCTCCGCCGTCTGGGAAGGAGTGCGGTCCGCGCTTGAACGGCCGCCGGTCGGGCCGGAGTCGGACGACGACATGCCGACGGTGGAGGGCGTACGGGGAAACCTGGCGGCGGCCGTGCCGCTCTACGCAGCCCACAAGTTCAGCGCCCTGTCCGAAGTGCTGCCGAGGATGCTCCGCGACGCCGAACTCCTCGGCGACGAGGGACGCGCCGTCCGCGTCCGGCTTTTGCAACTGGCCGGGGGCGCCATGGTGCACACGCGGCAGTTCGACGCGGCCGAGACCGCGCTGGAACGCGCGTTGGACGAGGCGGCCGATCGTATGGAGGGGGCCGCGACGGTCAACACGCAGTGCTGGCTGCTCCTGCGTCAGGGGAAGCTGGACACGGCACTCGATCTCGCCGTCAAGTGGGCCGACGAGACAGAGCCGCGCATCTCGCGCGCGACTCCGGCCGAGCTGAGCACCTGGGGCCTCACACTGCTGCGGGTTTCGGCGGCGGCCGTACGGAACTCCCAGGCGGGCCAGGCCGCTGACGCGCTCAGGTACGCAAGGGCGGCAGCCGTCGCGCTGTCGCGCGAGTACGCCCCGGAGAACGAGAACCTTCGGACCTTCGGGCCGACGACCGTCAAGCTCAAAGCCGCCGAGAACGCGGCTGTCGCGGACAAGCCGGACATCGTCCTGCGTCTCGCGGGAAACATCCCGGCGTACACGCTCAAGCCGACGTCCAGCAACCGCAACAGGCACTTCCTCGACGTGGCCGACGCGTTCGCCAAGACCGGTCAATACGTGGAAGCCTTCGAGAAGTTGGCGGACATCAAGGCGACGTCCCCGGAGTGGCTGCCGAATCAGACGTACGCCCGCACGGTCCTCACACGCATCATCGACGGACGGCGCACACTCACCCCGGACATGCGCGCCATGGCGTCCACCATCCACCTTCAGGTGTGACCCGCCGCGTGTCACTTGTCACCGACAGTGAGTAGAAGTGCCACAGACACAGGCGAATACCCCTCCCTAGGGTCACTTTCCTGACAACCACTCAGGCAGGCAGGGGTGAATGAATGTGGCACTCGCAGTGGGCGCGAAGGGTGCGCCGCCGCTCGTGGACGTGCGGCTGACGATCGGTTGCGACGTGTGCGGAGCGCTCGGCAGGCAGCGTGCCGAGGCGTGGGCGCGCGGGGACATGGCGGGCGTGGCCGACGCCACCGCCGAACTCGGGCAGCACCCGCACAACGGACCAGTAGGCCCAGTCGAGATGACGACCCGCACCATCATCCGTGCCGTGCTGTGGACGCTCCGCCAGGACGGCGAGAAAGGCGCTCCGCAAGCGCCCCGCTACCAGTCCGAGTGCACGACCTGCGGCGAGCGGTCGGACACCGAGGAGGGCACTCGGGTGGGCCCGGAGGTGTGGGCGCTGACGCATGTCGGACGGCATCCCTCGCACCGGGCTTTCCGCGCCACCGCCATGACGTTCTGGCGTGCTTACCCGTCGGCCGGCTCCGATGTCGCGGACCCGCCCGTATCCCGCCGACCGATCGGGGCCACCCCGTGACGGACACCAATTCCTGCGCGCGTCTCCCCTTGTGCCCCGACGCCGCCGAGTGCCTGCGCCGACCGGTGTGCGACTCTCGAACACCGTCGGAGCCGCCGGCCCTCCGGGCATGGGAGTCCTACCTCGCGGCCCCCGACGCCGAGACGTGCTGGGTGTGCGGCGTCCCCGCGGTGCTGTTCCTCTGCGACGACAGGGCGCAGTGGTTCACCTGCGTCACCCACCACGGGGCAATTGCCCTGCGGCTGCTGCGCGGTGACCTCTTGGGTACGCCGACGTAGTGCCTTGTCACGGCAAGGCGCTGCACAGTGCCTCCAGGGCTCCCATCCAAACGCTGCCCAACGGACGTATCCGACGACCAGTGCCGTCCCGCTCCGATACCCGCTCCCCGACCTCGGCGCGGGCGCGGGCGCGGGCCATTCATGCCGATGACCGCCGCCCCCTGCCAGGCGGCCGCCTCAAGCACCTTTTGATGGATCTCCCTGCCGCGCCACCCGGTAACGGAGGCAGACGACCTTCGAACTGAAAGTCCGGGTCCCGACGAGTTCGAGATCCACCCGGCGCTCGTGACGGGGAAAGAACGGAATGCCGCCGCCGACCAGCATCGGGGAGATCCTCGGACGGTACTCGTCGATCAGACCCAGCGCGGCCGCCTCGGCGGCGAGAGTCGCGCCGCCGATCGCGATGTCGCCCTCACCCGGCTCGGCTCGCAATCGCTCGATCTCCTCCGCCAGGCCGCCGGAGGCCAGGCGGGCGTTACCCCGCACCGCCGACAGAGTGGTGGAGAACACCACCTTCGGGATCGGCTTCCAGATCGCGGCCCATTCGAGCATTGCGTCGTCGATCGACGGATCCTGGTCGGCGGTCTCCCAGTACAGCATCGTCTCGTACAGCCGTCGCCCCAGGAGGTGGACGCCGACCTCTCGCATCTCGTCGGTGACGAAGCGAAAGACCTCCTCGTCGGGCGCCGTCCAGTTGAAATCGCCGTCCGGCCCGACGATGTAGCCGTCAAGTGAGACACCCATCGAATAGGTCACGCTGCGCATCAGAAGCCCTCCTCGGTGACGGGTTCGACCGTACGACCGCCCGACGCCGCAGGCCCATCGCGGCTCGCGGGTTCCCCCGGACGAGTCCGAGTGCGTGCCGCCGAAATCGCGGCGCACGTCTCCGCGATGTGGTGGGCTCGGCTGGACTGCAAGGCAGACCCTCACGGCAACGCGCGGCACAGTGCGTCCAGGGCTCCCGTCCAGGCGCTGTCCGACGGGGTCGCGTAACCGGCGACCAGTGCGTCCCTCTCCGGGACTCGCGCGTCCGCGTCGGCGTGGCGGAAGCCGTTCATGCCGATGACCGCCAGGCCCTGCCAGACCGCCGCCTCGATCACCGAGCGCTCTGTTCCCGGCGGGAGTTCGAGTACGGCGTGCAGCCCTGCGGCGATGCCGGTCACGCGGATGTCCGGAGTGCGCTCCGCCAGTGTGCGGACGAGCTGATCGCGGCGATCACCACGATCAACGCCTGGAACCGCCTCGGGGTGTCCTCACGGATGGTTCCGGGCCACTACACGCCGGGCGCGTTCACGCAGTGATCCCGGCGTGCAAGCAATGAGCACGCCGGTGATCCCGACGACGGGGGACGCGCTCAGCAAGCGCTTGGGGCCCTTCCTGCGGCGTATGCACGACGGACCGCCGCAGGACTCGCGGGAGTGGTGAACCCGTCCGCCTGACCTGCCTCAGCAGGCCGAGCGGCGGGCCACACCACTCCCCGGCGGCTGCGCACGCCTACTTCTTCGGCAGCCACTTCTTCCAGGTCGGCTCGTTCTCCTTGACCCACTTCCGCGCGGCCTCCTCCGACGAGAGACCCTGGTCGGCGATGAGCAGAGCGACCTCGTTCTGCTCATCCGTGGTCCAGCGGAAGTTCTTCACGAGCGTCGCCGCGTCACCGCCGTTCTTCGCGAAGTCCGCGTTCATGAACTTCTGCAGCGGCGTGACCGGATACGCGCACTTCACCTTCGCCGGGTCCGCGTCGCAGCCGTCCTTGTACGCGGGCAGCTTCACCTCGGTCATCGGCACCTTCTCGAACAGCCACTGCGGCTTGTACCAGTAGCTGAGGAAGGGCTTCTTCGCCTTGGCGAACTGCTTGATCTGGGTGATCTGCGCCGCCTCGGACCCCGCGAACACGACCTGGTAGTCCAGCCCCAGGTTCTTCACCAGCGCCTTGTCGTTGGTGACGTACGAGGGCGAGCCGTCGATCAGCTGGCCCTTGTCGCCGCTCTCGGCGGTACGGAGCTGGTCCGCGTACTTGTCGAGGTTGTGCCAGTCGGTGACGTCCGGGTGCTGCTTCGCGAAGTACGTCGGTACGAACCAGCCGATGTGGCCGGTCACGCCGAGGTCTCCGGCCCGCTGGATCGTCTTCTTGTCGGTGATGTAGCGCTGTTCCTGGTCCGGGTGGCCCCAGTCCTCCAGGATCGCGTCGACGCGGCCCTGGCTGAGCGCGTCCCACGCCGGGACCTCGTCGACCTGGACGGTGTCGACGCGGTAGCCGAGTTCGTGCTCCAACAGGTAGGTCACCACTGCGGTGTTGGCCTGTGCGCCGACCCAGGACTGGACGGACAGCGTGACGGTCTTCGAGCCCTGGGCGTTGGCGTACGGGGACGCCTGCTTGGTCATGTCGGCGGCGCCGCAACCGGTCACCGCGAGCAGTCCGAGGGCGGTGAGCACGGTCAGGTACGTACGGGTACGGGCCATGTCAGGCCGCCTTCCTTTTACTGTCACGGCGTTCGGTCGGCTGCGTGACCCGGTCGAGCATCAGGCCGAGGCAGACGATGGCCGCACCCGCGACCAGACCTGTCGCCAAGTCGCCCTGGGCCAGGCCGAAGACGACGTCGTAGCCGAGCGCTCCACCGCCGACGAGTCCGCCGATGATGACCACGGCGAGTACGAGGACGACACCCTGGTTGAGCGCGAGCCGCAGCGCGGGTCCCGCCAACGGCAGCTGGACCTGGCGCAGTTGCTGCGTGCTGGTCGCGCCGAGCGAGCGGGCGGACTCCAGCGCCGACGCATCCACCTGGCGCAGTCCCTGCGTGGTGATACGGACGACGGCGGGCAGCGCGTACACCACGGCGGCGGCGACCGCCGGAGCGCGTCCGACTCCGAACAGCGCGACCACCGGGATGAGATAGACGAACTGCGGCAGGGTCTGGAAGACGTCGAGTACGGGCCTGAGCAGCGCCTCGAACCGCGCGCTGCGCGCGGCCGTGATGCCCGCCGCGAAGCCGATGACGAGGGTGACGGCGACGGCGGCCAGCACCTGCGAGAGTGTGTCGAGCGACGGCTCCCAGACGCCGAGGACGCCGATCGCGGCCATGGCGAGCACGGCGGTCAGCGCGGTCTGCCAGGTGCCGATCAGCAGCGCGAGCGCGGCGACGACGAGCAGGACGGACCACCAGGGCAGCCCCTGAAGGCCGCTGCGGAGAGGGTCGAGGACCCAGGTGGTGAAGTGCGCGGCCCAGTCGGCGGTGCCGCCGAGGACGGGGACGCCGGAGTAGAGGTGGTCGGTCATCCAGTCGACCGCGCTGTTGACGGGGTCGGCGATCTGGACGATCCAGCTGTCCGGCCAGTTGAGCCGGCCGGCCATACGTCCCGCCACCGCCACGACAGCGGTCACGATGGCCACCACGGCCCAGCCGAGGCGGCTGCCGCGCAGACCGCCGCGCTCGCCGCCCGTACCGGCGCCGGCCGCGGCCGTCGTACGGTCGAGCACCACGGCGAGCAGCACGATCGGCAGTCCGGCGGCCAGGGCCGCGCCGACGTCGACGGAGGCCAGCGCCTGGTAGACGCGGTCGCCGAGGCCGCCCGCGCCGATCACGGACGCGATGACGGCCATCGAAAGGGCCATCATGATGGTCTGGTTGAGGCCGAGCAGCAGTTCCTTGCGGGCGAGCGGCAGGCGGGCGCTGAACAGCCGCTGGCGGCCGGTCGCGCCGAGCGAGGCGACGGCCTCCATCACACCGCCGTCGGCGTCGCGCAGGCCGAGCGCGGTGAGCCTGGCCATGGGCGGGGCCGCGTACACGACGGTCGCGAGGACCGCCGCGGGAACGCCGATGCCGAAGATCAGGACCACCGGCAGCAGGTAGGCGAACGCGGGCAGCACCTGCATGGTGTCGAGCAGCGGGCGCATCGCGCGGTAGAGCCGGTCGGAGAGTCCCCCGGCGAGGCCGAGCACCGCGCCGATCACCACGGACACGACGACGGCGACGATCATCAGGGCGAGCGTCTGCATCGTCGGCACCCACATGCCGAGCAGCCCGCAGACCGCGAACGACACGGCCGCGGTGAGGGCGAGCCGGATGCCCGCGACGCGCCAGGCGATCAGCCCGGCCGCGGCGGTGACCCCGGCCCAGCCGGCGCCGAGCAGCAGGAGGTAGACACCGCGCACGGAGAGCACGACGCCGTTGCTGATGTAGCCGAAGAAGTAGAGGAAGAGCGGGTGGCTGTCGCGGTTGTCGATGATCCAGTCGCTGGCGTTGCCGAGCGGCCCCGACACATCGACGGTCAGCGCGTCCGGCCAGGCCGTACCCGACCAGCGGGTGACGGCGAGCGGGATGAGGACGGCCGCGAACACGGCGAGCAGCAGCAGCTTGCCGAGTGTGCGGCTTTTGAGCGCGCCGGCGAGTGCGCCGCGCTCGACGGACGAGGAAGCGGTGGCGGTTGCCATCAGATGACCGCCTTCCCGGCCCCCGCTCCCACCTTCGCGTCCGGTGGCGGCTCCAGGCCGCCGGTTCCGGCCACCACACCGAGCAGGCACTCGCGGTCGACCACTCCGACCATCCGGCCGCCCTTGACGACGCGGGCCGAGGCGTCGCCGGAGCGTGCCACCGCCTCGATCGCCTCGGCGACGGTCGCGGACGGCGCGAGCGCGGGCCCGGACTCGGCGTCACCCGACACCGTGCGGCGCATGGCGGCGCCGACGGTGATGACCTGCTCGCGCGGAACGTCACGGACGAAGTCGCGTACGTACGCGTCGGCCGGCCGGCCCACGATCTCTTCCGGGGTGCCGAGTTGCACGATGCGGCCGTCGCGCATGAGCGCGATCCGGTCGCCCAGCCGCAGCGCCTCGTTCAGGTCATGCGTGATGAAGACCATCGTGCGGCCCTCTTCGTGGTGCAGCCGGATGACCTCCTCCTGCATGTCGCGCCGGATCAGCGGGTCGAGGGCGCTGAACGGCTCGTCGAACAGCAGGACTTGAGGGTCGACCGCGAGCGCGCGCGCAAGGCCGACGCGCTGCTGCTGGCCACCGGAGAGCTGGCCGGGACGGCGGTTCTCCATGCCGCCGAGACCGACCTTCTCGACCACTTCGGCGGCCCGCGCCCGGCGTTCCGCGCGGGGCATGCCCTGGATCTCCAGGCCGTAGGCGACGTTGTCGAGCACGGAGCGGTGGGGCAGCAGACCGAAGTGCTGGAAGACCATGGCGGCGCGGTGGCGGCGCAGTCCGCGCAGCTTGGCCTTGTCCATGGACAGGACGTCCTCGCCGTCGATGGCGACCTCACCGGCGGTCGGCTCGATGAGCCGGGTCAGGCAGCGGACGAGGGTGGACTTGCCCGAGCCGGAGAGGCCCATGACGACGAAGACCTCGCCCTTGCGGACGTCGAAGGAGACATCGTGGACGGCGGCGGTGCAGCCGGTGCGGGTCCGCAGCTCCTCCGGGCTGAGCGCGGCGAGTTCGGGGTCGCGGGGGACGCGGTCGGCCTTGGGGCCGAAGACCTTCCAGAGGTTGCGCACGGAGAAGACGGGCTCTCCGGCGGTTCCTTCGTCGCGGTCGGTGATCAGGTCGGTGCTGGTGGGAACGCTCATCTGGTCAGGCCCTCTCATCGGTGTCCGCGTCGATCAGCAGTTCTGCGCATTTCTCCCCGACCATCAGGACTCCGATCATCGGGTTCACCGCGGGCATCGTCGGGAAGACCGACGCGTCGGCGATACGGACGGAGTCGAGACCACGGATCTTCAAGTCGGGTGCGACCACGGCTTGTTCGTCGCTGGTGGCACCCATCCGGCAGGTACCCGCCGGGTGGTAGACGGTGTGCGCGCACTTACGTGCGTACTCGCTCAGGTCCTCGTCGGAGGTGATGTCGGGACCGGGGGCCACCTCGCGCTTGAGCCAGGGGGCGAGCGGTTCGGCCTCGGCGATACGGCGGGCGATCTTGATGCCGTCGACGAGGGTCTTGCCGTCGTAGTCGTCCTCGTCCGTGAAGTAGCGGAAATCCAGGGCGGGTTTGACCTCGGGGTCCGCGCTGGTGAGGTAAAGACGGCCGCGACTGCGGGGCTTGGGGATGTTCGGGGTCATCGACACGCCGTGCTCAGGGCGTTCGTAGCCCAGCCGCTCCGGATTGTCGGTGAACGGGATCTGGTAGAAGTGGAACATCAGGTCGGGGCCCTCGATCGAGGGATCACGCCGGACGAAGAGTCCCGCGTCCGAGTCCATCGCCGAGTTGTCCGGGATCGGTCGTTCCGTCTCCCAGACGATCACCGACTCGGGGTGGTCGAGCAGGTTCTCGCCGACGCCCGGCAGGTCGTGGACGACGGGGATGCCCAGCTTCTCCAGGTCGGCGCGCGGGCCGATGCCGGAGTGCAGCAGCAGCCTCGG
Organism: Streptomyces sp. NPDC088725; assembly: GCF_044751305.1. NCBI lineage: Bacteria > Bacillati > Actinomycetota > Actinomycetes > Kitasatosporales > Streptomycetaceae > Streptomyces > Streptomyces sp. NPDC088725. Next base: position 301,771 of record NZ_JBIVLO010000003.1, read on the forward strand.
GGTGTCCACCGCGCCCGCGCAGACGACGACTTCGCGGCGCGCCTCGATCAGCTGCTCCTCGCCGTCCTTCGTACGGACCCGTACGCCGGTGGCGCGGGTGCCGTCGAGTTCCAGCCTGAACGCCCAGGTCTCCAGCAGCAGATGGAGGTTGGGCCGGTCGAGGAAGGGGTGGAGGTACGCGACGGAAGCGGAGGACCGCTTGTTGGTCTCCGGGTGGTACGCGAGGTCGAAGAAACCGGCGCCTTCGTGGAAGGGCTGCTTGTTGAAGGAGTCGACGCGCGGCACGCCGAGCGCGCCCTTCGCGGCGTCGACGAAGTCGCGGGCGATGGCGTTACGGTCCAGCTCGTCCACCGGCACGATGTTGTTGCGCAGCTTGCCGAAGTACGGGTCCATCGACGCGGCGTCCCAGCCCTCGGCCCCGGCGGCGGCCCACTCGTCCCAGTCGGACGGCAGCGGTTTGAAGGCGATGAGGGTGTTGTGGGAGGAGCAGCCGCCGAGTACCCGGGCCCTGCTGTGCCGGATGTGGGAGTTGCCGCGCGGCTGCTCCGTCGTCGGGTAGTCGTAGTCGAGTTCGCCGCCGAGCAGTCCCATCCAGCGGCGCAGCGTCAGTACGTCGGGGCGGTCGATGTCGGTGGGGCCGCCTTCGATGACGGCGACGGTGACGTCCGGGTTCTCGGTGAGGCGGGAGGCGATCACCGATCCTGCGGTACCGCCGCCGACGACGACATAGTCGTACTCGGCCATAGGTGTTCTGCTCCTGTTCTGGAGGCGTGCAAAGTTCTTGCGCGTGAGGGGGGTTGTACGAGTCAGCCGGCGAACCAGCGCACCGGGCTCGGTTCGAGGTTCTGGTAGATGTGCTTGGCCTCGCGGTATTCGGCGAGACCCGCGGGCCCCAGTTCGCGTCCGATGCCGGACTTCCCGAAGCCGCCCCACTCCGCCTGCGGCAGGTAGGGGTGGAAGTCGTTGATCCATACGGTGCCGTGCCGCAGCCGGCCCGCGACGCGGCGCGCGCGCCCGGGGTCGGCGCTCCACACGCCGCCGGCGAGGCCGTACTCGGTGTCATTGGCGAGTGCGACGGCCTCGTCCTCGGTACGGAAGGTCTCGACCGTCAGTACGGGGCCGAAGACCTCTTCCCGTACGACGCGCATCTCGCGGTGGCACTGGTCGAGGACGGTCGGCTCGTAGAAGTAGCCCTCACCCGGGCGGACTTCGGACGGCTCGGGGCGCTTGCCGCCCGAGCGCGGTACGGCGCCCTCGGCGAGCGCGGAGGCGACGTACTCCTCGGTCTTCGCCAACTGCTGGGCGGAGACGAGCGGTCCGCACTCCACGCCCTTCTCCGTGCCGCGTCCGAGCCTGATCAGCTTGGCGCGGCGGGCGAGTTCGGCGACGAAGCGCTCGCGGACGGACTCCTCGATGATCAGGCGCGAGCCGGCGGAGCAGACCTGGCCGCTGTGGATGAAGGCCGCGTTCAGCGCCTGGTCGACGGCGGTGTCGAAGCCCTCTTCGGTGGCGCAGGCGTCGGCGAAGACGACGTTCGGGTTCTTGCCGCCGAGTTCGAGGGCGACCTTCTTCACGCCGGGGGCGGCCGCCTGCATCACCTTCGTACCGCTGCTCAGTCCGCCGGTGAAGGAGACGAGGTCCACGCCGGGGTGTTCGGACATCCGGGCGCCGACCTGGTCGCCCGCGCCGGTGACCAGATTGGCGACGCCGGGCGGAAGTCCGGCCTCGCCGAGCAGGTCGATGAGGTCGACGGTGGAGAGGGGGGTGATCTCGCTCGGCTTGATCACGAAGGTGTTGCCCGCGGCGAGCGCCGGGGCGATCTTCCAACTGGCCTGAAGGAGAGGGTAGTTCCACGGAGTGATCAGCGCGCAGACGCCGACCGGCTCATGCACGACCACGCTGTGCACGGTGTCCGAGCCCGCGTCGACGACCCGGCCGCCGCTCTCGTTCATGACGAGGTCGGCGAAGTAGCGGAAGGCGTCGGCGACGCAGTCGACGTCGACGCGGCCCTCTTCGAGCGTCTTGCCCGAGTCCTGGCTCTCCAGCAGCGCGATCTTCTCGCGGTTGCGGATCAGCAGGTCGGCGGTGCGCCGCAGCACCCCGGCGCGCTCGGCGACGGGGGTACGGGGCCAGGGCCCCGAGTCGAACGCCTCACGCGCGGCGGCTATCGCGGCGTCGGCGTCCTCGGCCGCGCCCTCCGATACGACGGCGAGGACCGTGGCGTCGGCGGGGTCGAGGATGTCACGCGTGGCACCGGAGATGGCTTCGCGCCATTCTCCGCCCACATGAATGGTCTGTTGTGCCGACACGTCGGGTAACGCCTTCCACTCCAGGAACGGACTCCACCAGCAACAACTGGCGATTCCCGCGCCTGCCCCGGTTGGCGGAAAGCATGCGTGTCCGACTGCCGAAAACTGCCCCTTGACCAGAGTCCGTGGTCTGCCGGATGAAGGCGGCCGCGGCTCCAGCGGGCGGATCGCAGCTGAGGGAACGGCTGTTCCCGGTGATCGACAGGCGCTGGTCCGACGATGTGGCCTTCAGCACAACGCCGCCGTGAGCGCCGTCCGGGTTGACGAAGGCGGCGTCCTCGGCGCGGTCAGCGCGGGGTGGCCGACCACTCGACCAGGGGCGGGCGTACCGCCCCGCACAGCGGATGACCGTCGGCGTCGGTGAGCCGCAGCCTCGCCGTCAGGCATCCCGTGCGTGTGGCGGCCTCGACCACCTCCGGGGCGATGGAGCCGAACATCAGCTTCGCCCTGCGGAACATCGTGAAGACACCGCTCTCGTCCACGGTGCCCCAGGAGAGGTACACGAACCGCCCGCCGAAACGGTTCTGTACGTACCGGCCCGAGATGTCGATCCCCTCGGGCCCGGCGGTGGCGTCGCACTCCAGCGTCCACGCGGCCGCATCGGCGTCTCCCGGCTGCGGATCGAGTACGTCGTCGGGCGCGTCCTTGCGCTGGACCCCCACATGCAGGTTGCCGACCCCGTCGAAGGTGGGTCCAGGACCGATGACGCGTCCGGGCAGATCGGAGACTTCGATACGGATCAGCATCCGCCCATCATCACCCATACCCGCACCAGCCCCCCTTCCGAGCCCCCTCGGCCCCCGTCCGGAGGGGACTCGGAATCCACCTCGCCCGACTACTCGTCAGCGGGCTCGCCACGTACCAGCAGACCCGCCACCCAGTGCGGCATCAGCCAGTGCACGGTCAGGACGGCGACCAGCACGGGCGCGATCAGCCCGTCCACCCGCTCGCCTCCGAGCCAGCCGATCCCGCCGGTCACCAGCGCGGCAGCCAGCAGCAGGATCAGCGTCACCCGGTGGGCGCGGGCCAGCACCCGGTCGCGCTCGGTGAGTTGGCGCTCGTCCAGCACGCGGCCCCGCAGTTCCAGCAGACCGCGGGTGGCCGCGTTGATCGCGCCCGTCGCGACGCACCACGGCAGCACCGCCGCGGCCAGTACCCAGAGGGGCCACATCCGGTCGGAGAAGACCGCCGCGATCCAGGCCGCCACGGCGACGGCGCTCAGCGCGATGTGCGCGCAGACGGTGGCACGCCTGCGGGCGGCCGTGGCGTAGAAGGCCTTCCCCTCACGCCTGTTCATCAGCGCGTACATGCGCCGGTCGTACCTCGTCGGTTGCCGTAGCTGCTGCGCGGCCATCACTGCTTCCTCCCGTAGACCTCGTCCGTGAGCGGGCTGAAGGGTTCGAGGGAGAACAGCGCCTCCACCGGGAGACCGAAGAACTCCGCGATCCGCAACGCCAGATCGAGGCTCGGGTTGTACTGCCCCCGCTCGATGTACCCCACGGTCTGGTAGTGCGCCCCGACCGCCTCGGCCAACTGCTGCCGGGAGACCTTCCGTTCCGCCCTGACAACCGCCAGCCTGTTGTGCACCTGCTCGCTCATGTATAAGAAGTACTACATCGGAGAGCAGTCACACAACAGGATGGGCGAGGGGAAACGCGCGGGCGGAAAACGACAAGCGCCCCCAACGACCGTCGGGGGCGCTTGTGTTGAGCGGTTCGGGTCAGATCAGGCCGAGTTCGCGGACGGCGTCGCGCTCTTCCTTGAGCTCCTGGACCGAGGCGTCGATGCGGGCACGCGAGAAGTCGTTGATGTCCAGGCCCTGGACGATCTCGTACGTGCCGTTCTTCGTGGTCACGGGGAAGGAGGAGATCAGGCCCTCCGGCACACCGTAGGAGCCGTCGGAGACGACACCCATGGAGGTCCAGTCGCCGTCGGCGGTGCCGTTGACCCACGTGTGGACGTGGTTGAGAGCGGCGTTGGCGGCCGACGCGGCGGAGGAGGCGCCGCGCGCCTCGATGATCGCGGCGCCGCGCTTGGCGACGGTCGGGATGAAGGTGTCGGCCAGCCATGCCTGGTCGTTCACCGTCTCCGCGGCGTTCTTGCCGGCGATCTCCGCGTGGAAGATGTCCGGGTACTGGGTGGCGGAGTGGTTGCCCCAGATGGTCAGGCGCTTGATGTCGGAGACCGCGGCGCCGGTCTTCTGCGCGAGCTGCGAGATCGCGCGGTTGTGGTCGAGGCGCGTCATCGCGGTGAAGCGCTCGGCCGGGACGTCCGGGGCGGCGGCGCGGGCGATCAGCGCGTTCGTGTTGGCCGGGTTGCCGACGACGAGGACCTTGATGTCGTCCGCCGCGTTGTCGTTGATGGCCTTGCCCTGCGGCTTGAAGATGCCACCGTTGGCGGAGAGCAGGTCACCGCGCTCCATGCCCTTCGTGCGGGGGCGGGCACCGACCAGCAGGGCCACGTTGGCGCCGTCGAAGCCGACGTTCGGGTTGTCCGTGATCTCGATGCCCTGGAGCAGCGGGAAGGCGCTGTCGTCCAGCTCCATCGCGGTGCCCTCGGCGGCCTTGAGGCCCTGCGGGATCTCAAGGAGTCGCAGCTTGACCGGCACGTCCGCGCCGAGCAGATGACCGGATGCGATGCGGAAGAGCAGCGCGTAGCCGATCTGGCCGGCCGCGCCGGTCACGGTGACATTCACGGGAGTGCGGGTCATGGCGATCTCCGTAAGACAGCTGGTGGTGGGGGTCCCTCCCCTGGTGCGGGACGTCTCCGTGCGTCAGCGCCGGCGTCCGGATCGCGGAACCGAATCTTGACGTGAAGAGATATCCGGCGATCAGGCTATCCGACCCGGGAGCCCTCACGGCTGCGGGGCCGCCGTACGGGTCGCGCCGCAGGAAGTGGCATATCCATCACCGGCCGCTCACGCCGTGCTGAAATGACCACCCGCGTCCCACAGGCCTCAGGCAACTCCCGCGCCCCACAGGCGTATTCACGAGGCCGTGCGCGAGAGGCACCGCCACGAACGGACGGCGCCCGTCCTCCCCCGGGGGAGAGGACGGGCGCCGTCGTCAGCTCGGCTCACGGCCGCCGGATTACGGGACCGTCGAGTGGACCACGTCCTCCAGGAACGGGATCTCCAGCCAGGGCTTCGGCTGCGTCATCAGCGAGAGCAGCACGATCATGACGCCGAGCAGGCCGTACGTGATCATGTCGGTGAAGCGTGACCGCACCGCCAGCATGCCCACCGACGGCACCATCCGCCGCAGCACCGCGCCGCCGATCAGGGCGAGGCCGATCAGGATCGTGCCGATGCGGAACGCCTCGTCGAAGGGGTGCAGGCCGACGATCAGCAGGCCGAGGCCCGTCGTGCCGAGCACGCTGAGCAGCGGCCACTGCCTGGCCGGTGCCGGGGCGTCGCCGGTGGCCGCGCGACCGCCGCCCTCGGGGCGCGCGGTGCTCTGGGTGACGACCTCCGGATCGGCGTCTATGCGGGCGTCGGGGTCCGCCGCGACCGCGGTGTCTTCCGTGGCGGTGATCGCGGCGGCGGCCTCGGTGTCGCCGGTCGTACCGGTGTCCTCCGACGCGGCGGTCGTGGCGCCTTCCGCGTCGGCGGTCACCGCGCCGTCGGCGGCGGGCACGGTGTTCTCGGCATGTGCGGTGTCCTCTGTGTCCGGGGCGCCTGCCGTGTCTGCCGTGTCTGCCACGACCGCCGGATCCGCCGGGGCAGCCGCGTCCGATGAGACAGCCGCGTCCGGTGAGGCAGCGGTGCCCGGTGACACTGCCGCGTCAGCGGGAGCGGTGATTTCGGCGGACTCGGCCGACGACTTCGCCGCGTCGCTCGCGCTCGTACCAGCACCCATGGGTGCCCCTTTCCGGTTCGTGCCGTGTTCAGCCCGCGACGGCGACGGCGCGTTCGGCCGCCTCGACCACATTCACCAGCAGTTGGGCCCGGGTCATCGGACCGACGCCGCCCGGGTTCGGAGAGATCCAGCCGGCCACCTCGGCGACGCCCGGGTGGACGTCTCCGACGATCTTGCCGTTCTCGTCGCGGCTGACACCGACGTCGAGGACGGCCGCGCCCGGCTTCACGTCCTCGGGCTTGATGATGTGCGGCACCCCGGCGGCGGCCACGATGATGTCGGCCTGCTTGAGCTGCGCCGACAGATCGCGGGTGCCGGTGTGGCACTGCGTGACGGTCGCGTTCTCCGACTTACGGGTGAGCAGCAGCGGGATGGAGCGGCCCACGGTGATGCCGCGCCCGACGACGACGACATGCGCGCCGTTGATCTCGACGCCGTGGTGGCGCAGCAGCTGGATGATGCCGTACGGGGTGCAGGGCAGCGGTCCCGTCTCGTTCAGCACCAGCCGCCCCAGGCTCATCGGGTGCAGCCCGTCCGCGTCCTTCTCCGGGTCCATCAGCTCCAGCACCTGGTTGGTGTTGATGCCCTTGGGCAGCGGCAACTGCACGATGTAGCCGGTGCAGTCCGGGTTCGCGTTCAGCTCCCTGACCACGGCCTCGATCTCTTCCTGCGAGGCGGTGTCGGGCAGTTCACGCTGGATCGAGGCGATGCCGACCTCGGCGCAGTCGCGGTGCTTGCCGTTGACGTACCAGCGGCTGCCGGGGTCGTCCCCGACCAGGAGGGTGCCCAGACCGGGCGTGACGCCCCGCGCCTTGAGGGCCGCCACGCGGGCGGTCAGATCGGTCTTTATCGCGGCTGCGGTGGCCTTGCCATCGAGAATGTGGGCGCTCATGACACCCATTCTCGCGGATGACCCCTGCACAGTTGCAATTCGCGTCCGCTTGCCGGTCGCCTCGCGGGATTCCCCGCCGTTCAGAAACCAAACTTGATGTTGCGCTTACACAACGCATACGCGCGGTGGCTGGACAAGAGGCCCACATCGATAACACGATGAACGCGCAGAACGCGCGGCAGCGTCGGGGGGCAGACCGCACGGTCTCAGTCGTGAAGTCCTCCACGCGGTACGTGCGGTACCCGCACCACCAACGGAGGAAACACGCCATGAGCTTCGGCGACCCGAACAACCCCTACGCCCAGCAGCCGGGCCAGCCGCAGCAGCCCGGTCAGCCGCAGCAGCCCTACGGTTACCCGCAGGCCCCGCAGGGCGTGCCGCAGCAGGGATACGGCTACCCGCAGGCGCCGCAGGGCCAGCCGTACCCGGGACAGGCCGGCGCTCCGGAACTGGCCCACTGGGGCCTGCGGTTCGTCGCTCTCCTGATCGACGGCCTGCTGCTCATCCCGTCCTGCATAGTCGCGGGCATCGGAGGCGGCATCGGTCACGCCGTCGGCGCGGTCATCATGGTGATCGGCTACCTCGCCGTGATCGCGACCGGCGTCTGGCAGCTGATCCGCGAGGGGAAGACCGGACAGACCGTCGGCCGCAAGGTCATGGACATCCGGCTGGTGCGCGAGGCCGACGGCCAGCCGCTCGGCATCGGCATGGCGTTCGCCCGCCGTCTCTGCCACTTCGTGGACCAGATCGCGTGCTACATCGGCTGGCTGTGGCCGCTGTGGGACGCGAAGAAGCAGACGTTCGCGGACAAGATCGTCTCCTCGCTGGTCATCAGGACCCGCTGACCCGTTGAACGGCTGACCGGCTGGCCCATCGCTCCGTCGGCCCGTTGAACGACGAGAAGGCCGCGCTCCCGTCCATGGGGAGCGCGGCCTTCGCTGTCGTTACCGCCCGGCTCAGTGGAAGAAGTGCCGCGTGCCGGTGAAGTACATCGTCGCGCCGGCCTTCCGCGCCGCCTCGATCGTCAGCTCGTCACGGACCGAACCGCCCGGCTGCACGACGGCCTTGACGCCCGCGTTCAGCAGGATCTCCAGCCCGTCGGGGAACGGGAAGAACGCGTCGGAGGCCGCGTACGATCCACGCGCACGCTCCTCGCCCGCACGCTCCACCGCGAGCTTCGCGGAGTCGACGCGGTTGACCTGGCCCATGCCGACACCGACGGACGCGCCGTCCTTGGCCAGCAGGATCGCGTTGGACTTGACCGCGCGGGACGCCTTCCAGGCGAAGGCCAGTTCACGCAGCTCGGCCTCGGACAGCGCCTCGCCGGTCGCGAGCGTCCAGTTCGCCGGGTCGTCGCCGTCGGCCTGGAGCCGGTCGGTGACCTGGAGCAGCGCGCCACCGTCGATCGGCTTGACCTCGACCGGGGCTGACGGGACCTCGGGGCAGCGCAGCACGCGGATGTTCTTCTTGCGGGCCAGCACCTCGACCGCGCCGTCCTCGTAGTCGGGCGCGACGATGACCTCGGTGAAGATCTCGGCGACCTGCTCGGCCATCTCCACGGAGACGGGACGGTTGACCGCGATCACTCCGCCGAACGCGGACAGCGGGTCGCAGTCGTGCGCCTTGCGGTGTGCCTCGGCGACATCGCCGGCGATCGCGATCCCGCACGGGTTGGCGTGCTTGATGATCGCCACGCACGGCTCGGTGTGGTCGTACGCGGCACGGCGCGCGGCGTCCGTGTCCGTGTAGTTGTTGTACGACATCTCCTTGCCGTGCAGCTGCTCGGCCTCGGCGAGACCGCCCTCCTGCGAGGTGTAGAGCGCGGCAGGCTGGTGCGGGTTCTCGCCGTACCTGAGGACGTTCTTGCGCTCGTACGTGGCGCCCAGGAACTCGGGGAAGTCCGAGTCGTCCGCGGCCGCGTAGTCGTCGGCGAACCAGGACGCGACGGCCACGTCGTAGGCGGCGGTGTGCTTGAACGCCTCGGCCGCGAGCCGCTTGCGGGTCGTCAGGTCGAATCCGCCGTCCCGGGCGGCCCCGAGCACCTCCCCGTAACGTTCCGGGCTGGTGACGACCGCCACGGACGGGTGGTTCTTGGCGGCGGCGCGCACCATCGAGGGACCGCCGATGTCGATCTGCTCGACGCACTCGTCCGGGGTGGCGCCGGAGGCGACGGTCTCGCGGAACGGATAGAGGTTCACGACGACGAGATCGAACGGCTCGATGTCCAGCTCGGCCAGCTGCTCGCGGTGCGCGTCGAGCCGGAGGTCGGCGAGGATGCCGGCGTGCACGCGCGGGTGCAGCGTCTTGACCCGGCCGTCCAGGCACTCGGGGAAGCCGGTCAGCTCCTCGACCTTGGTCACCGGCACGCCCGCGGCGGCGATCCGGCCGGCGGTGGAGCCGGTCGAGACCAGGGTGACGCCCGCCTCGTGCAGGCCGCGGGCCAGCTCTTCCAGGCCCGTCTTGTCGTAGACGCTGACCAGCGCGCGGCGGATCGGCCGCTTGGTACCTTCGGCGGTCACTGGATTGTTACCTTTCGTCCCTCAATGCGGTAGCCGTGCCGGGCGAGACGCCCCACGACATCGACGAGCAGCCGTCGCTCGACTTCCTTGATGCGCTCATGGAGCGCGACGCCACCGTCCTCGTGGTCCTCGTCCCGGACCTCGACCACGCCCTGCGCGATGACCGGGCCGGTGTCGACACCGTCGTCGACGAAGTGGACGGTGCAGCCGGTGACCTTCGCGCCGTACGCGAGCGCGTCGCGTACGCCGTGGGCACCGGGAAAACTGGGCAGCAGGGCCGGGTGCGTGTTGACGAAGCGGCCGCCGAACCGCGCGAGGAATTCCTTCCCCACGATTTTCATGAAACCGGCCGAGATCACCAGATCGGGTTCGTACGCGGCCGTCGCCGCGGCCAGCGCCGCGTCCCACTCGTCACGCGTTCCGTAGTCCTTCACCCGGCAGACGAAGGTCGGCAGACCGGCGCGCTCGGCGCGCTCCAGGCCCGCGATGGAGTCGCGGTCGGCGCCCACGGCGACGATGCGCGCCCCGTACGCCCCGGGATCGTCACCGACGGCGTCGAGCAGGGCCTGAAGATTCGTACCGGATCCCGAGACAAGAACCACAAGACGGGCCGGTTCCGCGGACGGTTCTCCGGACGGTCCTGCTGCCGGGCGGGCGGAAGAGGGCGGGGTGGCCACGGCGGGGCCCTTTCTTGGAGCGGCTTGGAGCGCCTTTGTGTGGTCGTACGAACGAATCGCGTTTCCCGTATCGGGGAACTCTACGAAGGAGCCGACCGTCAGCAACGATACCGGCACTCCATACGGCCCTCATGGGACGGGGGCGTTGCCGGGAGGTAGCGTCTGAGGACAGGGTTCCGTCTTCAGACGGTCCATACGAGTCAAGGCCCTCACGCCTGGGTCTGAGGGGAAGACGTTCACCAGATGACGGACCGACGCCGCCGCACGGCACTCCACCTTCCGCAGCCCGCCGGGCCGGTGCTGCTGCCGCGGGAACGCCAGTCCTCTTCCACCGGGCCTTCGGGGGCCGCGGGGTCGGACGGGTCCACGGGTTCTCAGGGGTCCACGGGGTCGGACGGATCCACGGGTTCTCAGGGGTCCACGGAGTCGTCGGACCACAATCCTTTCGCGCCCCCGCCCGAAGGCAGCCCCGACCAGCCGTGGCGGCCCCGCCGCCCGGAGAACGGCGGCTCGCCCGACGACGAGTCCGGCTCCGGCCGGGGCGGCGGGTCCGGCTGGGGAAGCCAGTGGAGCAGCCGCCAGCCCGGACGCTCCTCGGACGGCTTCGGCAGCCGCCCCGGATCGCAGACCGGTCCGAGCGGCCAGAACGATCCGAACGCGCCGAAGGGCGGCCCCGAGGGCGTTCGCGGCGGCCCGCGCTGGGATCCGACGGACCCGGTCCAGCGCCGTGCCCGGTACGCGCTGCTGTCCGGGATGTGGGCGTTCTTCTTCGCCCTCTTCGACTTCCCGGAGATCGCGCTGCTGCTGGGTGCGCTGGCCGTGTACTGGGGCGCCAGCTCGCTGCGCAACAAGCCGCTGAAGGCGCGCCAGTCCCCGGATGCCAAGCAGTCCGCGTCGGTCGACGCGATCACCGGCCGGGCCGGTACGGCGGTCGACGAGCCGTCCGCTGCCGCCGCGCAGCCGGCGGGGCGTCCTCCGGTACCCGGCGGCGCTCCGTACGGCACGCCGGGCAGGCCGCAGACGACGGCGGCGGTGAGCGGTCTGGTGACGGCGTCGCTGGCGCTGGTGATCGTGGCCGCGACGTTCACGGTGCAGCTCGTCTACCGCGACTACTACTCGTGCGTGAACGACGCGCTGACCAAGACGGGCCAGCTGTCCTGCAACTCCGAGCTGCCGCACGACCTGTGGCCGCTCTTCGGCGTCAAGGAGTAGACGTCGAAGAGCAGGCGTCAAGAAGCAGGCGTACCGGCGTGATCATCACGGAGCGGCCGTCACGGAGTCGCGGGATCCGTGGGTGAGTCTTTCGTGTCGCCGCCGGAGCCGTTCCTCCCGGATTCTCCGGTGGGGGGCGGCTCCGTCGTCGGTGGTGACGGCGGAGTGAACCCGGCCGCCAGGCTGTCGGACGCCTCCTTGAACGCCGCCCACCGCGCCTCGCGCGCACCGCGCTCGTGCCAGGCGTCGGTGGGCAGGAAGTCGTACGGATCAGACGCCCCGGCCGGAGCGGACGCCCCCGGGTCGGTCCCGCCCGGATCGGCCGCGCGCAGTGGGGACACGTACGGGTCGGCCCCGCTCGCGTCGCACAGGTACGGGTCGGGCGCGTGCGGGTGCGGGTCGGATCCGTACGCATGGGCGGCGTACGGATCCGACGCGTCCAGCGCGGCGGCCATCGCCAGTCCGTCGAGGCCGTCCCAGGAGTCGGCCTCCGCGCCCCGCTCGTACCCGGACACCTCCGCGTCGGGCCGCCCCACCAGCCAGTCCCACGAGATCCGCCGCCAGGGCGCCCACCACGCCACCGGCTCCGTCTCCTCCCGCGTCTCCGCCACGGCGCCGGCCGCGACGGCCGGTTCCAGGGCCGCCCGCTCCCCGGCCGTCCGTTCACCCCGTCCGCGCGGGGCACGCAGCCGCCAGGCCCTGAGCACCAGCGCCGCCGGTACGCCGACGACCGCCGTCCACCCGAGCGCGGCGCCACCCGTCAGCCACCAGACGGGACCGAACGCCGCGAGGCCCCCGGTGCCGACCGGTCCACCCGCCAGTGCCGCGAGCACGGCCATCAGCCCGCCGCACGCGACGCCCCCGAGAACCGTGGTCAGCACGGTCCTGCGCGGGCTCCACGCCTCTTCGCGTACGCAGTAGGGCGGCGCGGCGGCCCGTACCGTCCACCAGGCGACCACGAGACCGGCGACGACGGGCACCGCGGCCATCGCCCAGTTCAGCGGCGTACCCGGCCCCCCGGGCAGGGCCGCGAGCAGCGGGAAGCGCGGCAGGACCGGGACACCTGTGACGCCGAACGGGGTGGCCGTGGCCGCCGTACCGAGTGCGAATCCGGGGCCGAGGCCGTACGCGGCGCCCCAGACGGCGGCGTTGGGCAGCAGCGCGAGGCAGAGCAGGAGCAGGGCGCACCGGCCCGCCCAGTCCCCGGCGAGCTGCGTGAACGAGGTGTGGGCCGCGCCGCCGTGCCAGATCAGCGAAGCTCCTGCCAGCAGCCCGCCGCCGCCGAGCAGCGCGGTGGCGCCCGCCGCGCCCGCGCGCAGGGCGACGGCGGCTCTGCGGCGCGGCGCGGGCGCCCACACGGCGCGGGTCAGGAACGTCTGTACGGCCTTCGGCAGGCGCCCGGGAAGCTTGCCGATCGGCCGCCCGCTGCCCGTCCACGCACCGGCGGCAGCGGCCAGAACCGTCACGAGGGGCAGCATGAGCGCGGCGCGCACCGGCTGCGCGGTGAGCGGACCGCCCGCCGAGTAGAGCACGACGGCGCCGCCGACCAGCAGATACCCGCAGGTCACGGAAGACGCGGCGCCGAACGCGGTCAGCTGCGGACGCCCTGGTTCCGGTTCGAGGGTGTCCCGGGCCGCCCGGTGGGCGGTCCATACCGGCAGGGCCACCAGCAGCAGCGGCACGACGCCGATCGGCGCGGGGATCCCGGACAGCGTGTCGGGTCGTACGAGCGCGGCGCCGTGGGCGAGCAGCCACAGCGCGGCAGCCACGTGCAGGGCCCCGCCCGCGCCGCTGTCGGGGTACGGAGAGCTGATCCACAGCGCCATCACGAGCACGGCGAGCGCGCCGAGGCCGAGGCCCGCCGCGATGGCCCCACGGAGGAAGGACGCGGTCAGCGTGGCGGCCCGGCCGCGTTCGGCGGCCGAGGCGGAGGAGAACGGCGTGCTGCGATCGGTCACTTGCGTCACGCCGCCATGCTCCCAACGACACGCGCTTTATCCATGTAACGGGCGAATCTCCGCCGTGTCGCCCAATATACGTTTTATGTGTTTTTTCGGTCAGCCCAGTGACGCGGAGAGTTTTCGATGACGCCGAGCATCACCAAGGAAGCCGGAGCGGCGGACGCGGAGGAATCCGCCGCGCCCACCCCGGCCGACGCCTTCGACGCGCTGTACACACGCACCGCGACCGGCCTCGTACGCCAGACGTACCTGCTCACCGGGGAACGCGCCCTCGCCCACGAGGCCGTGGAGCGCGCGTTCCACCACGCCTGGCAGCGCTGGCCCGAGGTCGCGGTCGACCGGGACCCGGACGGATGGGTGCGGGCGGCCGCGTACGAGTACGCCCTGTCGCCCTGGCACCGCCTGCGCCGTACGCGGCAGGACGATGGCCGGGGCGGCGAGGACAGGCCCGCGCTGCCCGCGGCGCTGCTCGCGCTGCCTCCGTCGCACCGCCGCGCGCTGCTGCTCCACGACGGTCTCGGCCTCGACCTTCCGGAGACCGCGGCCGAGATGGAGTCGAGTACCCGGGCGGCGGCGAACCGGCTGCTGTACGCCCGCAGGTCGGTCGCCGAGCGGCTGCCCGAGCTGAGCGACGCCGGGGAACTGCACGAACAGCTGGACTCGCTGACCCGCAGCGCTCCCCCGCCCTCGATCGCCCCGGCCGACGCCGTACGGACGGGATGCGAGCGGCGGGCCCGGTTCTGGACGCGGACGACCTTCGCGTTCACGGCGCTGATCGTGGGGGCCACCTGCTTCACCGTGGCGACCGCGCCGACCTGTTACAGCCCGCCGCAGGCGCCGAGCAGGCGGGTGGGCGGCCTGCCGCTGACGAGCGGGCCGCAGCGGCTCAGCCGGGAGGACCTGCGGCTGCGCGACCGGCTGGCCGACGAACCGGCGAACGGCCCGCAGCGCCTGGTCCCGCTGGCGAACTGATGCCGGCGCGCACGCGGGCGCGGAACGCGCGTGGGCGACGCGCACGCGGGCGCGAAACGCGCGTGGGCGGCGAAACGTACCCGGGCCGCGAAACGCGCGTGGGCCCGCACCCCGGGAAGGGGTGCGGGCCCACGCGCGTACGGGTCCTGCCCGGCCTCGCGGGGCCGGACCGGCCGTGTGCCGGCGGAAAGGACTCAGCCGGCCAGGATGGCGCGCGCCAGCTGGGCGGTCTCGGTCGGCGTCTTGCCGACCTTCACGCCCGCGGCCTCAAGGGCCTCCTTCTTCGCCGACGCCGTGCCGGAGGAGCCGGAGACGATGGCGCCCGCGTGGCCCATGGTCTTGCCCTCGGGCGCGGTGAAGCCCGCGACGTAGCCGACGACCGGCTTGGTCACGTTCTTGGCGATGAAGTCGGCGGCACGCTCCTCGGCGTCGCCGCCGATCTCGCCGATCATCACGATCAGGTCGGTCTCGGGGTCGGCCTCGAACGCGGCGAGCGCGTCGATGTGCGTCGTACCGATGACGGGGTCGCCACCGATGCCGACGGCCGAGGAGAAGCCGATGTCGCGCAGCTCGTACATCATCTGGTAGGTCAGCGTGCCGGACTTGGACACGAGACCGATGCGGCCGGGCTTGGTGATGTCGCCCGGGATGATGCCGGCGTTGGACTGGCCCGGGGTGATGAGACCGGGGCAGTTCGGGCCGATGATCCGGGTCTTGTTGCCCTTGGCGCCCGCGTACGCGTAGAACGCGGCGGAGTCGTGGACCGCGATGCCCTCGGTGATGACGACCGCGAGCGGGATCTCGGCGTCGATCGCCTCGACGACCGCGGACTTGGCGAACGCCGGCGGTACGAAGAGGACGGAGACGTCGGCGCCGGTCTTCTCGATGGCCTCGGCGACGGAGCCGAAGACGGGTACGTCGGTGCCGTCGAAGTCGACGGACGTGCCGGCCTTGCGCGGGTTCACGCCGCCGACGATGTTGGTGCCGTCAGCGAGCATGAGCTTGGTGTGCTTCATGCCGGTGGCGCCGGTCATCCCCTGGACGATGACCTTGCTTTCCTTGGTCAGGAAAATAGCCATGGTGTTGGTGCCCTGATTCCCTTGTCGTGTCGGAGACGCGCGAAAGTCAGCGGGCCGCTGCGGCCAGCTCGGCGGCCTTGTCGGCCGCGCCGTCCATGGTGTCCACGCGCTGCACGAGCGGGTGGTTGGCGTCGGACAGGATCTTGCGACCCAGCTCCGCGTTGTTGCCGTCGAGGCGGACGACCAGCGGCTTCGAGACGTTCTCACCCTTGGTCTTGAGCAGCTCGAGCGCCTGGACGATGCCGTTGGCGACCTCGTCGCACGCGGTGATGCCACCGAAGACGTTGACGAAGACGGACTTGACGTCCGGGTCGCCCAGGATGATCTCCAGGCCGTTCGCCATCACCTCGGCGGAAGCGCCGCCGCCGATGTCGAGGAAGTTGGCGGGCTTCACGTTGCCGTGGGCCTCACCGGCGTACGCGACGACGTCCAGGGTCGACATGACCAGACCGGCGCCGTTGCCGATGATGCCGACCTCACCGTCGAGCTTGACGTAGTTGAGGTTCTTGGCCTTGGCGGCAGCCTCGAGGGGGTTGGCCGCGGCCTTGTCCTCGAGCGCCTCGTGGTCCGGCTGGCGGAAGTCCGCGTTCTCGTCGAGCGAGACCTTGCCGTCCAGCGCGACGATCTTGCCGTCACCGGTCTTGACCAGCGGGTTCACCTCGACCAGGAGGGCGTCCTCCTTGATGAAGACGGTCCACAGCTGCTGGAGGACGTCGGCCACCTGGCCGGCGATCTCGGCCGGGAACTTCGCCGCGGCGACGATCTCGGCGGCCTTCTCGGGGGTGCAGCCCTCGTTGGCGTCCACCGCGATCTTGGCGAGCGCGTCGGGGTTCTCCTCCGCGACGACCTCGATCTCCACGCCGCCCTCCACGGAGGCCATGGCGAGGAAGGTGCGGTTGGTGCGGTCCAGCAGGAAGGAGACGTAGTACTCCTCCGCGATGTCGGCGGTCTCGGCGAGCATCACCTTGTGGACCGTGTGGCCCTTGATGTCCATGCCCAGAATCTGACCGGCCTTCTCGACGGCGTCCGCCGGGTCGGAGGCCAGCTTCACGCCGCCCGCCTTGCCGCGGCCGCCGACCTTGACCTGCGCCTTGACGACAGCCCTTCCGCCGAGACGCGTCGTCACCTCGCGGGCCGCCTCAGGCGTTTCGATGACTTCACCGGCCAGCACCGGTACACCGTGCTTGGCGAAGAGATCCCTCGCCTGGTACTCGAACAGGTCCACGCGTG
Organism: Streptomyces sp. NPDC088725; assembly: GCF_044751305.1. Classification (NCBI taxonomy): domain Bacteria; kingdom Bacillati; phylum Actinomycetota; class Actinomycetes; order Kitasatosporales; family Streptomycetaceae; genus Streptomyces; species Streptomyces sp. NPDC088725. Next base: position 318,479 of record NZ_JBIVLO010000003.1, read on the forward strand.
TGTCCGTCCCTTGTCTACTAAAAACCGCAGCCTGGCGATCGCGGGGTTTATGTCTGCGTGGGCGTGCCGCGATGGGCAACGTGACTGCGCTGTCACTGAGGGAGGCGTACACGATGTCCGGTACGCGGCATGTCCGTCTTGCAGGTTATCCCCGTGGGCCCTGGGGCCCTAAATCACAGATGACACCTACGCGGTGATACCTGTCACAGACGGTGCTGGAAACAGGGACTCGACCGGGCCGTCCTCCGCCCGATACCGGGCACCCTCTCACCCGATATCGGGCGTCTCCAGGACGATACCGGGCGGTCCCCGGCCCTTGCGGGGACCGCCCGGCGGTCACGTGTGTTCCGTCACGTGGCCGGCTCAGCCGCCGTACGAACCGGACCAGCTGTTCGTCGGGGACATCGGACGGTTGTTCGAGGGAAGGTCGGGTGTCACCGGCGCTTCCGGGGCCGGGGCATCGACGGCCATGTGGTCGTGGCTGCTCCGCACGGGGCTCTGGTGGGTGACGGGAGCATCGGTGGGCGCGGCCTCGACGCGGGGGGCCGCGGTGTCGGCCGTGGGGCCGTTCCCGGCGTCGGCGTAGCCCGGTATCAGGTCAAGCGGACCGAAGAGGTAGTCGATGACGTCGTCGCCTTCGCCACTCTGCGTGCTGCTGCCCGTACTGCCGCCACTGGACGGTGACGGTGACGCGGACGGCGCGCTGGGGGCAGCGGCGCTGGGCGTGTGCGCCGGTGCGGTTGTGTGCCCGGGGGCCGGGGTGTGTGCGGGCGCGGACTGGCTCGGGGCCGGCGCCTCTGTCGTCGGAAGCGGGGCGTGCGGCTGGGGAGTCTGACCGGTGACGCCCCCGACGACACCGCCGACGGTGTCGCCGACAGCGCCGGTGAGGCCGCCCACGAGGTCGGGAACGTCAATGGCGTGGTCGGGAAGCGACACCGGCAGCGCGTCCGGTGCTTCCTCCGCGTTGGCCCCGGCGGCCCCGAAGGCCAGCAGTCCTGTGGCCGTCGCGGCCACAGCCACGGTACGGCGGATGTTCTTGTGCATGCGTGCTCAGTTCCTTCGCGTACTCGGAATGCGGCGAACCGGAGATCTTCCGGTTCCTGCGGGCAGACCTGTGCCGCCCCCGCGCGGCAGGTCGGACGAGTAAAAGCCTGCCCCAACCGAGGAGTTCGAGGGCTACTGAGGTCCGCTCAGTACCTGCTTTGTTCCGACTGGGGCCGATTGGGCCTACTGAGGCAGCGTCATGTCGGGTATGGGCAGCGGCCGCTTCTCGATCGCCGCCGCCATCACGTCCGGGAAGAGATCCGGGGTGCAGGCGAACGCCGGCGCTCCCAAGGCCGCGAGGGCTGCCGCGTGCTCACGGTCGTACGCGGGCGCCCCCTCGTCGGACAGCGCGAGCAGCGCCACGAACTGCACGCCGGACGCCTTCATCGCCGCCACCCGCTTGAGCATCTCGTCGCGTATGCCGCCTTCGTAGAGGTCGCTGATGAGGACGACGACGGTATCGGCGGGGCGGGTGATCTGCGACTGGCAGTAGGCCAGCGCGCGGTTGATGTCGGTGCCGCCGCCGAGCTGGGTGCCGAAGAGCACGTCCACCGGATCCTCCAGCTGGTCGGTGAGGTCCACGACGGCTGTGTCGAAGACCACCAGCCGGGTGGCGATGGAACGCATGGAGGCGAGCACCGCGCCGAAGACGGAGGCGTAGACGACGGACGCCGCCATCGATCCCGACTGGTCGATGCAGAGGACGACTTCCTTCTTCACGGACTGCGAGGCCCTGCCGTATCCGATGAGCCGTTCCGGGACGACCGTGCCGTACTCCGGCAGGTAGTTCTTGAGGTTGGCCCTGATGGTGCGGTCCCAGTCGATGTCCTGGTGGCGCGGCCTGTTGATCCTGGCGGACCGGTCGAGCGCGCCGGTCAGGGTGGCCCGGGTCCGGGTGGCGAGGCGCTGTTCGATGTCGGCGACCACCTTGCGCACGACAGCCCGCGCGGTCTCCTTGGTGGTCTCGGGCATGACCTTGTTCAGCGAGAGCAGCGTGCCGACCAGATGGACGTCGGCCTCCACGGCCTCCAGCATCTCCGGTTCGAGCAGCAGCGCGGAGAGCCCGAGCCTGTCGATGGCGTCGCGCTGCATGACCTGGACGACAGAGCTGGGGAAGTACGTACGGATGTCGCCGAGCCAGCGCGCGACCGAGGGCGCGGAGGCCCCGAGCCCGGCGGACCGGCTGCCGCCTTTCCCCTTGTCCTTGCCGTACAGAGCGGACAGCGCGCCGTCCATGGCCGCGTCATGCCCGGAAAGCCGGCATCCCGTGCCGTCGGCGCTCCCTCCGCCGAGCACCATGCGCCACCGCCGCAGCCGCTCGTCGACACCGCTGTCCGCGCTCATCGGCCCACCTCCGCGTAGTCGTTGATGTCACCGTCGGCCGGCGCGGGTGCGTCCGGCGGGCTCAGGGCCTGCGCGCCCTCGGTCGCGGGTACGTCCGGCACGGGCGCGTCCGGAACGGGCCTGTCCCGCGCGGGTGCGTGCGCTGCCGTCGTGCCCGGCACGGGCACGTCCAGCGCGGGCCTCTCCGGCACGGGCACGTCCGGCGCGGGCCTCTCCGGCATGGGTGCGTCCGCTGCCGTCGTGGCCGTGCCGAGCAGCAGGCGCAGGACCGGCAGTACCGCGTCCGCCCGCGTCTCGTCCTGCCCGGGGCCGAAGCCGGGCGTCGTGTCGTCCTGGTCCGCCGGACCCCCGGCCGCGGGGCCCCGGCGGACCAGCTCGCCCAGCGTCCGGCGCACGCCCGGCTCGTACGCGGAGAACGTGCGGCGCAGCAGCGGGAGTACGTCCGTGAACGCGTCGGGGCTCACGGACGTCAGCCACGTGTCGACCAGGCCGAGCAGCCGTTCGTCGTGGACCAGGAGCAGGCCGCCTGACCCGCCGCCGACGAACCCCTCGATCCAGGCGGCGGCGTCGGCCGGTTCCGTGCCCGGCGACAGGGCCAGCCCCATGAACCGCGCGGCTTCGTCCTCCGCGAGACGTCCGTCGTCCAGCAGCAACCTGGCCGCCCGGCCCCGGATCACCCCGGGGACGGTGTCCCGCCCGGCGAGCTTGTGCAGGGCGGCTTCCCAGCGCGCGCCGAGAGCCCTGCCCCGGCCCTCGCCCCCGTCGTGAAGGAGGCCGATGCCGGTGTGGACGCGGTCGAGGTGAGCGCGCATCTCGGCTGCTCCGTCCTCGTCGAGACCGGTGCAGGCGGGCGGCAGGCCGACGCAGATCCGCTCGGCGAGCCCCGCCGCGACTTCGCCGAGCGCCGCGGTGTCCGTGGACCGTACGTCGCCGTACCGCAGCGAACGGGCCAGGGCGGGCAGCGCCCGGGCGAGGTGGCCCACGTCGGCGTCGAGCGCGGCGCGGTCGGCGAGTGCCGTCATCACCACGGGCAGCGCGTCGGGCAGTTCGGCCAGGAGACACCGTTCGGCGAGCGCCGTCACCTCGGCGAGCGCGGTCGCCGACACGGCCTCGGACTCGGCCTTCGCCGTGGCCGCCGAGAGCACCGTCGTGCCCCACACTCCGGCTTCGGCGACCCGTACGTACAGCTCGGGCTCCCAGCGCAGCCGCCAGCTCTCCCGGAACGTGCCCGTACTCCCCCGGCTCGCCGTCGGCGCTCCCCAGCCGATGCCGAGCAGTCGCAGCCGGTGCAGCAGCCTGCTGCGCGCGGCGTCGGTCTCCTTGCGGAGATCCAGGTCGAGATCGCGCTCCAGCGCCTCCGGCTTGAGACGCAGCGAGCGCTGTGACCGGGTGAGATCGCGCTGGAGCGGCACGGCGGGCGCGCCGTCCGGCACCTCACCGAGCACATCGCCGATGATGAGCCGGTCCCTGATGAGCGCGAGCGGCACGTCGGACCCCTCGCACATCACGGCCCTGATCGCGTCGGTGGTCTCCGTCAGCCCGGCCAGCGGGCGGCCCCGCATCACGGCCAGGGTCTCGGCGAGCCTGACCGCCTCGATGACATGGGCGGAGGAGACGGGCCTGTCCTCCTCCCTCAGCAGCCGCGCGACCTTCGTCAGCCAGCGCTCCACCGGGCGGTCCGGCACACCGAAGAGGTGTCCGTACCAGCCTGGCGAGTCGATCCCGGCGCCGTAGCCGCTGTGCCGGGCGAGCCTGCGGTGGGTCCACGGCACCCACGTCAGCTCCGTCTTGACCTTGGGCAGCCCCTTGAGGAGCGCGCGGTCGGCGGTGACCGTCGTCTTCTCCGCGAGGGCGGGCACATGCCAGGCGCCGCAGACCACGGCGACTCCGTCGTCCCCGAACTCCTTGCGCGCGGCGCGCAGCTGGATCCGCATATGGGCCTCGCGGACGCGATCGCGCGGGTGCTCGCCGTCGCCGTGCTCCTCGCGCAGCGCGGTCATGGCCTCGGCGACGGCGTCGAACGGCGCGAAGGGATCTCCTGTCCCGTTGCTCCCGCCGGGACCCTGATGTTCTACGGCGTCCTCCCACCAGCGCTCGGGGTCGTCGTACCCGGCGGCCTCCGCCAGTACGGAGAGCGGGTCGATCCGCAGCCCTCTCCCGGCGCCACCGCCTCCGGTGTCCTCTCCTCCCCCGGGCTCCTCACCGTCCGCCGGCTCCCCTTCCTCGTCCGGGGCGAGCGCCAGCGAATGAGCCGCGGGGAGGTCGATGAACCGCACCGGTACGTCATGTACGAGCGCCCAGCGGATGGCCACCCACTCCGGTGAGAACGCGGCCAGCGGCCAGAACGCCGCGCGTCCCGGATCGTCCACGGCGTGCGCGAGGAGCGCGACGGGTGGCTTCATCCCCTCGTCGGCGGCGAGCGCCAGCAGCGCGTCCCCCTCCGGCGGCCCCTCGATGAGCACGGTGCGCGGCGCCGCCGCGTCGAGCGCGCGGAGCACGCCCCGGGCGGACCCGGGGCCGTGGTGCCGGACCCCGAGCAACAGTGGCCCTTTCACGCGCTCACCTCCCGGCACGCGCGGTAGAAGTCCTTCCAGCCGTCGCGCTCGCGGACGACCGTCTCGACGTACTCCTGCCAGATCACCCGGTCCGCCGCCGGGTCGCGGACCACGGCGCCGAGAATGCCCGCCGCCACGTCACCGGGCCGCAGCACGCCGTCGCCGAAGTGGGAGGCGAGCGCGAGGCCGTTGGTGACGACCGAGATCGCCTCCGCCGTGGACAGCGTCCCGGAAGGGGACTTGAGCTTCGTGCGGCCGTCGGCCGTGACGCCGTCACGCAGTTCACGGAAGACCGTGACGACCCGGCGGATCTCGTCGATGCCCTCGGGGCCCGGCGGCAGGTCGAGCGAGCGGCCGATCTGCTCGACCCGCCGCGAGACGATGTCGACCTCGGCGTCGGGCGTCGCGGGCAGCGGCAGCACGACGGTGTTGAACCGCCGGCGCAGCGCGCTCGACAGGTCGTTGACCCCGCGGTCCCGGTCGTTGGCCGTGGCGATCATGTTGAACCCGCGTACCGCCTGGGCCTCCTGCCCCAGCTCGGGGATCGGCAGGGTCTTCTCCGACAGGATCGTGATCAGCGAGTCCTGCACATCGGCGGGGATACGGGTCAGCTCCTCGACCCGCGCGGTCATGCCTTCCGTCATGGCCCGCATCACGGGACTCGGCACCAGCGCCTCGCGGCTCGGGCCGTGGGCGAGCAGCTGCGCGTAGTTCCAGCCGTAGCGGATCGCCTCCTCCGGGGTGCCCGCCGTGCCCTGCACCAGCAGCGTCGAGTCCCCGCTGACCGCCGCCGCCAGATGTTCGGAGACCCAGGTCTTCGCGGTGCCCGGCACGCCGAGGAGCAGCAGCGCCCGGTCCGTCGCGAGCGTGGTGACCGCCACCTCCACGATCCGGCGCGGGCCGACGTACTTCGGCGTGATCACCGTGCCGTCCGGCAGGGTGCCGCCGAGCAGATACGTGGCGACGGCCCACGGCGACAGTTTCCAGCGGACGGGCCGCTGCCTGTCGTCGGCCGCCGCGAGTGCTTTCAGCTCGTCCGCGAACGCGTCCTCGGCATGCGGCCGCAGGGCCTCCGCGGGCGCGGTGGATTCGGCGGGCTCGGTGATTGCGGGCATGGTCATGGGTCCCCCTCCAGATCGATCGACCGGGTGTGGAACCCACCGTGCACCACCCCACTGACAATCGACCTCCGGCGCCGCGTCGACGCAGGTCAGAGCCGTTGTCAGTGGGTCGCTCTAACGTCTTCCACATGAATGACATGGGGGTGCGCCGGACGGCGGAACAGGTGCTGGCTCTGGCTCCTGACGCCGCGTCACGCAAGGCGGGGACGAAGCTGAGCGCGGCCGGGCCGTGGTCGGGCGCGGGCGGCTCGGCGGGCGCGGTGTGGGGCCTGTGCAAGGGCAGCGGGAGCAAGCCGTATCAAACGGTGGTGGACACCACGGGTCCCGCGTACAAGTGCTCGTGCCCGAGCAGGAAGTTCCCGTGCAAGCACGCGCTGGGGCTGCTGCTGCTCCGGGCGGCGGACGAGGAGGCGGTGCCGCCGGGCGAGGCGCCCGACTGGGCCGCGGAGTGGCTGAAAGGGCGCCGCAAGCGCGACGACGGCCGGGCCGGGCGCGATCCGGACGCCAAGGCGCCGCCCGCCGATCCGGAAGCGGCCGGACGCAGGGCGGAGCGCAGGGCCGCGCGGATCACGGCGGGGGCCACGGAGCTGGAGCAGCGGCTGACGGACCTGCTGCGCGGCGGGCTGGCCGCGGCGGAGCAGTCGGGTTACGGGCTGTGGGAGGAGACGGCGGCGCGGATGATCGACGCGCAGGCACCCGGTCTCGCCGGCCGGGTGAGGGAGTTGGGTGCGATACCGGGATCGGGTCCCGGCTGGCCGGTGCGGTTGCTGGAGGAGTCCGCGCTGCTGCATCTGCTGGACCTGGCCTGGCTCGGCCTCGACCGGCTGCCGGAGCCACTGGCGACGACGGTCCGCACCCGGGTGGGTCTTCCGGCACCGGCCGGCGGCCCGCCGGTCCGGGACCACTGGCTGATCCTCGCTCAGTACGACTCCTCGGACGGCAAGCTCCTCACCCGGCGCGTGTGGCTGTACGGAAGGGAGACCGGGCGCTCGGCGCTGCTGCTCTCCTTCGGCGCGGCGGGCCGGTCACCCCAATTGGCCCTGCCGGTGGGGCTGATGGTGGACGCCGAGATCACACCGCACGCGGGCGCGGGGGCGCTGCGGGCCGACTGGGGCGGGCAGTTCGGCGCGCCGGAGCCGATCCAGGCGCCACCGCCGGGCGGTTCGACGGCCGCGGCCGTCACGGCGTACGGCGACGCGCTGCGCGACGATCCGTGGCTCCTCTCCTGGCCGGTGACGCTGAGCGGGGTCGTACCCGTGCCGGGCCCTGCCGGAGAGGGCTGGCAACTCGCCGACTCAGGAGGGGCGTTCGCGCTGCCCGTGGCCCCGTCCGCCCTTACGCGTCCCGGGCTGTGGAAGCTCGTCTCGCTGTCCGGCGGGGATCCGGTCACGGTGTTCGGTGAGTGCGGACATCGCGGTTTCAACCCGCTGGCGGTCTGGTCACCGGAGGCCCCGGGACCGGTCCCGCTCACCTGAACCGCGCCGCGCCGACCCCGAATCGCCGATCCGCGGGCCCTGACCGCGCGCCCTGCCAACGAGCCCCGCCACCACGTCCTGGCCCCGCGCCTCTGACCTCGATCCCGCATCCCGATCTGCGGTCCCGATCCTGCCCGGGCCCGCGTACGTACGGAGGACCGATGACCGGAACCACCGCCGCCACCGCCACTGCCCGCACCGCCAGTCCCGCCGTGTCCTGGGAACAGCTCGTCACCTCGGCACTGCTCGGCACGGACCGCCGTACGCCCCCGGCAGAGCTGCTGACCCCCGGCAAGGACGCGCCGACCGCCCTGTTGGACGCGGCCGCGCTGCACACCGTACGGCGCAGGGCCGGTCTGCTTCCGGCGCGCGCGGCCGAGCCGCCCGAGCGCGCGCCCGCGGACGACCGCGAGCAGGTGCCCGAGCGCGCCAGGAACCGGCTGGCCCAGCTGCTCGCCGACCGGTCCGCGCCCTCGGGCGGCGGCCGGCGCGGCACGGCCCCGGATCTCACCGAACTGCTGCCCCAGTGGCTCGCCGCCGCCAACGAACGCGGATACCGCGCACCGGCCGCCGCCCTGCCCGCGCTGCTCGACGCCGCCAGGGCGCGGACCGATCTGCGGCCCGAGGCACTGACGTTCGCCGGGCCGCGCGGGCTCTGGCTCGCACGGCTCAACCCGGAGTGGAAGTTCGCGCTGCGCGGAGGTTCCGGGGGCTCAGGACCGCGCTCCGGGCACGAGGGGCCCGACACACGGGACGCGCGGGCGATACGGACGCTCTGGGAGGAGGGCCTGTTCGCCGAGCGGGTCGCGCTGCTCGCCGCTGTCCGGGCCAGGGACGGACAGGAGGGCCTGGCGCTGCTGGCCTCCACCTGGTCCACCGAGCGCGCCGAGGACCGGCTGATGTTCCTCGACTCCCTGCGCGAAGGGCTGTCGGGAACGGACGAGCCGTTCCTTGAGCAGGCACTCTCCGACCGCAGCCGCAATGTCCGCTCCACCGCCGCCGAACTGCTCTCCTCACTGCCGGAATCCGCGCTCGCGAAACGTATGGCGGCCCGCGCGGCGACCTGCGTCAGCCTGAACCGCACGGGCAGCGGCCCGGCCGACGCGATCGTGGTCGAGGCGCCGCACGAATGCGACGCGGACATGCAGCGGGACGGCGTGACACCGGTCCCACCCTCAGGACGGGGCGAACGGTCCTGGTGGCTGGGCCAGTTGGTGGAGGCGGCTCCGCTGGCGACCTGGCATACCCGCCTCGGCCGCGGAACTCCCGAGGAGATGGTCGCGCTGCCCGTCCTCGACGGCTGGACGGAGGAACTGCACGCGGCCTGGTGCAGGGCGGCAGTCAGGCAGCGGGACGCGCGCTGGTCCCGGGCGCTGCTCGGCGCGCCCACCGTCTCCTCCGCGAACGGCGCCGGTGCCTGGTCCCTGGCCCAGCGCGCGAAGCTCCTCGCCCCGCTGCCTCCGGCCGAACGGGCCGAATGGGTGGCCGCGTTCATAGCCGCCCACGGTCTGTCGGAGGCGTTCCAGCTCCTCGGAGTCTGCGCGGTGCCCTGGGCCGAGCCGCTCGGCCGCGCGGTCGTCGACGCGCTCGACATCGCACGGGATGCCGGGAGCTATCCGTGGAGCTTCAGCGGGGTGATGGGCCTCGCGGAGCGCTGCCTCGATCCCGCGGAGGCCGGCCGTCTGGAACTGCTGACGGCGACGCCCGACGAAGCTGAGGCCACGTCACCGGGCGCGGGCGGCTACTGGTCGGAAGCCTTCCAGCGGCTGGTTTCCACGCTGCGGCTCCGGGCGGCGATGCTGTCGGAACTGGCGGACGAGGGCGCTGCGGAAGCCGAGGGTGACGGGAGCCGCACAAGCGACGGGCACGCCTGCCCGCCGCCCCTCTGACGCCAAACCTCTGACGCCAAACCTCTGGCGTCGGCCCTCTGACGCCAGCGCCCTGACGCCTGTCCTCCGGCCACTGTTCGCTGACCGTCGCCGCTGACCACTTACCCGCCGGTCATGCCCCTCTGGCCGTCCGCCGTTCCTACCGGCCGACGGCCAGAGGCGCTGACCGCCGCCCCGTCATGCGCCCGCGGGCTGCCGCACGTTCGCGTTCACCCAGTCGACGATCGACGTCGTCGTCGCTCCCGGGGTGAAGATCTCCGCGACGCCCAGCTCCTTCAGCGGAGCGATGTCCGCCTCCGGGATGATGCCGCCGCCGAAGACCTGGATGTCCGCCGCGTCGCGCTCCTTCAGCAGCTCTATCACCTTCGCGAACAGGGTGTTGTGGGCACCGGACAGGATGGACAGACCGATCGCGTCGGCATCCTCCTGGATCGCGGTGTCCACGATCTGTTCGGGGGTCTGGTGAAGCCCGGTGTAGATGACCTCCATACCGGCGTCGCGCAGCGCACGCGCGATCACCTTGGCCCCGCGATCGTGGCCGTCGAGACCAGGTTTGGCGACCACCACCCGAATCGGACCGGTCACACCCATCACTGCCTCCACATACCGACTGCGTCGTCATTGGCGCGGGCTCCGGCCGTCGTGGCCCGGAGTAGTGAACGAACGTTATCCCCAGCATCGCGCACCCTGCCGAATCCCCGACGGGCGGGGAGGGGGAAATCACACGGGGGACTTGTGCGCTTTGCTCCGACATCAACAGATCCGTTCCCCGATCATCGCCTGAAGCGGATGGATTTTGCATCGAACAGGTTTCGAACACAAAGCCAAGGCTGTGCCAGCGCTCCGCCGAAACACGGCCGAATGCCCGTTTCCGCAGGGCGCAAAACCCGCCGAAGATTGTGGCCGTCGCATACCGCCGGGTACAGTCGCGGCCACTGCTTTCCCCTGGGGTCCCTCCCACATTGGGGCGTGACCTCAGACCCTGGTCCTGCTGCCGAGGCGAGAGAGATAGTTGGTGAACGACCAGCACGCCCACGCCGGGTACGCCGCCTACGACGGCGACACCTCAGGCCACTTCGACGGCGATCCGCTTTTCGGCACCTTTTCCGGTCCTTACGAGGCGGACCACAACGCGCAGTACGAAGGCACACAGTGGGACGCTGGTGCGCAGCACCACGGGGCTGGTTACGACGCCTACGCCACACCGCAGTACGACATGAGCGGCCAGTGGGCCACCGTCGACGCAGCGGGCAATGCCGGTTACCAGCCGCCCGCCGACGGCACGGGCCAGTGGGACGCCAACGCCTGGAACCAAGCGAACGTAGCGGACCAGGCGAACCACGCGAACCCGCTGAACCAGCCGGATCAGCCGGATCAGACGAACCAGTCCGGTCAGGCCCACCCGCTGGACGCCAACGGCCAGCCGCTCCAGTACGACGCCACGCAGTTCGGGTACGGCACGGTGAACCACCCCCCGACCGCCCAGTTCGACGCCACGCAGCTCCAGTCGGCGCCGTACGCGTACGAGGCGACCGCCCAGTGGGCCGCGCCCGTCTTCGAGACCGGCTCGTACGACACCACCGCGTGGCAGGCGGCGCAGGACACGATCCTCGCGGAAGTCGTACCCGAGCAGTTCGCGCCCGGATACGCCCCCGGGGCGGAGTACGCACAGGACGGCCAGTACGACGCCGACACCGCGTACGGCCGGCAGCCCGAAGCCGACGCGTATCAGGACCCCGAGGGATATCAGGACCCCGAGCCGTACCGGGAGACCGACGGATACGAGGCCGGGTACGAGGCGTACGAGGCAGCGTCCCACGACGCAGGCCGTGACGCCGGGCCCGAGTCCGAGTCCGAGCCCGGGTCCGAACCCGCGTCGGTCCACATGGCGGAGACCACCACCACGCCCGTCCTCAGCCCGCCGCCCTCCGCCCGCCCGGTCAGGAGCTCCTCCGGGAACGGCGGAAACGGAAACCGCGGCCGCCGGCGCACGCCCGCGAAGCGTTCCGCGCTCTTCACCGTCGCTGTCCCGTCCGCCTGCGTGATGGGCGTCGCCGGGATCGCCGCGGCCTCCGTCGGCGGCATGAGCGGCGGCGAGGAGACGCAGGACGACATGAAGTCGCTGGCCGCGGCCGACCCGGGCTCGGTGAAGCCGGTCGCCGCCAACAGCAAGATGGACACACAGCTCAGGGCGCTCACCGCCGACGCCCGTGACTTCGGCAACCGCGCCAACCGCACGCAGGAGCGCATCGACCTGAAGGAGCGGCAGGAGGCGGAGAAGAAGAAGCGCGAGGAAGAGGCGGCGCGCAAGGAGGCGGCGCGGCCCAAGTTCGCCCTTCCGACCGACCAGCACGGCCTCAGCGCCTTCTTCGGCCAGGCCGGGGTCAACTGGATGTCCGTGCACACCGGGATCGACTTCCCGCTCTCGTACGGCACACCGGTGATGGCCGCGACCGACGGCACCGTGCGCACCCAGTGGAACAGCGCCTACGGCAACATGGCCATCGTGACCTCGCCCGACGGCACGGAGACGTGGTACTGCCACCTCAGCAGCACGAAGATCCGCTCCGGGTCCGTCAAGGCCGGCGACACCATCGCGTACTCCGGGAACTCGGGCAACTCCACCGGGCCGCACCTGCACTTCGAGGTCCGGCCGGGCTCCGGCTCCGCGATCGACCCGCTGCCGTGGCTGCGCAGCCACGGCCTCAACCCGCAGTGATCACACTCCTGTAACCACCCTCGGGCCGCCCGCGACACGTCCACGACAGGTCGCGGGCGGTCCGTGACCTCTACAGCTTCTGGACCGGGGCGTACCGCAGGAGCAGCCGCTTCGGCTTCTCGTCGCCGAAGTCGATCGTCGCCTGCGCGTCCGCGCCCGTCCCGGTCACCGTCATCACCGTGCCGAGACCGAACTGGTCGTGCGTGACCCTGTCCCCCACCGTCAGCGAGATCGCCGGCTTGTCGGTGGCCCGCCGCGTGGCGAAGCCCGAAGGGCCGCCGCTCTGCCTCGACCGCGCGGAGGACGAGGACAGTGAGGACGTGATCCCCGACGTCGGTCCCGCCGGGATCTGCGCGCCGGTCCGCTTCCAGTCCAGGTACTGCCCCGGGATCTCCTCGAGGAAGCGCGACGGCGGGTTGTACGCGGGCTGTCCCCAGGCGCTGCGCATGGACGACCGCGTCAGGTAGAGCCGTTCGCGGGCGCGTGTGATGCCGACGTACGCGAGCCGTCGCTCCTCCTCCAGCTCCTTCGTCTCGCCGAGGGCGCGCATGTGCGGGAACACGCCGTCCTCCAGGCCGGTCAGGAACACCACGGGGAATTCGAGCCCCTTGGCCGTGTGCAGCGTCATCAGCGTGATGACCCCGGAGCCGTCCTCGTCCTCGTCGGGGATCTGGTCGGAGTCGGCGACCAGGGCGACGCGCTCCAGGAACTCGGCGAGCGTGCCGGCCGGGGCCGCGGCCGTGCCGTCTCCGGCTGCCGCCGCCTGGCTCTGCTCTTGCTCGAACTCCAGTGCCACCGAGGCCAGTTCCTGCAGGTTCTCGATACGGGTCTCGTCCTGCGGGTCCGTCGACGCCTGCAACTCCGCCAGGTAGCCGGTCTGTTCCAGCACGGCTTCCAGGACCGTCGCGGGCCCGGCCCCCGACTCGACGACCGTGCGCAGCCCCTCCATCAGCGTGTTGAAGCGCTTGACGGCGTTGGAGGAACGGGCCGCCATTCCGTACGCCTCGTCCACCCGCCGCAGCGCCTGCGGGAAGGTGATCTTCTCGCGCAGCGAGAGCGCGTCGATCATCGCCTCCGCGCGGTCGCCGATGCCGCGCTTGGGCACGTTGAGGATCCGGCGCAGCGGTACGGCGTCCTCGGGGTTGGCCAGCACGCGCAGATAGGCCAGCACATCGCGGACCTCCTTGCGCTCGTAGAAGCGCACGCCTCCGACGACCTTGTACGGCAGGCCGACCCGGATGAAGATCTCCTCGAAGACACGGGACTGCGCGTTCGTCCGGTAGAAGATCGCGACGTCACCCGCCTTGGCGTCACCCGCGTCCGTCAGCCGGTCGATCTCCTCGGCGATGAACTGCGCCTCGTCGTGCTCGGTGTCCGCGACATAGCCGGTGATCTGCGCGCCGGTGCCGGCGTTGGTCCACAGGTTCTTGGGGCGGCGGCTCTCGTTGCGCTCGATGACCGCGTTGGCCGCGCTGAGGATCGTCTGCGTGGAGCGGTAGTTCTGCTCCAGCAGGATCGTCGTCGCGTTCGGGTAGTCCTCCTCGAACTGGAGGATGTTGCGGATGGTGGCGCCGCGGAACGCGTAGATCGACTGGTCGGCGTCGCCGACGACACACAGCTCGGCGGGGTCCTGGTCCTCGCCGGAGGGGCCCACCAGCTCACGTACGAGCGTGTACTGGGCGTGGTTGGTGTCCTGGTACTCGTCCACCAGGACGTGCCGGAAGCGCCGCCGGTAGTGCTCGGCGACATCCGGGAACGCCTGGAGCAGGTGGACGGTGGTCATGATGATGTCGTCGAAATCCAGCGCGTTGGCCTCGCGCAGCCGTGCCTGGTACATCCGGTAGGCCTCGGCGACGGTCTTCTCGAAGCCGTCGATGGCCTGGCCGGTGAAGGTCTCCTCGTCGATCAGCTCGTTCTTCAGATTCGAGATCTTGGCGCTGAAGGACTTCGGCGGATACCGCTTGGGGTCCAGCTCCAGATCACGGCAGACCAGGGCCATGAGCCGCTTGGAATCGGCCGCGTCATAGATCGAGAACGAGGACGTGAAACCGAGCTTCTTCGACTCGCGCCGCAGGATCCGTACGCAGGCGCTGTGGAAGGTCATCACCCACATGGCGCTGGCACGCGGGCCGACCAGCTGCTCGACGCGCTCCTTCATCTCGCCGGCGGCCTTGTTGGTGAAGGTGATCGCCAGTATTTCGCCGGGGTGCACGCGGCGCGTGCCCAGCAGATGAGCGATCCGGTGAGTCAGCACGCGCGTCTTGCCGGAACCGGCCCCGGCGACGATGAGCAGCGGCGATCCGGTGTGCACGACGGCGGCGCGCTGCTCGTCGTTCAGCCCGTCGAGCAGCGCCACCGGATTGACGACGGTGCGCGGGGCGCCGTCGCGGTGGTACGGATCCCGGGCCGCGGGCACGTGGAACGCTCCCTCGAAGAGATCGTCGGGCACCTGCTCAGGCTCGGTGTCCTCGGGCGGCGGCGGGTGCTCCTCGCCGGAGGGCTGGAGGTCCGCCAGGAAACTGTCATCAAAGAGGCTGCTCATCGCCTTCAGAGTCTAGGCCGCTCCACTGACAGCGGGCAGCCGACGTCCGAAACGCCCTGCCCCGGACGCCGGAATCCTCTCCAGGTGATCACGGAGCGTGCCCAGCAGCCACCGCATCCGCGAAGGTCACGAAAATGTATCGGGCATATCGCACATCAACCTTCACAGCAGCACCACGAAGTGGTTAGCGTGCTCGAACAGGCACCCCGTACCCCAACGGCGACCGACGCCAAACGGGCTGCCCGCGCCGAATCCGGGGTTCCGTACCGAAGCGCTTCCGCAGGGAAGCCCTGCCGACGTGCGGAGATCCGGAACCGGGGACCCACTCGCACGACCGGGGTGAATCGGGCCGCACGTCCCAGGCCCGTAGGGCAGCCTTCCGTTCCACCGAGCCCGAACCCGACAGCTAACCCGGTAGGCGGTCCACGGAAGGAGATGCCGGCCTTGGCATCGCATCGCAAGCCGCGCACCCGTAACGGTGTACGGTCCAGCTCCCCCGCGCTCGGTCTCACGACGGCCGCCCTCGCCTCGGTCACGCTGCTCTCGGCACAGAGCGCCAACGCCGCGCCCGCGCGGCCGAAGCCGTCCATAGAAGAGGTGCGGAAGAAGGTAGACGACCTGTACCGCGAGGCCGGTTCCGCGACGGAGCGGTACAACAAGGCGAAAGAGTCCACGGACAAGCAGAAGAAGGACCTCGACCAGCTCCTCGACGAGGTCGCCAGGCGCGCGGACAAGCTGAACGAGGCCCGGCGCGCGCTGGGCACGTACGCGGCGGCGCAGTACCGGGAGGGCACCGTCGGCCCGACCGCGGCCCTGATGTTCGCCGACAGCCCGCAGGCGTACTTCGACCAGACTCAGCTGATGCACCGGATGACGGCGCACCAGCGCGACGCGGTCACCGACTTCCAGACCCAGCAGGCGGCCGCCGGTAAAAAGCGCGCGCAGGCGACGAAGAGCCTCGCGTCGCTCACCGCCTCCCAGAGCACGCTGCGCACCAGCAAGCAGAGCGTCCAGACGAAGCTGGGCGAGGCGCGCGCCCTGCTGTCGGAGCTGACAGCGGAGGAGAAGGCGCGGCTGGCCGCGCTGGAGCGCGAGAAGCAGGAGAAGGCCAGGAAGCAGGCGGAAGCGAAGGCCAAGGCGGAGGCGGAGCGGCAGAAGCAGTCGAAGCCGCCGGGCAGCGGCACGGGCACGGGCGGCGGCACGGGCACGCCGGCCGGCTCGAACTCCGGCCAGGCCGGGAAGGTACTCGCCTTCGCCCGCGCCCAGCTGGGCAAGCCGTACGTCTGGGGCGCGACGGGACCCAGCTCGTACGACTGTTCGGGCCTGACCCAGGCGGCCTGGCGGGCGGCGGGCGTGGAACTGCCACGCACCACCTGGGACCAGGTGAATGTCGGCACGCGCATCGCGACGGCCGATCTGCTCCCTGGAGACCTGGTCTTCTTTTACGACGACATCAGCCATGTCGGCATCTACATAGGCGACGGAATGATGATCCACGCACCGAAGCCGGGGGCGAATGTCCGCGAGGAGTCGATCTACTACATGCCGATCTACGGAAGTGTCCGCCCGGCCTGAGGTTCGCCCGGCCTGAGGCTGAGGTTCCTGTTGGCAGCGGACGAGGGACAGGGGCGAAGGCGCAGGCCACGCGCCTGCTCCGTGTGGCGGGCCGTCGTCCGTAACGGTCAGGTCCCGCCGTGCGGAGTGACTTCGGCATGGTCGCGGTGATCGTAAACCGCTCCTCTCCGTCCACCTTTGGGCAATAGCGGCCAGCCGGGCGCGCCTCGTGATCGCGCCCCTTACGGTCCTTCACGAGGTGGCCGACTCCTCCCCGCCGTCCACGTACCAGGACAGCCGTCGGCCGCCATCTCCCCGAAGGAAGTGGACGCCCCGTGGCCGCGCACCGAAAACGTAAACAGCGCCTGCTCGCCGGACCGGCGAGCCGCACCGCTGCCACCCTCGCGCTCGCGGGAGCTGTGACCGCCGCCGCGTCGAGCGGCCCCGTACAGGCCGGGCCCCGCCTGACCGCCGCCCAGGTCAAGGCCAAGGTCAACACCCTGTACGAGCAGGCGGAGGCCGCCACGGACAAGTACGACGGGGCGAAGGAGAAGGCCGACGAGGCCCGTACGGCGCTGAACGCGCTGCGTGACGAGGCCGCTCGCCGCACGGACCGGCTCAACGCCTCGCGCAACGCGCTCGGTTCGATCGCCGCCGCGCAGTACCGCGCCGGCGGCCTCGACCCTGCCATCCAGCTCGCGCTGTCGTCCAGCCCCGAACACTTTCTGGAGGGCGCGGCGCTCGCCGAACGTGCCGGGTCGCGCCAGGCCGACACGATCTCCGGTATGCGCAAGGAACTGGCCCGGATCTCCCAATTGCACACCAGCGCCGACGACCGGCTCGCCGACCTCAAGGCCCGCCAGACCGAGCTGGCCGCGTACAAGGCGAGCATCCAGAAGAAGCTCGACGCCGCGAAGAAGCTCCTCTCCCAGCTCACCGCCGCGCAGCGCGCGCGGTACGCGCAGGAGCAGGCCGGCGGTACGGTCGCGTCCCGCGCCGACCGCTCCCTGTCCCGCGACGCGCTGCGGGCCGCCGAGCAGGCGCCGGCACCGGGCGGCGGGCTACGGGCGCCCACCTCACGTGCCGCCGCGGCGGTGTCGTTCGCGTACGGAGCACTCGGCAAGCCGTACGTCTGGGGCGCCACGGGCCCCGACTCCTTCGACTGCTCGGGGCTGACCCAGGCGGCCTGGCGCGCCGCCGGTGTGTCGCTCCCGCGGACGTCGTACACCCAGATCAACGCGGGTCAGCGCGTGTCACGCGAACAGCTCGCGCCGGGCGATCTGGTGTTCTTCTACTCGGGCGTCAGCCATGTCGGGATCTACGTCGGCGGCGGCCGGATGATCCACGCTCCGCGCCCGGGCGCCCCGGTCAGGATCGCTCCGATCGACCAGATGCCCTTCGTCGGCGCGGCCCGTCCGGCCTGATTCCCCGCCGTCCCGGGATGCCGCGTCCCCTTCCGCGGGTCACGATGGCTGCACACCGCCGGCCCGCGAAGGGATCGCCATGAGACGAGCCACCGCCGTCAGACTGATCGGCGCCGGACTGGCCGTCGGCGCCGCGTTCGTCCTGGCGCCCGTCGGCATGACCCCGAAGGGATGCGGCGACCTCTCCAACGGCCGGCTCTGCATCGACGGCCCGATCGGCGGCGCCGGCGCCTTCACCATCCGCTACCTGCGGCGCCCCGGCGATCCCGGGGGCGCCGAGGTCCGGCTCGGCTACCAGCGCAAGGACAACCGGATCACCGCGTTCCCCGACTGGTTCGGCACGGCCAGAATCCACCACGGCACCGCCCAGCTGACCGGCACGCTGGACACGGCACCGGGCGAATGCATCAGGGGCGTACTCCTGGACGCCCACGAACGGCCCTATGTGACGCGGTGGAAGTGCGCGTGACGCGGATGGGCCACGCCGTCCGCGAGTGCTGTTCCGGACCACTGGTCACTGTGGGGTGGCAGTGTGCCGGTTCCTCACCGGGATTCGCACTCCCACGCCCGGCTCGCACCCCGACCGCTTTGCAAACTGCCCCGTTGTGTTCCGGCCGCGCGCTCATCATGTTCGCCTCCGGTGACGACCGTTCGGAGCCCGCGTATCCGGCGGACCCGCTGCCGCTGCTGATTACCCGTCTGCCGGTGTCAGACCAGCCGGCGCGCCGTCGCCCAGCGGGTCAGTTCGTGGCGGTTGGAGAGCTGGAGTTTGCGCAGGACCGCCGAGACGTGTGATTCGACCGTCTTCACGGAGATGAACAGCTGTTTCGCGATCTCCTTGTACGCGTACCCACGCGCGATCAGCCGCAGTACCTCCCGCTCCCGCTGCGTGAGCCGGTCCATGTCCTCGTCCACCGGTGGCGCGTCCGTCGACGCGAAGGCGTCCAGGACGAAGCCGGCGAGGCGTGGGGAGAACACCGCGTCGCCCTCCTGGACCCGGAAGACCGAGGCGACCAGGTCCGTGCCGGTGATCGTCTTGGTGACGTAGCCGCGGGCGCCGCCCCTGATCACTCCGATGACGTCCTCCGCCGCGTCGGAGACCGAGAGCGCCAGGAACCGGACCGGGTTCTCGCCGCCCGCCATCAGCGGGGCGCAGCGGCGCAGTACCTCGACGCCGCCCCCGCCCGGCAGATGGACGTCGAGCAGGACGACCTCGGGGCGGGTCGCCGTGATGACCGCGACCGCCTCGTCGACGTCGGCGGCCTCGCCCACGACCTCGACGCCCGTCTCTTCCGTGCGGCCGATCTCGGCCCGTACGCCGGTACGGAACATCCGGTGGTCGTCGACGAGGACGACGCGGACGCGGCGGTCTCCGCCGGCGTCGCCGCCCGTCGCGGGAGTGCCCTCGGTCTGCGCTTCCTCGCTCATGCTCTGTGCCCCTCGCACTCGTCACCCTCGTGGGACGGGTCGCCCCGCCGGTCTGCCTCCGACAGCGCCGTCATTCGCCGGCCCTGTCCATCTCCAGCTCGACTTCGGTGCCGCCGTCCGGCACCGAACGCAGCCGCGCCGTGCCGCCGTTGCGCTGCATCCTGCCAATGATCGACTCCCGGACCCCCATCCGGTCGTGCGGCACCGCGTCCAGATCGAAGCCGGGGCCACGGTCGCGTACGGAGATGAAGACCGTGCGGCCCTCGACCTCCGCGTACACCTGCACCGCGCCTCCCGCGCCACCGTACTTGGCGGCGTTGACCATCGCCTCGCGCGCGGCCTGCGTCTGCGCGGTCAGCTGCTCGTCCAGCGGGCAGTCGCCGACGACCACGACCTCGATCGGCACGCCGTGGTAGTCCTCCACCTCGGCCGCCGTCTTCTTCACCGCCTCCGCGAGCGTGTCGGGCTCCTGTGCCTCGTCCTTGCCCGTGCCCTCCGGCCGGTAGAGCCAGGCGCGCAACTCGCGCTCCTGCGCGCGGGCCAGGCGGCGGACCTCGCCGCCGTCGTCCGCGCTGCGCTGGATCAGGGTGAGCGTGTGCAGGACGGAGTCATGGACATGGGCGGCCACCTCGGCACGCTCCTGGGCGCGGATACGCATCAGCCGCTCCTCGGAGAGGTCCTGGGTCATCCGTACGAGCCAGGGGCCGACCAGCAGCGCGACGCCGGCCACCACGGCGATCGCGGCCGTCAGAACATTGCCGAACTGGGCCGCCGAGCCGCGTACCACCACGAAGACGGTCAGCCCGAGGCCGACCAGCGCCACGCCCGCCAGCCCACGGGCCAGTTGCAGCGTCCTGCGGTGTCCGCCGGCCTCGGTCCAGCGGGCCCGCCTCGCGTTGTCCGCCTGCCGCCAGACCAGGACGACGCCCGCGCCGATCAGCAGCATCGGCCAGATGTAGCGGTCGGCGTGATCCCGGCCCAGGTTGACGTTGCCGATGAAGGTCGCGGCGCCGGCCGCCAGCGCCACCACCGCGAAGAGCTGGCCCTTGTCGGGCTTGCGCAGCCGGCGTCTGCCGTCCGCGCTGATCTCGAAGAGGGAGCGTGGCTCGGCCGCTGTGCCGCCGATGCCCAGCGGGACGACGACCCAGAAGACGGCGTACAGCAGCGCACCGAGCCCCTGGGCGAAGAAGAGGCCGAGGAAGATCAGGCGGACCCAGATGACCGGCAGCCCGAGATGCCCGGCGAGCCCGCGCGCGACCCCTCCGAAGAGCCGGCCGTCCGCGCTGCGGTACAGCTTGCGCAGCGGTTCCTCCTCCGGCGCCGCAGCGCGGGAGGAGGTCGCGGCGGCGCGGTGCGTGGCGGCTGGCATGCCAACGATGGTCACACGCGGGGACAGCCGGGCACATCAGGGTCACCACCCTGATCCGCCCCTGACCCGACCCTGAGGTGACGGCGGGGCCTCCGCCTGAGCGACGGGTGGCCCGCGGTGCGGGACGAGCGGCCCGGTGAGCCGAAGGAGGCCGTGGGACACCCCAGTACTTACTGCGACCGACTCCGGGCAACTGCGGTCTTCTCAGGGACGGCGAGGGCCAATATCAGGGACCAGCCAGGGTCGCCGCAGGTGGAGCCGTGACACCGAGCCCGTCACCATGGACACATGACTCAGCCCCCTCGCCAGTCGCCGCCGGAACCGGCCGGTGCCACCGCCGTACCGCCGCCGGGCGCGAGCGACGGCGGCTCCGGCGGCGGCACGCGGCCCGCGCTGCTGCGGAGCCCGCGGCAGAAGGTGGTGGCCGGGGTGTGCGGCGGGCTCGGGCGGTACTGCGACATCGACCCGGTGATCTTCCGGATCGTCATCGGCGTGCTCACCGTGACCGGCGGTATCGGGCTGATCTTCTACGGCTTCGCCTGGCTGCTGATACCGCTGGAGGGCGAGGAGGAGAACGAGGCCCGCAGGATGCTGACGGGTCGCGTGGACGGCTCCTCGCTCATCGCCATCCTGCTCGCCCTGATCGGCTGTGGGCTCTTCCTGTCCATGCTGGGCGACGGCGGCACGCTCGGCTTCGCCGCGATGCTCACGGTCGCCGTCGTCGGTTCCGCCGTCTGGTCGCAGCGCCGCCGCGTCGCGTCGCCCCCGGACGGTTCGTCCGCCCCCTCGGCGCCGCATGTGGTGGTGGAGGCGCCCCCGGAGACCAAGGCGCCGCCGGCACCGGGCGGCTCACCTTCCTGGTGGCGGGATCCGATCATCAAGGACGGTACGACGGGCCCGGTGGCGGGTGGTTATCTGTGGGGGCCCGCCGACTTCCTCACGGGCCCCGCGTCCCGGGAGCCCGGCCGGCCGGCGGACGGGGAGCCCGGCCGCCCGGTGGACCGGTCCGCCGGTTTCGGCGGGGCCGTACCCGTCGTCGTCACCGGCCGGCCGCGCGGGAGAGGCGGCCTCGTCTTCCTCCTCGCGCTGATCGCGGCCGGCCTCGGCACGGGCCTGTCCTGGAACTCCCAGCCCCTCGGCACAAGCCTGGAGATCGGCCTGGTGGCGGCGCTGACCGTGTTCGCGCTCGGTCTGGTGGCCGGCGCGTTCCTGGGCCGCGTCGGCATCGGTACGGTCTTCCTGACCGTCATCACGGCGGGGCTGCTCGCGGCGTCGGCGGCGATCCCCAAGGACATCGGCACCGAGTGGGGCCGCGAGACCTGGAAGCCCGCCTCGGCCGCCTCCGTACAGCCGCGCTACACACTGGGCTCGGGCGTCGGCACCCTTGATCTCAGCGGCCTCTCCGTCCCGGAGGGGCGGACGGTCCGTACGTCGGCCGAGGTCGGAGTGGGCCGGCTCAAAGTCGTCGTACCCGCGGGACTGACCGTGAAGATGCGTGTGGAGGCGGGCGTCGGGGACATCCGGCTTCCCGGTGAGCCGCCCAACGACGTGGACGTCGCCCCGGACCAGTCCAAGGAGCGGACACTGTCCCCGCAAGCGGGCACGGAACCGGCCGGCACGCTGGTGCTCCGGCTCGACGTGGGCGTCGGCCAGGTGGAGGTGACGCGGTCGCGGGCGAACCCTCCAGTGACGAGCCGTTCCGAAGTGAGTCAAGCGAGCCAGGTGAACCAAGTGAGCCGAGCGGAGAAATCCCTTGCCGCGCGCTGAGTTCAGGCCCGGAAGGCTCGTTCTGGGGCTCGGCGCCCTCGGGACGGCGTGCGCGTACGCGGGCGACGCGGCGGGCGCCTGGGACACGCCCTGGTTCGTGGCGTTGCCCATCACCTTCGACATGCTGTGGGTCGCGGCCCTCGTGGGCTGGGCCCACCGCCGCTACAGCCGGCGCCGCCGCCCGGCGGCCCTGAGCGCGTCCGCTGAGAACGACGGCGTACCGGCGAGGAGCAGCGGCAGCCAGGCCATCAGATAAATGAGGTCGTTCCCGTAGTAGTACGGCGTGACCTGCCAGCTCACCGTCAGCCACAGGCTCAGCGAGATGAGCGCCCCGCCGAACGCGGCCAGCCGGCCGAACACCCCGAACAGCACCCCGAGGCCCACGACGAGTTCGCCCAGGGCGATGGCGTAACCGAACCCCCCGGGGCTCTTGAGCCCCAGCGTCACGAGTGCGGGGATGGCGGCGCTGTCGTGTACGCCCCGCATCACCTCACCAATCGAGCCGGGGCCTGTCGCGTGGAAGAAGGCGCTGGTGGTGAGCTTGTCGAGGCCCGCGTAGATGAACGTCACGCCGAGAAAGACCCGGAGAGGCAGCAGCGCGTGGCGCGCGGCGGAGGCGCGCAGGCCGTGCCGTTCACCGCCGGCCTGTCCGTAGCCGCCGGGCCCGTATCCCTGTGTCATGGCCGCTCTGCCTTCCCTGTCACACCGAGGCCGCGAGGGCGTACCGCCTCGCGGGCCTCTCATATGCCTACGCCGGGCGGCGGATGTCGAGAGGGATGCCGTAAGGGACGTGTGCCGAGCGGAAGATGCGCCTGCGGGAGACGTGCCGACGTGACACGTGCCCGCGAGAGACGTCCCGGCGTGACACGTCCTGCGGGAGACGTGCCGAGCGGAAGGCGTGCCCGCGGGAGACGTACCGGACCCGACGTGGTCAGTCCATGACCTCGACGGTCACCCGGTTCGTCTCCACCCCGGCGGCCGTCACGACCTGCACCTCGACGGGTCCCGGCTCCACGTCCACCGGCACCGGCACGGTCAGGACCGTGTCCGACGGGTTGGCGAAGCCGCCGGGCACCGGCACCAGCGGCACGTGCACGTGGACGGGGCCGATCCGGACGACCATCAGGGCGAGTTGGTCCGGAGTCGCGGCCCCCGCCGGCACGAAGCCGGCGCCGCGGATCTCGATGTCGTCGCCGGTACGGATCGGACCGTCCAGATCCCCGGCCTCCCGCGCGCGCACGACCGACAGGATGACGGGCCGCCCGCCCTCCGCGTACTTGCCCGCGAAGTAGACGGCGGCGGAGAGTACGACCAGCAGGGCGAGCGCCCAGGGCAGATCGGGCAGTTGGCCGGGCCGCCGGGCCAGCCGTACGCAGGAGAAGGCCATGGCGACCGCGCTCACCAGTACGTACTGCGCGTCGGTGAAGCTGCCGCGCCCCGCGTCGTCGCACAGCAGGTCGGCCAGTCGGGGCCGTTCGGCCCGTACCTTCTGCAACCGCTGGCCGAACACCCGTCCCGCCACCAGACCGCGTACGACAACCGTGAGGGCGCAGGTCGCGGCCAGCACGATCAGCAGGCCCGCGCCACGGGTCAGTCCGAGCCCGTCGATCAGCGCGTCGCGCTCGGCGTGCGCGGAGGCGCCCGCGAGTTCGAGTGCCAGGACGAGGACGGCGAAGACGACGAGAAGCACCCACGCGGAGGCGACCGTCCGCGAGGTGGAGAGCCTGTTGTCCTCGCCGATCAGCGGCGCGATCAGTCCGCCGCGCGCGCGGTGCAGCCGGGCGGCGGCGGTCAGCAGCCCGGCGACCACCACCGCGGCCACCAGCCCGGCCGTACGCGCCATGCTCCAGCCCGCGCCGATCGCGGTCCCTGTCTGCGCCAGCGCGAGCACGGCGACGGCGCCCCAGACGACGAACAGCGTCTGCCGCCAGACGGTGTGCAGCCAGGCCTCGCCCGCCTCGCGGCTGCGTTCGGCGACCATCCGCGCGGACTGCGTCAGCTCGTCGGAGACCCACTGCCTGGACGCTCCGGCCGAGTGCGCGACGGCGGCGGGCAGCCCCTGCCCCGCGGCCAGTTCGTCGCGCTTCGCCACGAACGCGGCGACGGCCTGCCGGTGCCCCTGGCGTGCCCCGTGCGGGCAGTCGCCGCACGTACAGCCGCCGCTGTGTGCGGCCAGTCCTGCCTCTTGCACTGCCACGCCGAAACGCCGCCTTCCCCGTCCTGCACCGGTGAACTTCCTTGTGATTCCTGCGAATTGTGCCGTACCGAGTGGGGCGCAACCGCCGTAGTCACGGTCAGGGCAGGTGACGACCCCGTCACGATGTTGACCCGGCGCTCCCGGTGGCCCCGCGACAACGGACGGATCGGCCCGGATCCGGCCGCACAGGGCGCACGTCCCGGCATAGTCACACCGTCATATGCACGGCCGGGTCAAGGCGGTGGCGTCCGCACTCCTCCATCGGCGGCACATCGCGTGCCCTCTGCCCTCCCCGGGCGTTACCCCGGACATGAACATGTACCGATTCCTCGCCACCGCCGCCGCGGGTTCCGCTCTTCTCGCCGTCGTCACCCCCTCCGCCCAGGCGCTCGACCTCGGCAACACGCTGAGCGGCACCGCGAAGACCACCTCCGCCGTCGGAAGCCAGGCCGCGCCCGTCGTGGACCAGGTCCTCGGCGACACCGCGGGCAAGAAGGTGACCGCGCTGAAGGGCGTGGTGAAGGGCGCCGGCGACACCGTGAAGTCCGCGAACGACCTGATGCACTGAGCAGCACCCCGCACGACGCGAGGAGGGGCGGAGCCGGTCGGCTCCGCCCCTCCTCGCGTTCTGCCTATTGGCGGGAGATCACTCCCACTCGATGGTGCCCGGCGGCTTGCTCGTCACGTCGAGCACCACGCGGTTGACGTCGGCGACCTCGTTCGTGATCCGCGTCGAGATCTTCGCCAGCACCTCGTACGGCATCCGCGTCCAGTCGGCCGTCATCGCGTCCTCGGACGAGACCGGCCGCAACACGATCGGGTGACCGTACGTACGGCCGTCACCCTGGACGCCGACGGAACGTACGTCCGCCAGCAGGACCACCGGGCACTGCCAGATGTCACGGTCGAGACCGGCCGCCGTCAGCTCGGCACGGGCGATCGCGTCCGCCTCCCGCAGCAGGTCGAGGCGCTCGCGCGTGACCTCGCCGATGATGCGGATACCGAGCCCGGGACCCGGGAACGGCTGGCGCTGGACGATCTCCTCCGGGAGGCCGAGCTGCTGGCCGACCATCCGGACCTCGTCCTTGAACAGCTTGCGCAGCGGCTCGACCAGCTCGAACTCGATGTCGTCGGGCAGCCCGCCGACATTGTGGTGCGACTTGATGTTGGCGGTGCCCGTGCCGCCGCCCGACTCCACGACATCCGGGTAGAGCGTGCCCTGGACGAGGAACGCGACGTCCTCGCCCTCCGCGCCCGCCTCCGCGACGATCTCCGCCTGGGCCTGCTCGAAGACGCGGATGAACTCGCGCCCGATGATCTTCCGCTTCTGCTCGGGGTCGGAGACCCCCTTCAGCGCGGTGAGGAAGCGCTCCTCCGCGTCGACCACCTTGAGCTGTACGCCCGTGGCGGCGACGAAGTCCTTCTCGACCTGCTCCGTCTCGCCCTGGCGCATCAGACCGTGGTCGACGTACACGCAGGTCAGCTGGGAGCCGATGGCCTTCTGTACGAGGGCGGCGGCGACGGCGGAGTCCACCCCGCCCGACAGACCGCAGATGGCGCGCTTCGTGCCGACCTGCTCGCGGATGAGCGCGACCTGCTCGTCCACGACGTTGGCCGTGGTCCACGTCGGCTCGATGCCCGCGCCCCGGTAGAGGAAGTGCTCGAGGACCTGCTGGCCGTGCGTGGAGTGCAGCACCTCGGGGTGGTACTGGACGCCGTACAGCTTCTTCTCGTCGTTCTCGAACGCGGCGACCGGCACGACGTCCGTGGACCCCGTGACCGTGAAGCCCTCGGGAGCGGCGGAGCAGGTGTCGCCGTGCGACATCCAGACCGTCTGCTCGGCCGGGGTGCCCTCGAAGAGGGTGGAGCCGGGCAGGGAGACGTGCAGGTCGGTACGTCCGTACTCGCGCGCGCCCGTGTGCTCGACGGTTCCGCCGAGCGCCGTCGCCATCAGCTGGAAGCCGTAGCACATGCCGAAGACCGGCACTCCGGCCTCGAAGAGCGCGCTGTCGACACGCGGAGCCCCTTCCGCGTACACGGACGAGGGACCACCGGAGAGGATGATCGCCTTCGGGTTCTTCGCCAGCATCTCGGCCACCGGCATCGTGGACGGGACGATCTCGCTGTAGACCCGGGCCTCGCGGACGCGGCGGGCGATGAGCTGGGCGTACTGCGCGCCGAAGTCGACGACGAGTACGACGTCGGGGGCGGCGGGGGGCGCTGCTGGCACGGGCGGCCTTCCGGCGGTGAACGGGGGTTGGTACGTCGATTCTACCGGCGGTGACCGACCGCCCCGCGTCCACCGTGTCTCACCGTCCGAGCCGTCCCGGCCCGGATTGCCGCCTTCGGTGCCGTCCGGGCCATACTGGCGCCATGCGCACGCAACCGACCTCCGTCTTTACCTGTGGCACCGGCCCGTCCGGCTGCCACAGGTCGTGCTGCTTGAGCTGACAAGCGACTTCCCAGGCGCCCCGGGCCGAAATGGCCCGGGGCGCCTGTCGCGTTCGGGGCCGTGCCGCTCCCGGGGCCCTGCTTTCATTGCCCCGTTCCTCCCGAAAAGGAGTCCCGCCCATGAAGGCCACGAACGACACCAGGACCGGCACCGACGCGTGTACGGAAGAACTCGCCGCCCTCATCAACGGCGCCCGTGAACGCATCGACGCACTCGACGAACAGATCATCGCGCTCATTCTGGAACGGAACACCGTCTCGGCCGCCGTCCAGGAGGCCCGTATCTCCCAAGGCGGCCACCGGGTCAGCCTCTCGCGCGAGATGGAGATCCTCAACCACTACAGGGACGCCCTCGGCAAGCGGGGTACGGCACTGGCGATGACGCTGCTGGAGCTGAGCCGGGGCCGCGTCTGAGCGTCCGCCCGAATCCACGGACCATCGGAACGGATAGGAGCCGGACCTGCGTTCGGGCACCGCTCTCACCCGTACGGCGCGTGACCGCGCCGGGGCGGGCTTCGTTGGTCCCCATGTCGTGCCGGGGCGTGTGACGTACCGAAAGTGCGTCGTGGGACCTCGCCCCGGTTCCCGTGACCGGACGGCAGGGGACAGCCGGCCCGGTCACGCCACGTGCGGCCGGTTCTGGGGACGCCCGGAACCGGCCGCGCCCGGTCTTTGAGTCCACGAGTCTGTGAGCCGCGCGAGGCCGTGAAGACGTGAGCCCGGGAGGACGCGAGCCCGGGAAGATGCGAGCCGGCCGGTCCGTGACGCAGGTCACTTGAAGATTCCGTGAATTCTTATGCAACCTTCACAACGGTTCACAGGTCTTGCTTGCGTCAACAACGGCCACACCTGTGACCCCCACCCGGGAAGGCCCTCAGACTCCGCACCGTGTGTTTCGCGGTGCGCCGGACTTACCGAGGTCTTCATGAAGCTTCGCCGCGCTATGGCCGTCGCTGCCGCGACCGCCGTCATAGCCCCCGCCGCCTTCCTGGCGGCGCCGTCCGCGTTCGCGGACGAGAACAGCTCGAACACCGTGCAGACCAGCCCCACCGAGCAGCCCGAGCCCGAGGACTCCGCGACGGACGCTCCCGAGGACTCCGAATCCCCCGAGTCCGAGGCGCCGAGCGAGTCGACCGCGCCCGAGGGAGGCCCGTCGACTCCGGCCGAGAGTCCCTCCGCTCCGGAGACGGACCCGGCCACCAGCCCGAGCCCCTCCCCCAGCGACACCCCCGGCAAGCCCACGGGCTCGCCCAGTGCCTCCCCCAGCACTCCCTCCGGCGAGCCGAGCAACTACCCGGACGACTGCCTGGCCGACGGCGAGGTGAAGTTCGACAAGAACCTGCAGACCAGCCTCAGCGGACTGCCGGACAAGGTGGTCGCGGGCAGCGGCTTCCACTCGTTCAAGCTCAATGTCTCGAACAAGGGCAAGAACGACTACAAGCAGGTCGACCTCGGCGTCTTCGCCGGCCAGCTCGACGAGGACACGTGGGAGGAGACCTCCGGTCACCTCACGCTCCAGTACAAGGACCCCACGTCCGGTACCTGGACCGCCATCTCGCTCGACATGAACGACGAGGGCTACGGCTACCTCGGCTTCACCAGCGTGAAGGCGAAGGAGTCGTTCTCCATCGACATGCGCCTGAGCGTGGACAAGTCGGCCCCCGCCGGCCTCGGATACGCCTTCAGCCTCGGCCTCTACGCCGATGACAAGGGCAACTGCGTCATCGCGGACGACGACGCGTACTACGAGTTCGACATCATCGCGGCGGGCCAGAACGCGGGCACGCCGAACGAGGCCAAGCCGCAGGGCGGCCACAAGCCGCTCACGACGAAGCCCGTCGGCAACACCGAGATCAAGCCCGAGGGCAGGCTCGCCGAGACCGGCTCGTCCTCCATGGTTCCCGTCATCGGCCTGGTCGGCGGTATCGCCGTCGTCGTCGGTGCCGGTGCGATGTTCACCGTGAAGCGCCGCAGGGGTGGCGCCGTCGCGTAACACCGCCTGGACGAAGGAGGCGCTGCACTCGGAGGGGGGTGCAGCGCCTTTTTCACGCGCTCGTCAGGGCGCCTCGGGCGCCTTCGGTGTCTCCCGCCGCTTCGGCGGCATCTTCGGCATGCCCAGGAACGGCAGCCTCAGCGCGCCGAACGCCTCCGCCGGAACCGCCGGCGACACCGGCTCGACCGGGTCCTGCCGTACGTACGGCTCCCCTTGTGCGGGGCGCGGATCCGCCTCGCCCTTGTTCGGCCAGAACGACATCGCGCGCTCGGCCTGTGCGGTGATGGTCAGCGCCGGGTTCACGCCCAGGTTCGCCGAGACGGCCGATCCGTCGACCACCGAGATGCCGGGGTGCCCGTACAGCCGGTGGTACGGGTCGATGACACCGTCCCGCGCCGAGGCACCGATCGGGCAGCCGCCCAGGAAGTGTGCGGTCAGCGGTGTGCCCATCAGTTCGCCGACATTGCTGCCCGCGAAACCGTTGATCTCCTCGGCCAAGAGGCCCGCCGCACGGGTCGCCTCGGGTATCTGCGCGGGGTTCGGCGCGCCGTGGCCCTGGCGCGCGGTGAGCAGTCCCTTTCCGACGCCCCCCGGTTTGCGGTACGTCGTCAGGGAGTTGTCCAGCGACTGCATGACCAGGCCGATGATGGTCCGCTCCGACCACCGGCGGTTGGAGAGCGAACGCACCAGCTGTGCCGGGTGTTTGACCGCGCTTTTGAGCCAGGCCCGCACGCGCCGCTCGCTGTGCGGCACTTGCAGTATCGACAGCGAACCCATCGCGTTGGAGCCCTTGCCGTAACGCACCGGCTCGACATGGGTGCTGGCGTTCGGATGCATCGAGGACGTGATGGCCACGCCCCGCGTGAAGTCTGCCTTCGCCCCGGTTCCGTGGCGCGCGCGGTAGCGGCGGTCGTCGGTCTGCGCGCCCACCAGGGCCTCGGAGTTGGTACGGGTCAGCTCGCCCAGCCTCGGCGACAGCCGGGGCAGCAGCCCGGTGTCCCTCATGGTGTGCAGGAGGGTCTGCGTGCCGTACGTACCCGCCGCGATCACCACCTGCCTGGCGCGCAGGACGCGGGTACGGTTCTTCGCGCGGCCCCTCGTCACGGCCTTTCCGCGCGCGTCGGTGGGGACGGTCATGACGCGGTGGCCGCCGGACTCGTCCTCCGTCACCTCGATGACCGAGGTCATGGGGTGGATGACCGCTCCGGCGCGCTCCGCGAGGTGGAGGTAGTTCTCGTTGAGGGTGTTCTTCGCGCCGTGCCGGCAGCCCGTCATGCACTCGCCGCACTCGGTGCAGGCGTTGCGCGCGGGACCCGCCCCGCCGAAGTACGGGTCCTCGACGCTCTCCCCCGGCCGGCTCGTCGACGTACCCCCGGCGTCCTCGCCGTCCCCGAAGTAGACGCCGACGGGGGCGAGATGGAAGCTGTCGCCGACACCCATCGCCTCGGCGGCCGCCTTGAGATGGACGTCCGAGGGGGTCATGGTCGGGTTCAGCCGTACGCCGAGCATCCGCTTCGCCTGGTCGTAGTACGGCTTCAACTCCCCTTCCCAGTCGGTGATCGACGCCCACTGCCGGTCCTCGAAGAAGGCGGCGGGCGGCACGTACAGGGTGTTCGCGTAGTTGAGCGAGCCACCGCCGACCCCGGCGCCCGCGAGCACCATCACATGGCCGAGCAGGTGGACCCGCTGGATGCCGTAGAGGCCGAGAGCGGGCGCCCAGAGGTAATTCCTCAGGTCCCAGGAGTTCTTGGGCAGGTCCGCGCGGCCGAAGCGGCGGCCCGCTTCGAGGACGCCGACGCGGTACCCCTTCTCCGTCAGCCGGAGCGCGGTGACCGAGCCGCCGAAACCGGAGCCGACCACGATCACGTCGTAGTCGTACGTCGCTTCATCAACTGCCATTGGTCCTCCTCGCGGCCGGGGCCGCAGGTCCTGTCCGGGACGGCCGGCGGGTCTCAGCGCAGGCGCAGCGCCTTCATCACCCGCAGGCCGCGGCTCATGAAGGCCGCGTACTTCTCGTCGTCCATCCCCATCGACGGCCCGATCGGCAGGATCCGCTGGTGGGCGACGGTCTGGGACTCGGTGAATTTGAGAATGCCCTCGGAGCCGTGCCGCCTGCCGAGCCCGGAGTCCTTCATGCCGCCCATCGGCGCCCGCACGCTGGCATAGGCGGGTGCGTAGCCCTCGTTGATATTGACCGTGCCGGTACGCAGCCGGGCCGCGATCGCGGCCGCGCGCCCGGCGTCCTTCGTCCAGACGCTCGCGTTGAGGCCGAACGGGGTGGCGTTGGCGAGGCCGACCGCCTCCTCCTCGTCGCTGAAGCGGTAGACGGAGACGACGGGGCCGAAGGTCTCCTCCGCGCAGACGGCCATCGGCGCCCGGACGCCGTCGAGGATGGTGGGTTCGTAGAAGTACGGGCCGATGTCGGGACGTGCCACACCGCCCGCGACGAGGGTGGCACCCTTGGCGACGGCTTCCTCGACATGACCGGCGACCGTCTTCAGCTGGCGCTCGCCGACGAGCGAGCCCATGTCGGCGCCGTAGCCGAGGGAGTTGCCGAGCCGCATCGCCTTCGTACGGGCGGCGAAGCGCGCCACGAACGCGTCGGCGACGGACGCGTGGACGAACAACCGCTCGATGGAGATGCACAGTTGTCCCGCCGAGGAGAAGCAGGCGCGGACCGCGCCCTCGGCGGCCTTCTCGATGTCCGCGTCCGCGAGGACGAGCATCGCGTTCTTTCCGCCCAACTCCAGTGACACACCGATGAGTCGGTCGGCGGCGCCGCGCGCGACCTCGCGTCCGGTGCGCGTGGAGCCGGTGAAGGAGACGTAATCGGCGTACCTGACGACCTCGGGACCGATCACCGGGCCCTCGCCCAGGACCACTTGGAAGACCCCGTCGGGCAGGCCCGCCTCGATCAGCAGGTCGCGCGCCCAGAGCGCGGTCAGCGCGGTCTCGGTGTCGGGCTTCATCACCACGGCGTTGCCCGCGGCGAACGCGGGGAGCGCGTCGCCCGCGGACAGTTCGAGCGGGTAGTTCCACGGTGCGATCTGGCCGACGACCCCGCGCGGCCGGCGCAGTTCGGTGACCTTGGTCAGCACCGGAATGGCGCCCGTGTGACGCCTCGGCCTGAGATACGACGGCGCCTTGCGCCCGTAGTGCCGCGCCTCGATGGCGAGGGCCTGTACCTCTTCGTGCGCGTGCAGCCTGGCTTTGCCCGTCTCCAGCTGGATCAGGTCGAGCACCTCGGCCTGGCGGGCCAGGACGAGGTCGTGGAAGCGCAGCAGTACCGCAGCCCGCCGGCCGGCCGGGAGCGCGGCCCAGCCCGGCTGCGCCGCACGGGCGCGCTCGAAGGCGGTCGCGACGTCCTCGGGCGTGGACTCGGGGAGGTCGGCCAGCTTCTCGCCGGTGAGGGGCGTGTGGCTGACGGTACGTCCCGAGCCGACGACCCCGCGGGTGAGGCGGGCGAGCAGCGCGGGCGTCACGACATCGGCCGCGGTACGGGAACCGGCCGGGACCGCGGCCACCGGGTTGGTGCCGGCGGCGACCGGCTCGGCGGCGGCTACCGGCTTGGCGGCGGGACCTGCGGCGGAAGGATCCGGGGCGGAGGAGCCCCCTTCGGAGGAGTCCGCGGCAGAAGCCTGTGAGTCCGGCGTGGGCGTCATGGGGGCGAGAGTATGCCGCGCCGGAGGCTTTGGGTACCCGCGGGTAACACCTTTTCACCGCGTTTCACGGCGCGCTCACAACCGTCCCGGACCACCTCGGCGCCAACCCGTCAGTCCGTGGTGTCCGTCGGCTGCCAGTTGCGCAGCACCGTCTCGAACTGCTTCTGCGCCGTCGCCCAGTCGTCCTCGGGAACGGACATGAAGATGGCGTATTCCACGCCGTCGTCGTCCGCGTAGTAAATGTGGTCGACCGCGTGACGCGGTCCCGGCGTCCCGTTGTCCGCCGTCTGATCCCAGCTGAACTCCCAGCGCGCGGACTGCCGCTGGTCCCGGAAGTCGTAGTGGCCGAGCTGCAAACGGTCGTACTGCTTGAGCACCGAGAGTGACTTCTCCAGGTTCCGCAGATGGTCCTCCGGAGCGGGAAAGTCCGGGTTCTCGTCGATGCTGATGCGGATCAGGTGATCGCCGCCGTCCGGGGTGTAGTCGATGGTCTTGCTCGTCGTGTCGCGTTCCCAGCCCTCGGGGACGCTGATGGTGAAGCCCTCCTGGTCGTCGTGCACCGTCTCCCAGCCCTCGGGAACGTCCGGTGTGCCGGACGGCGCGTCGTCCGGACTCCCGTCGCCCGAACTCCCGCCGCTCGCCGAGGGACCGGCCGTCGCAGCACCCTGATCGCTCGGACTGCCGCCCCCACCGAACTGGATCGCGGCGAATTCCGCGCCCCCGCCGACCACCGCGGCGAGGAGGATGGCGAGGAGTTCCTTGCGGCGACGGCCCCGGGACCTCTGGCGGGACGCCTGGCCGGGAGCGGGCACAGAGGCGGTCGGGGGTGCGGGCGAGCGGCCGTGCCCCTGGGCCGGGTGCTGAGGAGCGGCTGCCTCCTCGGGCAGCCGGCCGGCGGAGGACCGCTGGTCCTGCCCCGCCGCCCGCGGCGCCGAGGTGTGCGCGGGCGGTGTGTGCTGGCTGGGCGCGCGCCCGCCCGAGGGCTGGGCTCGGTGCTGCTCGGCCCGGTGCTGCTGTGCCTGGTGCTGTGTCGGCGGCTGCTGCTGGACGTGCGGGTACGCGTACGCCTGGGTGCGCGCGCGTCCGTCCAGCACCTCGCGCAACATCTGCTCGGCCGCCGCCGCGTCCGGCCTGGCCGCCGGGTCCTTGGCGAGCAGCGCGGCGATCACCGGCGCGAGCGGGCCCGCGTGGTCCGGGTACGGCGGTTCGTCCGTGACCACGGCCTGCATCGTGGAGAGCGCGGAGTTCCTGCGGAAGGGCGAACCTCCCTGCACCGCCGCGTAGAGCGTCGCCCCCAGCGCCCACAGGTCGGACGCGGGGCCCGGATCGTGGCCCCGTACCCGCTCGGGCGGCAGATAGTCGACGGAGCCGACGATCTCACCGGTCCTGGTGATCGTCGAGTCGCCCTCGATCGCCGCGATACCGAAGTCGGTGAGCAGGACGTTGCCGTCCCGCGCGAGCAGGACGTTCCCGGGCTTGACGTCACGGTGCAGTACGCCCGCCGCGTGTGCGGCACGCAGCGCGCCGAGCACCTGGAGCCCGATCCTGGCGGCCTCGCCGGAGTCGATGCGCCCGGCCTCCTTGACCGTGTCGGCGAGGGAGGGGCCGTCGACGTACTGCATGACGATCCACGGCCGGTCGTCGTGGTGGAGGACGTCATGGACCGTGACGACGCCCGGGTGCGTGATCCTGGCCGCGGCCCTGGCCTCTTTCTGGGTGCGCTGGTGCAGTACGGCCCGGTCGGCGTCGGAGGCGTAGCGTCCGGCGGTCAACTCCTTGACCGCGACGGTTCTGTGCAGCACTTCGTCGTGGGCACGCCACACCTTGCCCATGCCGCCACTGCCCATGGCCTCGCTCAGCCGGTAACGCCCGGCGAGCACCTGCCCGGCTCCCGTACCCGCGCCCGTGCTCTGTGAATCGTCCACGTCCCCCGCCCAGTTGCTTGGGAGGACAGATTACGGAGGAGGAGCGGGCGCACGAAACCACGGGTCGCGGACGGGGACAGCACTGTGACGGTCAACGGGTCACCTGGTAGGACGCCTTGGCCTGCTCGAAGACCTCCTTGACCTTGTCGCTCTCGGTCTTGGGGCCGATGACCTGGACGATGTGGTAGCGGCCGTCGATGATCATCGCGTCGTTGCGCACGGCGACCTCGATGCCGTTGCTGTCCTGCCAGGTGAACAGGCCCTCGGCGGTGGCCTTCCGGCCGACGTCTATCCGGAGCAGGTTGCCCGACGTGGCCCAGCTGGACGTGCGGTACTGGGTCAGCTCCGGTTCCTTGTCGAGCTGGTACTTCATGGGGTCACCGCCCATGTCCTGAACGCTGTCCCGGCCGGTGACGACGATCAGCTGGAACCCGCCGTCGGCGTAGCGGACTTGCTGACTGTCATTGACCGGCCTGCGCTGCCAGGCCTGGGGAACGGCGACCTGGAAGCCCTCGGTGTCCTTGCGCAGGACGTAGCCCTTGGGAAGGTTGGCTGCCGGCACGGTCTCCTGCGACGCGGGCTTGGACGGGGAGTCGGGCTTCTCCGGAGCCGAGGACCCGGGTGCCGGGGACTGCGGGCCCGGGGACTGCGCCTGCGCGGACGAGCCGGGACTGCTCGCCTCTCCGACGCTCCCGCCTTCCTGCGTACCCGACTTGGGCATGACCACCACGGCGTACCCCACACCTGTGGCCAGCACGATCAGGACAGCGATCAGCAGCGTGCGGCCGAGATGACGGGAGCCGCGCGCACCGGGCTGCCCGGCCTCCTCGTACCGCCCGCCTCCGTCGTACCGCCCGTGCTCCGCGTTACGCTCCTGTTCTCCGGGACGCTCGGGCTCCTCATAGCGCCGGAACTGCTGGAACTGCTCGAACTGGCCTGCTCCGTCGACCTGTTCACCGTGTCCGGCGCGTTCGGCGGCCGGGTGGCCGTACGTCTGCGACCGCTCGTCCGGCTCCTGGAAGCCGTCGCGCACTCCCGTATCCGCGTAACGCTCCTGGGCCACCGCTCCCTTGGCGCCACGCTGCTCCTTGCGCTCCTTGGCCCTGCCCCTCTTGTGCCGGTGGCGGCCCGACTCGCCGCGGCGGCGGCGCCGTACCAGCTCCCCCCTGCGGCGCACTATGGGCAGCCTGCCGTCGATGGACGGCAGCTCCACGACGTCCTGGCCCGCCTCCGGCTCCGGGGCCGACCTGATGAGCGAACGCAGCCAGCCGCGCAGCTCCTCGAAGTCGGGCCGCTCCGTGGGGTCCTGGCGCAGCAGCGACTCCACGACGGGACGCAGCGCGCCGCACTCCTCGGCGAAGGCGGGCGGCTCGGCGCAGACGAGCTGCACCAGCTCGGCGGCGCTCTCCTCGGGGTACGGGGCGTGCCCCTGGACCGCGCGGTAGAGCAGCGCGCCCAGCGCCCAGAGGTCGGTGGCGGGGCCGATGGGCGGGGCGAGCTGCCAGTTCTCGTGGACAGGGCCCGCCTGTTCGGGCGCCCAGCGCTCGGTGACGGCGCCGACGACCGCGATCCGCGCCTGCCGGGCACGCTCGGCGGCGAGGACGGTGGTGGGGCCGCGGTACGCGAGCCCGGCTCCGACGGGTACGGGCTCGTCCCACCGCCCGTGGCCCGCGCCGTGGCCGGCGGGGACAGGCAACGGCGGTTCCAGGAACGGCTGTTGCTCCTGCCGGTGGCGCTGCGCGTCGGCGCGCAGGGCGTCGTTGCCGCCGCCGGGCGCGGAGTACGGGGAGTCGCCATCGCCGGTAC
The DNA here is from genome assembly GCF_044751305.1 of Streptomyces sp. NPDC088725. NCBI lineage: Bacteria > Bacillati > Actinomycetota > Actinomycetes > Kitasatosporales > Streptomycetaceae > Streptomyces > Streptomyces sp. NPDC088725. The sequence continues at coordinate 354,744 of NZ_JBIVLO010000003.1, forward strand.
GGGCCACGGCGGCGCCCGGCCCGGGAGGCGTCGCGGGCCGGTCGCCGGACCGGTCGTCACGACGGCCGCCGGGCCGCGAACCGGGCCGGTCACCGGCAGCGGGAAAGCCCTCGGGCAGCGCGGGGACGTCCGTACCGCCGGAACCGTCCGGACCGCCGTCCCCGGGAGGCGGTCCCGGCCGGCCCCCGCCGACCGGGATCCCGGACGTGTACGGGCTGGGCCCGCCGCCTGCGGGGAGTTGGCCCGAGGCGTCGTTCCAGGGAGCCGGGCCGTCCCGCCAGGTGCCGGCCAGCTGGGCACGGTAGGGCGCCGGCGGGTCGTCGTCATCGTCGGGGTCGGACTCGTCGAAGGCGTGCGGCGGCTGCGCCCACCAGTCCGGGTCGGTGCCGCGCGGAGGCCCGGCCGGGCTCTCGCCCGGCGCCTGCGGGGGTTCTCCGGCGCCGGGGCGCGCCGCGGGCAGCGCTTCCGCGCCCGTCTGCGCGCCCGTCTCCGTGCCCGCGACCGTGCCGGTGTCCGTGCGCTGTTCGTCGCCGGTGACACGCGCCGCGGCGCGTGCGCCCGCGCGGTACGCCGCGATCGCGCCGGCGCGCGCCGCGCGGATGTCGCCCGAGGCGCTGCCGGAAGCGCCGGCGCCCGGCAGCGCGGGCATACCGCCCTGCTGCGGCGGCCTCGGCATCGCGCCCGATGTGCCGGAGGAGTCCTCCCGGTACGGACCGAGCGCGGCGCGCCCCTGCGGTCCCGGCATGCCGGCCGTCGTGCCCGGCTGGTGCCCGCCGAGCGCGTACGGGTCGGCTCCGTACGGCAGTCCGGGCGGGGCCGGCTGCTCCTCGATCCCCTCGCGCACCTGCTCACCGAGGCGCTCCCGCACCGGTGCGCCCGGCACGCCCGGCATCTCCCGCGCGCCCGGCACGTCCGGGCCGTCCTGCGCGCCGGGCAGTCCCGGCGCCTGTTCCGGTGCCTCCACGCCCACGTGCTCAGGAACCGGCGCGTACCCGCACAGTGCCTCCTCCGCGGCGCCCGCCGCGAGCCCGGTCAGCACCACGCGCCCGTCCTCGCACACGAGCACCGTGCGGGCGGTGATGTTGCGGTGCGTCCAGCCGTGCGCGTGCAGCACGCGCACCGCCGTGAGCACGTCGGAGGCGATCTCCGCCGCGCGGTACGGGTTCAGCGGCTCCTCCGCGAGGAGCGCGGCGAGCGGCCTGGCGCCCACCAGCTCGCTCACTATCCACAGCGAGCCGGACTCCGCGAACACGTCGAACACCTGGTCGAGACGCGGGTGGTCGGGGATCTGCGCGGCGCTCTGCGCGGCCTCGATGGCCCGGCGCACCGCCGGGTCGGCCGGGCCGCGTGCCGTACGCCCGGGCGCCCGGCGCGGCGCCGCCACGCCGTCCGCCTCCAGCACCTCCGCCTCGACCACCTCGGGCAACGGAACCTGCCTGATGAGGACTTCCTGGCCGCTGTACGTGTCGAAGGCGCGCGTCTCGGCGAGTTCGTACTCGTCGGAAGGCGGCAGCGGCAGGCGATAGCGGTCAGCGAGCACCCGCCCCGCGTAGTCGTCCACAACGCCTCCCGCACAATGCGCGGCCTCCCGGTTCGGGAGACCCGCGACACCGCCAATTCCGGTCGGTTACCGGCCCATTGTGTATGCGTACGGTTCGCGAGTTCTCACGATACGTGGCGGGAGCCCAACGCGCCGCAGGGTCGGGGCAACCGGCAGGGGAACGTTGCGCCACGGTGACAGAACCGGTATGTCAACGCGTCGGCTCGAACGTCTCGAAAGCCGTCTCCCGCAACGTCTTGCACTCGGTGGCGTCCCACTCGCTCGCTTTGCAGCTGACCATGATCGAATAGCCGTGTTTGGCGTCGATCTTGAATCCGCGGTCGAGAACCCGTACCCGTACGCCATTCGTCACACGCTCGAACAGCCAGTCGGCCACGGTCGGATAACCGTTGTACTCGACCTTCTTGATGCTGATGCGCTGGTAATCGGTACTGCTGCTCCTGACCGCGGGCTCAAGCTGCTCCCAGGCGGCCACGGCGTCGTCGGTCGGACTCGTCGTGAAGTCGACCTGCACCCGCGGGAATCCGCCGTTCGCGCTGTATATGCCGCCCGAATTCTGGCCCGCCGTAGAAGTCTTGTGGAACCCGTCGGGCATCGCCATCGTGAAATGGAACTGCGCGCCGTCGACCTTGCTGTATCCGGCAGGCACCCCCGCGCCGGATTTCCCTCCCCCGCCCGATCCGGACGCGGTCGACCCGGGCTCGTCCGACTGCTGACCGGCGGAGGCGCTTTCGCCGCCCTTGTCGTCCGTGCCTTGGCTCTTGTCGTCGTCGCTCGTCCCCGAGGGCCGGCCCCCCTCCGCGGCCTGGCCGCCGCTCTGAGCACCGGCGGTGGCACTGGCGGAGGCGGCGGCGCCGCCCTTGCCCGAGTCGTCCTTGGCCGTGTCGCCGTCGAGGCTCCCGCCCAGCGCGGCCGCGAGAATCGCGCCGAGCAGGGCGAGCACGACAACGGCCCCGATGATCACCAGCGTTCGCCTCGACACCACGTCCGTGAGCGAGGCACGCGACGGCGCCTCCGACGGCGAGACGGTCGTGGCGCTCGCCGGCGAGGCAGCGGGCGGGGACGCCGAATCGGCCGCCGCCGCGTTCCGTACCGAGCGCAGCGCGCCCCGCACCCGGTCCGCCGACGTGTCGCCCGCTGACTTCGCGGACTTCTGTGCCTTCTGCGCCTTCTGTGCCTCGGACGGGGTGGCCGCGTCGCCGCTCTCGGGCACCGGCGGCAGCGGAACGACGCGTGTGGCGTCGGCGGCCGGCTCGGGAAGGCCGTCCGTGTCAGGGGCGTTGACGATGCCGAGGAGCAACGCCCGCGCACCCGCGTCGTCGAGGCGCTGGTCCGGGTCCTTGACGAGCATGCCGTAGATGACGTCCGTCAGCGGGCCCGCGTTCTTCGGCGGGTCGACCGGCTCGGTCATCACCGCGGTCAGCGTGGCGATCGCGGAGCCCTTGTCGTACGGAGGGAAGCCCTCCACCGCCGCGTAGAGCAGCCCGCCGAGCGACCAGATGTCGGCGGCCGGGCCCGGCTTGTGGCCACGGGCGCGCTCCGGCGAGATGTACGAAGGGGCGCCGACGAGCATGCCGGTGGAGGTGACCGACGGGTCGCCCTCGACCTGCGCGATGCCGAAGTCGGTGAGCACGACACGGCCGTCCTCGGACATCAGCACGTTGGACGGCTTCACGTCACGGTGCAGGATGCCCTCGCGGTGCGCGGAGCGCAGTACGTCGAGGATCGCGAGGCCCACCTCGGCGGCGCGCCTCGGTGCGAGCGTGCCGTCCTCGCGGATGACCTCGGCGAGGGACTTGCCCTCGACCAGCTCCATGACGATCCAGGGCCGGTCGTCCTCGTCCACGACGTCGTAGACCGTGACCGCGCCGCTGTTGCGGATCCGCGCGATCGCCTTGGCCTCGCGCAGCGTGCGCGTGATGAGCCGGCGCTTCTCCTCGTCGTCGATGCTGGAGGGGAAACGCAGCTCCTTCACCGCGACCGTGCGGCCGAGCGTTTCGTCGAGGGCCCGCCAGACCGTGCCCATGCCACCGCGCCCGAGCACTTCACCGAGCCGGTACCTGCCCGCGAGCAGGCGCCCTTCCGCCTTTTCGGCGACGCCTTCGCGCTGGTCGCCCTCGGGCTCCCGCCGGGGTTCCTGCGCCGTGTCCCGCGACTGCTCCGCCTCCGACATGCGTCCCCTCTGAGATACCTGATCGTGGCCCGCGCCTGCTGTCCGAGCGCGCGTCGCACCGCTCCCGTCCGAGCCGGTTCTCCCTGGGCCGGACAGGACCTAACGCGCCCTGACAGAGGCTTCATTGTCCCTCATTCCGGGACCGCCAGTGCTCCCGGGGCGGGCGTCCACCAGGATGGGTCCGGAGGAAGGGACCCCCACCATGTCACTACCCCGGGCCGGACTGATCACCCTGCTGGCCACCGTCCTGTTCGGACTTGGCACAACCATGCTGGGCACGGACGTTCGGACCAGGGAAACGCCGAGCGGCCGACCGCATGCCGGCGCCACCGCCCGCCTCCTTCCGCTGCTCGTCTCCGAGGGCCGCGCCCCGGGGGCCGCGCTGCTCGCCCGAACCCGTACGCGGGTCCCGGCCGTCGCACCCGCTCCGGCGCCAACTCCCGCCGTTCCCCTGGATTCCGCGCCCGCCACAGCCCCTTCCCTTCCCTCTGCCCTTCCCTCTGCCCTTCCCCGTTCCCTTTCCGCGTCACGATTCGAGGCGACGGGCCCCGGCATACGCCGCGCCGACCGCTTCCGGGCCGGGAGCATCACGAAGACGCTGGTGGCGACGGTCATTCTGCAGCTCGCGGCCACAGGCGAGTTGGACCTGTCGGACACCGTCGACCAGCACCTCCCCGGACTTGTCCGCGGTCACGGCAACGACGGCCGTGCCCTCACCCTGCGCTCCCTTCTCAACCACACAAGCGGTCTGTACGACTACACCGCCGACCACTCCGCGCCGAAACCGGACACCGCGCGCGCCGCCGTCCGTACGGCGCTCTCGCACGCCCCGGCGCCCGTCGGCACCTACACGTACTCCAACACCGACTACGTGCTGCTCGGCATGGTCGTGAAGCAGGTGACGGGACGGTCGTACGCGGCCGAGGCCGAGCGCCGCATCATCGCGCCGCTGCACCTCACCGGTACGTCCTTCCCAGGCGCCCGCAGCACGCTGCCGGTCCCGCACGGCCGCGGCTACACCCGTACGCACGGCTCACAGGGCCCGTTGCGTGACGTGACCGATCTCGATCCGCGCCCGGCCGGCGCGGCGGGTGAGCTGATCTCCACGCTGGACGACCTGAACCGCTTCTTCACCGCGCTGCTGGACGGTGAGCTGCTGCCCGAGTCCCAGCGGCGCGAGCTGCTGAACACCCGCGCCACGCACGGCCTCTACGGCATGGGCATCTTTCCGGAACGGCTGTCCTGCGGCCGTACGGTCTGGGGCCACAACGGCAGAATCGCGGGCAGCTACGTCCGTACCGCGGCCACCGCCGACGGCCACCACACCTTCTCCTTCCGCGTCGACACGGACACCCTCGCGGACGATTCCCTGGAAACGGCGCTCCTGGAAGCGGAGTTCTGCGGGCCCGACCGCACGCCGCACCCGACCGGCCCGCCGGAGAACTGACGGCCCGCCGACGCGCTGACGGCCCGGAGAACTGACGGCCCGCCGAAGCGCTGACAGTCCGGCGAGCTGACGGCCCGGCACGCGCAGGCACGCGCACCGATCGACCGGCCGTCAGACCGGCGTCCGGCGCGCCGCCGGCACCGTCCGCACCGGCCGAGGGCGTCCGGCACCGCCGGCCCCTCAGCCGCCGGCCCCTCAGCCGCCGGCCCCTCAGCCGCCGTCCGCCCGCCGACCGACGGCCCGTCAGCCGCCCCGGCCCGTCACCCCGCCTCGGACCGCGTCACCCACCGCAGGCGCAACGGGCCACCGCAGGCGCGTCAGGGACGACAGGCCGCGTCACATCAGAACGTTCCCGTCACGTCGGCACGATGTCCGGCGCGCCGAGCCGTGCCGCGTCCGCCGTCAGGTCGTCCGGCTGCCGCTGCGACTCGCGCTCCGCCTCCACCCGCTTCTCGTAGTGCTCGACCTCCCGCTCTATCTGCTCCTTGTCCCAGCCGAGCACCGGCGCCATCAGCTCCGCGCACTCACGCGCACTGCGCGTGCCCCGGTCGAACGTCTCGATCGAGATGCGCGTCCGCCGCGTGAGGACGTCTTCGAGATGGCGTGCCCCTTCGTGCGAGGCCGCGTAGACGACCTCGGCGCGCAGGTAGTCCTCGGCGTTGGCGAGCGGCCTGCCGAGACCGGGATCCGCCGTGATCAGGTCCAGCAGCTCCCCGGCGAGCGAGCCGTACCGGTTCAGCAGGTGCTCGATCCTGACCACATGGAGGCCGGTGCGCTCCGCCATCCTGGCCCGCCCGTTCCACAGCGCGTGATAGCCCTCCGCACCGAGCAGCGGCACGTCCTCCGTGACGCAGGACGCCACCCGCTGGTCGAGGCCGTGCACCGCCTCGTCCACCGCGTCCTTCGCCATCACGCGGTACGTCGTGTACTTGCCGCCCGCGACGACGACCATGCCGGGCACCGGATGCGCGACCGTGTGCTCGCGCGACAGCTTGCTCGTCGCGTCGGACTCCCCGGCGAGGAGCGGGCGCAGCCCCGCGTAGACCCCTTCCACGTCGTCCCGCGTCAGCGGTACGTGAAGCACCGCGTTCACATGCTCCAGCAGGTAGTCGATGTCGGCGCTGGAGGCGGCAGGATGCGCCTTGTCCAGATCCCAGTCGGTGTCGGTGGTGCCCACGATCCAGTGGCGGCCCCACGGGATGACGAAGAGCACCGACTTCTCGGTCCGCAGGATCAGGCCCGTCGTGGAGTGGATCCGGTCCTTGGGCACGACCAGGTGAATGCCCTTGGAGGCGCGGACGTGGAACTGCCCGCGCTCGGCTATCAGCCCCTGGGTGTCGTCCGTCCACACCCCGGTCGCGTTGACCACCTGCTTGGCGCGTATCTCGTACTCGCCGCCGGCCTCCACGTCCTGCACACGCGCGCCGACGACCCGCTCGCCCTCACGGAGGAAGGCGACGACCCGGGCGCCACTCGCGACATGCGCGCCGTAGCTCGCGGCCGTACGGACCAGTGTCGCCACATAGCGGGCGTCGTCCATCTGCGCGTCGTAGTACTGCAACGCGCCGGTCAGCGCGTCCTTCTTCAGGCAGGGCGCCACCTTCAGCGCGTGCCGCCGGGTGAGGTGGCGGTGCGTGGGAAGTCCGCGGCCGTGCCCCGAGGACACCGACATCGCGTCGTACAGCGCGACGCCCGATCCCGCGTACAGCCGCTCCCAGCCCTTGTGCTGGAGCGGATACAGGAAGGGCACCGGCTTCACCAGGTGGGGTGCCAGCTTCTCCAGCAGCAGCCCCCGCTCCTTGAGGGCTTCCCGCACGAGTGCGAAGTCCAGCATCTCCAGATAGCGCAAGCCGCCGTGGATCAGCTTGCTCGACCGGCTCGACGTGCCGGACGCCCAGTCGCGCGCCTCCACGAGCCCGGTGGCGAGGCCCCGGGTCACGGCGTCCAGAGCGGTACCCGCTCCGACCACGCCCGCGCCCACCACCAGCACGTCCAGTTCACGCTCGGCCATCGCCGCGAGCGCTTCCGCGCGCTCCGCGGGTCCCAGTGTCGCTGTCCTCACTGCTGCCTCCCGTCGTCCCCCGTGTGGTCGGGCTCACAGCTTCGATTCTGTCCGCGATCTCCGACTTCAGCCACCGCCTGTGGATAACACCGACCCACAAGTCAGCCGCTTCCGGCCGCGCAATGCCGCATAACGGTCATATTTACGCCTAGTCTGACATAGCGCTCGCCCGTTCTGTCCACACGGGTTGCGCTCACTGTCCACTCCGGTTAAGGGAAGGGCGGCCACCGCCATGCCCGCAGATCTCGCCGTCATCGGACTCGGCCATCTCGGCCTGCCCCTCGCCCAGGCCGCCGTAGCCGCCGGTATCGACACCATCGGCTACGACGCCGATCCGCGCCGGGTCGCGCGGCTCGCGGCCGGCCAGCCCCCCGTCGAGGGATCGCTCTCGGCCTCCGCCATCCGCCGGATGCTCTCGGGTGGTTTCCGGCCGACCACCAACCCGACCGAGCTGGGCCGGGTCCGTACCGCCGTCATCTGCGTGCCCGCGCCCCTGGGCGCGGACCGCGTACCGGACCTGAGCGCGATCGGCGACGCGGCGCGCGCACTGGCCGCACGGCTGCGGCCACACACCACCGTGCTGCTGGAGTCGCCGGTGGCCCCCGGCACCACCGAGGGCTTCCTCCGCGGTGTCCTGGAGGAGGGCTCCGGACTGCGCGCCGGCCGCGACTTCCACCTGGCGTACTCCCCGGGCCGGGTCGACCCCGGCAACCGCACGTACTCCATCGCGAACACCCCCCAGGTGATCGGCGGCCTCACCTCGGCCTGCACGGAATCGGCCGCCGCGTTCTACAGCCGGCTCACCGACAAGGTGGTACGCGCCAGAGGCCCCCGTGAGGCCGAGACCGTCAAGCTCCTCGAAACCAACTTCCGCCATGTGAACATCGCACTGGTCAACGAGATGGCTGTGCTGTGCCACGACCTCGGCGTGGATCTCTGGGACGTCATCCGCTGCGCGGAGACCAAGCCCTTCGGCTTCCAGGCCTTCCGCCCCGGCCCCGGAGTCGGCGGCCACGGCGTCACGATGGACCCCGGTTATCTGCCGCACGCGGGCCGCACGCCCGGCCATCCGCTGCGGATGGTGGGCCTCGCCCAGGAGATCAACACGCGGATGCCGCAGTACGTGATCCAGCGCAGCGCGACCCTGCTCAACGAGCACGGCAAGTCGGTGCGCGCGGCGCGCATCCTGCTCCTCGGCGTCACCTACAAGCCGGACCTCGCCGACCAGCAGAGCGCGCCGGCCACCGAGATCGCCTGCCGTCTGATGGACCTGGGCGCGACGGTCAGTTACCACGACCCGTACGTACCCGACTGGCGCGTCCGCGACCTGCCCGTACCGCGCGCGGACTCCCTCTACGAGGCCGCCGCCAACGCCGACCTGACGCTGCTGCTCCAGCACCACCGCACGTACGACCTCCAGGGCCTCTCGGTCAAGGCGCAACTCCTGCTGGACACGCGGGGCGCGAGCCCGGCGGGCACGGCCCACCGCCTCTGACCGCCAGGGGACACAACGTACGGAGGGGCCAGGACCGTGGCACCGGTCCTGGCCCCTCCGTACACACGCCGTGATGGCGCGTTCAGTCTCAAGCCCTCAGCGGCGGTGCTGGGAGTCCGCCACCGTCACCTCGACGCGCTGGAACTCCTTGAGTTCGCTGTAGCCCGTCGTCGCCATGGCCCGCCTGAGCGCGCCGAAGAAGTTCATCGAGCCGTCCGGGATGTGCGAGGGGCCCGTCAGGACCTCCTCCGTCGTGCCGACGATGCCCAGGTCCACCAGCTTGCCGCGCGGCACGTCCTCGTGGACGGCCTCCATGCCCCAGTGGCGGCCCTTGCCGGGCGCGTCCGTGGCGCGCGCCAGCGGCGAGCCGATCATCACGGAGTCCGCGCCGCACGCGATCGCCTTCGGCAGGTCGCCGGACCAGCCGACCCCGCCGTCCGCGATGACGTGGACGTACCGGCCGCCCGACTCGTCCATGTAGTCCCTGCGGGCCGCGGCCACGTCGGCCACCGCCGTCGCCATCGGAACGCTGATGCCCAGCACGTTGCGCGTGGTGTGCGCGGCGCCACCGCCGAAGCCGACCAGCACGCCCGCCGCTCCGGTGCGCATCAGGTGGAGCGCGGCCGTGTACGTGGCGCAGCCGCCGACGATGACCGGCACGTCCAGCTCGTAGATGAACTCCTTGAGGTTCAGCGGCTCCGCCGCTCCCGAGACGTGCTCGGCGGAGACCGTCGTACCGCGGATGACGAAGATGTCGACCCCGGCGTCCACCACGGCCTTGGAGAACTCGGCGGTGCGCTGCGGCGAGAGCGCGGCCGCCGTGACGACGCCCGAGTCCCGCACCTCCTTGATGCGCTGACCGATCAGCTCCGCCTTGATCGGCTCGGCGTAGATCTCCTGGAGCCTGCGGTTGGCGGTCTCCTCCTCCAGCTCGGAGATCTCGTCGAGCAGCGGCTGCGGGTCCTCGTAACGGGTCCACAGGCCTTCGAGGTTGAGCACCCCCAGGCCGCCCATCTCACCGATCCGGATCGCGGTCTGCGGCGAGACGACCGAGTCCATGGGAGCGGCCAGGAACGGCAGCTCGAACCGGTAGGCGTCGATCTGCCAGGCGATCGAGACCTCCTTCGGGTCCCGGGTGCGCCGGCTCGGGACGACGGCGATGTCGTCGAAGGCGTACGCCCTGCGTCCGCGCTTGCCGCGCCCGATCTCGATCTCAGTCACGATGTGTGGCCTTTCCCTCTACGTCAGCCGTCCCAGTATCCCCGACACGCCGAATCCCCGGCACGCCGCTGAGGGGCGGTCCCGGAGCCCCGGGCCCGCCCCTCATGGGCAGCTCATTGGTAACGCGACGGCGCTCAGTGCCGGTTGTAGTTCGGCGCCTCGACCGTCATCTGGATGTCGTGCGGGTGACTCTCCTTGAGCCCCGCCGCCGTGATCCGGACGAACTTGCCCTTGCGCTCCATCTCGTCGATGGACGCGGCCCCCACGTAGCCCATGGTCTGGCGCAGGCCGCCGATCAGCTGGTGCAGTACGGCGGAGAGCGGACCGCGGTAGGGCACCTGGCCCTCGATGCCTTCGGGGACGAGCTTGTCGTCCGAGGAGACGTCCGCCTGGAAGTAGCGGTCCTTCGAGTACGAGCGGCCCTGGCCGCGCGACTGCATCGCACCCAGCGAGCCCATGCCGCGGTACGACTTGAACTGCTTGCCGTTGATGAACTGGAGCTCGCCCGGCGACTCCTCGCAGCCCGCGAGCAGGCTGCCCAGCATGACGGTGCTGGCGCCGGCCGCGAGGGCCTTGCCGATGTCGCCGGAGTACTGGAGGCCACCGTCGCCGATGACCGGGATGCCCGCGGCCAGGCAGACCGTCGCGGCCTCGTAGATCGCCGTGACCTGTGGGACGCCGATACCGGCGACCACGCGCGTGGTGCAGATCGAGCCGGGCCCCACGCCGACCTTGACGCCGTCCACGCCCGCGTCGATCAGCGCCTGCGCGCCGTCGCGGGTGGCGACGTTACCGCCGATGATGTCCACGGGGACGCTCGACTTGATCTTGGCCATCCAGCTCAGCGCGTTGCTGTTGTGACCGTGCGAGGTGTCCACGACCAGGAAGTCGACCCCGGCGGCGACCAGCGCCTGGGCCCGCTCCAGGGCCTCGGGGCTGGCTCCGACGGCGGCGCCGACGAGCAGCCGGCCTTCCGCGTCCTTGGCCGCGTTCGGGTACTTCTCCGCCTTGACGAAGTCCTTGACGGTGATGAGGCCCTTGAGGATGCCCGCGTCGTCGACCAGCGGAAGCTTCTCGATCTTGTGGCGGCGCAGCAGCTCCATGGCGTCCACGCCGGAGATGCCGACCTTGCCGGTGACCAGCGGCATGGGGGTCATGACCTCGCGCACCTGGCGCCCGCGGTCGGCCTCGAAGGCCATGTCGCGGTTGGTGACGATGCCGAGCAGCTTGCCCGCCGCGTCGGTGACCGGGACACCGCTGATGCGGAACTTCGCGCACAGCTGGTCGGCCTCGGCGAGCGTGGCGTCGGGGTGCACGGTGATCGGGTCGGTGACCATGCCGGACTCGGAGCGCTTCACCAGGTCGACCTGGTTGGCCTGGTCGGCGATGGAGAGATTGCGATGCAGCACGCCGACGCCGCCCTGGCGGGCCATGGCAATGGCCATCCGTGCCTCGGTGACCTTGTCCATCGCCGCGGAGAGCAGCGGGATGTTCACCCGCACGTTGCGGGAGACCAGGGACGCGGTGTCCACCTGGTTCGGCAGGACTTCCGAGGCGCCCGGCAGCAGCAGCACGTCGTCGTATGTCAGCCCGAGCGTCGCGAATTTCTCGGGCACTCCGTCGACGTTTGCAGTCATGACACCTTCCCCAAATGGCCTTGATCGGTGCGGATGTCCATGCTAACGGGCTCCGCATGCGTCTCATTCCACGGTCACCGGCCGGCGAAGATGACCCTGGTCACCCCTCCGCCGCGTACCGGCCACCCCTCAACCGCGCACCGGCTACTGCTCGGCCAGCGCCCGGAGTCTGCTGAGCGCCCGGTGCTGGGCGACCCGGACCGCGCCCGGGGACATCCCGAGCATCTGCCCCGTCTCCTCCGCGGTCAGACCGACCGCGACCCGCAGCACCAGCAGCTCGCGCTGGATGTCCGGGAGGTTGGCGAGCAGCTTCTTCGCCCACTCGGCGTCGCTGCTGAGCAGCGCGCGCTCCTCGGGACCCAGCGAATCGTCCGGCCGCTCGGGCATCTCGTCGGACGGTACGGCCGTGGATCCCGGGTGCCGCATGGCGGACCGCTGGAGATCGGCGACCTTGTGTCCCGCGATGGCGAAGACGAAGGCCTCGAAGGGTCTTCCCGTGTCGCGGTAACGCGGCAGCGCCATCAGGACCGCCACGCAGACTTCCTGCGCGAGGTCCTCAACGAAGTGGCGCGCGTCACCGGGCAATCGGCTCAGCCGCGTACGGCAGTAGCGCAACGCGAGTGGATGCACACGGGCCAGGAGATCGTGCGTGGCCCGTTCATCACCGTCGACGGCACGGTGTACGAGCGCACCGATCACCGTGGTCTCGTCGTCGTGCATCGGTCCATGGTGCCTTGGCGGCTGCTGATCGGCGGCGCCGCGTCCGTAGTTGTGCACCGAAGCGTTATGAGCGGGTGCGGCGGAAGTCATCCCCTGCACTCTCCCCTCGCGCTCGTCCGACTCGTCCCCGAGGAACTCCACATCCTTAAGGATGCGGCATCGCGCGGGAAACGGTTGCGCGCGTGCGCACGTTGCCCCGTCCGACGCGTACGTCGCCCCGCCCGCCTGGGGTCCCGGCCGGTACCTCGGCGAGCGGGGAGTCGGGCCGGTCGCCTCAGCGCACCAGGCCCCAGCGGAAACCGAGCGCCACCGCGTGGGCGCGGTCGGAGGCACCGAGCTTCTTGAAGAGACGCCTGGCGTGCGTCTTCACGGTGTCCTCGGAGAGGAACAGCTCACGGCCGATCTCCGCGTTGGAGCGGCCGTGGCTCATGCCTTCGAGGACTTGGATCTCCCGCGCGGTGAGCGTGGGCGCCGCGCCCATCTCGGCCGAACGCAGCCGGCGGGGCGCGAGGCGCCACGTCGGATCCGCGAGTGCCTGGGTGACGGTCGCGCGCAGCTCGGCGCGTGACGCGTCCTTGTGCAGATAGCCGCGGGCACCGGCGGCGACCGCGAGCGCGACCCCGTCCAGGTCTTCCGCGACGGTCAGCATGATGATCCGGGCACCCGGGTCCGCGGAGAGCAGTCGGCGGACCGTCTCGACACCGCCGAGACCGGGCATCCGTACGTCCATCAGGATCAGGTCGGAACGATCGGCACCCCAGCGGCGGAGGACTTCCTCGCCGTTGGCCGCGGTCGTCACGCGCTCGACACCGGGCACGGTCGCAACCGCGCGGCGGAGCGCCTCTCGGGCAAGCGGGGAGTCGTCGCAGACGAGGACGGATGTCATGACCGTCCTCCCCAGCTGATGCGCGTCACGTTGGGCCTCCAGGCTGAGTACATATGTCACCTGAGCGATTGACGCTCTCGGACATGTGCCCGATCGCTCCTTCTCTCAACCGCCTCGCACATTCAACGACGGTCACTCGAAAGAGTTACGGGTCGGACGGTCTACTTCGGCACTCTACGTGAGGGCTCGGACACAGAGGAGAGCGTCGCGATTCCCTCACATCTCGCCTGGACGTAATGCACCATTCAGCGGCTTTTCTTCACTTTTGCTGGTGTCTGTAGCTACATTCGCAAAGAGTCATATTTACATCTACTTACATAGTAGATGTACCGTCAGAGTTCCGAGCCGAGGTTTCAAGGGGACATGAGCAATGGCAGATTTCTCCCGCCTTCCCGGACCGAACGCAGATCTGTGGGACTGGCAGCTCCTGGCGGCCTGTCGGGGTGTCGACAGCTCGCTCTTCTTCCACCCGGAGGGGGAGAGAGGCGCGGCACGAAGCGCGCGTGAGAACTCGGCGAAAGAGGTGTGCATGCGGTGCCCGGTCCGGGCGGAGTGCGCCGCGCACGCGCTGGCGGTACGGGAGCCGTACGGCGTATGGGGCGGGCTCACCGAGGACGAGCGCGAGGAACTGATGGGACGGGCGCGCACCCGGCTCGTCACGACGCCCGGCTCCGGGGGCGCGAACGGCTCGAATCACTCGAATGGCTCCACGGGCGCCGACGCTTCCGGCCCGGCGGCACCGGAGGCGGGCTCGCCGGACATGGATTCCTCCGGCGTGGGCCCGTCCGGCGTGGGCCCGTCCGGGGTGGGCTCGTCCGGCGTCAATGGCCACTCGGACGACTGAAGAGCGGCGGCCAAGACTTTCCGAAGAAACGTTCCTGCACTCACCCCGCCCCGGCGCGGCCCAGGCGGGGCGGTGGCATGCGCGGATGCCTGACCCTCCCCGTGCCCACGCCCGCGATCAGCGCGCGGCCGCCAGGACCAGCTGGTCGAGCGTGGCCGCGACCGCCGGGACACGTTCCAGGTCGGGCAGGGTCAGCGCGACGATCTCCCGGTGGACCGACGGCTCGACCGGGAGCGTACGGACGCCCTCGGTGCGTACCGCGCGCAGCGCCAGCTCCGGCAGGACCGCCACGCCGAGACCCGCCGCGACCAGCCCGACCACGGCCGGGTAGTCGTCCGTCGCGAAGTCGATACGCGGCGTGAGCCCGGCCTCCTCGCAGGCGTCGACAAGCTGCTTGCGGCAGCGCGGACAGCCCGCGATCCACGGCTCCCCGGCCAGCTCGCCGATGGACACGGCTCCCGCTTCCGCCAGCCGGTGCCCCTCGGGGACCAGGCCCACGAGCCGGTCCACCAGCAGCGGCCGTACGACGAGGTCGTCCCACTCCTCGGACCGCTCGCCGTACCGGAACGCCAGCGCCACATCGCAGTCGCCGTCCCGCAGCATCGCCGCGGAACTGGGCGGCTCCGCCTCGACCAGGGACACCCTGGTCCCGGGATGAGCGCCGCGCAGTGCGGCGAGCGCCGCCGGGACGAGCGTCGAGCTGCCGCTCGGGAACGACACCAGCCTGACCCGGCCCGCGCGCAGCCCCGCGATGGCCGCGATCTCCTCCTCGGCCGCGGTGAGCCCGGCGAGGATGCCCGTCGCGTGCCGTACGAGCACTTCACCGGCCTGCGTCAGCCGCATCTCACGCCCGGTGCGGACGAGCAGCGGGGTCCGCGCGGCCGTTTCCAGGGACTTCATCTGCTGGCTGACGGCCGGCTGGGTGCATCCCAGCTCGCGGGCGGCCGCGGAGAAGGAACCCGTGGCGGCCACGGTGCGCAGGACTCGGAGATGACGGGCTTCAATCATCTCCCGACTATAAGCACTCCTTGGAGTAAGGATGCGATAAGAAGTGGATTCTTTGAGGGGCGGGCGGTTAGCGTGCTGGCCATGAAGGTTCTGACCGTGAACGTGGGGCGCCCGCGAGCCGAGGAATACACCGACGCTCCGAGCGGCACCACGGGCATTGACAAGCAGCCGACGGACTCCCGGGTCCGCGTGGCCGATCCCGGCCCCAAGGGCGAGGGCGCGAGCGGTGTCGCCGGGGACGCGGTCTGCGATCTGCGTTACCACGGCGGCAGCGACCAGGCGGTGTACGCGTTCGCCCGCGAGGATCTGGACTTCTGGGAGCGGGAGTTGGGCCGGCCGCTGACCAACGGCACGTTCGGCGAGAACCTCACCACGCACGGGCTCGACATCACGCACGCGAAGGTCGGCGAGCGCTGGCGGATCGGTTCCGGGCTTGTCCTCGAAGTGACGAGCGGGCGCTTTCCCTGCCGTACGTTCCAGGGCTGGCTGGGCGAGAAGGGCTGGGTCAGGCGCTTCACGCGGCATGCCGCGACCGGCGCGTACCTGCGTGTGATCACCCCTGGCGAGGTCCAGGCAGGCGATCCGATCACGATCGTGCACCGTCCCGACCACGAAGTGACGGTGGGAATGGCCTTCCGGGCGATCACTCTGGAACGGGAGTTGCTGCCGCGGCTCCTCGCCGCGAGCGACACCCTGAACGCCGACAATCTGCGCGTGGCGCGTCAGTACGTCGCCAAATACGGCCCGGCGTCCGGGAATTACGACGGGGCGGCAGTCTGAGCGAGTCCGGGCGGGAGCCTGAGCCGGTCCGGGCCGGAGTCGGCGGGAACGCTTACGTGAACTGACGCCAGGACAGGAAGCAGGCTGTCCACGGTTGAACCGTGTTCATCAGAGCTACCGGCGCAGGCACTAACGTGCCGCATATGACGACTGCTTTGATCACGGGCGCGACCGCGGGAATCGGCGCCGCCTTCGCGCGGCGGCTGGGAGCCGACGGGCACAACCTCGTGCTGGTGGCCCGCAACACCGAGCGGTTGCGTGAACACGCCACCGAGTTGCACGACCGGCACGGCATCGAGGCCGAGGTGCTGACCGCCGACCTCGCCACCGACCGGGGGATCGAGGCCGTCGAGAAGCGGCTCTCCGACCGCAGACACTCCGTCGATCTGCTGGTCAACAACGCGGGGTTCGGCAACAAGGGACGCTACCTCGACGTCCCGATGGCGGACGAGCTGACGATGCTGAAGGTCCACTGCGAGGCCGTGCTGCGGCTGACCTCGGCCGCGGTCGTGGGGATGCGGGAGCGCGGGCGCGGCGGAGTCGTCAACGTGGCGTCGGTGGCCGCCTTCCTGCCGCGCGGGACGTACGGCGCCTCGAAGGCGTGGATCGTGCAGTTCACCCAGGGCGCCGCGCGCGATCTCGGCGGTTCCGGGGTGCGGCTGATGGCCCTGTGCCCCGGTTTCGTGAGGACCGAGTTCCACGAACGGGCGGGGATGGGGACGGACAACATCCCGGACTGGATGTGGCTGGACGCGGACAAGCTGGTGACGGCCGCGCTCGCCGATCTGGCGCGCGGCAGGACCATGTCCGTACCGGATCCGCGCTACAAGGCGCTGATGGGAGCGGTGAAGTTCACGCCGCGCGGGCTGCTCGGCGAGATCACCTCGAAGGGCGGCCGCAAGTACGGGCCTCAGTAGAGACGCCACCGCGTCGGGCCGGCGCGAGACCGTGCCCGGACGCACCGAGGCCCGGTGTCCCCGCGAACGGGGGCACCGGGCCTCGTACTGATCCGGCTGCCGCCGCCGGGCGAACCGGCGGCGGGTCAACGATTCAGTCGGTGTGACCTCAGTGGCTGTGGCCGTGGCCGTGGCCGCCGTTGCCGGCGTCGGCCTCTTCCTCGGCCGGCTTCTCGACGACCAGGGTCTCGGTCGTGAGCAGCAGCGAGGCGATCGACGCGGCGTTCTCCAGCGCGGAGCGCGTGACCTTGACCGGGTCGATGACGCCGGCCTTCACCAGGTCGACGTACTCGCCGGTCGCGGCGTTGAAGCCGTGACCGAGGTCCAGCTCCGCCACCTTCGAGGTGATGACGTAGCCCTCGAGACCGGCGTTCTCGGCGATCCAGCGCAGCGGCTCGACGACGGCGCGGCGGACGACCGCGACACCGGTGGCCTCGTCGCCCTCCTTGCCGAGGTTGCCCTCGAGCACCTTGGCGGCGTGCACCAGAGCGGAGCCACCACCGGAGACGATGCCCTCCTCGACCGCGGCGCGGGTCGCGGAGATGGCGTCCTCCAGACGGTGCTTCTTCTCCTTCAGCTCCACCTCGGTGGCGGCGCCGACCGAGATCACACACACACCGCCGGCCAGCTTCGCGAGGCGCTCCTGGAGCTTCTCGCGGTCCCAGTCGGAGTCCGTGGACTCGATCTCGGCCTTGATCTGGTTGACGCGACCGGTGACGTCGGCGCTGTTACCGCCGCCGTCGACGATGGTCGTGTCGTCCTTGGTGATCGTGACGCGGCGGGCGGAGCCCAGCACGTCGAGACCGGCCTGGTCGAGCTTGAGGCCGACCTCTTCGGCGATGACGGTCGCACCCGTGAGGGTGGCGATGTCGCCGAGCATGGCCTTGCGGCGGTCACCGAAGCCGGGAGCCTTCACCGCGACGGCGTTGAAGGTGCCACGGATCTTGTTGACGACGAGGGTGGAGAGCGCCTCGCCCTCGACGTCCTCGGCGATGATCAGCAGCGGCTTGGAGCCACCCGCCGCGATGACCTTCTCCAGCAGGGGGAGCAGGTCCTGGATGGACGCGATCTTGCCCTGGTTGATCAGGATGTACGGGTCGTCGAGGACGGCCTCCATACGCTCCTGGTCGGTCACCATGTACGGCGACAGGTAACCCTTGTCGAAGGCCATGCCCTCGGTGAAGTCCAGCTCCAGACCGAAGGTGTTGGACTCCTCGACGGTGATGACACCGTCCTTGCCGACCTTGTCCATCGCCTCGGCGATGAGGTCGCCGACCTGCGGGTCCTGCGCGGAGAGCGCGGCCACGGCGGCGATGTCGGACTTGTCGTCGATCGGACGCGCGGTCTCCAGCAGGTTCGCGGAGATGGCGGCGACCGCCGCGTCGATGCCCTTCTTGAGGGCGGCGGGGGACGCGCCGGCGGCGACGTTGCGCAGGCCCTCGCGGACCAGCGCCTGGGCCAGGACGGTCGCGGTGGTGGTGCCGTCACCCGCGATGTCGTTGGTCTTGGTCGCGACCTCCTTGACGAGCTGCGCGCCAAGGTTCTCGTACGGGTCGTCCAGCTCGACCTCGCGGGCGATCGTGACACCGTCGTTGGTGATGGTCGGGGCGCCGAACTTCTTGTCGATGACAACGTTGCGGCCCTTGGGGCCGATCGTCACCTTCACCGTGTCGGCAAGCTTGTTGACGCCGCGCTCGAGGGCGCGACGGGCGTCCTCGTCGAACTTCAGGATCTTCGCCATTAGAGCTTCTGTGTCCTCTCAAATGAACTGCGCCCCCGTCCGCCCGGCAATCGCAGGGGGGCCGAGGGCGCAGTTCAAAAGCAATCTGTCTGGTGAATTACTTCTCGATGATCGCGAGCACGTCGCGAGCCGAGAGGACGAGGTACTCCTCGCCGCTGTACTTCACCTCGGTGCCGCCGTACTTGCTGTAGAGAACGACGTCGCCGACGGAAACGTCGAGCGGAAGCCGCTCACCGTTCTCGAAACGGCCCGGGCCCACTGCCAGGACGACGCCCTCCTGGGGCTTCTCCTTCGCAGTGTCCGGGATGACCAGGCCAGAGGCCGTGGTCTGCTCGGCGTCGAGCGGCTGGACCACAATGCGGTCCTCGAGCGGCTTGATGGCAACCTTGGTGCTGGCGGTCGTCACGATCCGACCTCCCCCTTCGGAGATCTCGGGGTCAACTGTCGTCAACTGTCTGAGGGTGGCGAGCAGATGGATCCGTCGTCGCGGGTGCCGGATCCGCCAGTCGCGCGGTTGGCACTCTCCAGTGGGGAGTGCCAGACCAGAGACTATGACCGCGATTAGCACTCGGTCAAGCGGAGTGCCAATGCGTGGCCGCGTGGCGGCTCTTTGGCGATGCCTGAACAGGGCCTGAGCGGCGGAGATTCCGCATGCCCGTCCGCTCGGAAAACGGGCGTACGAATCCCCCTGCGGTCAGGCTCACCACCGCAGGCTCACCCCGCAGGGCTGCCGCCGCAGGCACCCCGGCCCGCGCCTCAGACGTAGTCCTCCAGCTTGGCCACGGCGTACCCCTTGTCCGTGATCACCTTCATGACCGCCCGGACCAGGTCGGGCATGGAGCCCTTCCACTCCTCGCGGCCGCGGAAGTGCGTGAGGATGATGTCGCCGGGGTGCAGGTCCTGGTCCTCCTCGCGCCACTCCATGTGGTCCGGGAACGCCTCGGCCGCCCACAGCGGCACGGCCTTGACGCCGCACGCCTTCGCGATGCGCAGCGTGTCGCCGTTGTAGTTGCCGAAGGGCGGGCGGAACAGCGCGGGCGCCTTTCCGTAGCGCTTCGTGAGCTTCCGCTGCTGGTCACAGATCTCGTCGCGCTGCTCCTCGTACGAGAGGCCGGGCAGATACGGGTGGTGGAGGGTGTGGTTGCCCAGGACGACACCGCGGTCCTGCATCTGCCTGAAGTAGCCGAAGTTGTCGTTGATCAGGTAGTCGCTCAGGAAGGCGCTGTAGGGAATCTTCAGCTCGGACATCATGCGGAGCAGCTGCGGATCCTTCTCGGCGCCGTCGTCCATCGTCAGGAAGACGACGCGGTCCTTGACCGGGACCGTCGTGAAGACCGGCGGCAGCCCGGGCTCGGCGTCCTCGACCTCGAACCCCTTGCGGGTGGTGATCACCGGCTTGACGGCGGGCGGCGGAGGTGCGACCAGCGGGGCCCTGGCGAGTTTCCACCTCCTGGCAACGGCGACGCGCGCGGCCTCGACGCGCCGCAGATTCGCGGCGTACGCGGCGAGCGCACCGGCGGGACCGGCGTACGGGGCGGCGGGCGGCGCCGCGTGAGGGGCCTTACGGGCTTCCCGGACGCCCTCCGCCTGGTCACTGCCGGCCTCTGTCGCGCAGCCGGAGCCGATCGCGGCGACCAGGAGCGCGGCGAGTACGGCCCGGACCGGCCCTGTCCGGGACGCCATCCTCGGGAGCACCATCTGCGGGGCGCTTCGTGGCATTTTTTCTTTTTGTCGTACTAGTTGCATGGTGCTGGATCCTGTCAGCGCGCCCCGCGCCCGCCCGGCAGACACCGCCGCCCGATCCGCACCGTCCCCCACCTGGCCCACAATGGATCGGGTGACCGACCGCACCCCCTCTCCGGCCCCCGCCCCCGCCTCGCCACTGCTGGCCCCGCTGCTCTCGCCGGAGGGGCGCGCGCTCCTCGCCGAGCTGCGCGACCACGACCCGGCGCAGGAGCTGACCGTCGCCACCCGGTTGCGCCGCGACCACCCGGCCGAGCTGGTCTCGGCGGTCCTGGCGCAAGCGCGGCTGCGCCAGCGCGCGGTGGCGAAGTTCGGCGCGGAGGACGCGTACCGGATGTACTTCACGCCGAACGGCGTCGAGCAGGCCACCCGCTCCACCGTCGCCGCCTACCGCGCCGCCCGTTTCCGCCGCCTCGCCCCGGAGGCGCGCGTCACCGACCTCTGCTGCGGCATCGGCGGCGACGCGATCGAGCTGGCGCGCGCGGGCTTCGCCGTGGAGGCCGTCGACCTCGACCCGCTGACCTGCGAAATCGCCCGGACCAACCTCCGTACGCTGGCCCCGGACGCGCCACCGGCGACAGTGACCCACGCGGACGTACGCGAGTACGGCCTGGACGGCGCGCACGCCCTCTTCATCGACCCGGCGCGACGCGGCGGCCGGGGCAGGATCTTCGACCCGGAGGCGTACTCACCGCCGCTGTCCTGGGCGGTCGACGCGGTGCGCAGGGTCGGCGCAGGAGCCATCAAGATCGCGCCCGGCATCCCGCACGAGCTGGTCCCCGACGACTTCGAGGCGGAGTGGATCTCCGACGGAGGCGACGTCAAGGAGGCCGTGCTCTGGCACGGCGGACGTCAGGAGCACCGGGCAACCCAAGGGGCCGGAGCGGCTGATGCGGCCGGTACGGCTGATGCGGCCGGACCGCACCGCATCTCCCCCGGGGCCCGCCGCGCCACCCTCCTCCCCTCCGGCGCCACCCTCGTCGGCCGCGGCCTCCCCGACCCGCAGGTCCGTACGGTCGGCCGCTACCTGTACGAGCCGGACGGCGCCGTCATCCGCGCCCATCTCGTCGCCGAGGCGGCCGAGGAGCTGGCCGGCGGACTGATCGACGAGACGATCGCGTACATCACGGCGGACACCCTGCGCCCCACCCCGTACGCCACCGCCTACGAAATCACCGACGAACTGCCCTTCAACCTCAAGAAGCTGAAGGCCCTGCTGCGCGAGCGCGAGGTCGGCATCCTGACCGTGAAGAAGCGCGGCTCCGCAGTGGAGCCGGAGGAACTGCGCCGACGGATGAAACTCAAGGGACGCCACGCGGCGACGGTGTTCCTCACCCGGGTCGCGGGCGCGCCGGCCATGCTGATCGGCGGTCCCGCCGAAACGAGCGAAAGCGGGCATAGCATCCGCGTATGACGACCTTCAATGAGCGGATCATCGCCGAGTTCCGCGCCAACGACGGCATGGTGGGCGGCGACCTGTCGGGCATGCACCTGATCCTGATGCACCACACGGGAAGGACCACCGGCCTGCGGCGGGTCACCCCGGTCGCGTACATCAGGGACGGCGACGATTACGTCGTGTGCGGATCCAACGCGGGCGGCGAGAAGGACCCGGCCTGGGTCGCCAATCTCGCGGCCATGCCAGAGACCACGATCGAGGTGGGCGACCGCATCCTGGAAGTGGCGCCGTCGGTCGTCACGGACCCGGCGGAGCGGGCGAGGCTCTACGCCGAGGTCAAGAGGGCGTATCCGGGCGCGCTCGACGGCTACGAGGAAATGACCTCACGCCCCTTCCCGCTCGTGCGCTTCACCCCGGCCGGCTGAACGCCCGCCCCTGAGAGCCGGCTACGTCAGGTCGGTCAGCTCATCCGCGTAGATCTGGGACAGCGGCTGCGGTCCGACGTACTGCTGGCAGTTGCACTGCCTGCGCTCGTACCGCAGCGGCTTCTTGTTCTCGTCCCACTCCGTCGCCGCCTCCACGTCCTCGTGGCACTTGCCCTTCCGGTCGTGCTTTGCCAGGTGGTGCGAGCAGCCGCACACCGGCTCCGGGGACTTCGGCGGCTTATGGGCCTCTTCCAGGGCCAGCCGCTCTTCCTCGGCCAATTTGAACCGTTCAATTCTTCGCTCGTGGCGGGTCTGGAGCGCCGTACGGCCGGTATCGGTTATCCAGCCGAAGCCGCCGACCATGAAGAAGACGAAAATCAACCAAATCCAGTTCATCCGCCGCCCCTTAACCCTGAAATGGCGCATGCGTTCCCACTTCAGGATAGGGCGGACATGGTGAAAACCGCCTCAGCGGTGCGCGCCGCCGCGCCTGCGGACGGGCACCGCGTTCAGCAACGTGCCTGACCAGAGCTGGTGTCCCACCGCCTGAACCACCCCGAACAGACCGGTCAGCAGGACCGTACCGCCGAACCCGAGTGCGTACACCGTCTCACCGACAGTGACAGCCGCCGGTCGCACGAGGGCCCGTACTGTCGCCACCACCCCGGCCACGCACAGCGCGGCGGACGGCAGCAGCCACAGCACGCAACGGCGCTGGGCGCGCAGCCGGGCGTCCGTCACCGGTACGGGGCCGAGACCGGCCCAGTCCACCAGTTGCCTGCGTATGTCCTGCCCCCGGCCGATCCAGACCCCGGCCACGATCACGGCGGGCACGAGGAGGACCACCCCGAGCCCCAGCGCCACCAGCCCGCTCGCCGTACCGAGGCCCACCGCCTCGAAGCTCTGCACCGCCAGCCCGACGGCCGCCCAGCCGAGCACGGCGGCCAGCCCCGCACCCCAGAGAAGCAGCAGCCGCTCGACCGCCAGCCCGCGCCCGGTCAGCCAGAGCATCGCGGCGGTCCGGTCGGCGAGCAGCGACTCGTCATCGGCCCAGTACGAGAGGTCGTCGTCCGGATCGCCGTACTCCGCGCCTTCGTCACCGTCCGGATCGCCGTACTCCGCGGCTTCGTCACCGTCCTGACCGCCGCGCCCCGCGCCCGCGTCGCCCTCCGCCCCCGCAGGCCACCCGGACCCGCCCGGATCCGCACGCCCAGCCGGATCCCCACGCTCACGCACCGGATCCTCAGACTCCACCGACTCCCCCGGCCCCTCAGAACTGCTGATCATGCGGCCGACAGTAGCGCCGCGAAAACCCGCACCCGCGCTGCGGGTCCGGCGCTATCCTCCTCCGATGCCAAAAGACCCAGCCGCAGAACTGCCCGTCGACACTCGCACCGGCCCGCCCTGCACCGGAGGCGAGCGCGAAATGCTGCGCGCCTACCTCGACTTCCACCGCGCGACGCTCGCGATGAAGACCGACGGCCTCTCCGACGACGAGTTGCGCGACCGCTCGATGCCCCCGTCCACGCTCACGCTGCTGGGCCTGGTCCGGCACATGGCGGAGGTGGAACGGACCTGGTTCCGCCGGGTGATCAACGCCGAGGACATCCCGCTCGCATGGTCCGCCGAAGGCGACTTCCAGGCCGCGTACGACGCGAGCGCGTCGACCGGCACCGAGGCGTTCGACACCTGGCGGTCAGAAGTCGCGCACGCGCGCCGTATCGAAAAGGAAGCGGGGTCACTGGACATGACCGGCCATCAGGCCAGGTGGGGCCAGGACGTCTCGCTCAGGTTCGTGATGCTGCACATGATCCACGAATACGCCCGCCACAACGGCCACGCCGACTTGCTGCGGGAGGGCATCGACGGCGTGGTCGGCGCATGAACGTGCCGGCGGCCGACCGAGGTTCTGACCTCAGACCGGTCCGAGGAGCCGCAGAGGCCCTTCCGGGAGTTCGACCCTGATCTCGTCGCCGGGGCGCACCACTCCGCCCGTCCTGACGACGCTCATGACGCCGGCTTTGCGCACAACGTTCCCGGCCTCGTCACGGCCGGCCACCTGCTTGAGCGGTCCCGGCTGGAAGTTCTCGAGCTGCGCGCACGGGTTGCGCAGGCCCGTGACCTCGACGACCGCCTCGTCACCCATCCGCAGAAGCGTGCCCGCCGGCAGTCCCAGCAGGTCAATGCCCCGGGTGGTGACGTTCTCGCCGAGTTCGCCCGGCGCCACCTTGAGGCCCTCTTCGCCGACCGCGTCGAACAGTTCCTCATGTACGAGGTGGACCTGCCGCAGGTTCGGCTGCGAGGGGTCACGCGCGACGCGCGAACGGTGCTTGACCGTCACACCGGCGTGCGCGTCGCCCTCCACGCCGAGCCCGGCGAGCAGCGTGATGCTGCCGCGATTGGGCTTGCTGAACAGGTGCTCACCATTGCTGCTGACCGCTGTGACCGTCCACTCCTGTACGGCCCCTCATCATCGTCATCCGTAGCGATGAACCCGCCTCAACGAACTTACACAACCACAGTGTTGGCGAACGGTTTTGCGCGGGAGATCGCGAAGGCCGGGACCATGCGTCCTCAACGAGAGCATCGACACTTCGCGTTGCATAGAGTCGAGGCTGACTGCGCAGTACACAAGGGGGAGTTGGCCAATGGCATGGGACGAATGGGAACAGCTCAAGGCGGAGGCGGCCCAGAAGCACTCCGCTCGGATGCAGCTCAATCAGCTGGCTGCGAGCGGCGGCGGAGATGGAGGCGATGGCCCGCAGGGTGATCTTCAGGTCAACCAGCAGGATCTGGCTGCCGTAGGGGACAGCGCGTTCAGGCTGTTCGAGGAGTTGGGCCGGTACGGCCGTGACGCCTGGTCCAGCAGTCAGACGGCCGCCAGAAACCTCACGACGCAGAAGTTCGACTTCGGCAGTGGACTTCATATCGTGCAGGAGCAGTGGGAGAAACAACTGCAATCACTGCTCGACGCCTGCGCGCACATCTCGAACCACATGGACTTCACCGAGAAGGCTCACCAGGGCGACGAACACTTCATCTCTTCCGCTGTCAGTAGTATCGCCACACTGGACAGAGGATTCGATGACGGGGGTAAAAGCTGATGGAATTTGATACGTTGCGATACGCCAACTTCGCGGCGCTGGACGAGACGGTCAAAGATTGGTCATCCGTGATCAAAAGTCTCACCAGGCTGGAGAAGGACGCTCGGGACGATATGAAGAGCAAGGCAGAAAAAGCCAGTTGGGCCGGCGTCAACGCCACCGTCTCACGGCAGTTCATCGACAAAACGGCAGGGGAATTCACCGACGCCGTCTCTCAGGCCACTTCCATTCGCGACATCCTGAAGGACACTCGTGAAAAACTGGCCGATTTCCAGAAGAAACTGAACGCGGCGGTCGGCGAGATGGAGAAGCAGAGCATATACATAACCGACCAGGGCCACGCAATCGCCACCCTCCCGAGCGGTGCGGCAGCTGGCAGTGGGACCTTCCATCAGCCGACGGAGGAAGAGTTGGATTCCGCCCAGCGGCGGGTAGCCGACATCCTCTGGGAGGCTGACGAAGCGGATCGGATCGCCAACAGAGCTCTGCGTGCGCTGGCGAAGGGAGATTACGGATTCTCCGACGGCGGCCCGTCCAGCCTGAAGGAAGCTGACCGCAGGCAAGGCAAGGAAGACGCGGAGTACTGGGCCAAGAAAGCGGCAAAGGGACATGCCGATGAGTGGAGCGACGAGGACCTGCAGCGCTTCAACGATGTCCTGAAGAACCAGCGCGACAACCCCGCCTTCACGGAAACATTCGCCACCCGGATGGGCGCCGACGGAACGCTTCAGTTCTGGCGCGACCTGGCCGACCCCGGGCACGGCCAGACCCCGGAGGGAGACAGGGCCAAGCTCCTGGAAAAAGTTCAGGGCAATCTCAGCATGTCTCTCGCCAATGCCACCCATGGTCACACGCCGGCCATGGAGGCATGGAAGAACGACATCCTCGCGGCGGGTGGCAAGCAGTTCAGCCACGACGGTGTCATGACCAAGCCGTATGGCTTCCAGATCATGAGCAGCCTGATGAGCAAGGGGAAGTTCGATACGGAGTTTCTGAATTCCTACGGCGATAAAATGGTCGAGTTCGAGCGCGACTTCACCGGAAAAGCCCGGAACGTGGACGCGGGCTGGCTCTGGGATCACCCCACCCGTCAGTTGCAGCTCAGCTATCCGCCCGATCCGGATGGCGTGAACGACCCCATGGCCGGATTCATGGAAGCACTCGGCCACAACCCTGAAGCATCAGTGAACTTCTTCAACGCCTCGACCGGCGAAGGCGAAGAGGTCGAACGCAACTGGGACTACTTGTTCGGCAAGGACGAGGAAGCCCGCAAGTGGCCCGCCGACACGGATGCCAAGGAAGACCTCTATGGCAAGGTCGGACACGCACTGGAATCCGCCACCAGCGGCGTTCCGCACGGGAGCGATACCCCTCCGGGGAAACACAGTGCCGACAGCTCTCTGCTGGTGCAGAAGATCGTCAAGACATTCGGCAGCGACCCGAAGCTCATCGAGGAGTTCCCGATGAGCAGCAGCCTCGGCAACATAACCGCCGAGTACATGCGAGATGTCCAGGACGGACTGAACGGGGAGCGTGAGATCCCTACATACGGCAGCAACGCGAACCTCGGGGGCGATCCAGCCGCCCTGAAGAACTTCCTGGCGGGAGTGGGCAAGGACCCCGATGCGTATGGCGCCATCCTGAACTCCCAGCAGGCCGTCACCACTGAACTCATCAATGAAACATACCAAGACAGGGACAAGTTCAAAGAACTCTCAGCCGAGGTGAGCAACAAAGTCGCCCCGGGTATTGAGATTTCCGGAATAATGGCCGAGTCCCGAACCCAATCTGTTTACGACGACAAAATTGCCTCCGACGCAGAATTCAATGAAGGCATCACAAACGCCGACATGTGGGTTGGGCGCGTGATCGATATGGGAATAGGGAAGATTCCCGTGGGCGGCGATGTGGTCAGCACTGTTACGGGAGACATCCGGGAAGCCGTACTCGATCATTACACCCGGGACTCCAGCGAAGAGGCAGCACAAGAAAGGGACGCCTTTCTGGAGCGGCAGCGAAAGAGTTCGGCTGCCGCGGTGTACGACGCGACGTACACCGCAGCAATCGAGGCCGGTATCGATCCTGAGAACGCGGCGAGCAACGCCGATGCGGCTCAGCGGCAGGCCAGCAGTAGCTACAGCCAGGGACGACAGCGGGCGACGGGATAATATCGATGAGCACTTCTGTATCAGCATCCGAAAACAGGCCGAGGCGCAAGTCGTGGACAATCTCCGCAATATTGACCGCGCTCGCCTTGACCGGACTGGTGGTGTGGTACTTCTGGCCGTCAAAGGATCCCGTAGTAGCCATACCTCAGCGCGTGTGCGGGGAGAAGCTGTCCGGGAAAATTGTCTCCGAACTACTGCCGAAGACAGGCAGCGCCTTCAACGAAGACGTCGACAACAAATTCGAACTTCAGGACGGCCGTCCGGCTCCGACATGCATCCTCTGGGCCGGCGACCGAGGCATAACCCTCGTCTACTATAAGATCACAGGCAGCGATTTCGTCCGCGAATGGCGTACGGACTACAAACGGAAAGCCGAACAGTCGGAATTCCGCACGGTAACCGGTGGCAACACGGTCGGTTATTCCGGGTCACACAGTGCCGGAATCATCGCAGACTGCACGACGCCGGAAGACGAGGGAATCGTCGCGGTCAGCGCTGAAGGCCCGGACTTCCCGGACGAGGAGAACGAGAAGGTTCGCAAGAACTTCGCCACTCTGGCTGCCGAGACCCTGCGGGTCGCCGCCCAGGACATCCTGAAGTGCCCCGGCGCCGGCGCCCTGCCCGCCGGGGCGCCTGAGATCGGGTCGTAACCGCCGCGCAGGACAGGAGAGTTGAGCGGCACGGCCGCCAGGCAGTGCGCTTCAGCGGACGCGCTCCCCGGCGGATGCCCAACAGGCGCAGGCGCCGTCGCCGTCCGGCCGTAACCGGCACGTCCGGCCCGGCCTGGTTACTCCTCCGGCGGGAGCGTGAGCGCCCGCACCGCCTTGCGGGCCTCGTCGCGCAGCCAGGTGTGCGCGCGGTCGCCGTCGTAACGCTGGTGCCAGGACAGGTAGATGGGGATCGCGGGCATGTCGAGGGGAAACGGCAGCGTGCGCAGGCTGAGGTCGTTCGGCTCTGGCCTGTTGGTGAGTTCGGGAACCGCGACGACCAGGTCGCTGTGGCGGACGAGTTGGAGCGCGGTGGAGCCGGTCGGCGCCGAGGCGACGACACGGCGGCGCTGGTCGTGGGCTTGCAGCGTGTCGTCGATGGGGTCGCTGAGGCGCCCGCGCCGCGAGACGGTGATGTGCTCGGCCGCCGCGTACCGGTCGAGGGTGAGCGGGACTTCCGTCAGCGGATGACCGGCGCGGACCACGACGATCAGCCTGCCCTCCCCGACCTTCTCGCGGCGGATCTCCGGCAGCGACGGCGCGGCGGAACCGGCTTCGAGGTCGGCCTCGTCGCGCCGCAGGTCCTGGCTGTCCTTGCTCGTCTCGGCCATGAACCGCAGCTGGACCCCGGGGGCCTGCGCGTGGACGGCCGCGAGCAGGGCCGGACCGCACGCGTCCATGAGGGAGTCGTGCCACTTCAGAGTGAATGTGCGCTCCAGGGTCGCCAGGTCGACGTCCTGATCGGGCGCGAGCACCGCATGCGCCTGGTGCACCAGGCTGTGCACCCTTTCGCGGATGGCGACGGCGTGAGGGGTCGGGGTCATCGTCCGGCCGGTGCGGACCAGGATCTGGTCGCCGGTCGCGCGCCGGATGCGTCCCAGGGTCCGGCTCATGGCGGGCGCGGACACATGGAGACGGTCGGCCGCGGCGGCCACGCTGCCCTCTTCCAGCAGCGCGTCGAGTGCGGTCAGCAGGTTCAAATCCAATTGCATGCAGGTAATTCTATTCATAACAAGACTGCATTTGTCGATAACTATGACCGGCCCTACCTTCGAATGAAGGCGGCCCAACTCCGCCAAGCACCGATTCCGAGGAGGGCTCCATGTCCGACAACCAGCCGGCCGGCACCACACGGCCCGCCTCCGTCGAGGACGATGCCCTGCTCTCCCAGGTCACGGCCTGCGTCTTCGCGGCCGGCACGTACCTGCGCGAGCGGTTCTCGCCCGACGCCCGCCTGTGGGACCTCAGGGAGATCGCCACCGCGGCCCACGCCAACGACGAAACCGTCCTCAGCGTCCTGAAGGCGCCACTGCTCGCGGCCCGCCCGGGTTCCGGATGGGTGGAGGACGAGTTGGAGAGCGGGGTCCTGCCGACCGGTGAGTGGTGGGTCGTCGACCCCGTCGAGGGCAACATCAACCACGTCCACGGCCTGACCGAGTGGGCGGTGACCGCCACGCTGGTGCGTGACAACACCCCGGTGCTGACCGTCGTCCACCTCCCGCTGACCGGTGACACCTACACCGCGCTGGCCGGCCGCGGCGCGCACCTCAACGGCAAGCCGCTGCGCCCGTCGGCGAAGACGGAGCTGAACGCGGCCATGGTGGGCACCGGCCAGGCCAAGCCCGGCGAGGGCCAAGCGACTTACCAGCGCATCGGCGCGTCCGTCACCGCCATGCTGAGCAGCGCGCTTCTCCTCCGTGTCTCCGTGCCGGCCACCTTGCAGCTCGCCCATGTCGCCGCCGGGCGGATGGACGCCTTCTGGCAGTTCTCCGACGTCCGCTCGGGCCTGCTTGCCGGCGCGCTGCTCGTCATGGAGTCCGGCGGCGCCGTGACCGACACCCATGGCAGGCCGTGGACCCTCGCGAGCCGCGACTTCCTCGCCGCCGCGCCCGGTATCCACGCAGAAACCGTGCACGTTTTGTCCACACTGTACTGAGCCGCACCAACCCCTCCGGGAGCACACCATGAAGATCGCCGTACTCGGTTCCACCGGCCAGACCGGCCGCCTGCTCGTCACCCAGGCCCTCGCCCGCGGCCACGAGGTCATCGCCCTGGCCCGCACCCCTGCCCGGCTCTCCGACCTCGCGACCGGCGCGCTGCGCGTGGTACGCGCGGACACCAACGAGCCGTCCACCGTCCTGGCCGCCCTCGAAGGCGCCGATGTCGTCGTCAGCGGCCTGGGCATCACGAAGAAGCAGGACCCGAGCGTCCTGGTCGACGGGGCGCGCCTGCTGGCCTCGGCGGCCCCCCGCGTGGTCTGGCTCAGCTCGCTGGGACTGGGCGCGACCGAGGGCGCTCTCGGCAAGGTGAACGGTGCCCTGCTCAAGCGCGTCCTGCGCCACGAGTGGGACGCGAAAGGCGTTGCCGGCCGGGCGGTCAACAGCGCCGGAGGAACCGTCGTGTACGCGGGTCCTCTGACCAACAAGCCCTATGAGGGCGGCGGACGCCTGGTCAGCGCCGGCACGTTCAAGCCGAGGATGATGCCGCCCATGGCCCCCCGGGCCGGTGTCGCCACCCTCATGCTCAACGAAGCGGAAGACGCCCGCTTCGCCGGCGAGGACGTCATCACGCTGTTCGGCCACCGGTAGGCCACGCCCGCGGGCCGTCGAAGGCAGTCAACCCCGAAATCGAAGGCAATCAACCCCGAAGCCGATCAACCGCGCTCTTCATAACGGAAGTCGTAGTAGTCGGGGCCGCCCACCAGGACCGAGGTGACGTGCCTCGGGAAGCCGTCGGCGTCCTCCTCGGCCTCCTGCGAGGTCTGCCGCGTGAAGCCCAGCGACACACCGGGTATCACCGGGTATTCAGGATCCGACGTATCGACGGTCCAGCCCCGCGCTGCGGCGGACCGGAAGAGATCTTCGGCGGGGGTGGTGAACACCTCGTCTCCCTCGATCAGGACACGCGTGCTGGAGGTACGGCACTCACCGGGCCACCACAACTCGATCGCGGTGACGTGCGTGCCACCCTCGACCAGGGCCTGCACGTCGACGTGGTCGAGGTCCCAGCACGCCTTCGCCGGGCCAGGCTCCCGCCACACGCGGGGCGCGCCCCAGCCGTCGGGCACGGCGGCGACCGCCTCGTCGAGCGTCATGCCCAGCATGATCGGCGCGACTCCGCGCGGCGGGTCGAGTACCAGATCCATCGCCCATCCCTCGTTCCTTCAGTACGTGGTCAGTTCCGGACCGGCTGCCCGCCCCACCGGGCGAACAACCCGGCGGCCCGGGAGAACCCGCCGGTACGCGGGCCTCCCAGACCCCTGTCCACCGCGACCCGCACGCGAACTACCTCGGCGGGGAAACCGCCTCCCGCTGCTTCAGCTCCGACACCACGCGGTCGCGCAGCAGCTCGTACTCCTCACGGAGACGGCGCAGCTCGCCGACCGGCGGACGGGGTATGACGTCGCCTCCCGTGACGATCTCTTCCGGCCCGAACTGCTCGCGCGTGAGGTCGATCTCCACCCCCATACCCAGGCGGTTCCACCAGTGGAAGTCGGTCTGCTCGCCGTTGACCCGGACTTCGCCGCGGATCAGCTCGCCGCCCAGCAGGTCGTTGACCACCATGGCGGTGACGCCGCACTGGTCCCGGGCCGGGTTGTCGGTACTCCAGCGCGACCGGTACTCCGGCGTGCACGTGTCGGCACCCCAGCTGCTGCGGATGGCGCGTTCGATGTCAGTCAGAAGTAAAGGTGTCATGACGCACATGCTCGCAGCGGCCACTGACAATCGGGCGCGGAGCCGGAGCGCGGTGCACTCGTTCCGGCCCCGCACGACGGGGGCCAATATCCGCCGTATCGTCGGATATATCCCGCTGTCCCGATTCGGAGGAATGGATCATGTCCACGATCATCACCAAAGACGGCACCAGCATCTTCTACAAGGAGTGGGGCAGCGGACGGCCCGTCGTGTTCAGTCACGGCTGGCCCCTGAACGGTGACGCCTGGGACACCCAGCTCAAGCTGGTCGCCGACCACGGCTACCGGGGCATCGCCCACGACCGTCGCGGCCACGGCCGTTCCAGCCAGCCGGGGCACGGCAACGAGATGAACACCTACGCCGACGACCTCGCCCAGCTCTTCGAGGAACTCGGCCTGCGCGACGCGATACTCGTCGGCCACTCGACAGGCGGCGGCGAAGTCGCCCGCTACATCGGCCGCTACGGCACCGACCGGCTCTCCAAGGCCGTCCTGCTCGCCTCCGTCCCGCCGCTGATGCTCAAGACGGACGCCAACCCGGAAGGGTTGCCTATCGACGCCTTCGACGCCATCCGCACCGGTGTCGCGACCGACCGCTCGCAGTACTACAAGGACCTGAGCGAGAGTTTCTACGGAGCCAACCGCTCCGGCTCCGCTGTCTCGCAAGGCATCCACGACTCGTTCTGGATGTGGAGCATGCAGGTCGGCCTCGTGGGCGCGTACGACTGCATCGAGGCGTTCTCCGAGACCGACTTCACCGAAGACCTCAAGCTCTTCGACATCCCCACGCTCGTCGCCCAGGGCGACGACGACCAGATCGTGCCCATCGTGGCCGCGAGCCAGAAGTCGGCGCGGATCATCAAGGACTCCACCCTCAAGGTCTACCCCGGCGCGCCGCACGGCCTGGCCCAACTCCCCGCCTATCAGGACACGTTCAACGCGGACCTGATGGCCTTCATCGAGAGCTGACGGACCCGACGGCGCTGACGAACGCCTGCCAGGCGGTCGGCGAGAACACAACGGCGGGGCGCGTGCGGCCTTTGGTGTCGCGGACGGCCTGACGGCCGGAGCGCAGCACACCGCGCTCAACACAACCGTTGTTGTTGCCGCTGCACGTGCTCTTGTGCCAGAGCGCTCCATCGAACGCGTCAGAGGTCATGACACAGAACATAGGCCCCGACTCCACGAGGAGTTGGGGCCCAATTCGGCCGAACTTGGCGACTCAGACAGACAGCTCGCCGGACCGCACAGCGGCGACGAACACCTGCCAGGACGCCGGCTCGAACACTGCCACGCCACGCGCACGATCCTTGGTGTCACGGACAGCCTGACGGCCGGAGCACAGCATGCCGCGCTCAACGCAGGCGTTGTTGTTCCCGCTGTAGGTGCTCTTGTGCCAAAACGCACCGACGAACTCTTCGGAGGTCATCCACTGTCCTTGATGAGATCACGAATGTACTTCTGAGACGCGGACGGCGAGAGGGCTGCGGCTGTGAGCTCGTCCCACACTTGGCCGTATTCCTGAACGTCACTCCGCTGCTCCAACAAAGTACCACCGGTCAAGTGCTCCAACCAGGCGACATCAATCGACGGTTCGCCCCGGAGCGAGAGGAGCATGAACGGCACGTACTGCGCGGCCGGGAGTGACGCGTCGAGCGGCAGAATCTGGAGGTTGACGCTGCTCAACTTGCCCATCTCCAGCAAATGTTCAAGTTGCTCTCGCACCTGTTCCGGCGTCCCACTGATGCGGTGCAGTGTCGTCACATCGATGATCGTGCGCAGCCTGAAGTCCAGATGCGCCTCAAGGAGTTCCTTCCGCTTCATGCGCGTCTCGACGAGCGGGCCGACCTTCTCTGGAGGAGAACCGGCGCTGAAGATCTGCCGCATGGTCGCCTCGGTCTGGAGCAACCCAGGGATCACCGCCGGGTTGTACTCACGGACCAACTCGGAGTCGGCCTCCAGGGTCAGGTAGTCCCGAAGCTCGTCATAGAGCAAGGGTCCCTGGCTACTCCACCAGTCAACCTTGTGGATGTCCTTCGCCAGTCGCCGGATGCTCGCGATGTACCCGGCGTCATCAATCGCGTAGAACTCCATCAGCACCGTCAGGTCGAGCGGCCTGATGCCGCGCTTGCCGTTCTCGATCTGCGAGATCTTCGGCTGACCGCACTGCAGCTTGTCGGCGATGTCCTGGACTCGGAACCCCCGTTCGACTCGTAGACGCTTCAACTCGTTGCCGAGTCGCTTGCTCCGCATGGTGGGCATGTTGTCTTGAGGCATGACCACATGATGGGGCGGCAGTTCCAGTGTTCACAGGGTTCATGCGTCAGATTCACCCCTAGAGATGAATTCAACACGGAATAACTTGCCAGGACAACCTTTCACCCTCCACCATCATCTCGCAACGCAGCGCACCGCCAAGGTGACTCGCTGCGATCAACCGTGTTGCCCGCGAGGGCGGCAGTGGAGGAGCCATGGTGTGCGTGGCCGGTACTGGAAGAGAACTGCGGCTCAGCCTCACCGTGCAGCCCGATGAACTGGGCCTCATCCGCCGTGACATGGTCAAACGGCTTGAGGACTGGGGATTCGCGCCGGTCTCGGAGATCGCTGTTCTCGTTGTCGTGGAGCTGCTGACCAACGTCTACAAGCACGCCGGGGGTCAGTGCGACCTGCTGGTCGTGCCGGTGGAACCGCATCTCCTCATCACCGTCAGCGACCGGCTGATAGACGTACCGACCAAGCGCCCGTACTCCAGGACCGCCGAAGAAGGCCGGGGGCTGATTCTCATCAATGAGCTGACCGAGCACTGGGAGACCGTGCTCACCGCTTCCGGCAAGGACGTCAGGTGTGTGATCCGCATGCCTGCCGCACACACCGGGGAGGGCCGATCATGAGGATCGAAGAGACCATCGAAGAGAGCGTCGTCGTCAAGGAGTTGAACTCCTACTTACTGCACTTCCCGGACGAGACACCGGCGTTGATGCCGCTCTTCGACACGCTCCTCGACCACGCCCGCCAAGGGGACTGCCTGCACGATGGCTTGTGTCCGATCGTCAAGGCCGGTGCGGTACTCGTCAACGAGGGCGGACGGGCGCTCGCGTTGAAGCGGGCCGGCAGTTGGGTCTTCGCCGAGGGGGATCCGAGTGTGGCAGACCACTCGCTCAGCAGGACCGCCGTACGCATACTGGCGGAGGCTGCGGGGGCCTGCGACGTGTGGACGATTCCCGGGGCCGAGCATCCTCTCCTGATCGACATCTCGCCCGCCGACCCCGAGGACGGACGACGGACGCGGTACGGCTTCCGGTATCTCTTCCGGGCCCACTCCGGCGTCCTCTTCCCCGCCGAAGCGCCGACGCCGAGCCGCACCCGCTGGGTCCCGCTCGAAGAGATCGGCCACCCGCTCCTCAGGGCCCGCCTGCGCGCCACTCTGACGGATGCACCATGAGCCCGGTGGCGCAGCAAGTCGCCTACGTATGCGCGGTGTTGACGATCGGCTCGGCACTGGCCGTCGCAGTTCTACGGGGCTGACGACCCCGTCGCCGCCGGGTCAGGGCCGGCCGAGCCAGAAGGCGGCAACAGATGGCTGGTCGATTCCGGCGATCGAGCCGTCGTGGGGCAGGAACTCGGTCGGAGCGATGTATCCGCCGCCCCGTTCGAGGCCGATGCGCAGTCAGCTCAGCCGGTGTCCGGCGGCAACGTACCGGCGCACGTCATCGGTGTGGGGGTGGTGCCGTTCCGGTTCGGGGTACACGGCTCAACAGATCTGCCGAAGGTCCCGGTTGCCCACCAGGAGGTAACGCGGGCCGGGCCAAGGCTGCGGCACAGCCGGCGGCGGCCTCGGGGACGCGCGGCGTGCGGCAGGCGATCGAAATCGTCGGCGTGAAGGCCGGTGCGCCGCTGGGCGGTGAAGTCCTGCGTGGTGGCGACCCGGTTGGCGGGAGCGACCGCGCATCCCAGGAGCTTGGACGGCCAGTGGCCGTTGAGCGGATCGAGGACGGCGGCGACGTCGAGGCGCCCCGTCAGATCACCTGCGTCGAGGCTCGGCAGCGGCCGGTGTACCGAGGCCGCGGAGCTGGGAGAGGTCGTTGCCTCGAAGGTCCAGGCAGCGGTACTTCCCACCGTCGAAAGTGACGCTCGTGCCGGGGATCGTGCGGGTATCCACAACAACCTCTCAGCGCGGCGACTCGGCGCGGCCGGTGCCGGCCCCCCGAAGGCGTCGGCACCGGCACGGCTACTTTTTCTCGTTCCAGTTGTCCCAGCTCGGTCGGTTGTCAAAGAGAGCAGGACTCTTTGCCCAATGATCCCGTGCAGGGCGATTGCCCCGTGTGGTTTGGTTGCTCCAGGTGGGATGGTTGCCCCATGTCGCTTCAACGTCCAGCGGGGTTGGGACATCGTGCGGGGCAGTAGGCGCATGTGCTCACCCCGGCCGCCCCTCTGCCGAGGCCGGCAGTGTTCCGCGAGGGCACCGGCCAGGAAGCCGAGGGCTTGACGGGCCGGCCGACCCGCGATCCCGGCGGACCGCAGGATCGCCAGGACCTCGCTGGTATAGACGATCGATGACACCGAGGTCAGCGTGAGCCCCAGCCGCCGTCGTACCCCTGGTTGTGCAGCAGGGTCCGCGCTGCCTCGCCCGCTTTCGTCTCGAATGCGCCGAGCCCCACATGCGCGCTCTTCATACTTCGCCCCGCCGCCGACGACCGAGGTCTCCGGTCGGTCCGTACCCAACGCGCCTGCCAGGGAGGCGCAATCATCCCGGATCCACTTGGTGCGAAGAGGGCGGGGTCGCGGATTCTTGAACGGATCCGGTGCGGATCCCTCCCGCCGGACAGGGAAGCACCAACGTGTCGAACCGCTGTGCCCGCTGCGGCGCATCACCGGCTCGGTCTGCGGGGGACCTCCCACTGGGCAAGGTCTTCGACGAACTCGCTGTATGAACGATTGGATCCGTTGGGCGAGGCAAGCAGCCCCGCAGCCAGAGCCTTGGAAACGATCTCGGGCCCGTCGCTCTCCCTGAAACGAGGACCGGCGAGCTCAGCCTCCAGGTCTTCCTTGGGAGTCAGCCGCCTACCCGTGTCACGGCCCTGCCATTGCGCCGGGATCCTCCATGACGACCTGTAGAGCGGGAAGGCGTCAGGGAGGAGCAGGAGCCATCCCTCCGACTCCGCAGCCGCGAGAGCATAGACGGACGAGGTTGATTCACTCGCCTTGGCAAGCGCCGCGGAGACCGCACGGCGCGCTGTGTCGTAAGCGAGGCTGGGGCAGGCGTCCATGTCTTCGTGGACGGTAATGCCCACGAACTGTCCCGCCTTCAGTTTCGCCTTGCCGCGCCTTCCTCACCAACGTCGCAGCAGTCATGGCCAGTTCAGCCCCCGACCGCCACCTCCGGCTCCGCGTCAGCCTGCTCGGCAACCTCCGGCCTGACAACGTACACCTACAACACGGCCAACGAGATCACCGGCATGAACGGCAACACCACCGGCTGGTCCTACGACAAGAACGGCAACGAACTCTCCGCCGCCGGCCAACTCCCGCGCACCGGCGAAACGTACAACGACTTCAACCAGCTCACCGCGATCACCACCGGCGGCACCACGAGCCACTACACCTACGCGGGCACCGACAGCTCCAACCGCCTCACCGCCGACGCAACCCGCATCGACCAGGGCCCCGCCGGCATCTCCAGCACGACCACCGACGGGCAAAACACGGGATTCGTACGGGATCCAGCGGGAACCCTGATCGGTATGACAAGCGGCGCCAACCCGTACTACTACGTCACCAACAACCAGGGCGCCCCGTCCGTCCTCGTCGACAACACCGGCGTAGAGCAAAACCGCTGGGACTACGGCCCCACCGGCAACGCCCGCCCAGAAACCACCACCCCCGTCGCCGAACCCTTCGGCTACGCCGGCGCCTACCTCGACATCACCGGGCTGTACAAAATGGGTGCTCGGTACTACGACCAGACCACCGGCCGCTTCACCCAACCCGATCCCAGCGGCAAGGAACAGAATCTCTACCTCTACGCTGCGGGTGACCCGATCAATCGGGTCGATCCCACTGGACTTTTCAGTTGGTCCGGCGCGCTTGACATAGGCAGCAACATTTTCGGTGTCGTTTCGGGGTGCATCGGTGGAATTGGCGCAGCGGCCACCTCCGGAGCGATCGAAGCTGCGAGCGTTTTCGGTCCCGTAGGCACGGGTGTGGCGGTCGGCACCAGCTGCTTGGTCGGAGGAGTTGCTGGTTACTACGGGGCGGATATCATCACCTACCAGTAACGGACTGAATTGAGGAACGTCCGGCGAGCCAGTATCGCCATGGATCGCCGGACGTACAGCTGAGGATCAGGAAAGGCTTGAATCAATGCTGAAGCTTAAAGTTGCAATCGCGGTGGCATACCTTGTCGGCGCCGCCGCAATCTTCCTGAGTGTTTCTGGACGTGGCGGTCACCAACCGATAATTCCACTTGTCCTGGGCATCGGGGCAATTCTCGGTGCCATTACCCTGACTGTGCTTATGATCCGCGGTCCTCGGAATTCATCGCCAAGCTGAGAGCGTTGAGCGCGAAACGGCAAAGGCCGCCACCCCGGCAAACGGGGGGAGCCTCCGTCAGTGGCCGGACTCCGGCGGTTTGAGTCCCTGATGACCGAAGGGTGCGCCAAGTGAGACGAACCTTCGTAGTGGTGGGCGCACCAGTGGCCGTCTATTGCGGGCTGCTCCTGTTCATGATGGCTGTCAATAATGCCACAAGAGGGCAGACCCTCGCGATATTTCCCATGGTGATCGGATTGCTCATAGTCTTGGCGGAGTCTGCTTCATCATTGCCAGGAAAGGGAAAACTTTTTCAGCTGGAGCAAGTTCAGTATCTTCAGGTTGCTTGTAGTGCGGTCACGACGTAAGGACTGACTGCCGCTCTCAGAGTGCGGTTCGCGCGGTGATGCCCGATTCGCGGTGAGGTCTGGGTGAGGTGTCCTGCTCGGTGGGGTGGTCTGGTCCTCAGGGGCGGGGCTGGGTGAACAGGCCGGGCTCGGGTTCGGTGAGGATGCCACGGTCTACCAGGCGTTTCAGCTTGGCTCGGATGCCCTCGGTGTTCTTCGGCAGGATCGGCAGGTCGAGGGCGTCGCAGATGTCGCGGGCCCGCATCGGACCGCCGGTGTCGGCGAGGACCGTGAGGATCTGCTGGTAGGCGGGGTGTTCCGGCACCTCGGCGCGGGGTGGATCGTCGACCGGTGCGGGTGCGGGTGCGGGTGCGGGTGCGGGTCTGGGGAGGCCAAGGAGGGTTTTGTGGGTGATCTGCAGATTCTCGCTCTCGGTCTCGAACTCGCGTAGGTGGGAAGTGAGTTCGGCGATCTGGTTCCGGATTCGTCCGGCCTGCTCGGCGACTTCGCTTATCCGGACCTCGATGTAGGCCAGTACGGCTTCGACCTGGAGAATCTCACTCACGCGCTCCTCCAGCAGGCGAGGGCGATGCCGGTGAGACGGCGGGCCATGACCGACGTCATCGCCCAGAACACCCGCGAGCGGGAGGTGGCGAGCCGGTGTTCGTAGTCACGCACGAGACGGCGGTAGAACATCAGGATCCCGTTCGTCTGATCCACGATCCACCGCTTGCCCTGCGGAACGAAGCCCTTCTCGGCCGGATTGCGTTCGACGATCTCGACATCTATGCCGAGAGTCCCGCCGTGGTCGACGACGCTCTTCTTGAATCCCTGGTCGACCAGGGCCTTGCGCACCGTGTCGGTCTGCGCGGCCACTCCGTTGAGCAGGGCGATGCCGGCGGCGTTGTCGTGCGCGGACGCGGGCAGGGCGACGGCCTCGACGACGCCCAATACGTCCACGGCCAGGCATCTTTTCCTGCCCGGCACCCTTTTTCGAGGCGTCCTTGCCGGTCGTGTCGGCCGGGACGCCGACGACGGCGTGGATGCTCTGGGTGTCCAGGACCACCAGCGTCGGGTCGGCTCATCGCTTCCGGCTCGCGCGCAGCTGCCAGCGCAGGAGGTCGTGCACGCTCTGATCGGTGCCGTCGTCACGCCAGGCGGCGAAGTAGTAGAACGTCGCGCTCTTCGGCGGCAGATCATGCGGCAGGTATCCCCACTGACAGCCGGTGCGGTTCTGATAGAGGATCGTGTTGACGATCTCCCGCATCGCGTATCTGCCCTGATGGCCGGTGGCCGAGGGGTGCTCGGCCTTCCAGGCACTGATAACGGGCTCGATCAACTGCCACTGCTCGTCGGCGAGATCACTCGGGTACGGCTTGCGACCACTCATCCCGCCACCCAAGCGAATCCCGAACGCCCGACCGGCAGAGATGCCACAACGCCACCCCATCGAGCGACACCAAACCCGGCATTACAGTGCGAACCGCACTCTGAGAACCACAGTTCTCCAAGAGGCTGATCCCCTGTCTCCGCCACGATCTCCTCGATCTCCACGGCGGTCAGGGCGGGAATAATGGAAGCACCCCCTTCGTCGCGGTCGCAGACGATGAGCTCCTGCGGCTCCAGTCGATCGACAAGCGCGGATGAGTGGGGTCGCCACGATGAACTGCGTTCGCTGAGACGCCTCGCGCAACCGTTCCACGATCAACTCAAGGGCCTGCGGGTGCAAGCCATGATCGATCTCTTCCACACAGGTCAGGGCCGGCGGGTGCGGATCGTAGAGCATGGCCAGCAGCCCCAGGAGGCGAACTGTGCCGAACGAGGCATCCGCCAGCGGGGTGGGCCGGCGCAGTCCTCGTTCGTGAAGAACCACCGCGAGTCTGTCGGTATAGCCTCCGACCTGCTCGAACTCGATGGCTTCCAGCTGAGGCAGAACACGTCGCGCATCTCTCATCAAGAGATCCCAACGCTGTTCATCTGTGCTGAGGTGAATCAGAAAAGCGGCCAGATTCTCGGCGTGAGGCTCCAGGCGGCCGGAACGTAGGGAACGGGTACGCGTGGGCTGCCGCGCAGCTGTCACATCCACATCGAAAACCCGGAAGGACGAAAGCCGGTCGGCGACTCGCGCGACTTCCTCACCTCCGTCCGAACGCCCCAGCCGGGGCAGCGTAGACAACCCGCTACTCAGCCGTTGAATACCAAAACTGCCCCCATCGGACTCGCGCCCCGCCTTTGCGTCAACGACGCGGGCTTCGCCGCCCGAGATCGTGATGCGCCTGCCCCCTGGCTTGCGTGCGCTTGAACGCGAAGCTCTCTTGACGCGAAAGAGTTTAGGAGCCACGGCTGTTCGGCGTGGACCGTCTGCGAATGGTCAGCGAGTACTCGTCCGGCGCTTTGGCACTGGCATGAGTCGTCCAGTCTGCCTTGAGGTGAATCACCATCGAGGTCGGAGGTTTGTCGCCTCCCCAGAATCCCACTTCATCGAATCCGCCACGCTCATCCAGCGCGGGCTGTAGGTCAGTTCGAATGATCGCGGCAAGAAGTCGAACACTTTGAGGACATTCGATTTGCCCACACCGTTCGGGCCGACAAGAACAGTGAGCGGCCCGAGTGGGATGGTCACGTCACGAAGGCTGCGGAAGTTCTCGACATGGAGTTCCCGAAGGCGGCCGGGCATGGGGTGAACCTATCGGCTGGCGGATCGCAGGGAAGGCATGCGGCCCGGGAAGGCCACCATGCCGTCAGCGTAGACGCTCGGACGGACGGTCGTCAGCTCTCTTCAGTCTGCCCGCACAACACGGGAAGCCGGCACCGCCATCGGTTCAACTCCGTGAGCCGAATGGGTCCGTGAGTCCCTTGAGCTGAAACGCCCACGGTGTGGTGAATTCCTTCTCGGGGAAAGCCGGTTCTGGTTCGATCGCGGTTCGCTTCGTGACCACCTTTCGGGAGAACGCATGCGCACCACGATCGTCGCGGCCGGTTTGGCCGTGGCAGCCATCCTGTCCGGTTCCGGCATCGCCGATGCGGCAGCCCCGGGGCCCGTCTATACCTGCCAGACCGTTCTGGTCGACTCGATCAACCGCGTCGCCGGAGAGAACTGCACCGGCACGCCTGCCGATTACCAGGGTGAGGGGAGCATCAAGGACACGGACGGCGGCAGCGTCTGGCGGTGCGCGCTCCTCGGCACCGGCAAGGACGAGGCACATCCGGGCAAGTTGATCGTCGTCGGGGTCTTCGGCTGCGAACAGTCAGGTGGCGGAGCCGTGTTGTAGCGCTGTCCGCGTTGTAGCGCTGTCCGCCGGGACGCGACCAGAGGCGGCCGGGGCGGCGTGCGCTCGTGGGCGCGCCGTCCCGGCCGGGTGGTCGGCCGGGACGGTCAGCAGGTGCTCGGGGCCGTCTTGCCGGCGAAGCGGTCCGCGAGCCAGGGGACGCCCTCGGCGCTGGTACCCGCTGCGGCGGCGATGTGCGTGGGGAGGTAGTTGCTGGAGAACTTCACCGTCGCGCCCAAGCGGCACCAGTCGGCGGCCAGTTCCTTGCCGACCCGGTGCGGGATGACGTCGTCCAGGACGCTGTGGGAGAGCAGGACCGGCACCGCGGGCCTGCGCTTGCCGAGCCGCTGCTCGGCCATGATCGTGTCCCACGGGGCATGCTTGAGGCGTTCGGTCAGCGGGCGTCCGTCCACGGTCAGTGAGCGGGACCGCAGGAACGGATACGCGCCGATGGCCTGCGTCGTGCACTGGTTGTCCCGCAGGTCGGCGGTCACACGCTTCCCCCGGGCGTTCAGGTACGGGTCGGTGTCGATGCGGTATCCGGCGGCGAGACCGGAGAAGGCGTAGTTGAAGAACGCCGAGTAGGCGGAGCCGTCGAGGCTCTCGGCCACGGTGTCCAGATCTGCCGGAGGGGCGCCGACGACCGCGCCTGTGATCTTCAGTTCGGGCGCGTACGTCCGGGCCAGCTCGGCCGCGGACGCCGCCGCGCCACCGCCCTGGGAGTAGCCGTAGATCGCGACCGGACCGGCGTCCGGGAGATCCGCCGAATCCAGGCGCTGGGCCGCTCGGACGGAGTCCAGGACGGCGCGGCCCTGCGCCTCGCGGTTCATGTACGTGTGGACGCCTGGCGTTCCCAGGCCCTGGTAGTCGGTGACCACGACGGCGTAGCCCTGATCGAGCAGCTTCTTGATGGGCAGCGCCTCGTACTCGGTGCCCTCGGCCAGCTGGCGGGAGGGCGCGCACTTGTCCGCAAGTCCCTGCGTGCCGGGGGCGAAGGCGATGATCGGCCGGGGGCCGTACTGGACCGTCCTGGGGGTGAGCACGGTGCCGGTGACCGCGATGGGCTTCCCGGCGCGGTCGGTCGAGCGGTACATGATCCGGGTGACGCTCGCTCTGGACTTGACCGCCTTGAGGGGATCCAGGAAGAAGACGGCCGGCTCCGAGCGGAGCACGTCACCGTTGTTGGCGGGCAGGTCCTTCGGCGCTTCGTAGAAGTACGGCCGGTCGGCGGCGGCTGCCGCGCCCGCAGGCAGGGCGAGGGGAAGAACCGCGGAGGTCGCGGCGATCAGTGTTGTTACGGCACGCCTGCTGAGAGCACGACGACGCAGCACGGGGGCTCCTCGGTCACGGGAAAAGGAAGATCCACTGCGTATCCGAAAGGCGGCGGCCGACTGGGGAGATCCGGCGGAGTGTCCTGTGTGTGACCCGAATGAGGGACGGCCGGAACGAGAGGCAGCCGGAACGAGCGGGACGGTCCGGCCAAGGGACGCTCCGGCCAAGGGGCTGGGTCGCTTCAGGGCCGGCGCTCCCCCGGTCGTGCGCCGGATTCGCCCCGTCGCCCGGCCCGTCGCTCGGGCGGTGACACGCAGGCGCGCGACCGCCCCGGCCGCATTTCCGCCTCCGCGGCGCGGAAAACACGGCGGCCAGAATCGATTGCGTTTGAGTAATCCTTGCCATGCTTAACATGCAGTTGAAGTTAACGACAACGCTCTATACCTTCGATATCAGAGCGCAAGACGGAACGAACCGCTTGGCTCCACCGGCCTCATCCGCCTTCCCCTCCGCCTCCTCACCCCCTTCTCGCACGGGAGTACCGCCATGTCCGGAACGCCTCAGACCACTGACGTCGCCATCTCCGACGCCGACCTGCTCGAACAGACCGCGAACGCCGTGCGTGAGGCGGGTTCGGTACTGCGCGAGCGCTTCGGTGAGATCGTCCGCTACCAGACCCGCGAAGAGCTGGTGCAGGCGCTCGACGCCAACGACGACGTCTCCCTCGCCATCCTGCGCCCCACCCTCACGCGTCTGCGCCCGGAGGCCGGCTGGGTGGAGGACGAGCTGGCCGGCGGAGAGCTCCCGGCCGGCGAATGGTGGGTCGTGGACCCTGCCGAAGGCAACGTCAACCACCTGCGCACCATCCCGGACTGGGCAGTGACCGCCACCCTCGTGCGCGAGAACAAGCCGGTGCTCACCGCGGTCCACGTGCCGTTGACCGGCGAGACCTACACCGCGCTCGCCGGTGGGGGCGCCTACCTCGACGGCCGGCCGCTGCGGGTCTCACAGCTCACGGACCTCGGCCTGAGCATCGTGGCCACCAGCCAGGCCCGGCCGGACGAGGACGAGACGGTCATGCGACGCGTCGGCTCCTCGATCACCGCGATGCTCCTCGGCGCGCTCTCCATCCGCACCTCCGTGCCCGCGACCCTGCACCTGGCGAATGTGGCCGCCGGCCGGCTCGAAGGCTTCTGGCAGTTCTCCGGCGGCCGCGCGGACATGTTCCCCGGCTCGCTGCTCGTCACCGAGGCCGGCGGACAGATCTCCGACGTGGATGGCAACCCCTGGACCACGCGCAGCGAGAGCTTCCTGGCCACCGCGCCCGGCATCCACGCCGAGGCCGTCGCCACGCTCTCCCTCTGACCGCACACCACATCCCGCACGTACGAAAGGACCACATCATCATGACCACGATCGCAGTACTCGGAAACGGCCGCGTCGGCGGCAACCTGGCCAAAGCCCTCACCGGGGCAGGGCATGAGGTGACCGTGGCGGACCGCGCGCCGGGCGCCGTCGCCAACGCCGCCCGGACCGCACAGATCGTCATCAACGCCACTCCGGGCGCCGGCTCGCTGGACCTGCTCGTCGCTCACCGCGAGGAGCTGCACGGCAAGATCCTCGTCGACGTCTCCAACGCCACCTTCGACGGACCGGACGGACTGCCCGCCGACCTGATCTACCCCGGCTCAAGCCTCGCCGAGCAACTTCAGCAAGCGCTTCCCGAGACGCACGTCGTCAAGACCCTCAACACCATGCTCTTTCCGGTGATGACCGCGCCCGCCACGCTCAGCCAGG
The DNA here is from genome assembly GCF_044751305.1 of Streptomyces sp. NPDC088725. Lineage (NCBI taxonomy): Bacteria > Bacillati > Actinomycetota > Actinomycetes > Kitasatosporales > Streptomycetaceae > Streptomyces > Streptomyces sp. NPDC088725. The sequence continues at coordinate 399,728 of NZ_JBIVLO010000003.1, forward strand.
CGCCGGACGTCTTCCTCTCCGGCGAGGACGCGCAGGCCAAGCAGACCGTCCGCGAACTGCTCGTCGACCTCGGCTGGCACGAGGAATGGATCGTTGATCTCGGCGGGATCCAGACCGCCCGTGCCACGGAGGCCGCGATCCTGTTCGTGCCGCACGTCATCCGGGCCAGCGGATTCGCACCCTTCTCGATCTCGATCGCCCGCTGATCCGCACCGCCCGTACCCACGGCGGCCGTCGGCACCCGCCTCACACTCACCAATCGGTGGCGGCCCAGGACGTGAGGCGGAGGTGCCGGCCGTCGCCACGCCAGTGGGAGACGGAGGCGTTCGGCACCGGCGGGACGTCGTCCGGGACGGTGGCGCCGATGCCGGTGATGATGTGGCCCAGGGCGACGACGACGGCGTCGTGGGCGATCAGCAGCACGCGCTGTCCGGGCGCGGAGCGGTCGAGCTGCGCGAGCAGGTCCCTCACCCGCAGCACGACATCCGCGAGCGCTTCGCCGCCCGGCGGCCGGTAGGCCCAGTCGCCGAGGCGGGCGCGGCGTTCGGCCTCCTGGGGTGCGCGGCGCTGGACGGCGGCGGGCGGGTGGAGTTCGAAGACGCCCATCTCGCGGTCGCGCAGCCGCTCGTCCACCAGCGCCCGGGGTGAGGTACGGCCCAGTCCCCCGGCCGTACGCTCCATCACCGTCCAGGTCTGGCGGGCGCGTCGGTACGGCGAGCAGACGACAAGGTCCGGGGCCTCGTCCAGCGCGGCCAGCCAGCGGCCGAGCGCCGTGGCCTGGCGCAGACCCAGGTCCGACAGGGCGACGTCGGCATCGGTGCCGTCCACCGGCAGGCCGGTCGCACCGGTACGGGCGGCCTCGGCGAATGCGAGGTTCGCGACGCTCTGGCCGTGGCGTACCGCCGTGACCGCGCCGAGGGTGAAGGGCGCGGCGAGGGCGGGCTGTTCATCCGGCCGCTCGGCGGGATCGTCCGGCTGTCCGGCGGAACGGTTCATATGCCTGCGCCGTCCTTGTCCTCTGTGTCCTCGTCCTCTGCGTCCTCGGCCGGAGTCTCTACTCCACGGACTCGAACCGCCAGCGGTGCGCCGGGCGCGCGATCAACTCAGCTTCCGGATCCGTGAGTTCGGGGAGTTCGGCGTCGTAGGACGCGTCCCACCACGTGATGACCAGGACCCGGTCCTGCGGCGCGCACAGCACTTCCCGTCGCAGCGGAAGAGGCTGGGACGGCTCCTGCGACCGCACCCAGTCCAGCAGCTCCGCGCCCCGGCCCGGGGCTGCTTTGGCCTCCCACATCAGCGCGACCGTCATGAGTAGAGGTTGTCCTTGCTCAGCTCGTGCAGATGATCGTGATCGTGGTCATGCGCGTGGTCGTCGTCGCCGTGGTCGTGGGCGACGCCCGGTACGTGGGGCTCCGTCACCGGCAGAGACGAGTCCGCCGACAGGTCCCAGTCCGACGCCGGACGGTTGCGCGCCACCATCTCCGCGCCCAGCGCCGCCACCATCGCCCCGTTGTCCGTGCACAGCCCTGGGCGCGGCACACGCAGCTTGATGCCCGCGCGCTCGCAGCGTTCGGCGGCGAGCGCGCGCAGCCGGGAGTTGGCGGCGACTCCGCCGCCGATCATCAGATGGTCCACGCCCTGGTCCTTGCATGCGCGGACCGCCTTGCGGGTCAGTACGTCCACGACCGCCTCCTGGAACGACGCCGCCACATCCCGTACCGGCACCTCCTCCCCCGCGTTCCGCTTCGCCTCGATCCAGCGCGCCACCGACGTCTTGAGGCCGGAGAAGGAGAAGTCGTACGGCGCGTCGCGCTGACCGGTCAGACCACGCGGGAAGGCGATCGCCGCCGGGTCGCCCTCCTTCGCGAGCCGGTCGATCACCGGGCCGCCGGGGAAGCCGAGCTGGAGCACGCGCGCGATCTTGTCGAACGCCTCGCCCGCCGCGTCGTCGATCGTCGCGCCCATCGGGCGTACGTCGGCCGTGATGTCGGGCGCGAGCAGCAGCGAGGAGTGGCCGCCGCTCACCAGCAGCGCCATCGTCGGCTCGGGCAGCGGGCCGTGTTCGAGCTGGTCGACGCAGATGTGCGAGGCGAGGTGGTTCACGCCGTACAGCGGCTTGCCGAGGGCGTACGCGTACGCCTTCGCCGCCGAGACGCCCACCAGCAGCGCGCCGGCGAGACCGGGGCCCGCCGTCACGGAGATGCCGTCGAGGTCGCGGGCGCTGACCCCGGCGTCCTTGAGCGCGCGCTCGATGGTCGGGACCATCGCCTCCAGATGGGCGCGGGACGCCACCTCGGGCACCACACCGCCGAAGCGCGCGTGCTCGTCGACGCTGGACGCGATGGCGTCGGCGAGCAGGGTCGTACCGCGCACGATGCCGACGCCGGTCTCGTCGCAGGAGGTCTCGATGCCGAGGACGAGGGGTTCGTCAGCCATGGGTCTCAGTTTCTGTCTCGGACTCGGTCTCCTGAGGCGCCTGAGGTGCCTCGGAACCCTGGAGATCCTGGAGTCCTTGGGGTTCTGTCCCCTGGGCGGGGGTTCCGTGCAGGTCGACGCGCATGACGAGCGCGTCGACATTGCCCGGCTGGTAGTAACCGCGCCGGAAGCCGATGGGCTCGAAGCCGAAGCGTTCGTACAGCTTCTGCGCGCGGGTGTTGTCGACGCGCACTTCGAGCAGCACCTCGGCACACTCGAACGCGGTGGCGTGGCGCAGCAGCTCGGTGAGGAGGCGGGAGCCGAGGCCTGCGCCCCAGTACTCGCGGGCGACGGCGATGGTCTGTACGTCGCCGAGACCACCGGCGGCCGCGAGACCGGCGTAGCCGACGATCCGGCTGCCGGCCGGGCCGTCCGCCTCCCCGTCGGTCCGCGCGTCCTCCGACGCCCGCGCCGCTTCGGCCACCACGTAGCGGCGCGTGGCGTGCGGGCCGCGCGCGTGGGCCAGCTCGGACCAGAACATGCCGGGCGACCAGGCGTCCTCGGGGAAGAGGGCGTGTTCGAGTGCGAGCACGGGCTCGATGTCCCACCAGCGCATCTCACGCAGCACGGCTGGGGGCTGGTTCGTCGTATCCGTCACGGGCACGGTCACTTCGGCGTGACCACCTTGTAGTTCTTCGGCACCTGCGCGTCGGGACGGCGCAGGTAGAGAGGCAGCGGTGGCAGGAACGTCTCACCGGCGGCGAGTTTTTCCGCCGCGAGGGAGGCGAGTGCGGCGGCCGACTGGTGCTCGGGCTCACGCGCGTCCGGGAAGGAGCCGGGGTAGAGGAGCGCGCCCGCGCCGACGACGGGCAGCCCCGCGAGCTGTTCGGCTATGTCGGCGGGCCGGTCGACGGCGGGATCGGTGAGGCGCGTACGGGAGTCTCCGTACCGCGCCCAGTAGACCTCCTTGCGGCGCGCGTCGGTCGCAACGGCGAAGGGTTCGTCGAGCTGGGACGCGTAGGCCAGGCCGTCCAGCGTGCAGAGTCCGTGGACCGGCACTCCGAGTACGGACCCGAAGGTCGTGGCCGTGACGAGCCCGACGCGCAGCCCGGTGTACGGACCCGGCCCGACCCCGACGACCACGTCGGTCACGGCGCCGAGCGCGAGCCCGGCCCCGGCGAGGAGCTTGTCTACGGCGGGCAGCAGAAGCTCCCCGTGCCGGCGGGCGTCGACCTGGCTCTCCGTGGCGATGACGGAGGAGCCGTCGTGCAGGGCGACGGTGACGGCGGGCGTGGCGGTATCAACGGCGAGCAGAAGCACGCAAACAGCCTACGGCTCCCGGACGGGAGGCACGGCGCCGAACCCCGTCACCCGGCTGCTGCTAACGTCACCTCCCAGTCGTACGTACGAGAGGTGGATCAAGGTGTCTAGGAGCAGCACGGTATTCGTGGCCGGGCTCACCGCGCTGGCTCTGGCCGGTGTCGGTTTCCTCGCCGTCCAGGCGTCGGCGAACGCACCCGACAACCTCGGAAAGCCCAAGCCCCCGAGCGGCCCGGCTGCCTCAGCCGCCCCCGCGCCGCCGAAGAAGGACCCACTGCTGGTGCCCGAGGGGTCGGGCACGGGCCAGCGGGTCGTCTACGCGCTGCACGACCGGCGGGTGTGGCTGGTGGGGCCGAAGGGCGAGCGGATGCGGACGTTCGCGGTCATGCCGAGCACCCTCAACCCGGTGCCTGGCTCGTACGCGGTGACCTCGCGCACGGAGGAGACACCAGGCTCGGACGGGGTGACGATCGAGCATGTGGTGCGTTTCACCACGGTGGAGGGCGTGACGATCGGCTTCAGCGCGGCGGTGGACGGCTCCATGCCGAGCCCGGACCCGAAGCTGCGGACGGGCGGGGTACGGATGCAGCGGGCGGACGGCGATGCGCTGTGGTCGTTCGCTTCGGTGGGATCGAAGGTCGTCGTCGTTCCGTAGGCGCTTTCCGGGCACCGTTCGGCGGGCGCCGCGCCTCCGACGCCTCCGACAGTCGTCGTAACGCCTATGCGGCCTCGCGGCACCGTTCGCCGGTCACTCCGGACTCTGCGGCGCCCGCGGGCTCTGCGGAGGCCGCCGCCGCGGGATCCTGCGGAGGCCTCGACACGGCTGCCGCGGAGGCGCACGACGCGAGCAGATCTCTCATGGACGTCACGGACGGTGAAGGTGTGTGCTGCGGCCGCGCTTCGCGCTCTGTCGCCGACATGGATGCCTCCTGGGGCTCCGGGGGCAGGCGTGGTTAGGTAGACCTAACCAGGTCTCGGTATCCATGTCACCATGCGCAACGCCGTGCGCGCAACACTTTGCCGACACTGTGTCGGAATGCGTCGGAAAACACGCTCAGGGACGCAAAACCGCAAGGTCCACGTCCGACCACCTGTTCGTGCCATAACCCCTGAGGGTGACCTCGCGCCGGTCGTCCTCCTCGGGAACCTCCTCTCCCGTACCGCCGACGATCCGGTCGATCACGACGTGCAGCCGGTCGTCCGACAGCTCCTCCACCTTGCCGTCGCCCCACTCCACGACCACCACCGAGTCGGGCAGCGACACGTCGAGGTCCAGGTCCTCCATCTCGTCAAGACCGCCGCCGAGCCGGTACGCGTCGACGTGGACCAGCGCGGGCCCGCCGGCCAGGGAGGGGTGGACACGAGCGATCACGAAGGTGGGTGACGTGACGGCACCCCGGACACCCAGGCCCTCACCGAGACCGCGCGTCAGCGTCGTCTTGCCCGCGCCCAGCTCGCCGGTGAGCATCACCAGATCGCCGGGGCGCAGGAGCGCGGCGAGCCTGAGGCCCAGCTCCCGCATCTGCTCGGGGGAACGGACCGTGAGCTTCACTTCGGCGACTTCGGCGACTTCGGCGGCTTCGGCGCGAGCCGTGTCGGCGGTGCGGGCTGCCTCGGCGGCCCGAGCGGACTCATCTGCTGGGCGGTGCGGTGCTTCCATGCGTGCCAACGTTAGCCGCTGACGGCATCGCGCCGACGCGCACCAGCAGGTCGGCCAGTCGGTCCGTGACGACCTCCGGATGCTCCAGCATCACCAGATGCCCGGCGTCCGGCACGAGCACCAGCTCGGCGTCCGGCAGCAGGTCCGCGATGGACTCGCTGTGCGAACTCGGTGTCACCAGATCGCTCTCCCCGGCCAGAACCAGCGCCGGAACCTCCAGGAAGACCGGGAGCGCCTGCTCCTTGTCGTGCTCGATGAAGGCCGGATAGAACTCCGCGACGACGTCGATCGGCGTCGACTCGATGAGCCGCTCGGCGAACCGTACGACCGCCGGATCCACGTCCTTCGAGCTGAACGAATACCGCTTGATCAGCCCCGCGAACAGATCCGCGGTGGCGCGCCGCCCCCGCTCGACCAGCTCCGCCTGCGAGCCGAGCGCCTTGAGGACCCCGGGCAGGACACGGCGTACGGCGTTGACGCCCGCGACCGGCAGACCGTAATTGACCTCACCGAGCCTCCCGCTCGACGTACCGACGAAGGCCACACCGACGACCCGGTCCCGTATCAGCTCGGGGTACTGGTCCGCGAGGGCCATGATCGTCATGCCGCCCATGGAGTGGCCGACGAGGACGAGCGGCCCCTCGGGCGCCGCCGCGTCGATGACGGCCTTCAGATCGCGGCCGAGCTGGTCGATCGTGACCGGAACGGCCCCGGGGCCGCGCTGACCCGCGCCGCGCGCGGAACGGCCGTGGCTGCGCTGGTCCCAGTGGACCGTACGGACGATGCCGCGCAGCGCGGCGCGCTGGAAGTGCCAGGAGTCCTGGCTCAGGCAGTAACCGTGGCTGAAGACGACGGTCACGGGCGCCGGGGGCTTGCCGCCGAAGAGGCGGCGGCGGCGCGGCCCGGCGGTCTGCGGGTCGGGCTTGCCGATGTCGTCGATCTCGTAGGAGAGCCGCGTGCCGTCGTCGGCGACGGCTTCACCGGGGGTGCCGCGCAGGGTGCCGTACGGCCCTGACGTGTCGAGCGCGAGCCGCGCCCTGCGGCGCATGCCGCGGCCGACCGTCAGTCTCTCGATCGCGAGCCCGGCCGCGGCGCCCGCGGCGATCACGCCTATGGCGCCGCCGACGACGCCTGCCTTGCGCCAGTTACCCGCGGGGCCCGTGGATGCGGCGGCCGCGGCCGCCGCCCGGGCCACGGCGTCCCCCGCCGCGCTGCTCTCGCTCACCCTGCCGCTCTCCTAGTCGTCCTGGCTTCTTTCTTCCCCGTCGCGCGGCCGTTCACCCGAGGCCGGAGATCCGGGGTCGGTCACGCGCCCGGTCATTCCGACGCGCCGGTCCCGCCCAGCGCGCTGTTCTCCGCCGTCTCGCCGGAGTAGACGCGGGGAACGCGCGGGCCGATACGGGTGACGATCTCGTACGCGATCGTGTCGGCGGCGTCGGCCCAGTCCTGGGCGGTGGGCTCACCGCGATCGCCGGGTCCGAAAAGGACCGCGGGAGCGCCTGGTTCGACCGTGTCATGACCGAGATCGACCACGAACTGATCCATCGCGATCCGCCCGGCCACCCGCCGCCATGCCCCGCCCACGAGAACCGGCCCACGGCCGGAGGCGTGGCGCGGGATGCCGTCCCCGTATCCGAGGGGGACGAGCCCGAGGATCGTCTCCTGCGGGGTGAGGTACTGATGGCCGTAGCTGACGCCGTGTCCAGCCGGTACCTGCTTGACCAGCGCGACGGACGCGGAGAGCGTCATCACGGGCCGCAGCCCGAAGTCCCGCGAGGTGCCCAGCTCCGGGCTGGGCGAGATGCCGTACGTCGCGACGCCCGCGCGTACGAGGTCGAAGTGCGACTCGGGGACGGTGAGGGCGGCCGCGGAGTTGGCGATGTGCCGCACTTCGGGCTCGACGCCCTGCTTCTCGGCGTACGCGACCATCTCGTGGAACACGTCCAGCTGCGCGGCGATGGACGGATGGCCGGGCTCGTCGGCGCGCGCGAAGTGCGACCACAGGCCGGTCACCGTGACCCGGCCCTCCTCCTGGGCGGCGAGGGCGGCGGCGACCAGCTCCGGCCAGTCGGCGGGCTGGCAGCCGTTGCGGCCGAGGCCGGTGTCGGCCTTCAGCTGGATACGCGCCGGCCGGCCGGCCTCACGCGCGGCCTCGACGACCTCGCGCAGCGCCCACATCGCGCTGACGGACATGTCGAGCTCGGCCTCGATACCGTCCCGCCACGGGTCACCGGGCGTCCACAGCCAGCACATCAGCCGCCCGCCGACCCCGGCGGCCCGCAGGGCCAGCGCCTCCTGCGGCGTGGCGGTCCCCAGCCACTCGGCGCCCGCCTCCCGGGCGGCTCGGGCGCAGGGCACCATGCCGTGCCCGTACGCGTCGGACTTGACGACGGCCATGAGCGCGGTCCCCACCCCCACGCGGGCACGCAGAGCGCGCACGTTGGCCCGGAGGGCACCGAGATCGATCTCGGCACGGGCCCTGGGGGGCGACGGCGGTGTGTGAGTCCTGTGCGTCATTCCGGTCATCGCGCTCAGTCTCTCAGAGGCCGCCGACACAGCCGGTCCGCCCCCGCGCGGCGCGGGTCTCCGAAGCTCGCGGACGTCGGCGGGCGCTGCCCCGGTCCGTCCCTCGCACGCCCGCGCCGTCACTCCTTTGGGGGGCGCGCGGAAAAGGATCAGTGGGCAGACATGGGGAAAGGACCACGGAGAGGACAAGGTGTGTCTACGTTGAGCCCGCCCGAGTACGGGCCGCCCGATCTGCCCGGCCTGGAGTTCGATCCGTTCCTGGCCGACGCGTTGGAGCAGGGACCCGCGCTGAAGATCCTGCTCCCCCAGGGCGACGCGCTGGCGGAGTGCTGGCTGGTCACCCGGTACGAAGAGGTCCGGTTCGTGACGTCGGACTCCCGCTTCAGCCGGCAGATCACGCAGCGGGCCTTCCCGACGATGAACCGCCACCTGATCCCGATGGGCGCCAGCGTCAGCTTCATCGATCCGCCCGACCACACGCGGATCCGCTCCGTGGTCGCTCCGGCCTTCTCCGACGCCCGTATGAAGAAGCTGCGTCCCCATGTGGAAACGCTGGTGGCCGAGCTGCTGGACCGTCTGGAGGCGGCGGGCTCACCCGCCGACCTCATCGAGGAGGCCATCGCCCCGCTGCCGCTGACGCTGGTCGGAGAGATCTTCGGCATCCCTCCGGCCGAGCGCCCGCAGATCCGGCGCTGGGCCGAGGGCATCCTCGTACGGCCGCGCGACGAGGCGGACGCGGCGCGGGCCAGGGCGCTGCGCGACGAGGCGGCCCAGTACTTCAGCGACCTGCTCGGACAGCGCCACACCACGCCCACCCAGGACCTGATGGCGGACTTCGCCCGGGCCGTCGAGGAAGACCGCGTCAGCGAAGAAGAAGCGCTCGCCATGGCCTCCCTCACCGCGCTGAATGGCTGGCACCCGGTGCGCAACAACCTCTCCAACATGGTCTTCGCGCTGCTGCAGCGGCCCCAGTTGGCCGAGTCGCTGCGCGGCGAGGACATCTCCGTACCCCGGCTGGTCGAGGAACTGCTGCGCTGGATCCCCCACAAGAACGGCATCGGGCAGCCCCGCGTGGCCACCGAGGACGTGGAGCTGGGCGAGGTCACCATCCGCGCCGGGGATTTCATCTACGTCCAGTACTGGGCCGCCAACCGCGACCCCAAGGTGTTCGCCTGCCCCGCCGAGATCGACGCCGACCGCGAGGGACCGGGCCATCTCTCCTTCGGCTTCGGCCCCCACTACTGCGTGGCCCCGCACTTGGCGCGCCTCCAGGCGCAGGTCTTCCTGCCCGCCCTCTTCGCCCGCTTCCCCCGTCTCCGCCTCGCGGTGCCCGCCGACGAGGTCGACTTCCAGAAGGACGCCCTGCTCAGAGGACCGGTCACGCTTCCCGTCGCGTGGTGAAGGCGGTTGGTGAGGCGCGCGGTGACGGCAGACCTTGCCGCGTCGCCTCAGCCCTCACTCACGTTCCGCCACGCCTCCCCCACCCTCTCCGCCACGTCATGTGCCGCGACCGGCGCGCCGGTCGACGCGAGGCGGGCCGCCAGGCCGTGCAGGTAGGCGGCAGCCGAGGCCGCGTCCCGGGGTGGCAGGCCCGTGGCCAGGAGTGATCCCGCCAGGCCCGTCAGGACGTCACCGCTGCCGGCCGTCGCCAGCCAGGACGTGCCCGTCGGGTTCACCCGGACCGGTACGTCCGCCTCCGGCGCGGCGATCAGCGTCGTCGAGCCCTTGAGCAGGACCGTCGCGCCGTAGCGGGAGGCCAGCTCCCGCACGGCCGTCAGACGGCCCGCCTCCACCTCCGCGCGGTCGACGCCCAGCAGCGCCGCCGCCTCACCCGCGTGCGGGGTGAGCAGCGTCGGTGCCGTACGGGCCCGCAGGGTGGCCGCGTCGAGCTGCTTCAGGCCGTCCGCGTCGACCAGCACCGGCACGTCCGACGCCAGCACCTCCGCCACGCCCGGGTCGTCGCCCAGCCCCGGCCCCACCGCCCACGCCTGTACGCGGCCGGCCTCCGACGGCGGGCCCGCGTGCACCAGCGTCTCCGGGTAGCGGGCGAGCACCGCGTCGGCGCCCGGGCCCACGTACCGCACCGCGCCCGCGCCGCCGCGCAGCGCGCCCGCCACCGCGAGCACCGCGGCGCCCGGGTAGCGCGCGGAACCGGCGACGATGCCGATGACGCCCCGCCGGTACTTGTCGCTCTCCCCCGACGGCACCGGCAGCAGCCGCGCCACATCCGCGTGCTGCAACGCCTCCAGGCCGGGCAGGGACGGCAGGTGGGGGCCGAGCCCGATGTCCACGAGCCGTACGGCCCCCGCGTGCTCGCGCGCCGGGTCGATGAGCAGACCGGGCTTGTACGCGCCGAACGTCACCGTCGCGTCCGCGCGTACGGCCTCGCCCTCCACCTCACCGCTCTCCGCCTCCACCCCGCTCGGCAGATCGACGGCGACCAGCACCGCTCCGGCGTGCCGCGCCGCCTGCGCCGCGCGCGCGACCGGCACCGCGTCGGGCCTGAGCCCGCCGTGTCCGCCGATGCCGGTGATGCCGTCCAGGACAAGGTCGGGGGCGGCAAGCACCTCGAACGGGTCGTCCGCGACCCGGCCGCCCGCGCCGAGGAGCGCCGCGAGGCCGCCCTCGTGCGTGCGTCCGGGCGCGAGCAGCACCGCCGACACCCCGGCACCGCGCCGCGCGAGGCGTGCGCCGGCGTACAGCGCGTCGCCCCCGTTGTCCCCGCTCCCGACGAGCAGCACGACCCGGGACCCGTACACCCGCCCCAGCAGCCCCGCGCAGGCCGCCGCGAGCCCGGCGGCCGCGCGCTGCATGAGCGCTCCCTCGGGCAGCCGCGCCATCAGCTCGCGCTCGGCTTTCCGTACCGTCTCCACGCTGTACGCACTACGCATAGGTTCAACCCTCCGCGATCACAGATGCCCACGCCACTCCCGGGCACTCCGCCCCACCCGGAGCACTCCACGAAGCGCCTCCCCCGGACCGCTCCCCGGGAGCCCGGGCCCGCGACCGCCCTCACCCCTCCGCGATCACCACCGCCGACGCCACCCCCGCGTCATGGCTCAGCGAGACGTGCCACGTCCGTACGCCCAGTTCCGCCGCCCTGGCCGCCACCGTGCCGCTCACCCGCAGACGTGGGCGGCCGCTGTCCTCGACGTAGATCTCGGCGTCCGTCCAGTGCAGGCCGCCCGGTGCGCCGAGCGCCTTCGCCACGGCCTCCTTCGCCGCGAAGCGGGCCGCCAGCGAGGCCGTGCCACGGCGTTCACCGCTCGGCAGCAGCAACTCCGCCTCCAGGAAGAGCCGGCCGGCCAGCTGGGGAGTGCGTCGCAGCGACTCCCCGAACCGCTCGATCTCCGCCACGTCGATCCCCACCCCGATGATCACCCGGAAACTCCCTCTCGTTCCGCCGTCACGGACCACCCGCGACCACGGACCGGATCATTCCACCGTCACGGACTTCGCCAGGTTTCTCGGCTGGTCCACCTCGTTGCCCCGGGCCGTCGCGAGCTCGCACGCGAACACCTGGAGCGGCACGGTCGCGACCAGCGGCTGGAGCAGCGTCGGCGTCGCCGGGATACGGATCAGGTGGTCGGCGTACGGCTCCACCTCCGCGTCGCCCTCCTCGGCGATCACGATCGTCCGCGCGCCCCTGGCCCTGATCTCCTGGATGTTCGACACGATCTTGCCGTGCAGCACCGAGCGCCCGCGCGGCGACGGTACGACCACCACCACCGGCAGGTCCTCCTCGATCAGCGCGATCGGGCCGTGCTTCAGCTCGCCCGCCGCGAAGCCCTCCGCGTGCATGTAGGCCAGCTCCTTGAGCTTGAGCGCGCCTTCCAGGGCGACCGGATACCCGACATGCCTGCCGAGGAACAGCACGGTCTTCTTGTCCTTGAGCGAGCGCGCCAGCTCCCGTACCGGCCCCATCGTCTCCAGCACGCGTTCGACCTCGCACGAGATCCGCGACAGATCGCGGATCACGGCCCGGATCTCGTCGCCCCATTTGGTGCCGCGCAACTGCCCCAGGTACAGGGCCACGAGGTAACACGCCACCAGCTGCGTCAGGAACGCCTTGGTCGAGGCGACGGCGACCTCGGGGCCCGCGTGCGTGTACAGGACGGCGTCCGACTCGCGGGGGATGGTCGAGCCGTTGGTGTTGCAGATGGCCAGCACCTTCGCGCCCTGCTCCCGGGCGTGCCGCAGCGCCATCAGCGTGTCCATCGTCTCGCCCGACTGCGAGATCGCGACCACCAGCGTGCGGGAGTCCAGGATCGGGTCCCGGTAGCGGAACTCGCTCGCCAGCTCCACCTCGCACGGCATGCGCGTCCAGTGCTCGATGGCGTACTTGGCGATGAGACCGGCGTGAAAGGCCGTCCCGCACGCCACGATGACGACCTTGTTCACCTCACGCAGCACGGACGCCGGAATCCGGACCTCGTCCAGGTGCAGCGATCCCTCCCCGTCGATGCGTCCCAGGAGCGTGTCGGCGACGGCCTTCGGCTGCTCGGCGATCTCCTTGAGCATGAAGTAGTCGTAGCCGCCCTTCTCGGCGGCGGAGGCGTCCCAGTCCACGTGGTACGCGTGCACCTCGGCCGGCGCGCCGTCGAAGCCGGTCACCGTCACACCGTCCCGGCGCAACTCCACCACCTGGTCCTGGCCCAGTTCGATCGCGGAACGCGTATGGGCGATGAAGGCGGCGACGTCCGACGCGAGGAAGGACTCGCCCTCCCCGACGCCGACCACGAGCGGCGAGTTGCGGCGCGCGCCGACGACCACACCGGGTTCGTCCGCGTGGACGGTGACGAGGGTGAAGGCGCCGTCCAGCCGCCGGCACACCTGCCGCATCGACTCGGCGAGATCGCCGCAGGACGAGAACGCCTCGGCGAGCAGATGCGCCACGACCTCGGTGTCGGTCTCCGACTCCAGGGCATGGCCGCGGCCGGTCAGCTCCGAGCGCAGCGCGGCGAAGTTCTCGATGATGCCGTTGTGCACGACGGCCACGCGGCCGGCGTTGTCCAGATGCGGGTGCGCGTTGGCGTCGTTCGGCGCGCCGTGCGTGGCCCACCTGGTGTGTCCGATGCCGGTGAGGCCGCTCGGCAGCGGCCGTTCCACCAGCAGTTTTTCCAGATTGACGAGCTTGCCCGCCTTCTTCGCCGCCGCGATGCCTCCGTCGGCGAGTACCGCGACCCCGGCCGAGTCGTACCCCCGGTACTCAAGCCGCTTGAGACCCGCGACGACCACATCGAGCGCCGACTGCCCACCGACATATCCCACGATTCCGCACATATCGGCAGCCTACGGTGTGCGGCCTCGCCGCCCCCGCAAGCGGGAGAGTCGGCGCGCGACGGGCACACGACAGCGGCGTACGACGACGGCCCGCGAGCGGCGCGTGAGCCGGCACACCCCCCTCGGTCGTTCCTCGCCGACCCGCACCCCCGACAATGGATGGGTGATCACTTCGCCGCCACGAAGCGCCCCGCGCAGGTCCGAGCACGGCCCGACGCCCTACGTCGACCTCACCAGAGCCGAGTGGAGCGCCCTGCGCGAGAAGACGCCGCTGCCGCTGACCGCCCAGGAGGTCGAGCAGCTGCGCGGACTCGGCGACGTCATCGACCTCGACGAGGTCCGGGACGTCTACCTGCCGCTGTCCCGGCTGCTCAACCTCTACGTCCAGGCGACGGCGGGCCTGCGCGGCGCCCTGAACACCTTCCTCGGCGACGCGGGCAGCGGCCAGGGCGCCCAGCGCGGCACGCCGTTCGTCATAGGCGTGGCGGGCAGTGTGGCCGTCGGGAAGTCGACCGTCGCCCGGCTCCTCCAGGCGCTGCTGGCCCGCTGGCCGGAGCACCCGCGGGTCGAGCGGGTCACCACCGACGGCTTCCTGTACCCGATGAAGGAGCTGAAGGCCCGCGGCCTCATGGCGCGCAAGGGCTTCCCCGAGTCGTACGACCGCCGCGCCCTGACCCGTTTCGTCGCCGACATCAAGGCCGGCAAGGACGAGGTCACCGCGCCCGTCTACTCCCACCTGATCTACGACATCGTGCCCGGCGAGCTGCTGACCGTGCGGCGGCCCGACATCCTGATCGTCGAAGGGCTCAACGTCCTCCAGCCGGCCCTGCCGGGGCAGGACGGCAGGACCAGGGTCGGGCTCGCGGACTACTTCGACTTCAGCGTGTACGTCGACGCCCGCAGCGAGGACATCGAGTCCTGGTACCTCAACCGGTTCCTCAAGCTGCGCGAGACGGCCTTCCAGGACCCGTCCTCGTACTTCAGGAAGCACACCCAGGTCTCCGAGGAGGAGTCCCTGGAGTACGCCCGCACGATGTGGCGCACCATCAACAAGCCCAACCTGCTGGAGAACGTGGCGCCCACACGCGGGCGCGCCACGCTGGTCGTGCGCAAGGGCCCGGACCACAAGGTGCAGCGGCTCTCCCTGCGCAAGCTCTGAGAGCGCGTCAGCCCGTTCCGGCCGCTGACGTGTTGGGTCCGGTGATCGCGGTGGGGTGCTCGCCCCGTCGGAACTGCCCGACCCTGTCCAATTCCTCCACCACTCACTACACTTTCAAGCATTTGGCCGGCATCGCACGATCGATCGGAAGGGTGAGACCCCATGCAGGGCCTGACGCAGATACCGACGCGCGAGGTGAAGATCCGCACGGGCGAGGGCAAGGAACACATCTTCGACTCCGAGCGGGAGGCGAGGGCCTCGCTCCCCGAATACGGCGCCGGCGCCACGATCTGGACCCGCGAGGTCTACCGGGTTTTCGGCCTGTTCACCCGTTCCCCGGACGGCTGGAAGCAGATCGCGTAGCCCGGCGGGGTGGCGGGGACCGAGTGGCTTGACAGCCGTCCCACCGCGAGCCTGCCCCGCCGCGTCCGGTGCCGTCGCTGCCGCGGCGCGCGAAAGGGCGGGGCCTCGTCCCGAGACCCCGCCCCCGCTCACGTCCTCGTCCGGCCCGGCCACGAGCCGGAACAACGCCGTCAGCCCAGCGCCGACTTCACCACGTCGGCCAGCCGGCCCGCGACCGCCCGCGCCTGCTCGATGTCGGCTGCCTCGACCATCACGCGTACCAGCGGTTCCGTGCCCGAGGGGCGCAGCAACGCCCTTCCCGCGGAACCCAGTTCGTGTTCGGCCTCGGCAACAGCCGTGGCCAGCTCCGCCGAGGTGTGCACGCGCGCCTTGTCGACGTCGGGCACATTGATCAGCACCTGCGGCAGCCGGTCCATGACGCTCGCGAGGTCGGCGAGGCTACGGCCGGTCGCGGCCACCCGCGCCGCGAGCAGCAGGCCGGTGAGCGTGCCGTCGCCGGTCGTGGCGTGGTCGAGGACGATGACGTGGCCGGACTGCTCGCCGCCGAGCGCGTAGCCGTGCTCCTTCATCGACTCCAGGACATATCTGTCGCCGACCGCGGTCTGTACGAGGTGAATGCCCTCGCGTTCCATCGCGATCTTGAAGCCGAGGTTGGACATGACCGTCCCGACCACGGCGTCCCCGCGCAGCGTGCCGGCCTCGCGCATCGCGAGGGCCAGGACGGCGAGGATCTGGTCGCCGTCGATCTCGTTGCCCGCCGCGTCCACGGCGAGGCAGCGGTCGGCGTCGCCGTCGTGCGCGATGCCGAAGTCGGCGCCGTGCTCGACCACGGAGGTCTTCAGCAGGCCCAGGTGGGTCGAACCGCAGCCGTCGTTGATGTTGAGACCGTCGGGCTCCGCGCCGATGGTGACCACCTCGGCGCCCGCGCGCGCGAACGCCTCGGGCGAGACGCGGGCCGCCGCGCCGTGGGCCTCGTCGAGGACGATCTTCAGCCCGTCGAGCCGGTTCGGCAGCACCCCGATGAGGTGGGCCACGTACCGGTCGAAGCCCTCGTCGTACGTGCGGACCCGGCCGACACCCGCTCCGGTGGGCCGCTCCCACGGGGGGCCCGAGAGGTTGGTGTTCTCCAGGTACGTGGCCTCGATCCGGTCCTCGAGATCGTCGGGCAGCTTGTGGCCGCCGCGCGCGAAGAACTTGATCCCGTTGTCCGGCATGGCGTTGTGGCTCGCGGAGAGCATCACGCCGAGGTCGGCGCCCAGCGCCCCGGTGAGGTACGCCACCGCGGGGGTGGGCAGCACACCGACGCGCAGGACGTCCACGCCCGCGCTCGCGAGACCCGCCACGACGGCGGCTTCGAGGAATTCGCCGGAGGCCCGGGGATCGCGCCCCACCACGGCGGTCGGCCGATGTCCCCCGAACGTCCCGACCTCAGCGAGCACATGTGCCGCCGCGACCGACAGACCGAGCGCCAGCTCGGCCGTCAGATCAGCGTTGGCGACACCGCGCACGCCATCCGTGCCGAAGAGTCGTCCCACAGCTCTCCCTCCGAAAATGCTCCGAAAATGCAACCCGCTGAACGCTTTGCAGCGCTCTGTGCGCTTGATCCTGTTATACGCCTACGTGTGCGGAGAAAAACGAACGCCCCGGCAGCACGGAGTGCCGCCGGGGCGAAACGTATGCCGTACAGCCGCGATTTAGCGCTTGCTGTACTGCGGGGCCTTACGGGCCTTCTTGAGACCGGCCTTCTTGCGCTCGACCGCGCGGTCGTCGCGGCTCAGGAAGCCGGCCTTCTTCAGCGTGGCGCGGTTGTTGTCCACGTCCGCCTCGTTCAGCGAGCGGGCCACACCGAGGCGCAGGGCGCCGGCCTGGCCGGAGACGCCGCCACCCGAGATGCGGGCGATGACGTCATAGCGGTTGTCCAGCTCGAGCACCTTGAAGGGCTCGTTGACAGCCTGCTGGTGCACCTTGTTGGGGAAGTAGTCCTCAAGGGTGCGACCGTTGATCTTCCACTTGCCGCTGCCCGGAACGATCCGGACACGGGCAATGGCGTTCTTACGGCGGCCCAGGCCGGCGGCCGGCTGGGGGTCGCCGAAGCGGGACGCGAGCGACTCGGAGGTGTACTCGCCCTCGACCGGGGTCTCGGACTCGAACGTCGTCACCTCGGCGTAGGTCTCCTCGCCCTCGGGGGCGTCCACAGGGGTCGTCTCGGCAGTGGTCTCGGCCACGATGCTCCTCAGATTTCTTTTCGTCTTAGGCGGTGGCCGGAATTACTGCGCGACCTGGGTGATCTCGAACGGGACGGGCTGCTGAGCACCGTGCGGGTGCTGGTCACCCGAGTAGATCTTCAGCTTCGAGAGCATCTGACGGCCCAGGGTGTTCTTGGGGATCATGCCCTTGATGGCCTTCTCGACGGCCTTCTCGGGGTTCTTCGCGAGCAGCTCGTCATAACGGACGGAACGCAGACCACCCGGGTAACCGGAGTGGCGGTACGCCATCTTCTGGGTGCGCTTGTTGCCGGACAGGTGCACCTTGTCGGCGTTGATGATGACGACGAAGTCACCGGTGTCGACGTGGGGCGCGTAGATCGGCTTGTGCTTACCGCGCAGAAGGTTGGCGGCGGTGGTCGCCAGACGGCCCAGGACGATGTCCTGCGCGTCGATGACGTGCCACTGGCGTGTCACATCGCCGGGCTTGGGGCTGTACGTACGCACGGTCGTAGCCTTCGCTTCTTCAGTGAGTGGAGTCCTGACAAGGCCACCCGGTAGATCACGACAGCCCTGGTGGTACTACGGGGACGCAACCCGTGCACCTACCGCTGTCCATCGACCCGGTGGACCGGCGTAAGGGCCCCTCGCGTGAGAACGACCAAGCCAATACGCATAACGAACCAGCAGAATACCCGGGAGCCCCCACACGGGTCAAAACGCGGGTCCACGACCTGCGGCCGCGCAGGTCCGCGACCGCCGGACGGGTGATGTTCCGGACGCCTGGTACCCACTCTTGAGAGTGGGCCGGCTCCCTACCGTACGCGCGTGACGCGCCGCTCGTCCCACACCGGCTCCGGCGTCTCCCGTACGACCCCGTCCGAGCCGAACACCAGATACCGGTCGAAGCTCCGCGCGAACCACCGGTCGTGGGTGACCGCGAGGACCGTCCCCTCGTACGCCTCAAGACCCTCCTGAAGGGCCTCAGCCGACTCCAGGTCCAGGTTGTCCGTCGGCTCGTCCAGGAGCAGCGCCGTCGTCCCGCGCAGTTCGAGCAGCAGGATCTGGAACCGCGCCTGCTGGCCACCGGACAGCTTCTCGAAGGCCTGGTCGCCCTGGCGCTCCATCTCGTACCTGCGCAGCACCCCCATCGCGGCGCCCCGGTCCTTCGCGTGCTCGCTCCACAGGATGTCGACCAGCGAGCGGCCCCGCAGTTCGGGGTGCGCGTGGGTCTGCGCGAAGTGGCCCGGCACGACCCGCGCGCCGAGCCGCCACTGTCCCGTGTGCGCCACGTCGTCGCCCGCGAGCAGCCGCAGGAAGTGCGACTTCCCGGATCCGTTGGAGCCGAGAACCGCGACGCGCTCGCCGTAGAAGACCTCCAGCGAGAACGGCTTCATCAGGCCGGTCAGCTCAAGATTCTCGACGGTGAGGGCCCGTACGCCGGTGCGCCCGCCGCGCAGCCGCATCCTGATCTCCTGCTCGCGCGGCGGCTCCGGCGGTGCTCCGGCGTCCTCGAACCGCTTGAAGCGCGTCTGCATCGCGTGGTAGCGCGAGGCCATGTCCGGGCTGATCGCCGCCTGCTGCCGCAGCCGCAGCACCAGCGCCTTGAGACGCGCGTGTTCCTCGTCCCAGCGGCGCTTCAGCTCCTCGAAGCGCGCGAAGCGCTCCTTGCGCGCCTCGTGGTACGTACCGAACCCGGCGCCGTGCACCCAGACGTCAGACCCGGCCGGGCTCGGCTCCACGCTGACGATCTTCTCGGCCGCCCTGGCCAGCAGCTCCCGGTCGTGGGAGACGAAGAGGACCGTCTTACGGGTCTCCTTCAGCCGCTCCTCCAGCCAGCGCTTGCCGGGCACGTCGAGGTAGTTGTCCGGCTCGTCCAGCAGCAGCACCTCGTCGGGCCCGCGCAGCAGCGCCTCCAGCACGAGCCGCTTCTGCTCGCCGCCGCTCAGGGTCCGTACGAGCCGCCACTGCGCCGTGTCGTACGGCATACCGAGCGCGGCCGTGGTGCACATGTCCCACAGCGTCTCGGCCTCGTAGCCGCGCACCTCCGCCCAGTCGCTGAGCGCCTGCGCGTAGCGCATCTGCGCGGCCTCGTCGTCGACCGTCATGATGGCGTGCTCGGCCTCGTCCACCGCGCGCGCGGCCGCGCGCAGCTGCGGGTGGCCGACCGAGACGAGCAGGTCGCGGACCGTACGCTCGTCCCGCACCGAGCCGACGAACTGCTCCATCACGCCGAGCCCGCCGGTGACCGTGACCGTGCCGCCGTGCGGCTGGAGGTCTCCGGCGATCAGCCGCAGCAGTGTCGTCTTGCCCGCGCCGTTGGCCCCCACGAGGGCGACGACGGCGCCCTCTCCCACGCGGAACGAGGCGTCGCCGAGCAGCACCCGTCCGTCGGGGAGGTAGTACTCCAGGTGCGCTGCCTCTAGATGTCCCATGCTGGGCATTGTCAGGGCAGTCGCCGCTCAGGCCCAACTCGTTTCCGGGGACGGGCCGCTCCACCGTCTCCTGTGCGGCTCTCCTCACCCCGTCGCCACCACCGCCCGGCCTTTCTCCGGCTCCCGGCGTCAACGCCCTACGCCCGGCCGTAAACTGCGCGGCATGAGCTTTGGGCAAGGGGGACCCTCGTGGGACAGCTCCGGGGCACCGGGACAGGGACCGCACGGCACACGGACACCGGACTGGGGCGCGCTCGCCGACGCCTCCGAGTCACGCGCACGCCGTAAGCGCTGGCTGATGATCGGTGGCGGCGGGCTCGCGACCGTGGCGATCGCCGCGATCGTCGCGACCGCGGTCGTCTCGGCGAACAGCGGTGACGACGGCTCCGGCGGGAAGGACACCGGCGCGCTGCCTCCGGCCAGCGCGCTGCCGAGCGAACCCACCGAGGCCGAGCCTTCGTTCCCTTCGGCGAGCGCGCTGCCGCCGCCGAACCCGAAGGACTACATCTCCAGCGCCGACAAGGACAAGGCTCCGCTGAGCGCGGGAACGCTGTTCCCGTCGGCCGCGCTGGCGCTGAACGGCCATACGTACGCCAAGGGCGCCACGAGCAGCACCACCGCCTGTGCGGCGGCGGCCCAGGGACGGCTGGGCGCGGTCCTCTCCTCGGACGGCTGCGGCCAGGTGATCCGTGCCACGTTCCACAAGGACGGGGTGGCGGTGACCGTCGGAGTCGCGGTCTTCGAGAAGGAGGCACAGGCGCTGAAGGCGAAGAACGAGGCGAAGGACGGCATCGCGTCGCTCCCCGGCGCCGGCGTCCCGACCTTCTGCCGGGCGCCGTCGATCTGCCGCAAGACGACCAACTCGTACGGCAGGTATGTGTACTTCACGGTCGGCGGCTTCACCAGCGGCAAGAACGTGACCGTGAAGGACAAGAACGTCTTCACCGCCGGGGACGACGTCGCGGAGTTCACGTTCCGCCAGATCCTGGCGCGCGGTCAGGCGCAGGCGTCGGCGGCGGCCACGGCCCCGGTGAACTGACTCACGTTCACCCCTTCACAGCGGCCGGTCGTCACCTAGACTCAGCATCCGGTGTGAAGTTCATATGTGGGTCGTGTCTCTCGGGTGCTCTCCCGCGACGCTCCCCGACAGACGGGGCGGGGAATCGGCATGAACGAGCGGCACGCGCGTTCCTCGCGCCTGGGGAAGCTGTACGGCGAGATAGCGAAGTTCGGGATGGTGGGGCTCTCCGGGATCGTGGTGAACATCCTGGTGTTCAACCTCGTCAGGAGCTCCACCGGCCTGCAGACCGTGCGGGCGAGCGTGCTCGCCACCGCGGCGGCCGTCCTCGGCAACTACATCGGCTTCCGGTACTTCACCTACCGCGACCGCCCGCGCAGCAGCCGGCGCCGTGAACTGAGCCTGTTCCTCGGCTTCAGCGCCGTCGGCCTGCTGATCGAGAACGCGGTCCTGTTCACGGCAACCTACGAACTCGGCCTGGACAGCCCGCTGTTGAACAACTTCTTCAAGTTCGTCGGCATCGGCGTCGCCACGCTCTTCCGCTTCTGGTCCTACCGCACCTGGGTCTTCAAGGCCCAAGGAGCTCGCCAGGCAGCGGAGTCGATGGACCTGACGCTGCCACAGGTCCGCCTGGCGGGCGGACAGGGAGCTCAGTAACCACCGGGCGCTCCCTGTCCGGCCCGGCGGTCAGCAGCAGTCCGCTCCCGGCAACGTCCGCTTGTTGCGGGCCTCTTTGCTCCGGGCCGCCAGCAACTCGTCTGCCGGGTAGCCGACTTCCTCCAGTGTGAGGCCGTGCGGCCGTACGACATGGACGGCCGAGTCCCGGACTCCCGCCGCCAGTACCTTCGCCGGCCACTCCACGGGCCGGTGCCCGTCGCCCACGAACAGCATGGCGCCCACCAGCGAACGCACCATGTTGTGGCAGAACGCGTCGGCCCTGACGGTTGCCGTGAGTACGCCGTCGTCGCCGCGCGCCCACTCCAGCTTCTGGAGCGTACGGATGGTCGTCGCGCCCTCGCGCCGCTTGCAGTAGGCCGCGAAGTCGTGTTCGCCGAGCAGTCCTGCGGCGGCCGCGTTCATCGCGTCCATGTCCAACGCCCAGTCGTGCCACAGCACATGACCGCGCAACAGCGGATCGACGCCGCCGGGGTGGTCGACCACCCGGTACGCGTACCGCCGCCAGACCGCCGCGAAGCGCGCGTTGAACCCGGCGGGCGCCTCGGCCACGCTCCAGACCCGTACGTCGTGCGGCAGCCGTCCCGCGAGCCTGCGCAGGAGCTTGTCCCCGTGCTCGGCCCACACGGACTCCGGCAGATCGACATGCGCGACCTGGCCGCGCGCGTGCACACCCGCGTCCGTACGCCCGGCGACGGTCAGATCGTACGTACGCGAAGAGCGCGTCACCGTACGCAGCGTGTCCTCGATCTCGCCCTGGACGGTGCGCCGGGTGGCCTGCCTGGCCCAGCCCGAGAAGTCCTTGCCGTCGTACGAAAGATCAAGCCGCACCCGTACGGAGCCGGGTTCCACCTCGTCACTCACGCTCAGCTCCCTCCCTCACGCGGAACGGGCCCGCCCCCGTGAGGGAGCGGGCCCGTCCGTCAGCCGTTGACGCGCTCAGGCGTCCTTGGACTCTTCGTCGGCCTCGGCGGCCGGCTTGGTGTCCTCGACAACAGCCTCGTCGGACGCGTCGTCCTGCTTCGCGTCCTTCTTGGCGGCGTCTTCCTTGACCGCACGCTTCGTGGCGGCCTCGGCCTCACCGGTGGCGGCCTGCGCCACGGTCAGGGCCTCGACCAGCTCGATGACCGCCATCGGGGCGTTGTCGCCACGACGGTTGCCGATCTTGGTGATGCGGGTGTAGCCACCGGGGCGGTTCTCGTACCGCGGCGCGATCTCGGTGAAGAGCGTGTGCACGATGCTCTTGTCCGTGATCGTCTGCAGCACCAGGCGACGGTTGTGGATGTCGCCCTTCTTCGCCTTGGTGACAAGACGCTCCGCGACCGGACGCAGGCGGCGGGCCTTGGCCTCGGTCGTGGTGATGCGGCCGTGCTCGAAGAGCGACTTCGCGAGGTTCGCGAGGAGCAGCTTCTCGTGCGCGCCGCTGCCGCCCAGACGGGCACCCTTGGCGGGCTTCGGCATGGTGTTACTCCTTCATATCTGCACCGGCCGTATCAGGTACCGGTGTCAGTTCCCGCGAGGCGGCCGCCAAGCGGAAGATTCGGAGCCCGCGGGCTCAAGCCCGCAGCTCAAGCCCGGAGGCTCAGTACTGCTCGGTCTCCACGAACCCGGCGTCCACGTCGTCGTCGGCGCCGAAGGCGTCAGCGGCGGCGGTGGGGTCGAATCCGGGCGGGCTGTCCTTGAGCGCGAGGCCCATACCGGCCAGCTTCGCCTTGACCTCGTCGATCGACTTCGCGCCGAAGTTGCGGATGTCGAGCAGGTCGGCCTCGGACCGCGCCACGAGCTCACCCACGGAGTGGATGCCCTCGCGCTTGAGGCAGTTGTACGACCGGACCGTCAGCTCGAGCTCTTCGATCGGCAGGGCGAGATCGGCGGCGAGCGCCGCGTCCGTCGGCGACGGGCCCATGTCGATGCCCTCGGCGTCGATGTTCAGCTCGCGCGCCAGGCCGAACAGCTCGACCAGCGTCTTACCGGCGGACGCCATGGCGTCGCGCGGCCGCATGGCCTGCTTGGTCTCGACGTCGACGATCAGCTTGTCGAAGTCGGTGCGCTGCTCGACACGGGTCGCCTCGACCTTGTACGTGACCTTCAGCACCGGCGAGTAGATGGAGTCGACCGGGATACGGCCGATCTCCTGGCCGACCTGCTTGTTCTGGACGGCGGAGACGTAACCGCGACCGCGCTCGACGGTCAGCTCCATCTCCAGCTTGCCCTTGCCGTTCAGCGTGGCGAGGACGAGGTCCGGGTTGTGCACCTCGACACCGGCCGGCGGGGCGATGTCGGCGGCGGTGACCAGGCCGGGACCCTGCTTGCGCAGGTACATCACGACCGGCTCGTCGTGCTCCGAGGAGACGACGAGCTGCTTGATGTTGAGGATGAGGTCGGTGACGTCTTCCTTGACGCCCGGCACGGTGGTGAACTCGTGCAGGACACCGTCGATCCGGATGCTGGTGACAGCAGCGCCGGGGATCGAGGAGAGGAGCGTACGCCGGAGGGAGTTACCGAGCGTGTAACCGAAGCCGGGCTCCAGCGGCTCGATGACGAACCGGGAGCGGTACTCGTCGACGACCTCTTCGGTCAGCGACGGACGCTGAGCGATAAGCATGGGGATTTCCTTTTGTCAGGGACGCCCGCTATTTGACGTCCTTCAGTACTGCGCACTGCTCATTACCACAAGGGTACGGGCGGCACGACTCTAACGAGTCGTACCGCCCGGACACTCAGGACAACCGAGCCTCAGACGCGACGGCGCTTGGGCGGACGGCAGCCGTTGTGCGGGGTGGGGGTGACGTCCTGGATCGAACCCACCTCGAGGCCGGTGGCCTGGAGGGAGCGGATCGCGGTCTCACGGCCGGAGCCGGGACCCTTGACGAAGACGTCGACCTTGCGCATGCCGTGCTCCTGCGCGCGACGGGCAGCCGACTCGGCGGCCATCTGCGCGGCGAACGGAGTGGACTTGCGCGAGCCCTTGAAGCCGACGTGGCCGGCGGAGGCCCAGGAGATCACGTTGCCCGAGGGGTCCGTGATCGAGACGATGGTGTTGTTGAACGTGCTCTTGATGTGGGCGTGCCCGTGAGCGACGTTCTTCTTTTCCTTGCGGCGCACCTTCTTGGCTGCACCACTACGGCCCTTAGGAGGCATGTTTTTACTCCAGCGTGGAGGTGGTCGGTCCTACAGCGAAGACCGCTGATAAGCGTCCGGCTGAGGACTACTTCTTGCCCGGCTTCTTCTTACCGGCGATGGCGCGACGCGGGCCCTTGCGGGTACGAGCGTTCGTGCTGGTGCGCTGACCGTGCACCGGCAGGCCACGGCGGTGACGCAGACCCTGGTAGCAACCGATCTCGACCTTGCGGCGGATGTCGGCAGCGACCTCGCGACGGAGGTCACCCTCGGTCTTGAGGTTGGCATCCACGTACTCGCGGATCTTGACGAGGTCTTCCTCGGCAAGGTCGCGGACGCGGGTGTCAGGGTTGACGCCCGTCGCGGCAAGGGTCTCCTTGGACCGGGTGCGCCCGATACCGAAGACATAGGTAAGGGCGACCTCGACGCGCTTTTCGCGCGGGAGGTCAACGCCTGCGAGGCGTGCCATTCATGGCTCCTGTTGATTCGGAGGTCTTCCGCAGTGTCGTCCTGGAGGAGCGGCAGGCGCGTGAGTGCGCAGGCGAAATCCAGGTCTCCGGCCTCCGCCGGAGGTGTCGACCTCCCTCATAGGGACGCCGGACACTGCGTATGTACGTATTACTTTGCTCGCGTCGCGCGAAGTACTGCGAAAAGGCAGGTGGTCGTGCGTCAGCCCTGGCGCTGCTTGTGGCGCAGGTTGTCGCAGATGACCATGACCCGGCCGTGACGGCGGATCACCTTGCACTTGTCGCAGATCTTCTTGACGCTCGGCTTGACCTTCATGGGATTGAGGTTCTCCGGGTCAGGTGTCCGCACCCCGTGGAAGGGGCGCCGACAAGATCTACTTGTACCGGTAGACGATCCGGCCACGCGTCAGGTCGTACGGAGACAGCTCCACCACGACCCGGTCATCGGGAAGGATACGGATGTAGTGCATCCGCATCTTGCCGCTGATGTGCGCGAGGACCTTGTGACCGTTCTGGAGCTCCACCCTGAACATCGCATTCGGGAGGGACTCGATCACGGTGCCCTCAATTTCGATGGCACCTTGCTTCTTGGCCACGCTTCGCCCTTCGAATCGGCTACCTTGATCGATTCCGGCAGCCGCGTGAAGACACACGGGTACACCAGATCCGACGCGTCAGTCTACGACAGCACCCTCGAAAAGACGAATCCGTGCAGCTTGCCCATTACCAGAGCGCTCAACCCTCCAGGCGCCCAACCCTCTGAGCGGCACGCACACGGGTTCGGGCACACGGATCGGCCTCGGGCGCGCGGAGCGGCGCGGCTCAGGCCAGCGGGTCCGGGGCGGCCGTGACGCCCAGCTCGGCGAGCTTCGCCTTGCCGCCGTCCGGGGACGTCAGGACCAGCGGTCCCTCCTCCGTCAGGGCGATGGAGTGCTCCCAGTGCGAGGACCAGGTGCCGTCGGTCGTGATGACCGTCCACTCGTCCTCCAGCACCTCGGTGCGCGGCGTGCCGAGCGAGACCATCGGCTCGATCGCCAGGCAGAAGCCGGGGATCAGCTTGGGACCCTTGCCGCGCTTGCGCGTGACGTAGTTCAGCAGGTGCGGGTCCATGTGCATCTCGGTGCCGATGCCGTGGCCGCCGTACTCCTCGATGATTCCGTACTTGCCACCGCCGGGACGGGGCTGGCGGCGGATGTACGTCTCGATCGCGCGCGACACGTCGATGAGCCGGTTACCGCCGCGCATCGCCGCGATGCCGGCCCACATCGACTCCTCGGTCACCCGGGACAGCTCGATCAGCTCCGGTGCGTGACCCTCGCCGACGAACGCGGTGAAGGCCGCGTCGCCGTGCCAGCCGTCGATGATCGCCCCGGCGTCCACGGAGATGATGTCGCCGTCCTTCAGGACGGTCTTGTCGTCCGGGATGCCGTGCACGACGACCTCGTTCACCGAGGTGCAGATCGTCGCCGGGAACCCGCCGTAGCCCAGGAAATTCGGCTTCGCGCCGTGCTCGGCCAGCACCTTGCGGGCGACCATGTCCAGGTCCTTCGTGGTGGCCCCCGGCACCGCCGCCTCGGCGGTGGCCGCGTGCACCGCGGCGACGACCAGCCCTGCCTCACGCATCTTCGCGATCTGCTCGGGGGTCTTGATCTCCACCATTACCGCACTGCCTTCCACCCGCTCGAACGAAGCCGTACTCGCACAACCGCTGTACTCAAAACGCCGTACTCAACAGTACGGCCGCGGTGTCCTGACGGACACCACGGCCGTTCTGTCTGAAAAACGCTGCTCAGGCCGAGGCGGCCCTGTCGGATCCGAGCGCTTCCATCGCGCGGTCGGTCACATCGGTGACCTTGCCGAGCGCGGAGATCGTGACCACGAGGCCCTGGCCCCGGTAGTGGTCGATGATCGGCTCGGTCTGCGTGTGGTAGACCTCGAGCCGCGTACGGACCGTGTCCTCGGAGTCGTCGTTCCGCTGGTACAGCTCTCCGCCGCAGACGTCACAGACGCCGTCCTGCTCCGGCGGGCTGTACGTCACGTGGAAGACGTGCGCGCTGTCGTTGCGGCAGATGCGCCGGCCGGCGATCCGCTTCACGACCTCGTCCTCGGGCACTTCGAGGTCCAGCACGGCGTCCAGCTTCACGCCGTCCGCCTTCAGCGCCTCGTCGAGCGCCACCGCCTGCGACACGTTGCGCGGGAAGCCGTCCAGCAGGAAGCCCTTCTCGGCGTCCGGCTGGGCCATGCGGTCCCGCGCCATCGCGATCGTGACCTCGTCGGGCACCAGGTTTCCCGCGTCCATGTACGACTTCGCCGTCTTGCCCAGCTCAGTTCCCTGGCTGATGTTGGCGCGGAAAAGGTCGCCCGTAGAGATGTGCGGGATCGTCAAGATCTTGGCAAGGTACGCGGCCTGCGTTCCCTTGCCGGCACCGGGCGGTCCGACGAGGACGATTCGCATCAGCGGAGGAACCCTTCGTAATTGCGCTGCTGAAGCTGGCTCTCGATCTGCTTCACGGTCTCCAGACCCACACCCACGATGATCAGGATGCTCGTCCCGCCGAACGGGAAGTTCTGGTTCGCGCCGCCGTACCCCGCCAACGCCAAGGTCGGCACGAGAGCGATCAGGCCCAGATACAGCGAGCCCGGCCAAGTGATCCTGTTGAGCACGTAGCTCAGGTACTCGGCGGTAGGTCGACCGGCCCGGATACCCGGGATGAACCCACCATACTTCTTCATGTTGTCAGCGACTTCCTCGGGGTTGAACGAGATAGCCACGTAGAAGAAGGCGAAGAACACGATCAGCAGGAAGTACGTCGCGATGTAGTACGGATGGTCACCCTTGACGAAGTGACCCTCGATCCAGGTCTTCCAGCCCGCGGTGGAGTTGGAGAACTGCGCGACGAGTGCCGGGATGTAGAGCAGCGACGACGCGAAGATGACCGGGATGACGCCCGCCTGGTTCACCTTGAGCGGGATGTACGTCGACGTACCGCCGTACGAGCGGCGGCCGATCATGCGCTTCGCGTACTGGACGGGAATCCGGCGCTGCGCCTGTTCGACGAAGACGACCAGGGCCACCATGACGAAGCCGATCAGGATGACCGTGCCGAACTCGATCCAGCCCTTGGCGAGCGTGCCGCTCTGCTTGATGGCCCACAGCGCGCCGGGGAAGCCGGCGGCGATCGAGATGAACATCAGGATGGACATGCCATTGCCGATGCCCTTGTCGGTGATCAGCTCGCCGAGCCACATGACGGCCGCGGTACCCGCGGTCATCGTGATGACCATCACAGCGGTGGTGAAGATCGACTGGTTGGGGACGATGTCGGACGCGACCGGGCAGCCGCTGAACAGTGCACCGCTGCGCGCGGTGGCGACAAGGCCGGTGCCCTGAAGAATGGCGAGAGCGATCGTCAGATAACGCGTGTACTGCGTGATCTTGGTCTGACCTGACGAGCCCTCCTTCTTGAGGGTCTCCAGCTTGGGGATGACCACGGTCAGCAGCTGCAGGATGATGCTCGCGGTGATGTACGGCATGATGCCGAGCGCGAAGATCGTGATCTGCAGCAGCGCCCCGCCGCTGAACATGTTCACCAGCCCGAAGAGGCTGTTGTTGCCCTTCTGAGCCGCGTCGACACACGTCTGGACGTTTTCGTAGCTGACACCGGGTACAGGGATATGGGCCCCGAGCCGGTACAGCACGATGATGCCGAGTGTGAAGAGCAGCTTTTTGCGCAGGTCGGGCGTCCTGAACGCCCGGGCGAACGCGGTGAGCACGGTGCCTCCTGCGACCCCCGCGCTAACGCGTCAGAGGTGACGGTATTGAGGATCGACGAATAAGGAACGAGCGATACCGCACGGGGAACCCCTGCGGACACACCGCGCGGTGGGGGTCCCGGGGCGAGCCCCGGGCTTCAATACAGCAACAACCCACGCCACCTTACCGGCGAGAGTGCCCCCCTTGGAACGACCAATCGGGGATGCCCCATTTGAGAGGCATCCCCGGTCGGATGTTCAAGCCATCGAGTTGTCTTAGACGAGCTCGGTGACGGTGCCGCCGGCAGCGGCAATCTTCTCCTTGGCGGAGCCGGAAACGGCGTCAACCGAAACCTGCAGCGCCACGGAGATCTCGCCCTGGCCAAGGACCTTGACGAGGCTGTTCTTACGAACCGCACCCTTGGTGACCAGGTCGGCCACCGTGACCTCGCCGCCCTCGGGGTAGAGAGCGCCGAGCTTGTCCAGGTTCACGACCTGGTACTCGGTACGGAACGGGTTCTTGAAGCCCTTGAGCTTCGGGAGACGCATGTGGAGGGGCATCTGCCCACCCTCGAAGCGCTCCGGGATCTGGTAACGAGCCTTCTGGCCCTTGGTACCACGACCTGCGGTCTTACCCTTGGACGCCTCACCACGACCCACACGGGTCTTGGCGGTCTTGGCGCCCGGGGCAGGACGGAGGTTGTGGACCTTCAGCGGGTTGTTCTCCGCCATGTCAGTCGACCTCCTCAACCGTCACGAGGTGGCGGACGGTCTGCACCATTCCGCGGAACTCGGGGCGGTCATCCTTGACAACCACGTCGTTCAGGCGCTTGAGCCCGAGCGAACGAAGGGTGTCGCGGTGGTTCTGCTTGCTGCCGATGTACGACTTCGTCTGCGTGATCCTCATGCGAGCCATTACGCACCCGCTCCCGCACGCGCACGAAGCAGAGCCGCGGGGGCGACGTCCTCGAGGGGCAGACCACGGCGAGCCGCGATCTCCTCGGGACGCTGCAGGCCCTGGAGGGCCGCCACGGTCGCGTGCACGATGTTGATCGGGTTCGAGGAACCGAGCGACTTCGACAGGATGTCGTGCACGCCCGCGCACTCGAGTACGGCACGCACCGGGCCACCGGCGATAACACCGGTACCGGGCGACGCCGGCTTGAGCAGTACGACACCGGCCGCCTTCTCACCCTGGATCGGGTGAGGGATGGTGCCCTGGATACGGGGGACCTTGAAGAAGTGCTTCTTGGCCTCCTCAACACCCTTGGCGATGGCGGCCGGCACCTCCTTGGCCTTGCCGTAACCGACACCTACGGTGCCGTCACCGTCGCCCACCACGACCAGCGCGGTGAAGCTGAAGCGACGACCACCCTTCACGACCTTGGCGACACGGTTGATCGCGACGACGCGTTCGACGTACGCGGTCTTCTCGGCCGCTCCGCCGTCACGGCCCTTCCGGTCCCGCCGCTCGCCGCCACCGGCACCGCTTCCGCGGCGCTGGGGTCCAGCCATTGGATTACCTCTCTCTGTTACGTCCGCTTTGCGTGGGAACCGGGGCTAGAACTTCAGCCCGGCTTCGCGGGCGGCGTCAGCCAGAGCGGCAATCCGCCCGGCGTACTGGTTACCACCACGGTCGAAGACGACGGCCTCGATACCGGCGGCCTTGGCGCGCTCGGCGACCAGGGCCCCGACCTGCTTGGCCTGGGCGCTCTTGTCGCCCTCGGCTCCGCGGATCGACGTGTCCAGGGTCGACGCCGAAGCGAGCGTGTGGCCCGCGACGTCGTCCACGACCTGAGCCACCATGTGGCGGTTGGATCGCGTCACAACCAGGCGGGGACGCTGCTGCGTGCCCGACACCTTCTTGCGGACGCGAATGTGACGGCGCTTGATGGCAGCGGCCTTGTAGGCCTTGCCCTTGGCGATCTTCACACCGAATGCCATGGCTTACTTACCAGCCTTTCCGACCTTGCGGCGGATGACCTCGCCCGCGTACCTGACACCCTTGGCCTTGTACGGGTCAGGCTTCCGCAGCTTGCGGATTTTGGCGGCGACCTCGCCGACCTTCTGCTTGTCGATGCCCTCGACGGAGAACTTCGTCGGGTTCTCGACCTTGAAGGTGATGCCCTCAGGGGCCTCGATGAGGATCGGGTGGCTGTAGCCCAGGGCGAACTCCAGGTTGGAGCCCTTCGCCTGGACGCGGTAACCGACACCACTGATCTCGAGCGCCTTGACGTATCCCTGGGTCACGCCGGTGATCATGTTCGCCACCAGCGTGCGGGACAGGCCGTGCAGGGCCTTGTTCTGACGCTCGTCGTTCGGACGCAGCACCTGAATGATGCCGTCTTCGCCCTTGGTGACCTCGATCGGCGCGGCGACGGTGTGCGAGAGGGAACCCTTGGGGCCCTTCACCGCGACCGTGCGGCCATCGATGGTGACGTCCACACCGGCGGGAACCTGGATGGGGAGCTTGCCGATTCGCGACATTAGCTTTTCCTCCGTTCCCGACTACCAGACGTAGGCGAGGACTTCCCCACCTACGCCCTTCTTGCCTGCCTGCTGGCCGGTGAGGAGACCGTGGGACGTGGAGATGATCGCCACGCCCAGGCCGCCGAGCACCTTGGGCAGATTGGTGGACTTCGCGTACACGCGCAGACCCGGCTTGGAGATGCGCTTGATGCCGGCGATCGAACGTTCACGGTTCGGGCCGAACTTCAGCTCCAGGACGAGGTTCTTGCCGACTTCGGCGTCCTCGACCTTCCAGCCGGTGATGAAGCCCTCCTGCTGGAGGATCTCCGCGATGTGCGACTTGATCTTGCTGTGCGGCATCACGACGTCGTCGTGGTACGCCGAGTTCGCGTTACGCAGACGCGTGAGCATGTCTGCGATGGGATCAGTCATGGTCATTGATTGGCCTTCGGCCTCTCTCGCCGGGGTTTCCTGTATGCGCCATCCCTCTCCCCGATCAGAGTCGGGACGGGTGCGGTGCGGGGACCTACGGCGTAGTAAGCGTTGTCTGCGGGCTGTTCAGCCCGCGGGCGGTCCGAGTCAGCGGGCGCCCAACCCCAGCAGCCTACGGCATATGGGGAAGGGCTCCCGCCAACCAGTTGCTTACCGAGAGCTTCTGGAGGCTTCCCTGAAAGGGAGGACTACCAGGAACTCTTGGTGACGCCCGGCAGCTCGCCGCGGTGGGCCATCTCACGAAGGCACACACGGCAGAGGCCGAACTTGCGGTAGACGGAGTGGGGACGCCCGCAGCGCTGGCAGCGGGTGTAACCGCGCACGCCGAACTTCGGCTTGCGGGCGGCCTTAGCGATCAGAGCCTTCTTCGCCACGGTCAGTTCTCCTTGAACGGGAAGCCGAGGTGACGAAGGAGGGCACGACCCTCGTCGTCGTTGGTCGCCGTGGTGACCACGGTGATGTCCATGCCCCGGACCCGGTCGATCTTGTCCTGGTCGATCTCGTGGAACATGACCTGCTCCGTGAGACCGAAGGTGTAGTTGCCACGGCCGTCGAACTGCTTCGGCGACAGACCGCGGAAGTCACGGATACGCGGAAGCGCGAGCGACAGCGTACGGTCCAGGAACTCCCACATGCGGTCACCACGGAGCGTGACGTGGCAGCCGATCGGCTGACCCTCGCGCAGCTTGAACTGCGCGATGGACTTCCGGGCCTTCGTGACGGCCGGCTTCTGGCCGGTGATCGTCGTCAGGTCGCGGATCGCGCCGTCCATCAGCTTCGAGTCGCGAGCGGCGTCGCCCACACCCATGTTGACCACGATCTTGATGAGACCGGGGACCTGCATGACGTTCTCGTACTGGAACTGTTCACGCAGCTTGCCGGCGATCTCTTCGCGGTAGCGCGTCTTCAGACGCGGCGAAGTGGTGGCAGTCATCAGATGTCCTCACCGGTCCGCTTGGCAACGC
Organism: Streptomyces sp. NPDC088725; assembly: GCF_044751305.1. NCBI lineage: Bacteria > Bacillati > Actinomycetota > Actinomycetes > Kitasatosporales > Streptomycetaceae > Streptomyces > Streptomyces sp. NPDC088725. Next base: position 432,052 of record NZ_JBIVLO010000003.1, read on the forward strand.
GGATCTTGTTGCCCTCGTCGTCAAAGCGGTACCCGACGCGCGTGACAACCTTCTTGCCGTCCTTCTCCGCGATCAGCTGAACGTTGCTGACGTGGATCGGGGCCTCGGTCGTCACGATGCCACCGGTCTGCGAACCGCGAGCCGTCTGACCGGCCTTGGTGTGCTTCTTGACCCGGTTGACACCCTCGACCAGAACACGGTCACGCTCGGGGTAGGCCACGATGACCTTGCCCTGCTTGCCCTTGTCCTTACCGGTGATGACCTGAACCAGGTCGCCCTTCTTGATCTTCATGCTTACAGCACCTCCGGCGCGAGCGAGATGATCTTCATGAACTTCTTCTCGCGCAGCTCACGGCCCACCGGGCCGAAGATACGGGTGCCGCGAGGGTCGCCGTCGTTCTTGAGAATGACAGCGGCGTTCTCGTCGAAGCGGATGTACGAGCCGTCCTGGCGACGACGCTCCTTCACGGTGCGAACGATGACCGCCTTGACGACGTCACCCTTCTTCACGTTGCCACCGGGGATCGCGTCCTTGACGGTGGCGACGATGACGTCACCGATGCCCGCGTAGCGGCGACCCGAGCCACCGAGAACACGGATGGTGAGAATTTCCTTCGCACCCGTGTTGTCGGCGACACGAAGTCGCGACTCCTGCTGGATCACGTGTTTCTCCTGATCGTCTGCCGGTTCCCCGGGGGACCACCGCGTACGGCGGTCCCCCGGAGCCTGGCGGAACTATTCCGAGGGAATCCCCTCGGAGGGATTACTTGGCCTTCTCGAGGATCTCGACGATGCGCCACCGCTTCGTGGCGGACAGCGGCCGGGTCTCCATCAGGAGGACGCGGTCGCCGATGCCGGCGGCGTTCTGCTCGTCGTGCGCCTTGAGCTTGTTCGTACGGCGGATGACCTTGCCGTACAGCGCGTGCTTGACGCGGTCCTCGACAGCGACGACGACGGTCTTGTCCATCTTGTCGCTGACCACGAGACCCTCACGGGTCTTGCGGAAGGAACGGTCGGTGTTGGTCTCGGTCACGTTGCTCTCGCTCATCAGGCGCTCTCCACCGTCTCGATGCCCAGCTCGCGCTCACGCATCAGGGTGTAGATCCGCGCGATGTCCTTCCGGACGGCCTTGAGCCGACCGTGGTTCTCGAGCTGACCGGTCGCCGCCTGGAAGCGGAGGTTGAACAGCTCTTCCTTGGCCTCGCGAAGCTTGCCGACAAGCTCCTCGTCGCCCAGTTCGCGCAGCTCGGACGTCTTGGTAACGGCCGCCATCACGACTCACCTGCCTCGCGCCGAACGATCCGGCACTTCATCGGAAGCTTGTGAGCAGCGCGGGTAAGCGCCTCACGCGCAATCTTCTCGTTCGGGTAGGACAGCTCGAACATCACCCGACCGGGCTTGACGTTCGCGATCCACCACTCGGGGGAACCCTTACCGGAACCCATGCGGGTCTCGGCAGGCTTCTTGGTGAGCGGACGGTCCGGGTAAATGTTGATCCAGACCTTGCCGCCACGCTTGATGTGACGGGTCATCGCGATACGAGCGGCCTCGATCTGGCGGTTCGTCACGTACGCCGGGCTGAGCGCCTGGATGCCGTACTCGCCGAACGCCACCTGCGTGCCACCCTTGGACATACCGCTGCGCTTCGGGTGGTGCTGCTTGCGGTGCTTGACCCTACGGGGGATCAGCATGTCGGTCAGGCCTCCGTTCCGCCGGTAGAAGAGGGCGTCGCCTCCGCGGCCGGAGCAGCGGCAGCGGCCTCGGCCTTGGGGGCCTCGGCAGCCGGGCTCTGCTGCGGCTTGCGGCCACCACGGCCACCGCGCTCGCCACCGCCGCCACGGCCACCACGGCCGGCCGGACGGTCGCCGCCGGCGCCGCCGCCACGAGCCGGGCGGTTGCCCGCGCGGGCTGCGGCGTTCTCGGCACGCACCTCGGCGATGTTCTTGACGTCGCCCTTGTAGATCCAGACCTTCACACCGATGCGGCCGAAGGTCGTCTTGGCCTCGAAGAAGCCGTAGTCCACGTTCGCGCGGAGCGTGTGCAGGGGCACACGGCCCTCGCGGTAGAACTCCGAACGGGACATCTCGGCGCCGCCGAGACGGCCACCGCACTGGATCTTGATGCCCTTGGCGCCGGCCTTCATCGTCGACTGCATGCTCTTACGCATGGCGCGACGGAAGGAGACACGCGAGGACAGCTGCTCGGCGACGGCCTGGGCCACCAGCTGAGCGTCGACCTCGGGGTTCTTGACCTCGAGGATGTTCAGCTGGACCTGCTTGCCGGTCAGCTTCTCCAGCTCGCCGCGGATGCGGTCGGCCTCGGCGCCGCGGCGGCCGATGACGATGCCCGGACGTGCGGTGTGGATGTCAACGCGGACGCGGTCGCGGGTGCGCTCGATCTCGACCTTCGAGATGCCGGCCCGCTCCATGCCCTTCGTCATCATGCGACGAATGGCAACGTCTTCCTTGACGTAGTCCTTGTACAGCTTGTCGGCATACCAGCGCGACTTGAAGTCGGTGGTGATACCGAGCCGGAACCCATGCGGGTTAACCTTCTGGCCCATTACCGGGTTCCTTCCTTGCTGCTGACGACCACGGTGATGTGGCTGGTCCGCTTGCGGATCCGGTAGGCACGGCCCTGGGCGCGCGGCCGGAACCGCTTCAGGGTCGGACCCTCGTCCACATACGCCTCGCTGATGACCAGCGAATTGGCGTCGGTGTGATCGTAGTTGTGAGCGGCGTTGGCAATGGCGCTGTCGAGCACCTTGCCCACCGTCACGCTCGCGGCCTGCGGGGCGAAACGCAGGACCGCCTGAGCCTCCGTGGCATCCATGCCACGGATGAGGTCCACCACTCGGCGGGCCTTCATGGGCGTGACGCGGATGTACCGCGCCTGGGCCCTGGCTTCCATGGTTGTCCCTTCGGTGTAAGTCATAGTCGTTCCACCCCGCGTTAGCGGCGCTTCGACTTCCGGTCGTCCTTGACGTGGCCGCGGAAGGTGCGAGTCGGCGAGAATTCTCCGAGCTTGTGGCCGACCATCGACTCGGTGACGAACACCGGGACGTGGATCTTGCCGTTGTGCACCGCGATCGTGTGGCCCAGCATGTCCGGGACGATCATCGAGCGACGGGACCAGGTCTTGATGACGTTCTTGGTGCCTGCTTCGTTCTGGACTGCCACCTTCTTGATCAGGTGGTCGTCGACGAAGGGCCCCTTCTTGAGACTGCGCGGCATCTAAACCCGCTCCTAGCGCTTCTTGTTCGTCTTGCGGCGGCGGACGATGTACTTGTTGCTCGCCTTCTTGGGAGAACGAGTACGACCCTCCTTCTGACCCCACGGGCTGACCGGGTGGCGACCACCGGAGGTCTTGCCCTCACCACCACCGTGCGGGTGGTCGACCGGGTTCATGGCGACACCGCGGACGGAGGGGCGGACGCCCTTCCAGCGCATACGGCCGGCCTTGCCCCAGTTGATGTTCGACTGCTCGGCGTTGCCGACCTCACCGATCGTGGCGCGGCAGCGGACGTCGACCATGCGTACTTCACCTGACGGCATACGAAGGGTGGCCATAGAGCCTTCCTTCGCGAGCAGCTGCACGGAAGAACCCGCGGAACGGGCGAACTTCGCGCCGCCGCCGGGCCGCAGCTCGATGGCGTGAACCGTCGTACCCACCGGGATGTGACGCAGCGGGAGGTTGTTGCCCGGCTTGATGTCCGCGCCGGGGCCGTTCTCGATCCGGGCGCCCTGCGAGAGGCCGGCCGGGGCGATGATGTAGCGCTTCTCGCCGTCTGCGTAGTGCAGGAGCGCGATGCGCGCGGTGCGGTTGGGGTCGTACTCGATGTGCGCGACCTTGGCCGGCACGCCGTCCTTGTCGTGACGACGGAAGTCGATCACGCGGTAGGCGCGCTTGTGGCCACCACCCTGGTGGCGCATGGTCACACGACCGGCGTTGTTACGGCCGCCCTTGCTGTGCAGAGGGCGGACCAGCGACTTCTCCGGCGTGGACCGCGTTACCTCGACAAAGTCGGCGACGCTGGAGCCACGACGGCCCGGGGTCGTCGGCTTGTACTTGCGGATACCCATTTCTCAGTCCTCGTCCGATTCCGGACGACTCGACCTCCGTCAGGAGGTCGGGCCGCCGAAGATGTCGATTCGGTCGCCCTCAGCGAGGGTCACGATGGCGCGCTTGGTGTCAGCGCGCTTGCCGAAACCGGTGCGGGTGCGCTTGCGCTTGCCCTGGCGGTTGATCGTGTTGACCCCGGTGACCTTGACCGAGAAGACCGCCTCGACGGCCTGCTTGATCTGAGTCTTGTTGGCGGAGGGCAGCACCACGAAGGTGTACTTGCCCTCGTCCAGCAGCGCGTAGCTCTTCTCGGAGACGACCGGCTTGACAAGAATGTCGCGCGGGTCAGAGAAGGCCTTGCTCAGCGGAGTCTCAACGACGGGGCCGGGCTCGCGGCGGGCCTTGGCCTTGCGCGCGGCCTTTGCGGCCTTGGCGGCCTTGCTGGCGATGCTCGGGTGTCGCGTAGCCATCAGGCTTCGCTCCCTTCGGTCTCAACGGGCTTGGGCCCAGACACGAAGGACTCGAAAGCGGCCTTGGTGAAGACCACGTCGTCGGAGACGAGCACGTCATACGTGTTCAGCTGGCCCGGCGCCAGGATGTGCACCTGGGGCAGGTTGCGTGCGGACAGCCAGGCGGCCTCGTCGGCGCGCTCGGCGACCAGCAGCACGTTCTTGCGGTCGCTGACCTTGCCCAGCAGGAGCTTGGCGGCCTTGGTGGACGCCGCACCCTCGACCACGTCGGAGACGACGTGGATACGGGAGTGACGGGCCCGGTCGGTGAGGGCACCGCGCAGGGCGGCGGCCTTCATCTTCTTCGGGGTCCGCTGCGAGTAGTCACGCGGCTGCGGGCCGTGGACGACGCCACCGCCTACGAACTGCGGCGCACGGGTCGAACCCTGACGGGCGCGGCCGGTGCCCTTCTGGCGGTACGGCTTCTTGCCACCGCCGCGGACTTCGCCACGGGTCTTGGTCTTGTGCGTGCCCTGGCGGGCAGCGGCCAGCTGGGCGACAACGACCTGGTGGATCAGCGGGATGCTGACCTTGGCGTCGAAGATCTCCGCGGGGAGTTCGACGGTCCCGGCCTTGTCGCCTGCCGGCGAAAGGATGTCAACGGTGCTCATCAGTTACCTCAGGCCCCCTTGGCCGCGGTACGGACCAGGACGAGGCCGCCGTTCGGACCAGGAACCGCACCCTTGATCAGGATCAGGCCCTTTTCCGCGTCAACGGCATGAACGGTCAGGTTCTGGGTGGTCACGCGCTCGTTACCCATCCGGCCGGCCATCCGCATGCCCTTGAACACGCGGCCAGGGGTGGCGCAGCCACCGATGGAACCGGGCGAACGGTGCTTGCGCTGGACACCGTGACCGGCGCCGAGACCACGGAAGTTGTGGCGCTTCATGACACCGGCGAAGCCCTTGCCCTTGCTCTTGCCCGTGACGTCAACCTTGACGCCGGACTCGAACACGTCGGCAGTGACCTCCTGGCCGAGCGTGTACTCGGCCGCGTCGGAGGTGCGGAGCTCCACCAGGTGGCGGCGGGGGGTCACGTCGGCCTTGGCGAAGTGGCCCTTGAGGGGCTTGTTCACCTTGCGCGGGTCGATCTCGCCGAAGGCGATCTGGACCGACTCATAGCCGTCGGAGTCATTCGTACGGACCTGGGTAACGACGCAGGGTCCGGCCTTGACCACGGTTACCGGGACGACACGGTTGTTCTCGTCCCAGACCTGGGTCATGCCGAGCTTCTCGCCCAGGACGCCCTTGATCTGCTTTGCCATCTCTTCCGCGCCTCTCAGAGCTTGATCTCGATGTCGACGCCGGCCGGAAGGTCCAGGCGCATCAACGAGTCAACGGTCTTGGGCGTCGGGTCGAGGATGTCGATCAGGCGCTTGTGCGTGCGCATCTCGAAGTGCTCGCGCGAGTCCTTGTACTTGTGCGGCGACTTGATGACGCAGTACACGTTCTTCTCTGTGGGCAGCGGCACCGGGCCTGCGACCGACGCACCAGTACGCGTCACCGTCTCGACGATCTTCTTCGCCGAAGAGTCGATGACCTCGTGGTCGTAGGCCTTGAGCCGGATGCGGATCTTCTGTCCCGCCATGGCTACTTCGTAGTCCTGTCTCTCGTAACGCTCTGGGACCTGGTAGGGCTGCGATGTCGTGCACCGCTTGTTCTGTCTCCGACCCCCGAGGTCGGGCGTGTCGCATCCCTTCCAGAGAGAAGTCCCGAAGGATTTCCCAACCGAAGGGTGCGGACCCGAAGACCGCGGAACCGGAGGCCGAACACCTACCGGGTGCCTGGCCGGCACCCTGCTGACACTTCCCGGAAGATTCCCGTACGTCCGTCCTAGCGCTGCCCCGTAAGGCAGTTGGGACGACGAGTACAGTGGGACTCGCTTCCGGTCCTCCCGGCGGGAGGCGTGCAGCATTGGCGCTCAACCGAGCAACCTGGACAGTGTGCCATAGCACTTGCAGCCCTGGCCAATCGCGGCCCGAAAGGGTACCCCATGGGGTACCGGGCGAATCGTATGGCCGACCGGCGCCGGGCGAGGGATGCCGATTTCCCGCTTTTACCGCTTCTTTCGCGTCCGTGGAACCGGGACGTCAGGCATCAGCGATACGGCGACGGGGCGAGAGCCCGATGAGCACACCCCGAGGGAGACCGCCGCGACACCGCGGAGCGCGTTCGCGGCGCAAGGCCGTGGATCGATACCTCTGCCGGGCGGCGGACTCGCCCAGCAGGCGGGCCCGTCGGGGTCTTCCGGTGACCGTGCGCCGGACGCTCAGTGCGAATCCGGATGGCGGGACTGGCCGTTGGGCAGTTCGCCCGACGTGGAGTCCTCAAGCAGCGCGGTGTACTTCCGCGAGAGTTCCTCATAACGCTCATCAGCACCTTCGGCCCGGCGCTTGCGCCGGGTTATGAGGTACAGAGCGGCGAGCCCGGTGACCATCGAGGCGACTGGGATCAGCGCCCACCACTGCATGAATCCTCCCCTGTGTGCGGCGTACGGGGATGCCGCGACACTCCTGGCCGGAGTCATGCCCAGGCCGGCCGCCCGCCGAAACCACATCGCCGTACTTGGGCATCAGAAGCTTCGACGACCTCGGATATAACCAGATGTTTCATGCCAACCTCTGGACGCGGTGCCCGAGCGAATCTAGGTTTCATCCTCGGTAGCCCGCTTGCACCCGCCACACCACCCCGTCGTGGTCAAGTGCGCTTACCCGCAAGGCCGTTGGTGTACAACCCCACCCATCGTGCGATGCGAAAGGCTGTGGTGGTGAAACCCGGTGCCCCCGCGCCTGACGACTCGCTCCCCGAACCGACGACCGCGGCGGCGGCCACCGGCCGGCCCCGCTTCCTGGTACTCGGCCTGCTGGCCATCACCGACGGCCACGAGACGGTCGTGTTGCAGCCGTCCAAACCGGCTTCGCTGCTCGCCGCGCTGCTGCTGCATCCCGGCGAGGTGGTCTCCGCCGATCTGCTCCAGCGCGTGGTCTGGGGAAGCCGGCCCCCGGCCGGCGGCCGGTCGGCGCTCCACACCTGTGTGCTGCGACTGCGCCGGCTCTTCGCCAAGTACGGCATAGCCGACCACGCCATCGAAGCCGTCCCCGGCGGCTACCGGCTCCCCGCCGACGCGGACACCCTCGATCTCTTACGGTTCCGCGAGTTGCTGGCCCGGTCCGGTGCCAGCGACGATCCGGAGTCCGCGCTGCACCTCGCACGGACCGCGCTGTGCCTGTGGAAGGGCCCTGTCCTCGGCAACGTGCACTCCGACGAGCTCCATCGCGACCTCGTGCCGCGCCTCGCCGAGGAGCGGCTTCTCGCCGTCGAGCGGGTCTTCGACGGTGAACTGCGTCTGGGACAGCACCGGGAGATGATCGCCGAGGTCCGCGAGGCGGTCCGGGCCGATCCCGGGCACGAGAGGCTGTCCGCCCTGCTCATCGAGGCCCTGTACCGCTCCGGGCGGCGTGCCGAGGCACTGGCCGAGTACCGCAGGATCCACGCCCACCTCACCTCGGAGCTGGGCGTGGATCCCGGCCCCGCGCTGCGCGACCTGCAAGGCGCCGTCCTGCGCGGCGAACCGACCGGCGGGCACCCCGCGCTGACTGCCGCAGGCCTGTCACCGCCGCCCGCCGCCGAGGCACCGACCGGTCTCGAACGGGCCTCTCCACCGGCCCCCGGCCCCCTGGTCCTGCGCGCCCTCGTCAATGCCGGGCTGCTGGAAGAGGACCCGTCCGGCTGCTACCGCGTCCACGCCCTGCTCCGGCTCTTCGTCCATGCGGCCGGGGCCAGCCTGCCGACCGCCGCCACCACCGACCCGACGGACCTCCCCCCGTCGGCCGCCGGCTGACCGTCCCCGCTCTCCGGAGGTTTTCGCCCTCATGGCTCATGCTCCCGCGCCCTACGAGGAGATCGCTCAGTCGCGGCCCCGCATCCGCAGGGACGTCCTGTTCACCCGGACCCCGTCCGGGGTGCTCTTCCACAACGCCCACGGCGGGTTCAACGTCGTCACCCAGTCCGCCTACCGGTTCGCCGCGGTGATCGTGCCCCACCTCAACGGCGAGCGCCGCGTCGAGGAGCTGTGCGCCGGTCTGGGGGACAAGCAGCGCGACATGGTGGTCCAACTCGTGCGCGCACTCTACGCGCGTGGTTTCGCCCGGGACGCCGGGTCCATACCTCCGGCGGACGCCGTGTCGCCCCAGGTGGCGAAGCGTTTCGCCGATCAGCTCGACTACCTCGACCACTACGCGGACGACGCGCCCGGCCGGTTCCTGCGCTTCCGCTCCGCCCCGGTCGCCGTCCTGGGCGACGACGCCCTGTCCCGCTGGGCAGCGCTCGGCCTTCTCCGCAACGGCTGCGCCGCCGTGGCCGTCACCGAGCCCGACCCGCCGCACGACGTGCGCTCCCCCGGAGCCCACGGCGCCGAGAGCACGGCCGGCCTCGACGCGGAGGCCGCGATCCTCGCCGAAGCGGGCTGCGCCCCCCGTCTGGTCTGGCTGGCCGCGCCCGCCGCCGCGACGTCGCCCGCCGGAGCCACGTACACCGGAGGAGCCCGTCCCGGCGACGGGACATACGGCTGGCACGACCTCGACGGCTGGGACACCGTTCTGGTCACCGGTGCGGCCGGGCGCCGTCAGCTGCTCCGGCTGCTCGCCGAGGGCGTACCCGCGGGCCGCCGCCTGCTCGCCGCATGGACCTTCGGCAACCGTGCCGTCGTCGGCCCCTTGATGACCGCCGGCACCCCCGGCTGCTGGTGCTGCGCCGCCCTGCGGCTCGGTGCGGGCGCCGACGCCGCCGACAGTGCGGAGCTGTGGGCCTCCGTCGGCCCCGCCGCACCGCTGGGCGCCCCCGTGCCCGGCATCACCGGCCCGCTCGCGGGCATGCTCGGCAACCTCCTCGCCTTCGAGGTGTTCCGCCTCGCCACCGGGGCGCTGCCCGCCGAGACCCGCAACCAGGTCGTGGTCCAGGACCTCGACTCCCTCGACGTGCTGACCGAGCCGCTGCTGCCGCACCCCCGCTGTCCGTACTGCGCGGCCGAGGACACCGGCGCCGCCGAACCCGCCGCGCTCCCCGGCGATGTGCTGCGCACGCCCCACGCGGACGACGAACCCGCCGCGCTGCCCGCCGACGGAGCCGCGGACGAGGACGCCGCCCGGATCCTGCTCGCGGCACTGGAGGAGCGTGACGTCCTCGTCCACGAGCGGACCGGTGTCTTCACCGCGTTCGCCGACGACGACTGGGAGCAGACACCGCTCAAGGTCAGCACCGTCCGCCTGGGCATCGCGCCCGGCCGGATCCGCCGCATCTCCGCGGCGGACGTCCACACCGTGGCCGGCGCCCGCCTCACCGCTCTCTTCCGCGCCGCGGAGGTGTACGCCGAACACGTCGTACCGCCCCGCGTGCTCGGCGCCGCCACGCTCCAGGCCGCCGCGGGCAAATGGACGCGCGTCGCGCCCGCCGAACTGGCCGTCTCCAGCGGTCTCGACGTCCCGGCGGACCAGGTCGCCCACTGGAGCGAGGCCGTGTCCATGACCGACGGCCGGACCGTGCTGGTGCCGGTGGGCGCCGCCCGCACGCTGGGCCGCTGGAACGACCTGGGCCTGTTCGAGCCCACCTCGGCCGGCACCGGCGCCGCCGGCAGCCCGCGTGCCGCGCTCGCCCGTGCCCTGGCGACCGCGCTCGCCCTCGACGCGCTGCGCGGCGCCGTCCGCCGCACCGCCCCCGTGCCCGCCGTGGACGCGTCCTCCCTCGCCGCTGATCCCGAGACGCTCTTCCTGCTGCGCTCGGCGGACAACCTCGGCGTCACCGTCGAGATCCTCGACCTCACCGCCGCCGGCGGTGGTCTGCTGCCTGTCGTCCTGGCCCGCCTCACCGATCCGGAGACCGGGGCGGTGCGCTGGGCGACCGGGAGCGGTCTGCGGCACCGGGATGCCGCGCTGGAGGCCCTGCGCGACCTGATCGGCGCGGAACAGCTGCGTCGCGGCACGGAAGACCCCGACACCGGCGACCCCTTGTGGGCCGACCTGGACGCCGCCACCCTCGTCGGCGAGGGTGCCGTACCGCTGCCGGACACCGGCACCACCTGGGCCGCGGTGCTCGACGGCCTCGCCGCCGCCGGCCGGGACGCCCTCGCGGTGCCGCTGCCCGCACCCGACCTCGCGGCCGGCCGCATCCACACGGTGCGCGTCCTGCTGACCCGCGGAGAGAACTGTGCCGACTGAGACCGCGGCCGCGCCGCGTGGCCGCGCCGCGCCGCACGAACCGGTGCCCACCGGGCCGTGGGACGAGGTCTGCGCCGCGCTGACCGCCTCCCTCGGCCGGCGCGCGGGCCGCCACCCCGGCACGCCGCCGGCCGTGGTGGTCCCGCTCGGTCGTCGCGACGAGCTGGGTGACGGATCGGACCGGCTCGCCCCCGGCACCGTTCAGGTCGGGCTGTACGGGCACCATGCCGTGGTCGGCCCCGTGACCGCGGCCGGCGGCCCGGGCTGTCCGAGGTGTCTGGCCCGCCGCTGGCAGTCGGTGCGGGCCGGGTACCTGAGGGACGCCGTCGAGCGCGGCGGGGAGACCCGGGCCACCGGCACTCCGCCGTGGCGGGCCGACTTCGCGGTGGATGCCCTGTCCGCCCTCGTCGCGGCGGCGGCCGGGCGGCCTCGCCCCGCCCGCCATCCATGGGTCTGGCTGTTGGATCTGGAGACGCTGCGCGTCGCCCGGTTCCCGCTGGTGCCGGACGGTGAGTGCCCGTCCTGCGGGTCACGCCCCGACGACACCGCCGAGGCCGCCCGGATCACCTTGGAATCCAGCCCCAAGCACGCCCCGGACAGCTTCCGGGTGCGCCCGCTGGACGCGTACGGCCTGGTGCCCGAGGCGTTCGCGAACCCCGTCACAGGCATGCTCGGCCCGGGCGCCGTACCGGATCTGACGTCCGCCTCGACCTCCTCCGCGATCGGCGCGTTCACCACTCGTTCCGGCGACTACCTGCGGGACTGCTACTGGGGTGGCCACACCGGGACGTACGGCGCGAGTGTGCGGGTGGGGCTGCTGGAGGGTCTTGAGCGGTACGCCGGGATGCGGGCCCGCGCCAGGCGGACCGTGGTGACCGCCTCCGTCGACGACCTCGCCGACCTCGGCGACCCGGTGGTCGATCCGCGGGTCACCGGTCTGTACTCCGACGCCTTCCACGCCGCCGAACCGGACGCGCCGCGCTTCGCCCCGGACCGCCCGCTGCGGTGGGTGTGGGGCTGGTCGCTGCGCGAGGACCGGCCGGTTCTCGTACCCGAGGTCGTGGCGTACTACCACGCACCGGGTGGCGTCCGGCGGCGCTTCGTCCAGGAGAGCTCCAACGGTTGTGCCTCCGGCGGCAGTCTCGCCGAGGCCGTCTACCACGGGCTGATGGAGACCGTCGAGCGCGACGCGTTCCTGCTGTCGTGGTTCGGCCGGGCCCGGCTGCCCGAGATCGACCCGTCGAGCAGCACACGGCCGGCGACCCGTGCCATGGTCGACCGGCTGGCGATGTACGGGTACCGGGCGCGGTTCTTCGACACCCGCGTCACCTTCCCGGTGCCGGTGGTGACCGCGGTCGCCGAACGCGTCGACGGTGGGCCGGGACTGCTCTGCTTCGGTGCGGGCGCCTCCCTCGATCCGGAGGCCGCGCTCGCCGGCGGGCTCTGTGAGATCGCCACCGACTCCGTCAACCTCCGCCGCCGTACCGCCCGCGAGGAGTCCCGGCTGCGCCGCATGGCGGACGACTTCGGGGAGGTGCGCGTGCTGCACGACCACCCGCTCCTGTACGGACTGCCCGAGATGGGCCGGTACACCGACTTCCTGCTGCGCGGCCGGGACGACGCGGACCGGGTGGCGCTGTCGTCGCTCGCCTCGGGGCCCGGCGCCCTTTCCGCCTCGGCCGATCTGCGGGAGGACGTGGAGGCGTGCGTCGGTGCCGTGACGGCGCGGGGATTCGACGTGGTGGTGGTCGACCAGACCGCCGCCGAACAGCGGGCCCTCGGCTTTCACACGGTCAAGGTCCTGGTGCCAGGTCTGATCCCGATCGACTTCGGCTGGAGCCGGCAGCGCGGCCCCCTGATGCCGCGGGCCCGTACCGCGCTGCGCGAGGCCGGACTGTGCGGCGGCGACCTGCCGCCGGACGGCCTCAACCCGGCCCCGCACCCGTTCCCCTGAACTCCGCGCGCCCCGCGGGACCAACGCAGCAGCACCAGACGTTCGTACCACCCACCATCCGGCGCCGGGCACCTCAGCCGCGGCGGGCCATCGCAGACGAGCACGAGAAGAAGAGGGAGTGACCGTGGGATACGCCCATGAGTACGCGACCGCGGTGATGCGGCGGGGCCGGGTCCCCATGGAACCGGCGGACTTCGTCCCCGACTGGTCCGACCGTCCCCGCAAGGGCAAGTTCTTCCCCGGCGCCCCGTCCGTGCCGCTGCCCGACGGCGGCTGCGCCGAGGACGCGACCCTCGGCCGGGGCCTGTTCGGCCGGTCGGGCACCGGAGCGTTCACGCTGCCTCTGCTCGGAGCGATGCTCCGCGATTCCTACGGTCTGACCGGGCGCCGCCTCGCCGTCCAGGCCAACACCGACCTCGGCTCCCTGCCGTTCTACTCCCACGCCAACTGGTCCCGCGGCACCGCCTCCGGCGGCGGCCTCTACCCCATCGGCGTCCACTGGATCAGCGGCGCGAGCGGCCCCCTGACCCCGGGCGTCTACTACTACGACACTCCGCGCCACCGCGTCACACGGCTCCTGTCGGGCGATGTGAGCGCGGAGGTCCGCACGGCGCTCGGCGATCTGGAAGAAGCCGCCGAGACCGACCAGTTCCTCGTCCTCGGCGTGACGTTCTGGCAGAACTCGTTCAAGTACAACAGCTTCTGCTACCACGCCGTGACGATGGACATCGGCGCCCTGGTGCAGACCTGGCGCATGTGGGCCCGCGCGCACGGCCTGCGTCTCGGCAGCGCCTTCTGGTTCGACGAGCCACGGCTCGGCCGACTCCTCGGGCTGGCTCCCGAGGAGGACGGGATATTCGCCGTCGTACCACTGCGCTGGGCCGCCACGGCTCCGGCGGCACCGGCACCACCGACGCCCGGCGCCTTCGTACGACGGGTGCCCGACGAGAAGTCCCGCCGGATACTGCCCTTCCCGACTCTGCGCCGCATCCACGCCGCCACCCTGGACGGCGCCGCGGACCGGCCCGCCCCCGGCGTCCTCGACGGCTCCCTCGCCTCTCCCGCCGTACCCGGCGACCGCGTCCCGCTGCCGTCGCCCGCGCCGCTGGAGGTCTCCGTACGCCGGGCGCTGCGCGAACGCCGCAGCAGCTTCGGGCGGTTCACGTCCGCCGAGCCGCTCGACGCGGCCCGGCTCTCCTCCCTGCTGCGGGCCGCGGTCGCCGCGGGCACGCTGGACAGCGACGCCGAATCGCCCGGCGGCGCTCCCCTGACCCGCTTGTGCGTCTTCGTCAACCATGTCCGCGAGGTGGCCGCCGGCCTCTACGAGTACGACCGGGACACCGGCGAGCTGGTGCTGATGAAGTCGGGCGACTACGGCCCCTTTCTTCAGCAGAACTACTTCCTCGCCAACTACAACGTGGAGCAGGCCGCCGCCGTCCTGGTGCCCGTGGCCCGCACCCACGCGGTGCTCGACGCCGTCGGGGACCGCGGCTACCGGCTGGTCAACGCCGTCGTCGGCGCCGTCGCCCAGGCCGTCTACACCACCGCCTCAGCGGTCGGCACCGGCTGCGGCGTCGCCCTCGGCTTCGACAGCGTCTCCTTCGAAGAAGAACTCGGGCTGGCCGAGTCGGGCGAGATCCCGCTGCTGATCATGATGGTCGGCCACGAACGCTCCCGCTCCGCCGACTACCGCTACGACATCGTCGCGCCATGACCCGAAGCACCGTCCCGCCCCGGGACCACCCGTCGCCCCGGCGGCCCTCCGGCGAAGGTCAGCACACCCCACACGAAAGGGGAAGGGCATGAGCCCCACCGCCACCAGCCCGGCCGAGGGACCCATCGCCGCCGGCGATCCGGCCGAGGGACCCATCGCCGCCGGCGAGTCCGCGGCCCTGCACAGCCGCTTCATGCTGCGCGTCGCGGGCCTCCCGGCCGACACCGTGGTCACCCTGCGCGCCCCGGAGGCGGCCGACTGGGCCGTCCGGGCCGCCGCCGAGGAGGACCGGCTCACCGGCCTCGGCGCCGTCCTCAGCGACCCGCTGTCCGCCGTGGTCGGCGCCACCGAGGACGCCACACAGCGCCGTCGTCTGCTCGCGCTGCGCCGGAACGTCTTCAACAACCGCCTGCCGACGGACCTCGACGCGGCCCGCGCCCTGGCCGCCGGGATCGGCGGCAGCACCGGAGCCGGCCTGGATGCCTGGCTCGACGCCCGCGTCCGCTGGGCCGAACTGCGCGCCGAGGGTGAGACCGTCCTCGCGGCCGGACTCGCCCGCACCCGCACGGCCCTGCGTGAACTCGCCCTGGACGACCGGCTGCGCAGGGGCCTGCTGCTCGCCTCGCCCACCCTGGAGGAACGGCTCGACGCGTTCGCCGCCGACCCCTCCCCCGTACCCGGCAAGCGGGCCCGCAAGATGGAGCGCTCCCTGCTCTCCTACGTCTACCGCACCGCGTGCAAGACCAGTCCCTTCAGCACCCTCACCGGCGTCGCCCTCGGCGGTTTCGCGACGGCGGACGCGGACGGCACCCCGGCCGCCACCCACGTCGGCGACGACTGGACGGGCCACTGCCGGCTCAACGTCGTCGTGCTCACCCGGCTCGCCGAGCTGGTCGCCGCCGACCCGCGGCGCCGCGCCGGCCTGCCGGTCGCCCTCGCCTCCGGATGGAAACTGGACGACGACCGTATCCGCTACGTCCAGCGGGCCGTCACCGCGGGCGACGACAGCGCCTCGGTCAGCTTCGACGCCGCCCAGGACCGGCTTCTGTTCCTCCGCCGCCGGGGCACCCTGGACGGAATGCTCGCCCTGCTGCGGGACCACGAAGGCACCCTCCGCCACGGCGACCTCGCACGCTGGCTGGCGACCACCACCGGCGCAGGCGACGAGGCCGCAGGACACTACCTCACCGCCCTGCTCGACCTCGGCATGCTGCAACTGCCCGGCCTCGCCGCCGGAGTTCACGAACCCGAGCCGCTGCGCGCCTTCCAGAGGTCGCTGCGCGCACTCGAACGCCCCTGGGCCGACGAACTCGCCGCCCACCTGGACGGACCGGCCGATGTCCTCGCCCGGTACCCGGCGGCGGACGTCCCAGGCCGCCGCGCCCTGCTCAGAACGCTCCGCTCCGGCCTCCTCTCCATCCAGACCGGCCTCGGTGCCGAACGGCCCGTGCTGCCGCAGACCCTGGTCTACGAGGACGTCTCCGCCGGTGCCACCACCGCCGGCCTCGCCGAGTGGACCGCGCTCGCCGCCGCCCCGCTCCGCTCGATCGGGCGTGTGCTGCCCGCCTTCGACGTGGCGCTGCCCCAGCGGCTCACCCTCAAAGGCTTCTTCCTCGCCCGCTTCGGACGCGGCGGGCGGTGCGAGGACCTGCTGCGGCTGGTCCACGACTTCCACGAGGACATCTTCCGGCAGTACCTCCAGTTCACCGCGACCAAGGACGACCGTCTCCCGGACGGCAGCCTCGCCCCGGAGGAGAACTGGCTCGGCATGCCGGAGATCACCGCCATCGACCGGGCGCGCGCGGCCCTGACCACCAGGATGCGCACGCTCTGGGCCGAACTACCTTGCGGGGCAGATGAGTTCGTTCTCGACGATGCTGTCGTGGACGAGGTGGCCGAAGCGCTGGGCACCGCCGCGCCCGCCTTCCAGCCGCAGAGCCACTTCCTTCAACTGGCCCGCCGGGAAGGCGATCCGCTGGTGGTGCTCAACGACTCCTTCGGCGGCCTGTGCTTCCCCTTCACCCGCTTCACCCACTGCTTCGACGGCGCGGACACCACCGGCCTGACGGACGCGCTGCGCGAGGAGCTGCGCCGACTGCTGCCGCCCGGCGCGGTCTTCGCCGAGATCACCGCCGGCGCCGCCACCACCAACCTCAATCTCCACGGCCGCGTCACCGACTACGAGATCATCTGCCCCGGTGAGCACAGCACCGCTCCCGAGGAGGCCCGTCTGCACCTCGACGACCTCCACGCCGTGCACGACGCGGCCACCGACCGGCTCGTCCTGCGCTCACGCCGCCTGGACCGCGAGGTCGTCCCGCTCTATCTCGGCTACCTCGTCCCCATGGTGCTGCCCGAGATCCCCCGCACCCTGCTGCTGTTCTCGCCGACCGCCCGGTCCGTTCCGGACGTGTGGCGCGGGGTGCCGGCCGGGCCGGAGGAGGGGGGCGTCACGCGAAGGCCCCGGGTCCGCCACCACTCCCTGGTACTCCAGCGGCGCTCCTGGACCGCGGCCGACGGCAGCCTCCCGCTGCGCGCTCCCGGTGCCACCGACGGCGACTGGTACCTCGCCTGGCACCGCTGGCGCGTCCGGCACGGACTGCCCGCCCGGGTCTTCGCCACCGTCCACGAGGAGAGCTCCGGTGAGGGCGGCGGCTGGTTCGGCGGCTCCAAGCCCCAGTACGTCGACTTCGACAGCCCGCTCTCCCTCACCGCGCTCGAAGGGCTCCTGTCCGGCAGGCACGCCCGCACCGTCTTCGAGGAGATGCTGCCCGGCGAGAGCGAACTCCACGTCACCTCACCGCGCGGGCGACACGTCGCGGAACTCGCCGTCGAGATGCTGCCCGGCCCGGCCCGCCTGCCCGAAGAGGACAGAACCCAATGAACGCACCCTCCGCACCCACCACTTCCCCTGTCGCCCCCGACCCGCTGGCCGACGACCTTCCCGGCGACTGGCTGGCCGTGCACGTCTTCTACGCCGCCAGCCCCCGCCCGCTGCTTCTGCAATGCGTCAAGCCGCTGGTGGACAGCCTCACCGAGGAGGGCCTGCTCGCCGGGTACTTCTTCATCAACTACTGGCTGGAGGGCCCGCACCTGCGGCTGCGCCTGCGTCCCCGCCGGGCCGCCGACGCCCCCGTCGTCCGGGACCGGGCACACGCCGCCCTCGCCGCTTTCCTGCGCGAACGGCCGGCGCTGTACGAGGTGAAGGCGGGCTTCCTCGCCGAGCTGTACGAGACCCTGTTCACCCTGGAGTACACCGAGGACCAGCGCGCCGAGTTCCTCGGCCCCGAGGGCCGGATGCGGCTGCGCCCCAACAACTCCTTCGAGGACCGGCCGTACGAGCCCGAGTACGGCAAATACGGCGGTCCCAGCGGTGTCGCACTCGCCGAGTGGCACTTCCAGCGCTCCAGCGACCTGGTCATCGAGGCCGCGCGCAGCATGAACCTGCACCTGCGCACCGTGCTCCTCGGGCTCTCCGCCCAGCTGATGATGGTCATGTCCGGCACGTTCCTCAAGGACGACGAGGCGCTGCTCGCCTTCCTCGACCGCTACCACTCCTTCTGGGACCGGGCGTTCAACGGAACGAACTACACCGCCACCCAGGGCTACGACCGCGCCTACACCGCGATGGGCACAAGCCTTCCCGACCACTTCCGCCGTATCCGGGACGCGGTGTCCCAGGGCGAGCCGGAACGGCTGCCCGCGTTCCTGCGGGGCTGGGCCGAGCACTGCGCCGAACTGCGCGACCGGGCCCAGGAGCTGACCCTGCGCGGCGAACTGACCTTCCGGGCGTGGGACAACAGCCGCGACATCCGCCCGACCGACCCGGCTCACGCGCTGCCCATGCTGCTCTCGCCGTACATGCACATGACGAATAATCGGCTGAGCATGACCATCCGCGACGAAGCGTTCCTCTCCTACGTCCTGGCCCGCGCTCTGCGCGAAGAGGCCGCGAACGACGCCGGGGAAACGGGCGCGGACGGAACGGACGCCGGGGGTACACCGGCAGGCGGCCGGGTGTCGGGAGGCGGAGGGTGAGCACCGAGGCGTTTCTCGCCGCCCGGCCGCGCGTGCGGGACGACGTCGTGTTCGGCCCCAGCCTCGTGCGCGGCACCGGCCGCATTCACCTGCTGATGGACCCGCGCACCGGGCGGCGTCTGGAGATCGGTCCCAAGGAGCACTTCATCATCGCCCGGCTCGACGGCAGTCACAGCCTCGACGAGATCGGCCACGCGTACGCCGGCGAGTTCGGCGTCCGCCTCGGCGAGGCCCAGTGGGGGCAGATGCTCCGGCTGCTGCACGGCCGCGACCTCCTCGACGGCGCCCCCGCACCGGCCGCCGTGCCCGCGGCGACGCCCGCCGTACCGCCGAGCGGCATCCTCGCCGGGCGGACCCGGCTGGTCGCCGACGCGCCCGCGCTCATGGACCGGCTGCACCGGTTGACCCGCCCCGCCCGGCGGCCCGCCGTGCTGGCCGCGCTCGTCGCGGCGGCCGTCGCGCTGCTCGCCGCCGTCGCCGTCCAGGCCGGCACACTGTGGCGGCAGACCGAGGAGACGGCGCGCCAGCCCGCCCTGCTGCTCGCCGTCGGCTGCGTCCTGTGGTGCAGCCTGGCCCTCCACGAACTCGCCCACGGCCTGTTCGCACGGGCCTGGGGCGGTCGCGTCACCGAGGTCGGGCTGCGCTGGGTTCTCGGCGCGACGCATCTCTACTGCACGGTGGAGGACGTCCAGTTCCTCGGCAGCCGCGGCCGCAAGGTCGCCACCGCCGGTGCCGGAGTCTTCGCCAATCTGCTCTTCCTGGTGCCCTTCTACCCGGTGTGGGCGCTGCTCCCCTCACAGGCCCAGGCCCGCCCCGCGCTCGGCGCGCTGCTCCTCCTCGGGGTGGTCTCCGCCCTCGCCAACCTGCTGCCGCTGCCGCCCCTCGATGGATACCGGGCCCTCGGCCACGCCCTCGACGTCACCGAACTCGCCACCGGCAGCCGCGACTTCATGGGCATCGTGGTGCGCGCCCTGTTCCGCCGCGGCCCCGGCCCGGCCGCGTACCCGCCCCGGCTGCGTGTCCTGTACAGCGGCTTCGCCCTGCTGACCGCCGTGCAGAGCGCCGCGCTCCTGGCCCTGTGCGGCGCCGCACTGCGCGCCGTCCTGCCGGACGGCCTCGCGACCCTGGCCTGGTGGCTGCCCGCCGCCCTGCTCGCCGCCGTACTGCTCCTGTGGGCCCTCGGCTCGTTCGGCCGGTCCCGGCGCACCCCGCCGCCCGCGACCGGCGCGCCCGTCTCCGCGGAAGCAGCCGGTGGACGCGGCCCCGCCTCCTCCCCGGAGCGCCCGGACCTCAGCCCCACCACACGCCCCACCGTTACGCCGGGGCACGACGCCCCGTCCATGGGGGCCGGACCGCTCCCGGACGTCCCGAGCCCATGGAACAACCCGAGGAAAGAGGCAATGAGCACACCCGAGAGCAAGACCGGGGCCGTCCCCGGCAAGACCGCCACCGAAACGGTCGTCGCCCTGGACGGCATCACCAAGCGGTACGGGGAGGTGACGGCTCTGGACAGCGTCAGCCTCGACGTACGGCAGGGCGAGTTCTTCGGCATCCTCGGCCCGAACGGCGCCGGCAAGACCACGCTGGTGGAGATCGTCGGGGGCATGCGCGAGGCCGACTCCGGCACCGCGACCGTCTTCGGGCAGAGCCCCTGGCCGCGCGACACCGCGCTGCTGGCCCGCATCGGGGTGCAGACGCAGGCGGCGGCGTTCTTCGCCCGCCTCACCGCCGGGGAGCACCTGCGCACGGTCGCGGCGCTCTACGGCGTGGACCCGGCCGCCGCGACCACCGCGCTGGAGCGCGTCAGCCTCACCGAGAAGGAGAACGCCCGCATAGACCACCTCTCCGGCGGTCAGCGCCAGCGCCTCGCGGTCGCCACCGCGCTGCTCCACGAACCCGAGCTGATCTTCCTGGACGAACCGACGGCCGCCCTCGACCCGGAGGCGCGGCGCGAACTGTGCGACGTGCTGCGCTCGTTGCGCGCCGAGGGGCGCACGATCATCTACACCACCCACCACCTGGAGGAGGCCGAGGCGCTCTGCGACCGGGTGGCGATCATCGCCGGCGGCCGGGTCGTCGCGCTCGACACGCCCCGCAACCTCATCCGCTCCCTCGCCGCCCCCACCCGGCTGCTCGTCCCCGCCGCCGGGCTCTCCCGCGAGGCGGCGCTCGCGCTGGACGGCGTGGACCGGGCCACCGTGGAGAACAACGACCTCGCCCTGGAGACGACCGTCCCCCACCGCGTCCTCACCGTCCTCGGTGACCTCGTGGACATCGGCACGGTCACCGTCCGCACCCCCACCCTCGAAGACGCCTACCTGTCGCTGACCGGCACCGGATCGGAGCACCACCGTTGAGCGCCTACGCCGCACTGACCAGGGCCACCTACGTCGCGAGCGTGCGCGACAAGACGACCCTCTTCTTCACCTTCGCCTTCCCGCTCGCCTTCCTGGTCCTCTTCGGCCTCATCTTCCAGGGCCAGCAGGTCGACGGCGGGCTGTCGTCCATCAACTACATAGCCCCGGGCGTGCTCTCGTGGGGCGTGGGCAACGCGGCGGTGTTCTCCGTCGCCTTCGCCCTGATGCAGTGGCGCCGGGACGACCTGCTCCGCCTCATCTGGCGGACCCCGACCCCGCTGCGCACCCTGCTCGCCTCCCGCTGGACCGTGGCGCTGGGCGTCGCCCTCGTGCAGACGGTGTTCTTCACCGCCGTCGCCCTGCTGCCGTTCTTCGGCCTGCGGCTCAACGGGCCCTGGTGGGCGGCGGCTCCGCTGCTGGTGCTGGGCGTCACCGCCTTCCTCGCCATGGGGCTGGTCGTCGGCAGCATCGCCAACACCCCGGAGGCGGTCGCGGCCATCGCCAACATCGTGATGGTGCCCATGGCCTTCCTCTCCGGCTCGTTCTTCCCCGACGACCTCATGCCGGACTGGCTGCGTTCGGTCGCCAAGGTGCTGCCTCTGCACTACCTCAATGACGGGCTCACCGACGCCTTCGGCGGTCGCGGAGACCTCGGCGACATCGCCGTGGACTGCGCGGGACTCGTCGTGTTCGCCCTGGTCTTCGGGCTGGTCGCCACTCGGATCTTCCGCTGGAGCAACCGGCCATGACCGCCGTCGCGGCGCAGGCCGCCTCCCCCTTGGAGGCCGCACGCGCGGAACTCCAGTCCCGCCTGGCGGGCCGCGCCGCGGCGGCCGGCCTGCCCGCGCCGGCCGTCTCCCGCATCGGCGACGCCAACGTCCTCGGCCACCGGCCCGACCTGCCCGGGCCCACGGGAACGGCCGCCCACCCGGACGAGCGGCCCGTGCCTCCGAGCGCGGCCCTCGTCCACCTCACCGCCCAGGCCATCCTGCTCGGCCCCTGGGGCGGTGCCCCCGACGCCGGTCCCGCGTGTGGAACCTGCCTGGCCATGCGTCGTCAGCGGCTGCGCACCCGCACCGAACGTGAGGCGCTGGAGACCGGTACGGAGACCACCGCGGCAGGCCGGTGGCCCGTTCTGCCGGACCACGCCGTGGACGCCGCGTGGTCCCTGTACCGCCTCATCACCACCGGCGCCGCCCGGCACACCGCCGAGGGCGCCGACACCGCACTCCCGCGGATCACCGAACTCGACCTGGACACCCTCCGGGTACGCACCTTCCCGATCGTGCCCGAGCCGATGTGCCCCAATTGCCGTCCGTTCACCGAGGAGGCCGCGCGACAGGCCGCGGCGGAAGCCGTCCCGGCGCCACCGTCCTCCCGCCCGAAGCCGCACCCGGACGCCTACCGGCTGCGGGGCCCGGCCGACTACCCCCTGCCGGTCAAGGGCCTCGCCAATCCGCTGTGCGGGGTGCTCGGCGGCGGCACCTGGATCGACGTCACCTCGCCCACCACCGCGCCGGTCGCCGGCAGCGTCTTCATGCGCGGCTACGCCGGACTCACCGACGTCACCTGGAGCGGCCAGGCCAACTCCTACGCGACCAGCCGCGACCTGGCTTTCCTGGAAGGTCTGGAACGGTACGCGGGCACCCACCGCCGCCACCGGGCCCCGGTCGTCACCGCCTCCCTCGACGAACTCGGCGACCAGGCCCTCGACCCGCGCGTGTGCGGAATCTACGCACCCCGCACCTACGCGCGGGACCCGATGGTCGAGCCGTTCGACCCGGCCCGGCCCCTGCCGTGGGTCACCGGCTGGTCGCTGCGCGATGCGCGTCCGGTGCTCGTACCGGCCCGGCTCGTGTACTACAGCGCGGGCACCCGCGAGGACAACTTCGTGTTCGAGTGCTCCAACGGCTGCGCCACCGGCGGGACATGGGAAGAGGCCGTGTTCTTCGGCCTCCTGGAGCTCATCGAACGGGACGCCTTCCTGCTCGGCTGGTACGGCGACCTGCCCCTGCGGGAGATCGACCTGGCCTCGGTGCGTGGTCCGAAGGTGCGGGCGATGGTGGCGCGGGCCGCGCTCCAGGGCTACGACGTCCATGTCTTCGACAACCGCGTGGACCTGCCGGTGCCCGTCGTCACCGGCCTCGCGGTCCGCCGTGACGACGGGCCGGGAACCATGGCGTTCGCGGCCGGCGCCTCCTTCGACCCGGAGACCGCCGTCGAGTCCGCCGTCTCCGAGATCCTTACCTACATCCCGCACCTGCCCGGCCAGGTCGCCGAACGGCCCGCCGAACTCGCCGCCATGGCAGAGGACTTCGACCTCGTCAAGCGCCTGCCGGACCACGCGGCGCTGTTCGGGCTGCCCTCGATGCGCCGGCACGCCGCGAGCTATCTCGCCCCGCCCCGCGTCGGTTCGCTCGCCGAGCTGTTCACCGGCTGGGAGGAGGACCGTCCGCGCACCGCGGACCTCCGCGACGACCTCCTGCTCCTGCGCGACCTGCTCGGCGGCGCCGGCTGCGACGTCATCGCCGTCGACCAGACCACGCCGGAGCAGCGCCGGATGGGACTGCGTACGGTGGCCACCCTCGCCCCCGGACTGCTGCCGATCGACTTCGGCTGGCTGCGGCAGCGTGCCCTGCACATGCCGCGCCTGCGGACCGCGCCGCACCGCGCCGGCCTGGTTCCCGCGCCCCTGCGGGAGGAGGACCTGCGGCGGGTGCCGCACCCGTTCCCGTGACCGCCGGAGTCCGGGCGGAGCACCGTACACCGGGCACAGACGGTCCCCGGCGCGTATGTCACGCGCCGGGGACCGTCGATCCCGCCGACTGGCGTCAGGCGGTGCAGGAGGTGGTGCTGGTGGTGCTGGAGCAGGTGCTGGTGGAGGAGCAGCTTGTGGAGGAGCCGAGCATGACCTCGCTGGCGTCCGAGTAATCGGTGATCTCGAAGGTCTCCGACTCGAGGTCCAGGATCTCCTGGGCGAGAGAGGCGAGGGTGTTGTCAGCCATGGTGTCTCCTTGTGAGTCCGGGGAACAGCTGCCGACCGGGACGGTCCCGGCCGACGATGCGCTGAACCTGCCGGAGGCCAAGACTTCGGGCTCCACCTTTCTACGCGACACCGATATCAAGGCCCTGGCTCTCCGCTGTCACCCCGCTGGCACCTCCGCACCCGCACCCCGGCAGCTCCGCCGACGGCCGTCTCCGGCGCTGCGCCTGCCCGTCCCCCTGTGTCACCGGTGCCACCTGCCATTCCGCCGAAGCGCCGCCGTCGGACCGCGTTCCACCGGGCCCGTCCGGCGTACAGCTGATCACTGAATCCGTCCCTCTCGCGCGCCACTCCACCATCCCCTCCCCGCCCACGTGCGCCCGGCCAACCTCAGGAGTCCCGCCCGTGACCAGCGACCACGACAGACCCGGTACGACCACGGGCTCCGACCGCTCCGTTCATGAACACGCCCTGCCCGGACTGAACACCCTGCTGCCGTCCGCCACCGAGCTGTACCTCGACCTGCACCGGCATCCCGAGCTCTCCGGCGCCGAACGCCGCACCGCTGCCCGCTTCGCGGACTGGCTCGAGACGGACGGCTTCCGCGTACTGCGCGGCCTCGGCGGCCATGGCGTCGCCGCCGAACTCACCAACGGCGACGGCCCGGCCGTCCTCCTGCGCGCCGAACTCGACGCCCTGCCCGTGGCCGAGCGGACCGGTGTCCCCTATGCGAGTACCGTCACCGCCCCGGGGCCGGACGGGCAGCCCGTCCCCGTGATGCACGCCTGCGGCCACGACGCCCACCTGGCCTGCGCGGCGGCCGCCGCTCGCTGGCTCGCGGCACGGCGGGACGGCTGGCGGGGCACCCTTCTTGTCGTCGGCCAACCCGCCGAGGAAACCCTCAGCGGTGCCAGGGCCATGCTGGAGGACGGTCTGTACGACCGGATCACCCCGCCCGACGTGGTCCTCGCGCAGCACACGGCGTCCTTCCCCGCAGGCATGGTGGCCCACGCCGACGGCCCGGTACTGGCCGGCAGCCGAACGCTGGAGGTGTGCTTCGAGGGCGACGGCGGCCACTCCGCCGCCCCGCACCTCACCGCCGACCCGCTGCTGGCCGCGGCCGGCGTCGTGACGCGCCTCTCCGCCGTCGCGGCCCGCGAGACCGACCCCGCCGAGCGGCTGGTCGTCACCGCCTCCTCGCTGCGGACCGCGGACACGGGGAACGTGATCGCCTCGCGAGCCGTGCTGCGCGTCACCGTCCGCGCCTTCTCCGAAGCGGCCCTCGACCGTGCCGCCTCGGCCGTGGAACGCGTGGCCCGGGCCGAGGCCAGTTCGGCGGCCCTGCCGCCGGGGGTCACTGTCACGGAGTCGTCCCGTTCCGCGGTCACCCTCGCCGACCCGGACGTCACGACCGCCATCCGCTCCGCCCACGTGGCCGCCTTCGGCGCCGCCCGGGTCACCGGCTGGCCCGCCACCTCGGCCACCGAGGACTTCCCGCTCCTCACCGGTGCGGGCGCCCATCTCCACGGCCGTGCCGGCATCCGCGGCGGCTACTGGATGCTCGGCGCCGTCGGCCCCGCGCAGTGGGCGGCCGCGCCAGGCACCGGAGCCGCCGAGAAATTCCGTGGTCTGCCCGGCAACCACTCGTCCCGCTACCTGCCCAGCGTCCGCCTCACCCTGGAGACCGGAACGACCGCACTCGTGACAGCCGCCCTGGCCCGACTGACTGCTCGGTCCTCGAACCGCCGTGGGGCGAGCGGAGACCCGATTCCCTCGTCCGGCTCCAACGCCCGTCCTCTGTAGAGGCGTTCACCGCGCCGCTCTCCCCACCCCGCCGGGGCGCCAGGCGCGTCCGTCTGCCCGCCACCGCGCGGATTCTGGCTCCGGGACGGCGGGTACCGGCGGCGCGTGCGCCCGGCTCGATCTGCTGGGGCGCTCGGGACCGCGTGCCGCGGCCTCACTCATGGGGGACGCGGCACGCGACCTCCCCGCGCTCCAAGCCGGAAGTCAGCCCGCGACGAGTACGGCCGCCAGCGCCAGCGCGCCGGGCAGCGCCTGGGCCACCAGGATCCGCCGGTTCGCCGTGACACCGCCGTACACACCGGCGACCACTACGCAGCAGAGGAAGAAGACCTGGACGTGGAAACCCGTCGGGTCGCTCTCGACCAGGCCCCATATCAGCCCCGCGGCCAGGAAGCCGTTGTACAGGCCCTGGTTGGCGGCGAGCGGCGCGCTCGCGCGGGCCATGTCGGCGTCGAGCCCGGAGAGGCCGCGGCCCGGCGGGCGCTCCCACAGGAACATCTCCAGGACCAGGATGTAGACGTGGAGGGCGGCCACCAGGCCCACCAGAACGTTCGCGGTCATCTCCACGGTCAAACTCCTTGCCGGACAGCCAATTTAATCGAACTCGATCAAGCGCCCAAAGAGTAGAGCACGTGTGCGAGGACATGGCGGGCCGGGATCGGGGTGCGGGACGACCGGCCCATCGCGCCGGGGACGGGCGGGGCCGACATTGATCGCCATTGACCGCTCCGGTTTGCGCGCTTCCTCCTGATCACCGCGAGCTTTGTATGCATGATGGCTTACCTTTGTATGGAGCATGGGAAGCCCGGAACCGGAGGTATGTCATGTCCGCCACCCAAATCGACATCGATGACGAGGCGCTCACAGAGGCGATGCGGCTGTCCGGCGCCAAGACCAAGAAGGAGACCGTGAACATCGCGTTGCGTGAATACGCGGAGAGGCGTCAACGCACCGAGAGGAGGCTGCGCCATCTGGAGAGTGCCCAGCACTGGGACGAAGCAGCGTTCCTGCGGCGCCATGCCGCGGAAAAGGGTGCCCCCTACAGCCAGGAGACGGAGACAGGAGCCGCCTGACCGTGATCCGCTATCTCGCCGACTCCACCGCCGTCTGGCGTCTTCAGCGCGACCGCAAGCTGAATGATGTGTGGGGGCACGAGCTTGACGAAGGAGCGATCGGATCATGTGCTCCACAGCGCACCGAGTTCCGACAATCAGCTCGCAGCCTCGACGAGTACGACCAGATGACCGAGATGTTCACTGATCTCCATCCCGACGTGCCGGTGCCGAAACGGGCCTGGGACTGGATCGAGGCAGCCCAGTACCGGCTCGCCCAGCGTGGGCAGCACCAGAGCCTGTCCCCGGTCGACTGGCTTGTCTGCGCATCGGCGGCGCACCACGGTCTGGTCGTCCTCCACGACGACAACGACTTCCGGGCAGCCGCTCGCATCCTCCCCGATGTGGTGGAACGAGGGGTTTTCATACTCCCGGAGTAACTTTCACGCGTTTACTGAACCCAGCGTGCCGCGCTCCACGGGCGCGTGCGCGGGAGTCGCGTGATGGATCTCCGCAAGGACCTCGGCCGCGGGGCGAGCCTCGTTCGGCATCGCCAGGCCCGACCGTGCGACGCGCCGACCGGCTCACCGCCCCGGCCGAGCGCCGGCCGGAGACCGGATCCAGCGCGCCGTCCCGGCACAGGGAACTGTCACCCCGGGCCGCCGCTCACGGGCGACGGCGCAGGCTTCGTGTGATGGATCTCCGTAATGGTCTCGGCCGTGGCGAAGCCCAGGACCGGATCGGGGCTGCCGGACAGCAGGGATGCGTACAGCGGCCGGTAGTGCGCGATCTTCCTGGGCGTCGCGCCGTCGTCGCCGTGTGTGGCCAGCAGTTCGCCGTCCCGGGCCGCGAAGCCGGTCATCGCGGTGTGGTCGATCCACAGCTCCACGCCGGAACGGCCGAAGGTGAGCGCCGACTCCTTACTGCTGTAGCCGGTGAGCCAGCTGCTGCGCAGCCGGGCCGTGCCCACGGTGCCGCGCGAGCGGTAGCTCGCGGTGCACCACGCACTGGCGCCGCCGTCCAGACTCCGCGCGGAGTCGAGGGCGGTGAGATCAACGAAGCGGGCGAGCATGCTGAGCTGGTTCACCCCCGAGTCCATCCAGCTGGACGTGTACGAGGCGACCGCCTGCTCGCGGCGGAGTACGTATGGGTCGTAGAAAGCCGACGTGATGCCCGTGACCGGCCCCCATTCCGGGTGCGCGGCGAGCTGCCGCGCGGCCCAGCGGACCTCCGGCGAGAACGCGAAGTGGTACGCGGTGAACAGACGGCCCCGCACGTCGACCGCCTCCTCCAGGGCGCGCAGCCGGGCCAGCGACGGGAGGTCGTGGACGAGCGGCTTCTCGACCAGCACACGGGCCCCGGACAGGGTCAGCGCCTGGACAGCCAGCTCCGCGTGGGTGTCGGTGGGAGTGGCGATCACGACCAGGTCGGGACTGTGTTCCGCGAGCGCGTCGGCCAGCCCGCTGTAGTGGGGCGGCTCACCGCCGCGGAAGGCCGGCGCGCGCGAATGGTCCGGATCGACGGTGAAGTCCAGGGCGACTTCGGACCGTTCGGCCAGGACCTCGAGATGCGTCTTCGCGATGATCCCGACACCGACCAGGCCGACCCTTACGACGTCACTCATGAGGTGCCGCTCCGTTCCTCTTGAAGAGATGCGATTCCCTTGCGCGGCAGCGTCACCGGACAGCTTGCCACCGCTGCCCGGCGCGCCCCCGAATCGGGCGGGGCCCGTCGGCCATTCGACGGCTGGGAGGTCTGGACGGCCGCCTCGGCGCCGTCGATCCACGAGGTCACGACGGGCACCCGGTAGGTACCTCGGGTGACAAAGGTAGAGAAGAGACGGCGGACCGCACCACCCTTCTCGCGGCGGCGGCCGAAACGGAGGAGACCATCCGGACCGGCGTTTTTATCGGTGTTCTTGGGACAGCAACGGGCCCTGTGCCCGAGTGGTCCGGGCGCCGGGGCGCGAGTGGGTGGTTCAGCTCTCCGACCCGTATGGGACAAAAGCCGCCCACGCGTCGGACGCGAAACCGAGCTGCGGACCCGGCACGTTCTTGGAGTCACGGACACGGAGGGCACCGGACACAGCCGCGACCTCGACGCATGCCGGGCCGTCGTTGCTGCTATGGCTGCCGACCACCGCGCATCTCGGCGCGTGGGGGCTGCCGTGCGAGGCGGCCGCGCAGATCGTCACCGAGCCGTCGGCCAACGCCACCGTCCACGCACGCGTTCCCGGCCGGGACTTCGGACTGGGCCTCACGTCCACGGCGGCGCGCTTCTGCGGATCGAGGTGTCAGATGCCTGCGACGAGCAGCTTCTGCCCGCGCCGGGTACTGCGGCCGCGCCGGCCGACACCGCCGAGTCCGGACACGGCTGCTGATCGTCGAGGCACCGGCCGACCGCTGGGTGGTAACGCCGGGGCCCGTGCCACGCAAGACGGTCTGGGCGGAGCTGGATCCGAGCCCGGGATAGGAGGGTTCGGGTGGCCGTGTACCGGATGCCGGAAACCCGTCACCCGGTGACGAGTTCGACGGCGGGGCGGCGCATATACCTACAGAGGACTGAAAAGAGAAAGAACAACCCACCCAACCCAACCCACCGTCTGTGACCTCGGGTTCCCGGTCACTCGCACGGGTGATCTCACCCAACTCAGCTGGCGCGGAGGGCCATCGGCGAGGCAAGCTCAGCCCAAACAACCGCAAACAGAAATGGCCCCCGGCCGGGACTGCAATCCCGATCGGAGGCCTGACCACCAAGGAAGAAGTAGCTTCCCGATGGCTGAACAGAACTTTAGCGCGCCCTCGCGCGCCCGACGTGTGGTTCCACGATCCCCCCGTGGAGTCACCAAGATGAACGAAACGCACCGCCAGCGGTTCACGATCATCGGCAACCACCTCGCCCAGCACCGCGAGCTCTCCCTGACCGCGATCGGACTGGCCACACACATCCAGTCCCTGCCCGACGGCGCGTCCGTCGACATCATCACCCTGGCCAGGAAATTCACCGAGGGACGCGACCGAATCTCCTCCGCCCTGCGGGAGTTGGAAGCCCACGGCTACCTCGAACGAACCCTCGACCACACACCCGACGGCCGGATCATCACCCGCACCATCTCGTACAACCACCCAGAAGCCACCCGCGCCCGCCTCGCCCGAGAAGCCGCCGCGCACGGATCCGGTCTGGCACAGGCGCAGACGCAGACGCAGCCCGGCGAACCCAGGCCCGCCCGCCCGTCGTCCAGCAGATCAGGCGCCTCCGTTCGGCCCTCGTCCGGTGCGCCCGCCCGGCATCAGCAGCGCCCGCGCACCGCACCCGGCGGCCCGACGACACCGACCGCGCCCCGTGCCGCACGACGACCGGCCCCATCCCACCCCACGCGCCCAACAAGCCCCACACACACGCCCGCAGCACCAGACCCGACCCCCACCGCTCCCCCGGCCGCCCCAGAACCCGCACCCACGCCAGCACCCACACCGCCCGCGCAAGCTCGCCCCACACCGCCCCCGCTGCCCGCACCGCAGGCCCACGACCCCGAACGCCACACCACCGCCATCACCCTCCTGGCAAGCCTCCACCGCGACGCACCCCAACTCCTGCTCCCCGAACGCGACGTACACCGCCTCGCCCCAGCCGTAGCCGCCTGGCTCGAACGCGGCGCCACCCCCGACGCCGTACACCACACCCTCACCAACGGCCTCCCCACCGAACCACGCCACCCCGCCGCACTCCTCGCCCACCGCCTCACCGACCAACTCCCACCACCCCTCCCCACAGCCCGCATCACCGCCCGCCCCGACCCCCTCCAGAACTGCGAAAACTGCGACCGCGCCTACCGCGCCCCCACACCAGGAAAATGCCGCGACTGCCTCACCCAGGCACCACCACCCCCGGCATTGCGAGTCCGTCTGCGTACGAAGGCCACGCGGAAGATCACTCGTCGGCGGAGGCGAGCAACCGTCGAAGACGCTTCACTTCCTCCACGAGGCGCGGCACCGCATCCCGCGCCATGGCAATGAACGCCGCGTTCTCGTCCCACAGGCCGTCCGCGCAATCCACGTAGCGAGGGTGCTGAACCAACGTCGCGGCGATCATCTCGCCATGGTCGAACGCGGGCCACCTCTCTCCGCGCCCCGTATCTTCCACGGTGCTGACGGCAACGAGGTTCATGGCGTAGTCATCATCGACGTTCCTGACGAACCACGGGCCAGGTGTAGCCGCCGAACACGCCTCTTCGATTTCATCCAGGTCGAGCCCGCCCCCCTGCCCAGCGTTACCTTCAGGTACTTTTCCGCTTCCATGCATTGCAGGATCCCTTCCTCCGAACGAACATCTCTCTCCTGTTCCACCGTTGAAGCGCCCGCACAGAAGGTGAATTCATGTCTCACTTCATGCGTGACGTTATGGGGCCATCCGTCGATGACCCCGGCGAGGCGCACCTTCGGGCGATCGACTCACGTCTGCAAACGATGGCAAATGATGAACGCTCAGATAGTTCATTGCAGCACGAGTCAGGATGGTGCATCAGTGCTTTCGCCGACCGACGCCGGGTCGGGTAACACTGAGGACCTCTCTGTGATTACAGGAAAAATTACCTTCGACTCATGGGATGAAGTAATCGACATTCTCCTGAAACTTTCTCAAGGAGATATCTGGGCTGTGAACGGCCTCGACTGGCGCGAGCTGCGGTTTCAGGATGAAAGGAGGTCGGCCACGGGTGATCTCGCTGCCTGATGACGAGGGCAGCCCCGCGTACGCTGGCGCATTACGCGACGTGGCGCGACACCGACGAAGCCCTGGCCGTTCCGCGACTCCCGAAGAGCGCAACCAGCGTTCGAGGGATGAGGTGTCGAAACAGTACTTCAGCCGCGGGCCCGATTATCAATACCCGTCCCAACCAATCTGGGCCAACTCGCGCAGACGCCGAGGCGGCGGTAACGGCCGTCCCGAGACACGACGGCCTCCACGTGCCTCGACCGTTAGGGTCTGAGTGTCACAGCACCAAGTCCGGTCCAGGAGGCGACACATGGCGTTCGGCAGGGGCAAAAAGGTCGAGGAACCCCCGGTGGAGCCCGTCGCGTGGGCGAACGTCTACCAGTTCATCGTCAGCAACGTGGAACGGCCCCCTACGACCAAGCGCAAGCGCGCCGTCTTCGGGCCACGAGCGATACGGGTGCCCAAGAACGGCAGGGATTACCGGGTCAACGCGCCCTGCGCCTACCTCGCGCCCAGATCCAGGAGCGCCGAGCAGCCGGCCGAGCCTGGTATCGCTCTCTACGAGGACCCTGGGGCCCAACGCCTGCTCTGCTCCGTCGACGCCCCCAACGAAGTCGACGGGGAGCGGCACCATACGGTCCGCGACGGCCAGGGCCACATCATCGGAACACTCCGGCGCATCCCCCCACGACGCCCCTTCCGGCACACCTGGCGCATCGACCAGCCCGGGCACCCGGAGATCATCGGTCGCAACGAACTGGGCAGCGGCAGTTCCACAGCGGAAAACGTCGGCCGCGTCGCCGTCGTACTTGCCCTTGGCCTTGTGGGTTCCGCAATCAGCGGCGGGGACGGCGGTGAACGGTCCCCCAGGCACCGGACTCTCGAATGGCACGCGGACAACAAGGTCGTCATGACCTCCCAAGAAGGTGCCGAAGTGAAGATCCCCGCCGACTGGCTAGACCGCCGCCTCGCCTTCGCGTTCGCCGTTCTGGGAGACCACTGACCGTCGGACGCTGACGGCGCGACTGGGCGCGAGGCGAACGGAATGTCCGCCACCTCACCACTTACGCGCCTTGCGTCGGCCAAAGCCTTGATGGCACCACCCACACAACAACTGGCGGACGTCACAAGGGATTCGCACGGGATCCGGCGGGAACCCGTACCACCGCCTCATCACCCATCAAGGCGCCCCGCCCATCCTCCTCGCCCCCGCACGATGCGGGGCTGGCGGGACAACCGCCCCAACGACAGCACCCGCGCCGAACCCGCCACCCCCGTCGCCGACCCAATCCAACCTTCGGCCACGCCAACGCCTAACTCGACCCGTCGGAGCCGTACCAAGACCGACACCCTGTACTGCAGCGAGACCACAGCCCGCCTCGCTCAACCAGGTTCTGCGACTGGAGGAGAGCAGTAGTCATGGAACTCACCTGGTCCGCCAAGGACCTACAAGCTCTGCTTCCTGACGGCGAGACGCTTGAGACAGCGTTCCCAGTCCGTTACCCCGCAGGCCCGCTGCCATATGGTCTCCTCTTTCGCGGGTGTGTGCTCGGGCTCTCAAGCTCCCACGCCATGGCGTTCTCCTACAACAGGCTCACGAGCCGGCCCGACGAGATCCTTTGGCGGATCCAGCGGAATGAACCATGCCGAGTTCTCCTGTCGCTCAACCGGCGGCGGCTGCAGCTCAGCAGCATTTCCGGCAGGAGGACAACGGAGTACTCCGTGGCTCCGCGATACAGCAACGAGGCAGAGCGCTTCGCACAGGCCCTTTCCACCTAGCGCAGCTCCGGGAGCGGTCGGCATCGCCCCCTCGGCTACACCGGCCGCCTACCTCGCCTCATCGCGGCTGCACAGGATGGACACCCGGCACTAGGCCCAGTCTCGGGCTGCTTCGCTCAACCACGCCTCTCGCATCACGAAAGGATCAAATGAAGAATGCTCCCGAGAGAAACTTCATCATATTTACAATTATCGTGCTAGGGGTGGGATTTGGCGCTATTTTCGAGGGTGCATCACAGAGCGGGGATCATCAAGCAATATACATAGGCCTAGGTACACTCATGCTGGCGGGCGGAGCCTATTTGATTTATTCGTTCCTCAGACGGTCAAATTAGGAAAAGACTGCGACAGAGCGGGTGAATCAGCCAATGAGAAAGAAGACGCCGATACGGTAGGGGCTCTTGCGTCAGCTGTCGGAATCGTGCATGGGGAACCTCTGTGGCAATGGGTTCTGATCTTCATTGTCGCGGGGCTTGTGAGCGGTCTGTTGTCGCCCAGCCTTCTGGGTAAGGGGCGGAGCCAGGACCGCTGAAGATCGGCCGAGAAAAAGCCGTCCGGTGGACCTCCCGGACGGCGAGCCCCGCAACCGGCCCCGCCCCGGCAAGGCCGCCCCGTTCATGTTCGGCCTCCCCTGGCTGATGAGCTTCTTCCACCAGGACGCGTACCACGACGGCCCGACACCTACCGCGGTGGTGAAGTACCACTTCGTGGAAGACCTCGCCCCCGAGACCGTGCTTCTCGTACGCCGGGACGCGCAGCGGCTCGCGGCCGGGTTGGACGCCGGCCGAATCGATGCGATCTGGCGGACGTGCACGGACAGCGGGCCGAATTTCTACCGGAGGGACGGGGCCGCCGACAGCACCGGGTGGATGCGGCACATCGTCGGGCTGTGTGACGTCTGGCTGTCGCGCGCGCCGTCCGGGGCGGCACTGGCGGAGGCGGATCTCCACGAAGGGTGGGAGCTCGCCGACCGGGTGCGGGCGGTGCTGGGAGAGACGCGTGGGGACCTTCCCCCAGAGGTCGGCGACGCGCTGGAAGAGGCGGTCGACACGTGCACGCCCGACCTCGCCTTCCGGCTCCTGGTCCGCGCCCTGCCGAACGCGCCACATTCTCAGCCCTACTTCACGATCACCGGTGAGCAGTACGCCTCGCTGACAGAGCTGGCAGCGGCGTTCGACTACGGCGAGTACGCCCTGGAAGACCTGGACGCGGTGTTCGACGGATAGCCCGGCCACGCACCGGCACGCGCGGCAGCCGGCGTGGTGGTAACGCACAGACGGGGGGCCGGCCCCCGCACAGGAGAGCCGGACCCCGCACAGCAGAAGGGCCCGTACGACCGAAGTCGTACGGGCCCTTCCTTTGATCTGGTGTGAAGCTACCAGGTCAGATCTTCAAAAATTACTTGAGGATCTTGGTGACCTGGCCGGCGCCCACGGTCCGGCCACCCTCACGGATGGCGAACTTCAGGCCCTCTTCCATGGCGACCGGCTGGATCAGCGCGACCGTCATGAGGGTGTTGTCGCCCGGCATGACCATCTCGGTGCCCTCGGGGAGGGTCACGACGCCGGTCACGTCCGTGGTACGGAAGTAGAACTGCGGGCGGTAGTTGTTGAAGAAGGGGGTGTGACGGCCACCCTCGTCCTTCGACAGGATGTAGGACTGCGCCTCGAACTCGGTGTGCGGCGTGACCGAACCCGGCTTGATGATGACCTGGCCGCGCTCGACGTCCTCGCGCTTGATGCCACGGAGGAGCAGACCGACGTTCTCACCGGCCTGGCCCTCGTCGAGCAGCTTGCGGAACATCTCGATACCGGTGACCGTGGTGGTGGTCTTGTCCTGCTTGATACCGACGATGTCGACGGTCTCGTTGACCTTGAGGACACCACGCTCGATACGACCGGTGACGACGGTGCCACGACCGGTGATCGTGAAGACGTCCTCGATCGGCATGAGGAACGGCTTCTCGACGTCACGCTCGGGCTGCGGGATGGACTCGTCGACGGCCTTCATCAGGTCGAGGACGGTCTGGCCCCACTCCTTGTCACCCTCGAGCGCCTTGAGCGCCGAGACCTTGACGACCGGAAGGTCGTCGCCCGGGAACTCGTACTCGGAGAGCAGCTCACGAACCTCGAGCTCGACGAGCTCCAGGATCTCCTCGTCGTCCACCATGTCGGCCTTGTTCAGGGCGACAACGATGTACGGAACGCCGACCTGGCGGGCCAGGAGCACGTGCTCCTTGGTCTGCGGCATCGGGCCGTCGGTGGCGGCGACCACGAGGATGGCGCCGTCCATCTGGGCAGCACCGGTGATCATGTTCTTGATGTAGTCAGCGTGACCCGGGCAGTCGACGTGCGCGTAGTGACGCGACTCCGTCTGGTACTCGACGTGCGCGATGGAGATGGTGATACCGCGCTGGCGCTCTTCGGGAGCCTTGTCGATCTGGTCGAAGGCCGAGGCCTCGTTCAGGTCCGGGTACGCGTCGTGCAGCACCTTGGTAATGGCGGCCGTGAGGGTCGTCTTACCGTGGTCAATGTGACCGATGGTGCCGATGTTGACGTGCGGCTTGGTCCGCTCGAACTTCGCCTTCGCCACTGGGGGCCTCCTGTGGAGTGGTTCTGGAACGCCTTACTCATCGGCGCCAGGTGATCTTTGCTGGGATGCCGGGGCCCGGGGCACTACCTCCGGGATACGGAGGGAATGCCCCAGGGCTTGCCGGTGACAAGGCTAAAGGTTCAACTCCGAAGAGTTATTCGCCCTTGGCCTTCGCGATGATCTCCTCGGCGACGTTCCTGGGAACCTCGGCGTAGGAGTCGAACTGCATCGAGTAGCTTGCGCGACCCGAGGTCTTGCTGCGGAGGTCTCCGACGTAGCCGAACATCTCCGAGAGGGGCACGAGGCCCTTCACGACGCGGGCGCCACTGCGCTCCTCCATGGCCTGGATCTGGCCACGGCGGGAGTTCAGGTCGCCGATCACATCGCCCATGTAGTCCTCGGGCGTGGTGACCTCGACGGCCATCATCGGCTCGAGGAGCACGGGGGACGCCTTGCGGGCACCCTCCTTGAACGCCTGCGAACCGGCGATCTTGAAGGCCAGCTCCGAGGAGTCGACCTCGTGGTAACCACCGTCGAGAAGGGTGACGCGGACGCCCACCATCTCGTAGCCGGCGAGGATGCCGAACTGCATGGCCTCCTGCGCACCGGCGTCCACCGAGGGGATGTACTCACGGGGGATGCGGCCACCGGTGACCTTGTTCACGAACTCGTAGGTCGCTTCGCCGCCCTCGATGGGCTCGAGCGCGATCTGCACCTTCGCGAACTGGCCGGTACCACCGGTCTGCTTCTTGTGCGTGTAGTCCACGCGCTCGACGGTCTTGCGGATCGTCTCACGGTAGGCGACCTGCGGCTTACCGACGTTCGCCTCGACGCGGAACTCGCGCCGCATACGGTCGACCAGCACCTCGAGGTGAAGCTCGCCCATACCACCGATGATGGTCTGGCCGGTCTCCTCGTCCGAGTGAACCTGGAAGGAGGGGTCCTCCTCCGAGAGACGCTGGATGGCTACACCCAGCTTCTCCTGGTCACCCTTGGACTTCGGCTCGATGGCGACCTGGATGACCGGCGCCGGGAAGTCCATGGACTCCAGGATCACCGGCTGCTTGTCGTCACAGAGCGTCTCACCCGTGGTGGTCTGCTTCAGACCCATGACGGCGACGATGTCACCGGCGCCCACCGACGCGATCTCCTCACGCTTGTTCGCGTGCATGCGGTAGATCTTGCCGATGCGCTCCTTCTTGCCCTTGACCGAGTTCAGCACCGCGGTGCCGGCCTCGAGGCGACCGGAGTAGATCCGGACGAAGGTGAGCTTACCGAGGTGCGGGTCGCTCGCGATCTTGAAGGCAAGACCGGAGAACGGCTCGTCGTCCGACGGCTTGCGCTTGACGACCGTCTCCGGGTCCTTGACGTCGTGGCCTTCGATGGCGTCGACGTCGAGGGGGGAAGGCAGGTAGCGCACGACCGCGTCGAGCAGGGGCTGAACGCCCTTGTTCTTGAACGCGGTACCGCAGAACACCGGGGAGACCGTGACGGAGTCCGCGGCGCCCTTGGACGCCAGCGTGATCCGGCGGATCGCCGCGTACAGCTGCTCCTCGGAGGGCTCCTGGCCCTCGAGGTACAGCTCCATCATCTCGTCATCGTGCTCGGCGACGGCCTCAAGGAGCTTGCCGCGCCATTCGGCGGCCGCCTCCGTGTGCGTCTCCGGGATGTCGAGCGTGTCGTACATCTCGCCCTTGGTGGCCTCGGCGGACCAGACAAGAGCCTTCATCGTCACGAGGTCGACGACGCCCTTGAAGTCACCTTCGGCACCGATCGGCAGCTGCATGACCAGGGGCACCGCACCGAGGCGGTCGACGATCATGTCGACGCAGCGGTGGAACTCGGCGCCCGTGCGGTCGAGCTTGTTGATGAAGCAGATACGGGGCACGCCGTAACGGTCGGCCTGACGCCATACCGTCTCCGACTGGGGCTCCACGCCGGCCACACCGTCGAACACCGTGACCGCACCGTCGAGCACGCGCAGCGAACGCTCCACCTCGACGGTGAAGTCGACGTGGCCAGGCGTGTCGATGATGTTGATGGTGTGGTCGACGTTTTCGAGCGGCCAGTGGCAGGTCGTCGCGGCGGACGTGATGGTGATGCCGCGCTCCTGCTCCTGCTCCATCCAGTCCATCGTGGCAGCGCCATCGTGGACTTCACCGATCTTGTAGCTCACACCGGTGTAGAACAGGATCCGCTCGGTGGTCG
Source organism: Streptomyces sp. NPDC088725 (assembly GCF_044751305.1). Classification (NCBI taxonomy): domain Bacteria; kingdom Bacillati; phylum Actinomycetota; class Actinomycetes; order Kitasatosporales; family Streptomycetaceae; genus Streptomyces; species Streptomyces sp. NPDC088725. The sequence continues at coordinate 470,027 of NZ_JBIVLO010000003.1, forward strand.
TCGTCTTGCCCGCGTCGATGTGGGCCATGATCCCAATGTTGCGGACCTTGGCCAGGTCAAGCGAAGTGGTGGCCATAAGGCTCAATCTTCTCTCGGTCTCGATGTGGGCGCTGACTACCAGCGGTAGTGCGCGAAGGCCTTGTTGGACTCGGCCATCTTGTGCGTGTCCTCACGCTTCTTGACCGAAGCGCCGAGGCCGTTGGAGGCGTCCAGCAGTTCGTTCATGAGGCGCTCGGTCATGGTCTTCTCGCGACGGGCGCGGGAGTAACCCACGACCCAGCGGAGCGCGAGGGTGGCGGCGCGACCGGGCTTGACCTCGATCGGCACCTGGTAGGTGGCGCCACCGACACGGCGGGACTTGACCTCAAGCGTGGGCTTGACGTTCTCAAGCGCGCGCTTCAGCGTGATGACCGGGTCGTTGCCGGTCTTCTCGCGGAGGCCTTCCATGGCACCGTAGACGATCCGCTCAGCGGTGGAACGCTTGCCGTTGAGCAGAAGCTTGTTGATCAGCGACGTGACAAGAGGAGAACCGTAGACCGGGTCAATGATGACCGGGCGCTTAGGGGCGGGGCCCTTACGAGGCATTCTTACTTCTCCTTCTTGGCGCCGTAGCGGCTGCGGGCCTGCTTGCGGTTCTTGACACCCTGGGTGTCGAGGGAGCCGCGGATGATCTTGTAGCGAACACCCGGCAGGTCCTTCACACGGCCACCACGCACGAGCACGATGGAGTGCTCCTGCAGGTTGTGTCCCTCACCCGGAATGTAGGCCGTGACCTCGATGCCGGAGGTCAGACGCACACGTGCGACCTTCCGCAGCGCCGAGTTGGGCTTCTTCGGGGTGGTCGTGAACACACGCGTGCACACGCCACGGCGCTGAGGGGAGCCCTCAAGCGCAGGCGTCTTGTTCTTCTCGACCTTGTCCTGCCGGCCCTTCCGGACCAGCTGCTGGATCGTAGGCACTACTTCTCCGGTTTCTGTGTGCCGTTCGTAAAACTAACCTGGAACATCTCCGACCCACGCGGTCGGGTGTGTCGAATGCTGCATGATCCCGCCAACGGCGGGGAAAGCGCAGATTACGGTGGCCAGTACTCGGACTCCGCGTGCGGTTGAGGACACGCACAGGAGCCCAGGCACACCCCAGGCACAAGGCTTGAGCGTACCTACCTCATCGACTCCGGTCAAAACAAATGCTGAGAGGCCCATTTCACAGACCTCTTACGCGACGGTGGGCGCACGATCGTGTACGCATCGCGAGACCCGCACACGCCACGAACGAGGCGTACAGGCACCACAGACGAGGCGTACGCCTGCCACGAGAGACGCCGGAGGGCGGCCACCCCAAGCGGGGTGACCGCCCTCCGGTCCGCTCACGCCTTACTGGTTGTACGGACCGTAGTCGTAGTCCTCCAGCGGGACGGCCTGGCCGGAGCCGGTGCCGAACGGCGAGTAGTCGATGTCGTCGTAGCCGACGGCCGAGTACATCGCGGCCTTGGCTTCCTCGGTCGGCTCGACCCGGATGTTGCGGTAGCGGGACAGACCCGTACCGGCCGGGATGAGCTTACCGATGATGACGTTCTCCTTGAGGCCGATCAGGGAGTCCGACTTGGCGTTGATCGCCGCGTCGGTGAGGACCCTGGTCGTCTCCTGGAAGGACGCCGCCGACAGCCACGACTCGGTGGCCAGCGAGGCCTTGGTGATACCCATCAGCTGCGGACGGCCGGAGGCCGGGTGGCCGCCTTCCGTGACCACACGACGGTTCTCGGTCTCGAACTTCGAACGCTCGACCAGCTCGCCGGGCAGCAGCTCCGCGTCGCCCGACTCGATGATCGTCACGCGGCGCAGCATCTGCCGGATGATGATCTCGATGTGCTTGTCGTGGATCGACACACCCTGCGAGTTGTAGACCTTCTGGACTTCGCCGACCAGGTGGACCTGGACCGCGCGCTGACCGAGGATCCGCAGCACGTCGTGCGGGTTGGTGGCACCCACGGTGAGCTTCTGGCCCACCTCGACGCGGTCGCCGTCGCCGATGAGCAGACGCGCACGCTTCGAGATCGGGAACGGAGTCTCTTCGCTGCCGTCGTCGGGGGTGACGACGAGCTTCTTGGTCTTCTCGGTCTCCTCGATGCGGACGGTACCCGCGGCCTCGGAGATCGGGGCGACACCCTTCGGCGTACGGGCTTCGAAGAGCTCGACGACTCGGGGCAGACCCTGGGTGATGTCGTCACCGGCCACACCACCGGTGTGGAAGGTACGCATCGTGAGCTGCGTGCCGGGCTCACCGATGGACTGGGCGGCGATGATGCCGACCGCCTCACCGATGTCGACCAGCTTGCCGGTGGCCAGCGAACGGCCGTAGCAGAAGGCGCAGGTACCGACCGCGGACTCACAGGTCAGGACGGAACGCGTCTTGACCTCCTCGACCCCGGCGTTCACCAGCGCGTCGATCAGGACATCGCCCAGGTCGACGTTGGCCGGCGCGATGACCTTGCCGTCGACGACGACGTCCTCGGCGAGCATGCGCGCGTACACGGACGTCTCGACGTCCTCGGTCTTGCGCAGGACGCCGTCGGCACCCTTCTCCGCGATCCGCAGCTTCAGACCGCGGTCGGTGCCGCAGTCCTCCTCGCGGATGATGACGTCCTGCGAGACGTCCACCAGACGACGGGTCAGGTAACCCGAGTCGGCGGTACGCAGGGCGGTGTCGGCCAGACCCTTACGGGCACCGTGCGTGGAGATGAAGTACTCCAGCACGGACAGACCTTCACGGAAGGACGCCTTGATGGGACGCGGGATCGTCTCGTTCTTGGCGTTGGACACCAGACCACGCATACCGGCGATCTGACGCATCTGCATCATGTTTCCGCGCGCGCCCGAGTTCACCATCATGGAGACCGGGTTGGTCTTCGGGAAGTTCGCGTTCATCGCCTCGGCGACCTCGTTGGTCGCCTTGGTCCAGATCGCGATGAGCTCCTGAGTGCGCTCTTCCTTGGTGATCAGACCGCGCTCGTACTGCTTCTGGACCCGCTCGTCCTGGGCCTCGTAACCCTGGACGATCGCCTTCTTCGCGTCGGGGACGACGATGTCGGAGATGGCCACGGTGACACCGGAACGCGTCGCCCAGAAGAAGCCGGCCGCCTTCAGGTTGTCGAGCGTCGCCGCCACGATGACCTTGGGGTAGCGCTCGGCCAGGTCGTTGACGATCTCGGAGAGCTGCTTCTTGCCCACCGAGTAGTCGACGAACGGGTAGTCCTCGGGCAGCAGCTCGTTGAAGAGCGCGCGGCCCAGGGTCGTACGCAGCCGGAAGGTGTCGCCCTGCTGGTACTCGGGCTCGCCCTCCTCGCGCGCCGGCGGGGTCCAGCCGCGCGGCGGGATGGTGCCCACCGGGAAGCGGATGTCGACCTTCGCCTGGAGCGACAGCTCGCGGTTGTCGAACGCCATGGTGGCCTCGGCCGTGGAGCCGAAGGACCGGTCGGCGCCGATGACCTTGCGCTCTTCCTCGTCCGTGGTGAGGAAGAAGAGTCCGAGCACCATGTCCTGGGTCGGCATGGTGACGGGACGGCCGTCGGCCGGCTTCAGGATGTTGTTCGAGGACAGCATCAGGATGCGGGCCTCGGCCTGCGCCTCTGCCGACAGCGGCAGGTGGACGGCCATCTGGTCACCGTCGAAGTCCGCGTTGAACGCGGTGCAGACGAGCGGGTGGATCTGAATGGCCTTGCCCTCGACCAGCTGCGGCTCGAAGGCCTGGATGCCCAGGCGGTGCAGGGTCGGTGCGCGGTTCAGCAGCACCGGGTGCTCGGCGATGACCTCTTCGAGCACGTCGTACACGACCGTGCGGCCGCGCTCGACCATGCGCTTCGCCGACTTGATGTTCTGCGCGTGGTTCAGGTCCACCAGGCGCTTCATCACGAACGGCTTGAAGAGCTCCAGCGCCATGGCCTTCGGCAGACCGCACTGGTGCAGCTTGAGCTGCGGGCCGACGACGATCACGGAACGGGCCGAGTAGTCGACTCGCTTGCCGAGGAGGTTCTGACGGAAACGACCCTGCTTGCCCTTGAGCATGTCGCTCAGGGACTTCAGCGGGCGGTTACCGGGACCGGTGACCGGGCGACCGCGGCGGCCGTTGTCGAACAGCGCGTCGACGGCCTCCTGCAGCATCCGCTTCTCGTTGTTCACGATGATCTCGGGGGCACCGAGGTCAAGGAGACGCTTGAGGCGGTTGTTGCGGTTGATCACACGGCGGTACAGGTCGTTCAGGTCGGAGGTCGCGAAGCGGCCACCGTCCAGCTGCACCATCGGACGCAGGTCCGGCGGGATCACCGGTACGCAGTCGAGCACCATGCCCTTGGGGCTGTTGCTGGTCTGCAGGAACGCGGAGACGACCTTGAGGCGCTTGAGCGCACGGGTCTTCTTCTGGCCCTTGCCGGTACGGATGATCTCGCGAAGGCGCTCGGCCTCTTCGTCGAGGTCGAAGGACTCCAGGCGCTTCTGCAGCGCCGCGGCACCCATCGATCCGTCGAAGTACGTGCCGAAGCGGTCACGCAGCTCGCGGTAGAGCAGCTCGTCGCCCTCGAGGTCCTGGACCTTGAGGTTCTTGAAGCGGTTCCAGACCTCGTCGAGACGGTCGATCTCGCGCTGCGCACGGTCGCGCAGCTGCTTCATCTCACGCTCGGCACCCTCGCGCACCTTGCGGCGCACGTCGGCCTTGGCGCCCTCGGCCTCCAGCTCGGCCAGGTCGGTCTCGAGCTTCTTGGCGCGGGCTTCGAGGTCGGAGTCGCGGCGGTTCTCGGTCTGCTGACGCTCGACGGAGACGTGGGCCTCCAGCGACGGCAGATCGCGCGTGCGGCGCTCCTCGTCCACGAACGTGATCATGTACGCGGCGAAGTAGATGACCTTTTCGAGGTCCTTCGGCGCGAGGTCGAGCAGGTATCCCAGTCGGGACGGGACGCCCTTGAAGTACCAGATGTGGGTGACGGGAGCGGCAAGCTCGATGTGGCCCATCCGCTCACGGCGCACCTTGGCACGCGTGACTTCGACGCCACAGCGCTCACAGATGATGCCCTTGAAGCGGACACGCTTGTACTTGCCGCAGTAGCACTCCCAGTCCCGGGTAGGACCGAAGATCTTCTCGCAGAAGAGTCCGTCCTTCTCGGGCTTGAGCGTGCGGTAGTTGATGGTCTCCGGCTTCTTCACTTCGCCGTGGGACCAGGTCCGGATGTCGTCCGCGGTGGCGAGGCCAATCCGCAGCTCGTCGAAGAAGTTGACGTCGAGCACTTGTCGTCAATCCCTCTTTCGGGGTCGCGTCTCAAATCATGGTCTGTACGGGTCCGGGGAGAGCCGGCCGCCTCGTGTTCACGAGGCGGCCGGGCAACCCGTCAGACCTCTTCGACGCTGCTCGGCTCGCGCCGGGACAGGTCGATACCGAGTTCCTCCGCCGCGCGGAAGACGTCCTCGTCCGTGTCACGCATCTCGATGGACATGCCGTCCGAGGACAGCACCTCCACGTTGAGGCAGAGAGACTGCATTTCCTTGATGAGCACCTTGAAGGACTCGGGAATGCCGGGCTCGGGGATGTTCTCGCCCTTGACGATGGCCTCGTAGACCTTCACGCGGCCGGTCACGTCGTCGGACTTGATGGTCAGCAGTTCCTGGAGGGCGTACGCGGCGCCATAAGCCTCAAGCGCCCACACCTCCATCTCACCGAAGCGCTGACCGCCGAACTGGGCCTTACCACCCAGCGGCTGCTGGGTGATCATCGAGTACGGACCGGTCGACCGGGCGTGGAGCTTGTCGTCGACCAGGTGGTGCAGCTTGAGGATGTACATGTACCCGACCGAGATCGGGTCCGGGAACGGCTCGCCGGAGCGGCCGTCGAACAGCCGCGCCTTGCCGGAACCCTTGACCATGCGCTCGCCGTCGCGGTTCGGGATCGTGGACTCGAAGAGTCCGGAGATCTCGTCCTCGCGGGCGCCGTCGAAGACCGGGGTGGCGACGTTGGTGCCGGGCGCGACATCGTCGGCGCCGATCCCCTTCAGCCGCTCCATCCACTCCTCGCTGCCCTCGACCTTCCAGCCCTGGCTGGCGAGCCAGCCGAGGTGGATTTCGAGGACCTGTCCCGGGTTCATTCGGGACGGGACACCCAGCGGGTTGAGGATGATGTCGACCGGGGTGCCGTCCTCCAGGAACGGCATGTCCTCGATCGGCAGGATCTTCGAGATGACGCCCTTGTTGCCGTGACGGCCGGCGAGCTTGTCACCATCGGTGATCTTGCGCTTCTGCGCGACGTACACGCGAACCAGCTGGTTCACGCCGGGCGGCAGTTCGTCGCCCTCCTCGCGGTCGAAGACACGGACGCCGATGATCTTGCCGACCTCGCCGTGCGGCACCTTCAGCGAGGTGTCGCGGACCTCACGGGCCTTCTCACCGAAGATCGCGCGGAGCAGACGCTCTTCCGGGGTCAGCTCGGTCTCACCCTTGGGCGTGACCTTGCCGACCAGGATGTCGCCGGCGACGACCTCGGCACCGATACGGATGATGCCGCGCTCGTCGAGGTCCGCCAGGACCTCTTCGGAGACGTTCGGGATGTCCCGGGTGATCTCCTCGGGGCCGAGCTTGGTGTCACGGGCGTCGACCTCGTGCTCCTCGATGTGGATCGAGGAGAGGACGTCGTCCTGCACCAGACGCTGGCTGAGGATGATCGCGTCTTCGTAGTTGTGACCCTCCCACGGCATGAACGCCACGAGGAGGTTCTTGCCGAGCGCCATCTCGCCCATCTGGGTGGCCGGCCCGTCGGCGAGAACCTGGTTCTCGATGACGTGGTCGCCCTCGTTGACGACAACCTTCTGGTTGACCGAGGTGCCCTGGTTGGAGCGGGAGAACTTGGCGATGCGGTACGTGGTGTACGTGCCGTCGTCGTTGGTGACGGTGATGTAGTCCGCGGATACCTCCTGGACCACACCGGCCTTCTCGGCCTTGAGGACGTCACCGGCGTCGACCGCGCAGCGGTACTCCATGCCGGTGCCGACGAGCGGCGCCTCCGACGTGATCAGCGGCACAGCCTGACGCATCATGTTCGCGCCCATGAGGGCACGGTTGGCGTCGTCGTGCTCCAGGAAGGGGATCATCGCGGTCGCGACCGACACCATCTGGCGCGGCGAGACGTCCATGTAGTCGACGTCGTCACCGGGGATGTAGTCGACCTCGCCGCCACGACGGCGGACGAGGACGCGCGGCTCGGCGAACCGCATCTCCTCGGACAGCGTCGCGTTGGCCTGCGCGATGACGAAGCGGTCTTCCTCGTCGGCGGTCAGGTAGTCGACGTCGTCGGTGACGACACCCTCGACGACCTTGCGGTACGGCGTCTCGACGAAGCCGAACGCGTTGACCCGGCCGTACGAGGCGAGCGAGCCGATCAGACCGATGTTCGGGCCTTCAGGGGTCTCGATCGGGCACATGCGGCCGTAGTGCGACGGGTGAACGTCACGGACCTCGAAGCCGGCGCGCTCACGGGACAGACCACCCGGGCCGAGCGCCGACAGACGGCGCTTGTGGGTGAGACCCGACAGCGGGTTGTTCTGGTCCATGAACTGCGACAGCTGGCTGGTGCCGAAGAACTCCTTGATGGAGGCGACGACCGGCCGGATGTTGATCAGGGTCTGCGGCGTGATCGCCTCGACGTCCTGGGTCGTCATGCGCTCACGCACGACGCGCTCCATCCTCGCCAGACCCGTGCGGACCTGGTTCTGGATGAGCTCGCCGACGTTGCGCAGACGGCGGTTGCCGAAGTGGTCGATGTCGTCGGTCTCGACGACGATCTGGGTGCCGCTCTCGCCGACCGTCTCGGTCTCGCCCGCATGGAGCTTCACCAGGTACTTGATGGTGGCGATGATGTCGTCGGTGGTGAGCACACCGGCGTCCAGCGGCTCTTCCGCGCCGAGCTTCTTGTTCACCTTGTAGCGGCCGACCTTGGCGAGGTCGTAGCGCTTCGGGTTGAAGTAGAGGTTCTCGAGCAGCGTCTGAGCCGCCTCGCGCGTCGGGGGCTCGCCCGGACGGAGCTTGCGGTAGATGTCGAGCAGCGCGTCGTCCTGGCCCTGGGTGTGGTCCTTCTCCAGGGTGGCGCGCATGGACTCGTACTCGCCGAACTCCTCGAGGATCTGCTCGGTCGTCCAACCGAGAGCCTTGAGGAGGACGGTCACGGACTGCTTGCGCTTGCGGTCGATACGGACACCGACCATGTCGCGCTTGTCGATCTCCATCTCCAGCCAGGCACCCCGGGACGGGATGATCTTGGAGGAGAAGATGTCCTTGTCGGACGTCTTGTCGATGGAGGAGTCGAAGTAGACACCCGGCGAGCGCACCAGCTGGGACACCACGACACGCTCGGTGCCGTTGATGACGAAGGTGCCCTTGTTGGTCATGAGCGGGAAGTCGCCCATGAAGACCGTCTGGGACTTGATCTCGCCGGTCTCGTTGTTGGTGAACTCGGCCGTGACGAAGAGCGGAGCCGCGAACGTGAAGTCGCGCTCCTTGCACTCGTCGATCGAGTTCTTGGGAGGCTCGAAGCGGTGGTCGCGGAAGGTCAGCGACATCGACCCGGAGAAGTCTTCGATCGGCGAGATCTCCTCGAAGATCTCTTCCAGACCGGACTTCCTGGGGACGTCCTGTCCGTTCTCGAGAGCCGCCTCGACACGAGCCTTCCAAGCGGCGTTGCCGAGCAGCCAGTCAAAGCTCTCGGTCTGCAGCGCGAGGAGGTTCGGAACCTCGAGGGGCTCCTTGATTTTTGCAAAGGAGATGCGCAGCGGGGCGGTGCTGGCGCCGTTGTTCATATTCGTGGTCGAGGCGTTGCGCGAGGCGGCCAAGAGGGGGTCCTTCCGAGGGCTCGGACTCACTACGCGCGTACCGGTCCCAAGCGGGACGCGGAGAAGGAAAGCCCAGATCAGGGCGTTCGATCACCGGTGTCCATACGAGGGGGTGCCCCTGGTGACGGGCAGGGAGCAGCTAACAGGCAGCGCAAAGGGTCAGTGTAGCCACTTGGCACACTGATGTCCAGAGCGGGTTTTTGGGGACCCTCGTTGTTCTCAACACCCTTGTCTCTACTGCTGCGCAAGCCTCGCGCCGTAGGCGCACATCGTTACTGCCCTCTTCGTCGCCGATCCATGCCTCGGATTCGGATCGATTGTGGCGACGCGTCCTGAGAATTGCGCGCTGCGTGCGGTTCGTCAAGGCCCCCGCACCCCCATAGGGGTGCCTGCGGGCGTACGGGAGCACGGCGATGATCACGATACTCGCCAGGAGCCAGAGAGCAAGAAACCCCCCGCGGGAACGCCGAAGGGCGACCACCCGACTGGGTGATCGCCCTTCGTGTCAGTACTGCGCCTGTACGGCGCGGAGACTGCCTCGTACGGCCTTCAGGCGCCCTGGAGGGCCCTGTGGCGTACGGAGACGGACTCGTACGGAATTACTTGACCTCGACCGAGGCGCCGGCGGCCTTGAGGGACTCGGCGGCCTTGTCGGCCTGCTCCTTGGCGACCTTCTCGAGGACGGGCTTCGGGGCGCCGTCCACGAGGTCCTTGGCCTCCTTGAGACCCAGCGAGGTCAGCTCACGCACGACCTTGATGACCTGGATCTTCTTCTCGCCGGCGCCCGTGAGGACGACGTCGAACTCGTCCTGCTCCTCAACGGCCTCAGCGGCGGCACCAGCGGCGCCACCAGCGGCGGCGACGGCGACCGGGGCGGCAGCCTTGACGTCGAACTTCTCCTCGAACGCCTTCACGAACTCAGAGAGCTCGATGAGGGTCAGGGCCTCGAACTCCGCGAGCAGTTCTTCCTGGGACAGCTTCGCCATGATGGCGTCCTTCCACTAATTCGGCAGGTGCCGGGGTTATATGAAGGCGGGCGACGGCCCGCTGTGACGCGGCGCCGAATTATTCGGCGTCGGCCTCGGCGGGAGCCGGCGTACCGGCACCGCCCTGCTCGACCTTGGCGCGAAGCGCTTCCGCGGTGCGGGCGAACTCCGTGAGCGGAGCCTGGAAGGTCGCCGCGGCCTTGGCCATGGACGCCTTCAGGCCACCGGCCAGCTTGGCGAGCAGAACCTCGCGGGACTCGAGGTCCGCGAGCTTCTTGATCTCATCGGCGGACAGCGCCTTGCCATCAAGGACACCGCCCTTGATGATGAGGTTGGGGTTGTCCTTGGCGAAGTCACGAAGACCCTTCGCCGACGTCACCGGGTCACCGGTGACGAAGGCAACCGCTGTCGGACCCGAGAACAGGTCGTCCAGCGCGTTGATCCCGGCCTCGTTGGCCGCGATCTTGGTCAGCGTGTTCTTCACCACGGCGTACTGGGCGTTCTCACCGAGTGAGCGACGCAGCTCCTTGAGCTGCGCCACGGTGAGACCCCGGTACTCGGTCAGCACGGCGGCGTTCGAGCTGCGGAACTTGTCCGTGAGCTCGGCTACCGCAGCAGCCTTGTCGGGCCTTGCCATGAGCGTCGGCCTCCTTCCGGGTGATGAGGACCGCTCAGAAGGGGCTGGGCAAAACGAAACGCCCCGGCGCAAGCGCACGGGGCGTAGCTCAACCGGAACGAATCCGGGAACTCCTCCACGAACACCTGCGCAGGTCGTCCGCACCTAGCGGATCCTTCGGCCACCGCACGCCCTTACGGGCGCACGGCAACGACCAGCGGTCTTTGGCTTCTACGGAAGAGTACGTGAGTCGAAGTCCGGCAGGCAAATCCGCCGGTCAGGCTGCGCCAAGGCGCAGTCGGCTGCGGCTGCTACTCCGCGCCGAGGCCGGCGAGCATCTCCATGAGATCGACGGTCTCGTTCTTCGGCGGAGCCGACACCGCGGCCTTCACGCCGTAGTCGGAGTAGTGGATGGAAGCGGTGATCTCACCCTCGGTGGTACTCATCCGGGTGTCCATCCTGACCGGGTAGCTGTCGCTGTTGACCCAGACCTCGGTGTCGTACGACGTGACGCCCGCCTTCTTGAGACCGTCGAGCATCTTCTTGCGCTCCTCAGGACTGAGGACGTCGAAGGACTTGTTGGACTTGATCATCTCGTCGACGGTGAACCGGCCCTTGTAGTGATCGGCCTGGACGCCGTCGACCTTCTCGCTGCCGACGTGCTTGAGACTCGGCGATTCGAGGAGCAGGGCGAGCTGCTGTGCCGGGTCCTGGTTCATGTCATCCAGGCCGCCCGTCAGCGCCTTCATCTCCGGTCCGCCCTTGGCGGCCCCGTTCCCCTTCCCCGCTGCCTCGGCATCGAGGTCGAACTTCATCCACCGCTTGCCATCCATGTCCTTGGCCGCGGCGGCTCCCAGATCCATGTACATGGCGTTGTCGATCCACACCACTCGGACCGCCTTTGGCGCGTCGGGCTCACCCTGAAGCGCCGAGCCGTCCATCGTGATGTCCATCACCATCGGGTCCCACCCCATGGTGCCGGTCATCTCCATGGTGTTGTCGGCTTCCCCGGGAACCGTCATATTCATACGGACCTTGGCGGACTTCGCGGCCGCGGTCTTCTTGTACGCCGCCGTGATGACGTCCACCGGCGAGGTCGCGGCCTGAGGCTGGGACTGCGTCTTCTTCTCCCCCGAGGCCCCCTCCTTCGTCCCGCCGTCGCCGCTCTGGCAGCCCGCGATGCCCGCTATGACGGCCACCGCCGCCAGCGAGATTCCCCCACGCTTCCAAACGGAAGTACGCATTTTTCCCCACCCCATGGTTGTGATGCCGCTCAACGCCGATCATGAAATCAAGCGTTTTGTCGATCCCCGAACGGTAGCTCATCCCTCTGACAGGTCACCAATCAGTAAAGAGCCGGTCCCCGCACCTCAGGAGAGGTGCGGGGACCGGCTCTTCGTACGCGTACGCGTCAGACGCGACCCGTGACTGCCGTCAGTGTCAGACGGCGGCCGGGTCCTCCTCGACGAGGAGGTTGCGGGTGCGGTTGGCGTCCAGCGGGATGCCGGGGCCCATCGTCGTGGCGAGGGTCGCCTTCTTGATGTAGCGGCCCTTCGCGGCGGACGGCTTCAGACGGAGGACTTCCTCCAGCGCCGCGGCGTAGTTCTCGACCAGCTTCGTCTCGTCGAAGGAGACCTTGCCGATGATGAAGTGCAGGTTCGAGTGCTTGTCCACGCGGAACTCGATCTTGCCGCCCTTGATGTCGTTGACAGCCTTCGCGACATCGGGGGTGACCGTACCGGTCTTCGGGTTCGGCATCAGACCACGGGGGCCGAGGACGCGGCCGAGGCGGCCGACCTTGCCCATGAGGTCCGGGGTGGCGACGACGGCGTCGAAGTCGAGGCGGCCCTTCTGGACCTCGTCGATCAGTTCGTCGGCGCCGACGATGTCGGCGCCCGCGGCACGCGCGGCCTCGGCACGGTCACCGGTCGCGAAGACCAGGACCCGGGCGGTCTTACCGGTGCCGTGCGGAAGGTTCACGGTGCCACGGACCATCTGGTCCGCCTTGCGCGGGTCGACGCCCAGACGCATGGCGACCTCGACGGTGCCGTCAAACTTGGAGGTGCTGGTGTCCTTGGCGAGACGGACGGCCTCGAGCGGGGCGTAGTTACGCTCCGCGTCGATCTTCGCGTCCGCGCTGCGGAGAGACTTGCTGCGCTTCACTGCTTCTCCTGGTGATTCATTCAGGTGTGGAGTTCGTGGTGCGGGCCGCGCATGGCCCTCCCACTGGGACGTGCCGGGCTGGGATCAGCCCGTGACCGTGAAGGTCAGCCCTCGACCGTGATGCCCATCGAACGGGCGGTGCCGGCGATGATCTTCTCGGCGGCGTCCAGGTCGTTGGCGTTCAGGTCGGGCATCTTCGTCGTGGCGATGTCCCGCACCTGGTCGCGCGTCAGCTTGGCGACCTTCTTGACGTGCGGCTCGCCGGAGCCCTTGTCCACGCCCGCGGCCTTGAGGATCAGCTTCGCGGCCGGCGGAGTCTTCGTGATGAAGGTGAAGGAGCGGTCGTCGTAGACCGTGATCTCCACCGGCACGACCATGCCACGCTGTGACTCGGTCGCGGCGTTGTAGGCCTTGCAGAACTCCATGATGTTCACGCCGTGCTGGCCCAGCGCGGGGCCGACCGGCGGAGCCGGGTTGGCCGCACCGGCGTTGATCTGGAGCTTGATAAGCCCCGTGATCTTCTTCTTCTTGGGAGGCATTGCTCTCTCCGGGTCCTAGTGAGAGTTTTCAGCCCTCCGTCCGGTCATCCGGACAGAGGCATACCGCACAACGATAACGGGTAAGGGTGTACGGCCAAAAACCGACAGGTCAGACAGGCTGCGAGAGCCTGTCTGACCTGTCGGAAGCTGTGGTTTCAGAAGGGTCCTGGCGCTGTACGCGCTCAGTTCTTCTGAATCTGGTCGAAGCTCAGCTCGACCGGGGTCTCGCGGCCGAAGATCTCGACGAGGCCCTTGACCTTCTTCGAGTCGGCGTTGATCTCGTTGATGGTCGCCTGGAGCGTGGCGAACGGGCCGTCGGTGACGGTGACCGAGTCGCCCACCTCGAAGTCCAGCACCTGGACCTCGACCTTGCGCGACGGCATCGGCTTGCCCTCGGCCTCGGCGGCCTCGCGAGCGGCCTTCTCCTCGGCCTCGGGAGCGAGCATCTTGACGATCTCGTCCAGGGTCAGCGGGTACGGGTCGTACGCGTTGCCCACGAAGCCGGTGACACCGGGGGTGTTGCGGACGACGCCCCACGACTCGTTCGTCAGGTCCATGCGCACCAGGACGTATCCGGGGAGCTTGTTCTGACGGACGTTCTTGCGCTCGCCGTTCTTGATCTGGACGATCTCTTCTTCGGGAACCTCGGCCGAGTAGATGAAGTCCTCGACGTTGAGCGAGACGGCGCGCTGCTCCAGGTTGGCCTTCACGCGCTTCTCGTAGCCCGCGTAGGTGTGGATCACGTACCACTCGCCGGGCAGGCCCCGGAGCTCTTCACGAAGAGCCTCGACCGGGTCGACCGCGGGGGCGTCGGCCGCCGCGGCGGCCTCGTCCTCGGCGTCTTCGGCTTCGTCGTCCTCGGACTCTTCGGTGTCTTCCGCGGCTTCGTCGTCCTCGGCATCAGCCTCGGTCACGTCGGCTTCGGACTCGTCGTCCACGTCATGGACCGCGGTTTCCTCAGCGGGCTCCGCGGCGGCGTCAGCGGCTTCGGCCTCGTCTGGCTCGACAGCGTCCGCCGCCTCGACGATGTCGGTCTCGTCCTCATGGGACTCCACCGACTCGCGGGCGTCGTTCAGGTTCGGGTCAGACACGGTGGCTGCTTCTTCCTGGCTAAATGGGTGGAACACGCGAAAGGGGCGCCTCGTCGGGCGCCCATCGCGGGATCAGCCGAAAACGTACTTGATCGCTTGGTTGAAGCCATAGTCAATCACGGTCACAAGACCGATCATGATGACAACGAAGACAATCACGACTGTGGTGTACGTCGTCAGCTGGTTGCGAGTCGGCCAGACGACCTTGCGCAGCTCGGCGACGATCTGACGGTAGAAGAGCGCGAGGCGGCCCAGAGGGCCCCTCTTGCCGCGCTTGCCGCCCTTGCGGGGCTTCTTCGACTCAGCGGACTCATCGTCGGCATCAGGTTTGTCGATGGAGCCTACGGCGTCCGTCACGCTCTCTCACCTGATTCCGGGTCGTGGCCGTGCCGCGCCCGGGGGAGCCGCACGGCGATGCAGTGAATTACGTACATGCGCACACAGCCTGGCGAAGGTGTGTGTAGCAGGGCCGGAGGGACTTGAACCCCCAACCGCTGGTTTTGGAGACCAGTGCTCTACCAATTGAGCTACGACCCTTTGTGTTTTCCCAACCTACCGCATCCGACCGGACGCAAGGAGTGCGTCATTCGGAAGTGACTGGTGAAGGCCAACGACGAGTGAGTGTACGTGGTCGTGGGCCTGACGTCGAACAGATAGCTCTGGAAGGGGTCCTGGCCGTCGAGTTCCCAGCTCGTCGTCCTGTCCGGTCACGCCTTCACCCCGGCCGGTCGCGCCCTCACCGGCCGGGCCGTTCGCCGTGGCATCCCCGGCCCGTTCATGACGTCAGGCCTCTGCCCGTTCACCACGCCATCCCCACGCCGTTCACCTCGTCATCCTCGTGTCATTCACCTCGTCATCCTCTTGTCGTTCACAGAGTGAAACCCGTGCGCCCGCGAGTTTGCGGTCTGGGACCATGGCCGTATGAGCCCTGCAACCTCTCCCACCGAGCGCCGGGTATCCGCGCGCATCGGCGCGATCTCCGAGTCCGCGACCCTCGCTGTCGACGCCAAGGCCAAGGCCCTCAAGGCCGCCGGGCGTCCGGTGATCGGTTTCGGCGCGGGCGAACCCGACTTCCCGACGCCCGACTACATCGTCGACGCCGCGGCCGAGGCCTGCCGTAACCCGAAGTACCACCGCTACACACCCGCGGGCGGGCTTCCCGAACTCAAGGCGGCCATCGCCGCGAAGACGCTGCGCGACTCCGGTTACGAGGTGGAGGCGGCGCAGATCCTGGTGACCAACGGCGGCAAGCAGGCGATCTACCAGGCCTTCGCCGCCGTCCTCGACCCGGGCGACGAGGTCATCGTGCCGGCCCCGTACTGGACGACGTACCCCGAGTCGATCCGCCTCGCGGGTGGCGTCCCGGTCGAGGTCGTGGCCGACGAGACGACCGGATACCGCGTCTCCGTCGAGCAGTTGGAGGCGGCCCGTACCGAGCGCACGAAGGTCGTGCTCTTCGTCTCGCCGTCCAACCCGACCGGCGCCGTGTACGACAGGGAGGCCACCGAGGCCATCGGCCGCTGGGCCGTCGAGCACGGCCTGTGGGTGATGACGGACGAGATCTACGAGCACCTCGTCTACGGCGACACCACCTTCACCTCGCTGCCCGCCGTCGTCCCCGAGCTGCGCGACAAGTGCCTCGTCGTCAACGGCGTGGCCAAGACGTACGCGATGACCGGCTGGCGTGTGGGCTGGTTCATCGGCCCCAAGGACGTCGTGAAGGCCGCGACGAACCTCCAGTCGCACGCCACGTCGAACGTCGCCAACGTCTCGCAGGTCGCGGCGATCGCCGCGCTGACCGGTGACCTGACGGCGGTCGCCGAGATGCGCACCGCGTTCGACCGCCGCCGCAAGACGATCGTGCGGATGCTCAACGAGATCGAGGGCGTGTTCTGCCCGGAGCCCGAGGGCGCCTTCTACGCGTACCCGACGGTGAAGGCCCTGCTCGGCAAGGAGATCCGCGGCAAGCGCCCGCAGTCCTCGGTCGAGCTGGCCGCGCTGATCCTGGACGAGGCCGAGGTCGCGGTCGTCCCCGGTGAGGCGTTCGGCACACCCGGCTACCTGCGGCTGTCGTACGCGCTCGGCGACGAGGACCTGGTCGAGGGTGTCGCGCGTATGCAGAAGCTGCTGGCCGAGGCCAAGGACTGAGCCCTGGAACGGTAGACCGACCACCGACTCACGTGAGGCGGTGGTCCGGGAGGAACGGGTCTCCGGCCATCGGCCGGAGGCCCGTTTCTTCGTTCGGGAGTAACTCGATGGGGGGAGGGGCTGCCACGAGACGTTTCCGTACGGCAGGATCTAGAAATGGAGAGCACCACCCGCCCACGCGACCTGAACCTGCTGCCCAAGGCTCATCTGCATCTGCACTTCACCGGTTCGATGCGGCCCTCGACCTTGCTGGAGCTGGCCGAGAAGTACGGCGTCCGCCTGCCGGACGCGCTGACCGGCGGTGAACCGCCCCAGCTGCGCGCCACCGATGAGCGCGGCTGGTTCCGCTTCCAGCGTCTCTACGACATCGCACGGTCCTGCCTGCGGGCGCCCGAGGACATCCAGCGGCTGGTGCGCGAGGCCGCCGAGGAAGACGTACGGGACGGCTCGGGCTGGCTGGAGATCCAGGTGGACCCGACCTCGTACGCCCCGACGCTCGGCGGTCTCATCCCGGCTCTGGAGATCATCCTGGACGCCGTGGACCGCGCGTCACGGGAGACCGGGCTCGGTATGCGCGTGCTGGTCGCGGCGAACCGTATGAAGCATCCGCTGGAGGCCAGAACGCTCGCCAGGCTCGCGGTCCGCTACAAGGACAGCGGTGTCGTCGGCTTCGGGCTCTCCAACGACGAGCGCCGGGGCATGGCCAGGGACTTCGACCGCGCGTTCTCGATCGCCAGGGACGGCGGGCTGCTGGCGGTGCCGCACGGCGGCGAGCTGAACGGTCCCGCGTCCGTACGGGACTGCCTGGACGACCTGCGCGCGGCCAGGATCGGGCACGGCGTACGGGCCGCCGAGGACCCGAGGCTGCTGCGCAGGCTCGCGGACCGCGGGGTGACCTGCGAGGTCTGCCCGGCCTCGAACGTCGCGCTCGGCGTCTACGAGAAGCCGGAGGACGTGCCGCTGCGGACGCTGTTCGACGCGGGCGTGCCGATGGCGCTCGGCGCCGACGACCCGCTGCTGTTCGGCTCGCGGCTCGCGGACCAGTACGAGCTGGCCCGCCGCCATCAGGGTTTCAGCGACACCGAACTGGCCGAGCTGGCCCGCCAGTCGGTACGCGGCTCGTCCGCGCCCGCCGAGATGCAGGAGAAGCTGCTGACGGGCATCGACCACTGGCTGGGCGACTGACGCGGGTTCAGAGCGTTTCGCGTCGCCCGGGATGACATCGGCTCGGCGGCCTCGGAGATCTCAGCGGCCTCGGCGGCCTCAGAGACCTCCGTGGCCTCAGAGACTGACGCCGACCGTCACCGGCTCGTTGACGAGGGTGACGCCGAAGACCTCGCGCACCCCGGCGACCACCTCGCGCGCCAGGGCCAGCAGGTCCTCGGTCGTCGCCGCGCCCCGGTTGGTGAGGGCCAGGGTGTGCTTGGTGGAGATACGGGCCGGGCCCGAGCCGTATCCCTTGGTGAAGCCCGCCTTGTCGATCAGCCAGGCCGCCGAGGTCTTCGTACGCCCCTCCCCTGCCGGGAACGCGGGCGGCGTCACCTCGTCGCCGAGGCGCGCCCTCGCACGGGTGAGGAAATCCGCGTATTCCTGATCGGTCAGGACCGGATTGGTGAAGAACGATCCGGCGGACCAGGTGTCGTGGTCCTCGGCGTCGAGCACCATGCCCTTGCCCGCCCGCAGTTCGAGGACGGTTTCCCTGGCGGTGGCGGCGGGCACGCGGTCGCCCGGCTCGACACCCAGTACGCGGGCCGTTTCCGCGTACTTGACCGGCGCGGAGAGCCCGCCCGCGTCCTCCAGCGCGAAGCGGACGCGCAGGACGACCCAGCGCTCGGGCTGTTCCTTGAAGAGGCTGTGGCGGTAGGAGAAGGCGCAGTCGGCGTTCGCGAGAGTGCGGGTCTCACCGGTGGAACGGTCGTACGCGACGACCTCCGTGATGGTGCTCGCCACTTCCTGGCCGTACGCGCCGACGTTCTGGATCGGTGTGGCGCCCGCGGAGCCCGGAATGCCGGCGAGGCATTCGATGCCCGCGAGGCCGGCTTCGACGGTACGGGCGACGGCGTCGGTCCAGACCTCGCCCGCGGCCAGCTCCAGCGCGGTGCCTTCGAGGCGGAAGCCGCTGGTGGCGATCCGCAGGGCGGTGCCGTCGAAGCCCTTGTCCCCGATGACCAGGTTGCTGCCGCCGCCGATGATCAGCAGCGGGGTGCCGGTGGCGTCCGCCTCACGTACGGCGGTGATGACCTCGTCGTCGGTGGTGGCCGTGACGAGGCGGGTCGCGGGGCCGCCGAGGCGGAAGGTGGTCAGGGGGGCGAGGGGAGCGTCGTGGAGTTCCTGCACGGGCACAAGAGTACGTTCCGCCGGTGGAACGGCTGGTTCCACCGGCGGAACGTACCCGGGCGGGCCGAGGTCAGACAGCGGCGGACTCGCGCCCGGCGTCCTGCGCCTCCTGCGCGGTCGCGGTTCCGGGCGTGGCCTTTTCCGTGGCCGCTTCCGCCGTCGCCCGCTCGGCCCGGCGGCCCGGGATGAGCAGCGCTGCCACCGCGCCGAGAGCCACCGCGCCGACGCCGATCCACAGGGCGGGAACGGTTCCGTCGACGAAGGTGGCGGGCGTCCCGTAGCCGCCCTGGGCCGCGAAGACCGCGCCGAGGATCGCGACGCCGAGTGCTCCGCCGACCTCGCGGAGCGCGTTGTTCGCGCCGGAGGCGATGCCCTGTTCCGCCGGGCGGACGCTGGACATGACGAGGCTGGCGGCCGGTGCGAAGTACAGCCCCATGCCGATCCCGCTGACGATCAGGGCGGGCAGCAGGGCCGTGTACGAGACGCCGGGGTCGAGGAACAGCGCGAACAGCGCCAGTCCGGCGGCCTGGAGAGCGAGCCCGGTGACCACGACCGGGCGGCCGCCGATACGGTCGGAGAGCTGTCCGGCGAGCGGCGCGACGAGCAGCGGCATCGCGGTCCACGGGAGCATCCGCAGGCCCGCCTCCGTGGGCGAGTAGCCGACGACACCCTGCATGAACTGGCTGAGCAGGAAGATCGAGCCGAACATGCCGAGGAACATCAGCAGGCTCGCGGCGTTGATGCCGGCGAAGCGGCGGTTTCTGAACAGCCGCATGGGAAGCATCGAGTCCGGCCGGCGCGAACCGTGCCGTACGAACGCGGCGAGCAGCACCGCGCCGCCGAGCAGGCCCACGAGCACGACGGGGCTGGTCCAGCCCTTGGAGTTGGCGTTGACCAGGGCGTAGACGATGCCGAAGAGGCCACCGCTGACAAGGACGGTGCCGGGTACGTCCAGGCGGGCGTGGGGTGCGTACGACTCCTTCAGGCGGAGCCTGGCGAGGGGCAGCAGGGCGAGGCCTATCGGGACGTTCAGCCAGAAGATCCATTCCCAGGACAGGTGTTCGGTGAGGGTTCCGCCGACGAGCGGGCCGCTGGCGACGGCGAGACCGGTGATGGCGCTGTAGACGCCGAGGGCCGCGCCGCGCTTCGCGGCGGGTACGGCGGCGGTCAGCAGGGTGAGAGTGAGCGGCATCATGATCGCCGCGCCGACGCCCTGGACGGCGCGTGCGGCGATCAGGGCGTTGATGCTGGGGGCGAGGGCAGCGCCGGCCGACGCGGCGGTGAAGACCGTCAGGCCGATCGTGAACAGCCGCCGGCGGCCGAACCGGTCGCCGAGGGCCGCGCCGAACATGAGGAGAACCGCGAACGTCAACGTGTAGGCGTTGACTGTCCACTCCAGGTCGGAGAGCGCGCCGCCGAGGTTTTCGCGGATGGACGGCAGGGCGGTGGTGACCACCAGGTTGTCCAGGGCCGACATGAAGCCGGCGAGGCCGGTGATGATGAGGACCCAGGTGGTGCCAGTGGCCCGGCGGGGCGCCGGGGCCTCGTGGCCCGCGGACTTTTCCGTCGGGCCCGTTCCGCCGGCCCCTCTGGCCCCGCTGATGTGATTCGGCTGGTTCATGACTCTCTCCCCTGCTGACGGCCGGGTCGGCGATATGCCGGTTAGTTATTGATTACTAATTTTCGGAAGCGTGACCGGGCACCGAGGTCCGGCAACTGGCGGCGACCGGTTCGGCTATCCGCCGGTCTGCCGCGTGGATTCACGCAACCCGGTCCAGACGCGGTGGCCGGCCGGAAAGCCCATCGAGACGAGGGTGTTGATCAGCATTCCCTGCGCGAGGAAGGTCGCGGTCCCGCCCGCGTCCGCACCGAGCCCGAGATGGACCGTGTCCCAGAGCCTCAGCCAGCCGAGCCGTACCGTGTCGCCGAAGGCGTGGTCACCCGCGGCCTCGGCGGCGGCGACCGCCACGTACACCTGCAACTGCATCAGCAGCATGTCCGGATCCTCGGCGATCAGCCGCTTGTACGCGTCGGCCATGGCGTGCAGGGCCTCTTCGCCCATCAGACCCTCCGCCGCCTCCTCCAGGACGCGCCTGACGTCTGCCAGACAGCGTTCCGCGGCAGCGAGGAACATGGCCTGCTTGTTCGGATAGAGCCGGAAGAGATACGGCTGCGAGACACCCACACGGCGGGCGATCGCCTCCGTGGAGGTGCCGTGGTAGCCGCTGCGGGCGAACTCGGTGACCGCCGCACGCACGACGCTCTCGCGCCTCTCTTCCGCACTCATTCTGACCATGAAGAGGAAGTTAGTGGCTAATCACTATCTATGTCAAGGCCGACGAAGGCATGAAATAAGGGGCACCCACCGTGGTGGGCGCCCCTCACATGAGCCGACGGGCCCGACGAGACAGCTCAGGCGAGCTGGACGACGGCGCGGGACATCCCCAGCACCTTCCGTCCCTCGTTCATCGCCAGCAGGTCCACCCGGACCCGGTTGTCGTCCAGCTTGGCCGCGACCTTGGCGCTGACCTCGATGACCGCGCCCTTGTCGTCATTGGGCACCACGACGGGCTTGGTGAACCGGACGCCGTACTCGATGACGGCCCCGGGGTCGCCCACCCAGTCGGTCACCACCCGGATCGCCTCGGCCATGGTGAACATGCCGTGCGCGATGACGTCGGGCAGACCGACCTCCTTGGCGAACTTCTCGTTCCAGTGGATCGGGTTGAAGTCCCCCGAGGCGCCCGCGTACCGCACCAGCGTCGCGCGCGAGACCGGGAAGGTCTGCGCCGGAAGCTCCGTACCGACCTCGACGCCGGCGTATTCGATCTTCGCTGCCATCGGTCTCATTCCCCCTCGGCGGCGCGCGCCACCAGCTTGGTCCACGCGGTCACGACGTGCTCCCCGGACTCGTCGTGCACCTCGCCCCGCACTTCAATGACATCGTTACCGGCGAGGGATTTGATCGACTCGATGGTCGACGTGACCGCAAGCCGGTCGCCCGCCCTGACGGGCCTGGTGTACGTGAACCTCTGGTCGCCGTGCACCACCCGCGCGAAATCGAGACCGAGCAGCGGGTCGGCGACGACATCGCCCGCCGCTTTGAAGGTGATCGCGAAAGGGAAAGTCGGCGGGGCGATCACATCGGGATACCCGAGCGCCTTCGCGGCCTCCGGATCGGTGTAGGCCGGATTGGGGTCGTCCACCGCCTCGGCGAACTCACGGATCTTCTCCCGGCCGACTTCGTACGGCTTGGTGGGCTCATAGGTACGCCCCACGAAGGACTGGTCGAGCGCCATGAGTTCGTTCCCTCCTGGTGGATTGGCTGATGGACAGCCTGATGAATATCACCCGTGACCATCACGGCATAACGACGCGAGGCCGTCCCCAGAAAGGGGACGGCCTCGCAGACGAGCCTGATTCAGCGGGTTTCGCGGTGCGCGGTGTGCGAGTTGCAGCGCGGGCAGTGCTTCTTCATCTCAAGTCGGTCCGGGTTGTTACGCCGGTTCTTCTTGGTGATGTAGTTCCGCTCCTTGCACTCCACGCAGGCCAGCGTGATCTTTGGGCGGACGTCGGTGGCAGCCACGTGAGTGCTCCTTGGACGGACGGATGAACGGATGAAAAGGGTCAAACAGATGAACGCACAAAAGAGTAGCCGATCGAAGGACCGACCCCGCAATCGGCTACTGTCTGTAGCGGTGACCGGACTTGAACCGGTGACACAGCGATTATGAGCCGCTTGCTCTACCGACTGAGCTACACCGCTGCGATGTTGGATCTCCCCGCCCGAGGGCGAGGATCACCGAACACCGGAGCCCCAATACGGAATCGAACCGTAGACCTTCTCCTTACCATGGAGACGCTCTACCGACTGAGCTATTGGGGCGAGCGATGAAGACATTACACGGTCTCTCGCCGTTCGCCCAAATCCGTTTCCGCGCCTCCTCCCGGCCTCTCGCCCCACGTGTCCCAAGGGCCGCCGGGGCCCTCCCTTCCGGACCCCCTGCGGCCTCACCGGTATGACTTTCGCGCTCCTCCGCGCAGCGCGGCCGGGGCGCCTCGCGACGCACCGCGCGGCACCGGGGACACCGCCCCGGACACACCCCCACCAGCGCCCCTGGCTGATCCGACAAGATCGGCCGGACAGGACCTACGCTCGGCTGACGCCGTGCGATTTCGCACATCCGAGGTGCCGCCGAGACGCCAGGAGCGCGATGCCCGACAGCCAGCCGCAGTCCCGGGACGGCGCCACCGCCGACACCACCGCGCTCGTCCTGTGCGGCGCCCGCCTCACCGACGGCCGCACGGTCGACGTACGGCTCAGCGGCGGGCGTATCGAGGCCGTGGGTACGGCGGGCAGCCTCGCCACGTGCGGCGCCCGCGTGGATCTCACCGGTTACCTGCTGCTCCCGGCCCCCGCGGAACCGCACGCCCACAGCGACACCGCGCTGACCGCCCTCGGCGCACCGCCCGCCGGCGGGCCGGTCTCGTACCGCGCCGAGGACGTGCAGCGGCGCGCCACCGAGGCCGCCCTGCTCCAGCTCGGACACGGGGCGACGGCACTGCGCTCGCACGTACGGATCGGGGACGCGCAGGAGCTGGAGCCGATGGCGGCGGTGCTCCGGGCGCGGCGTTCGCTGCGCGGGCTCGGCGATCTGGCCGCGGTCGCCGTACCGCGGCTGCTCACCGGGCGCGCGGGCGCCGACGGCCTCGCGATGCTGCGTGACGCGGTGAGGATGGGTGCGGCGGCGGTGGGCGGCTGTCCGGACCTCGATCCCGATCCGGCCGGGTACACGGAGGCGGTCCTGGACATCGCCGCCGAGCACGGCTGTCCCGTCGATCTGCACACGGACGGCGACGACCCGGCGCGGCTCGCACGCCTCGCCGCGATGGCGGGCGGTCTGCGGCCGGGGGTGACGCTCGGGCCGTGCGGCGGCCTGGCGGAGCTGCCGGCCGAGGTGGCGGCGCGGGCCGCGGACCAGCTGGCGGCGGCCGGGGTGACGGTGGTCTGCCTGCCGCAGGGCGGCTGCGGAGGCGCCCGCCTGCGCGGTGTGGCGCCCGTACGGCTGCTCCGGACGGCCGGGGTGCGGGTCGCGGCGGGCGGCGGGGCGCTGCGTGACGTGTCGAACCCGGTGGGGCGCGGCGATCCGCTGGAGGCGGCGTATCTGCTGGCGTCGCTGGGCGGGCTGCGGGCGGAGGACGCGTACGACGCCGTCAGCGGGGCGGCGCGGGCGGCGATGGGGCTGCCCGAGGTCCGCGTGGAGGCGGGCTTTCCTGCGGAACTGCTCGCCGTGCGCGGGGAGTCGGTCGCGGGGGTGCTGTCGATCGCGTACAGCAGGATCGTGATCCACCGGGGCCGCGTGGTGGCCCGCACCAGCGCGGTACGGGAGTACTGCGACTCCGCGGGGCCCGCGGCGCTGGAACTGCCGCGCCAGGGACGTGCGGACGCGGCCCCGTGAGCGGGAAGCGCAGGCTGGACGTACTGTCGTGGGCATGCGAATTGTGATCGCCGGAGGACATGGACAGATCGCGCTGCGGCTGGAGCGGCTGCTCGCCGCGCGCGGACACGAGGTGGCGGGCATCATCCGCAACCCGGAGCAGGCGGAGGACCTGCGGGCGGCCGGCGCCGAACCGGTCGTGCTGGACCTGGAGTCGGCTTCCACCGACGAGGTGGCGGCTGTGGTCGCGGGCGCGGACGGACTGGTGTTCGCGGCCGGCGCGGGACCGGGCAGCGGCAGCGGGCGCAAGGACACCGTGGACCGGGGCGCCGCCGTGCTCTTCGCGGACGCGGCGGAGCGGGCGGGCGTACGGCGTTACGTCGTCGTCTCAGCGATGGGCGCGGACGCGAACCACGTGGGTGACGGGGTCTACGACGCGTACCAGCGGGCCAAGGGTGCCGCTGACGACGCCGTACGTTCCAGGCCCGGCCTGGACTGGACGATCCTGCGCCCGGGAGCGCTGACGAACGACGCGGGCACTGGTCTCGTACAGCTGGCCGAATCGACCGGCCCTGGTTCGGTGACGCGCGACGATGTGGCCGTGGTGCTGGCCGAGTTGCTGGAGGCCCCGGAGACGGCGGGGCTGACGCTGGAACTGATCGGCGGGACGGTGCCGGCGGCGCAGGCGGCGAAGGACGCCGGGAGCGACCGCTGAGCGGGTGACCGAAGCGGCGGTTACCGCCTCGGCCGGTACGGGCTGGGGCGGCAACTGACGAGACCGGGGCTCGCAGGGTCGTACCCGGCTTGAGCGGGACAGCCGAAGCACAGCCGGCGCACACGAAAATGGCCCCTGATCGGCGTTTCCGCTGATCAGGGGCCATCTCTATCGCGTGGCGGCGCCAGGATTCGAACCTGGGAAGGCTAAGCCGGCGGATTTACAGTCCGCTCCCATTGGCCACTCGGGCACACCGCCATGGGATGTTGCTGCCTGGCGCAGATTCCGCTGGTGGGCGGTGCTCCGTGGCAACGACGTAAACAATACCCGATGCCCGGGGGTGCTCCGCCACCCGATTGAGCAGCGCTCGGGGCAGGCCCGGGTGGCTAGGCTTTACGGATCCGAGCCCGATCAGAACCGATACAAGGAGCCACAGGACATGGCCGACTCCAGTTTCGACATCGTCTCGAAGGTCGAGCGGCAGGAGGTCGACAACGCCCTCAACCAGGCCGCGAAGGAAATCTCCCAGCGCTACGACTTCAAGAACGTCGGTGCCTCGATCGACTGGTCCGGCGAGAAGATCTTGATGGAGGCGAACTCCGAGGAGCGGGTCAAGGCGATCCTCGACGTCTTCCAGTCCAAGCTGATCAAGCGGGGGATCTCGCTGAAGTCGCTGGACGCCGGTGAGCCGCAGCTGTCCGGCAAGGAGTACAAGATCTTCGCCACGATCGAGGAAGGCATCTCCCAGGAGAACGCCAAGAAGGTCGCGAAGATCATCCGCGATGAGGGCCCCAAGGGCATCAAGGCGCAGGTGCAGGGCGAGGAGCTGCGGGTCAGCTCGAAGAGCCGGGACGACCTGCAGACCGTGATCGCACTGCTGAAGGGGCGGGACTTCGACTTCGCGCTTCAGTTCGTGAACTACCGGTGACCGAGGGGGTACGGAGGCGGGCGCGGGCCGTTTCCGCCCCCGCCTCCGCCTCCTCTTCTGTCTCCGCGCGCGTCTGACGCGCTCGCGTCGCTCTCCTTGCCGGGACAGAAGGGCGGTGCCGTCCTCCTGGGCGGGCCGTGCGGGTCCCCAGGGACTCCTGGGACTTGAGGGTGCTCCAGTGGCGCCAGGGGGCCGTGAGCGGGCGTCACGCGAACGGGGAACTTCTACGCAGGGTGCGAGACGGGCACGGGTCCGGTGACGTGCGCGAAAGGAGCGTCCGCATGCACGGCGCGCTGTTTCCCAGGCCGCGGGCGGTCGTCGCGCCCGGGGCGGTGCATGTGCCCGCGTGGCTCTCCGAGGAGCGGCAGCGCGAGCTGGTGGAGGTCTGCCGCGACTGGGCGCGGGGGCCCGTGCCGATCCGGCATACGGTGCTGCCGAGCGGCGGTGTGATGTCCGTACAGACGGTGTGCGTGGGCTGGCACTGGCAGCCGTACCGCTACACCCGCACGGCCGGTGATGTGAACGGCGCGCGGGTCGCGGAATTCCCGGACTGGCTGGCGGAGTTGGGGCGGGCGGCGGTGGCCGGGGCGTACGGCGCTCCACAGGAGTCCGGCGCGTACGACCCTGCCTCGTACGCGCCCGATACCGCGCTGGTGAACTTCTACGACGGCGACGCCAGGATGGGCATGCACCAGGACAAGGACGAGAGGTCCGGTGCGCCGGTGGTGTCCCTGAGCATCGGCGACCGGTGCGTCTTCCGCTTCGGCAATACGACGGACCGGGGCCGGCCCTACACGGACGTCGAGCTGTCCTCGGGAGACCTCTTCGTCTTCGGCGGCCCCTCGCGTTTCGCGTACCACGGAGTGCCGAAGGTGTATCCGGGGACGGCCGATCCGGCGACCGGCATGAGCGGCGGCCGGCTCAACATCACGCTGCGCGAGACCGGCCTCCGTTAGGAGTTGTGTCCCCCGGCCCCTTCGGACTGCGGACCGGCGTCAGCGGGTCCTGGAACGGGAGTTGCCGAACAGCAGCCGGTAGATGACCAGCAGGACGAGCGCTCCGCCGATGGCGGCGAGCCAGGTCGGCCCGTCGAAGAAGCTCTTGTTGATGGGGTGGTCGAGCCAGGTGGAGGAGATCCACCCGCCGACGAAGGCTCCCACGACCCCGATGAGGGTGGTGATGATCAGCCCGCCAGGGTCCCGGCCGGGAAGCAGGAGCTTGGCCACGGCTCCCGCGATGAGTCCGAGAATGATCCAGCTGATGATGCCCATGCCAGGGACCTGCCTTTCACGCTGTGTTGCCCGTTGCCTCTGAAGACGCCGCAGGGGCCGGGGACGGTTGCGACGGACGGTCCCGTACCCGGAATCCGGCCGGTCATACACCCGGCGACATGCGCGAACGCGCGTGCTGGCGCTCGTACAGGCCCTCGTGCCGACGGACGCGCAGACGCGAGCGGGCGCACACCCGTAGACACGTGCGGGCGCACGCACAGCGGTCAGGGAAGACGGAAGGTCAGCGCGCGGTGAAGGGCTGGTCCGTCGGGACGATTTCCTTGCCGAGCGGCATCAGGGAGACGGGAATCAGCTTGAAGTTGGCGAGGCCCAGCGGGATGCCGATGATCGTCACGCAGAGCGCGATGCCGGTGAAGATGTGCCCCAGGGCGAGCCACCAGCCGGCGAGGACCAGCCAGAGCACGTTGCCGACGCAGGAGGGCGCGCCCGCGTCCCGGCGGTCGACCGCCATGTACCCGAAGGGCCACAGGGCGTAGAGGCCGATGCGGAACGCGGCGACGCCGAAGGGGATGCCGATGATCGTGACGCACAGCAGCAGGCCCGCCAGCAGATACCCCAGGAACATCCAGAAGCCGCAGAGCACGAGCCAGACGAGATTGAGGATTGTCTTCATGGTCGGCGACCTGCCATCTGCTCGAGCCGGGCGATGCGTTCCGCCATCGGCGGGTGCGTGGAGAAGATCCTGGCGAATCCCTGCCCCTGCCTGAAGGGGTTGGCGATCATCATATGACTCGCCGTCTCAATACGCGGCTCAGGCGGCAGCGGCAGCTGCTTCGTACCGGCGTCGAGCTTGCGCAGCGCGCTCGCGAGGGCCAGCGGGTCGCCGGTGATCTGCGCGCCCGAGGCGTCCGCCTCGTACTCCCGGGAACGGCTCACGGCGAGCTGGATGACCGAGGCCGCGAGGGGGCCCAGGAGCATGACGAGCAGCATGCCGACGAGACCGGGGCCCTCGTCGTCCTCGGAGCGGCCGATGGGGATGAGCCAGGCGAAATTCACCAGGAACATCACGACGGAGGCGAGAGCGCCGGCGACCGAGGAGATCAGGATGTCGCGGTTGTAGACATGGCTCAGCTCATGGCCGAGCACACCGCGCAGCTCACGCTCGTCGAGGATCTGGAGAATCCCCTCCGTGCAGCAGACGGCGGCGTTGCGCGGATTGCGGCCGGTGGCGAAGGCGTTCGGCGCCTGGGTCGGTGAGATGTAGAGCTGCGGCATGGGCTGCCTGGCGGCGGTCGACAGCTCGCGCACGATGCGGTAGAGCTGCGGCGCCTCGAACTCGCTGACCGGGCGGGCGCGCATGGCCCGGAGCGCCAGCTTGGAGCTGTTCCAGTAGGCGTACGCGTTGGTCGCGAGGGCCACGGCGAGCGCGACGAACAGGCCCGTCAGGCCGAAGAGGCCGCCGATGACGATGATGAGTGCGGAGAGCCCCCCGAGGAGTACGGCGGTTCTCAGCCCGTTGTGCCGGCGGTGCACGGTACGCCCTCCAGATCGTGCGGCAGGGGAACCCTTGCTTGGTGCTGCTCCACTCTTCAGTGGACCCTTACGTACTGGTCAACGCCAGGCGAGGGGTACGGGTTCCCTTGCGCCACGGGAGCGCGCGTACGCCGTACGGGTGGCTGGAACGCGCTCCGGCGCACGCCGGAGCGCCCGTACGGGCGCAGAAGAAGGTGTGAGGAACGGACGCGCGAGAAGGGACGAGAGGGATCAGAAGAGGCTGACGTGGGCGAAGCGCAGCACCAGCTGCGGAGCGCCGGACAGGGCGATGCCCGCGACGGCCGTCAGGACGATGGCCGCGGTGACCGCCGCCGGGACGCGATGCCTGATCTGCTCTCCCGCAAGAACTGTCTCCCCCACAAGGTCCCCCGCGGGGGCTGTCTCCTTCGCTTGCTCCCCTTCGGGGGAGCGGAAGATGACGGCCGTCCACTGGAGGTAGTAGTAGAGCGCGATGACGACGTTGACGGCCATGACGACGGCGAGCCAGCCGAGGCCCGCGTCGACGGCCGCCGAGAAGACCGTGACCTTGGCGAACAGGCCGATGACGCCGGGCGGCAGACCGGCCAGGCAGAGCAGGAAGAAGGCCAGGGCGAGCGCGGCGAGCGGACGCCTGGCGTAGAGGCCCTGGTAGTCGGAGATCCGGTTGAGCGGCTTCGTACGGACGACCAGGGCGGCGACGGCGAAGGCGCCGAGGTTCACGACGGCGTACATCAGGGCGTACGCGACGGTCGAGCCGATCCGGTCGGTCCTCACGTACGCGGACGCGGCGATCGGCACCAGGAGGTACCCGGCCTGTGCCACGGACGACCAGGCGAGCAGCCGTACCGCGCTCCACGCGCGCGTGGCCTGCTGCCGCAGCGCGGCGACGTTTCCGACGGTCATGGTGAGTGCGGCGACGACCGCGAGGACCGGCCCCCAGGCGTGCCCGTACGAGGGGAACGCGATGACGGTAACGAGGATGAGACCGGAGAAGCCGACCGCCTTGCCGACGACGGAGAGGTAGGCCGCGATGGGCAGCGGGGCTCCGACGTAGGTGTCGGGGACCCAGAAGTGGAAGGGCGCGGCGGCGGTCTTGAAGGCGAAGCCGACAAGGGTGAGGATCACGCCCGCCTGGGCGAGGGTGTCGAACCGGTCGGGTACGCCGTCCAGCCGCGCGGCGATCTGCGTGAGGTGCAGGGTGCCGGTGGTCGCGTACACGAAGCTGACGCCGAGCAGCATCACGGCGGTCGCGGTGACCGACGAGAGGAAGAACTTGAGCGCGGCCTCCGAGGAGCGCCGGTCGCCGCGCTTGAGCCCCACGAGGGCGAAGGCGGGCAGGGAGGCGACCTCCAGGGCGACGACGAGCGTGGCGAGGTCGCGCGCCGCGGGCAGCAGGGCCGCGCCGGCGGCGGAGGAGAGGAGGAGGAACCAGAACTCTCCCGCGGGCAGTTGCCTGGTCTCGGTGAGCGAGAGCAGCGCGGTGAGCAGCGCTCCGCCGAGCACCAGGAGCTGGATGACCAGGGTGAAGTGGTCGGCGGTGTAGCTGCAGACGCCGGAGTCGGTGCTGAGGCAGAACGTCGAGCGGTCGCCGCCGAGCAGCGGCAGGAGCATGACCAGGGCGGCGGCGAGCCCGGCGATGGCGATGCCGCCGAGGAGCGGTTTGCGCCGCTCGGACACGAAGAGGTCGGCGAGCAGCACGATCAGCGCCACCGCCGCGGTGATGGCGGGGGGTGCGATCGCGAGCCAGTCGATGGACTGGACGAGGCTGGCGGCGCCTGCGGCGCTCTCTGCGGCCACGGTCACGACGTGCCTCCTGCGAGAAGCTTCTGCACGGCCGGGTCGGTGAGGCCGAGGAGGGCCGCGGGCCACAGTCCCGCGAGGACGGTCAGGGCGACGAGCGGGGTCCAGGCGGCGAATTCGTAGCCCTGGACGTCGGGGAGGTCCCGGGTTTCCCTCGGCGTCGCGCCCATGCAGACGCGGCGTACGACGACCAGCAGGTACCCGGCGGTGAGCAGGGTGCCGACTCCGGCGATCGCCATGAAGGTGAGGAAGGCCGGGCGGCTGAGCCCGGCCGCGGGGGTGAACGCGCCGAACATGGCGAGCATCTCGCCCCAGAAGCCGGCGAGCCCCGGCAGTCCGAGGGAGGCGACGGCCGCGAAGGCCAGCAGCGCGCCGAGGCGCGGGGCACGGCCGTAGAGCGCCGCGCCCGTGGCACCGGCGAGGGTGTCCAGGTCGGCGGTGCCGTAGCGGTCCTTGAGTGCGCCGACCAGGAAGAACAGCAGGCCGGTGATGAGGCCGTGGGCGATGTTGGCGAAGAGCGCGCCGTTGACGCCGGTGGGTGTCAACGTCGCGATGCCCAGCAGCACGAAGCCCATGTGGCCGACGGAGGAGTAGGCGATCAGGCGCTTGAGGTCGCCGCCCGAGCCGCGCTTGGCGAGGGCGAGGCAGGCGAGGGATCCGTAGATGATGCCGGCGACGGCGAGGGCCGCGAGGTACGGCGCGAAGGTGTGGATCCCGTCCGGGGCGATGGGCAGGACGATACGGACGAATCCGTACGTACCCATCTTGAGCAGGACGCCGGCGAGGAGCACGGAGCCGGCGGTCGGCGCGGCGGTGTGTGCGTCGGGGAGCCAGCTGTGCAGCGGCCACATCGGGGTCTTCACGGCGAGGCCGATCCCGATCGCGAGAACGGCGATGACCTGCACGGATGTGCTGAGCCCCCGGCCGTTGTCAGTGGCGAGTGCCACCATGTCGTACGTGCCCGCTTTGAGCCCGATCACCAGCAGGCCCAGCAGCATGACCACGGAACCGAGCAGGGTGTAGAGGATGAATTTCCGGGCGGCGGCCTGCCTGCCTCCCGGGACTCCTTCCGAACCGCCCCAGCGGGCGATCAGGAAGTACATCGGGATCAGCACCATCTCGAAGGCCAGGAAGAAGAGGATCAGGTCGAGCGCGGCGAAGGTCGCGAGCGTGCCCGATTCGAGAAGGAGGATCAGGGCGACGAATGCCTTGGGCGAGGGGCCCTTGGGCATCTTGAAGTAGCTGTAGAGCGCGCAGAGGAAGGTCAGCAGCGCGGTCAGGACCAGAAGGGGGAGCGAAATGCCGTCGATGCCGAGATGGATGCGGACGTTGAGCGCCGCGATCCAGCTGATGTCCGTGGTGGCCTGCATCTTTGACGGGTGGTCGCGGTCGAAGCCGAGCGCGAGGACGATCGCGGCGGCGAGGATCACGCCGGTCACCATCACGCCGTGGCGGAGCACGGCCTGGTCGGGGCTCTTGCCCCGCAGTCCCGGCGGGGCGGGCAGGAGCGCGCCGGCGGCCCCGACGAGCGGGCCGGCCAGGATCAGCGCGAGAAGAAACTGCATCACGGACTCACTGATATCGATCAAGGCTCACGCTCCGGCGGCGACGAGTACGGCGGCGATCGCCAGGACGACGGAGCCGGCGAGCAGGGCGCTCAGGTAGGTCTGCACATTGCCGGTCTGCGCGCGGCGTACGGCGGCGCCGAGCCAGCGGCTGCCGGTGCCCGCACCGCGTACATAGGTGTCGACGACCTCGCGGTCCAGGAAGCGGACGAGCTGGGCCGCCGCGAGGACGGGGCGTACGAAGAGGCGGTGGTAGACGGCGTCCAGGTGGAAGCCGACCGCCGCGTGCCGGTGGAGCGGTCCCAGCAGCAGCCGGGACGGGTCCGCCGGGTCGGGGGCCGACGCGATGCTCCCGTAGGCCGGGGTGTGGGACTCGATGGCCTCCCTCTCGACGAGGGCGGGATCGGCGTCCGGATGGGCGGCGACGCCACCGATCGGGACGCGGGCGGCCGGTGTCTCCGAGGTGCGCCAGGCGATGTACATGACCAGCGCTCCGACGACCGCTACTCCCGTGCCCAGGACGGCGGTCGTGACGGTCGGGGTGAGCTTGTCCCCGTCGAACCAGTCGGTGAGCCGGCCGACGGCCAGACCGAAGCCGGCGGTCGGGATGGCCAGCAGCCACAGCACGGCGTTCATGGCGAGGGGTTGCCTGCCGTGGTCGGGGGCCTGGGTGCCGCCGCGGCCGCGGAAGGCGAGCAGCCACAGGCGGGTGGCGTACGCGGCGGTGAGGAGCGCGGTGATCAGTCCGGCGACGAGCACGGTCCAGCCCGCCGCGCCGGGGGCGATGTGGGACTCGCCGAGCGCCGCGTGCTCCGCGGCGACGAGGACGGATTCCTTGGAGAAGAAACCGGCGAAGGGCGGGATCGCGGCGAGAGCGAGCAGCGCGATGGTCACGGTCCAGAAGGCATCGGGGATGCGTTTGGACAGGCCGTCCATCCGGGACATCGCCGCGAGGGAGTTGGTGCCCGCGGCATGGATGATCACCCCGGCGCCGAGGAACAGGAGGGCTTTGAAGGCACCGTGCGAGATGAGGTGGAAGACGGCCGCGCCCCGGTCGCCGACGGCCAGGGCGCCCGACATGTATCCGAGCTGCCCGATGGTCGAGTAGGCGAGGACGCGCTTGATGTCGTCCTGGGCGAGCGCGGCGACCGCCGAGCCGATCATCGTGATCGCGGCCATCACGGCGAGGACCATCAGGGCCGCCTTGGAGGCGGCGAAGACCGGAAGGAGCCGGGCGACGAAGTAGATACCGGCGGCGACCATGGTCGCGGCGTGGATCAGCGCGGAGACGGGCGTCGGGCCCGCCATCGCGTCGGGCAGCCAGGTGTGCAGCGGGAATTGGGCCGACTTGCCCGCGACCCCGGCGATCAGCAGCAGCGCGATCAGGGTGGGGTGGTCGAGACCGCCCTTCGCGACGGTGTGCAGGACGCCGGTGATGCGGAAGGTGCCGGCGTCGGCGGCGAGCGCGAACAGACCGATCAGGAAGGGGACATCACCGAGTTTGGTGACCAGGAACGCCTTGAGCGAGGCGGCTCGCGCCTCGGGGGTTTCCCAGTAGTGGCCGACGAGGAAGTACGAGCAGATGCCCATGATCTCCCAGCCGACCAGCAGCACCATCAGGTCGCCGGAGTAGACGACGAGCAGCATCGCGGAGGTGAAGAGGGAGACGAGGGCCGCGTACGAGGGGTAGCGCACGTCGGCGCGCAGATAGGCCGTCGAGTAGACCTGCACGCACGAGGCGACGACGCCGACGAGGACGGCGACCAGGGCGGCGAAGCCGTCGATGTGCAGGGCGAGGTCGATGGGGACCGAGCCGGTGGGGGTGAAGCGCGTCGCTGCGTCCAGCGCGGGCTGCCCGCCGCCGATGCCACCGCCCTGGCGGACGGCGACGAGCACGGCGATCACGGCGGCGGCCAGGGTCGGCAGGATCGCGAGGGGGCGTACGAAGCCGGGGGCCGCGCGGCCGAGCAGCAGCCCGGCGACGGCGCCGAGGAACGGCAGGAGGGGGACGAGAACGGCGAGGGTCGTGGTGGTCACGCGGTGGCCTCAGCATTCTGTGCCGCGGCTGCGGCCTGTTCCGTACGCGCGGTCTCGTCCGTCGCTTCCGTGTCGGCGGTGTCGCGGAGCCTGTCGATGTCCGAGGTGCCGCGGTTGCGGTAGACCATCAGGATGATCGCGAGACCGATACCGATCTCCGCGGCGGCGATGGCGATGACGAAGAGGGTGAGCGCCTGGCCGGTGTGCAGGGTGTCGCGGATCCAGACGTCGAAGGCGACGAGGTTGAGGTTGACCGCGTTGAGCATCAGCTCGACGGACATCAGGACGAGGATCGCGTTGCGCCGGGCGAGTACTCCGTACACCCCGGTGCAGAAGAGCAGGGAGGCGAGTACGGCGGGATAGGCGAGATGCATCAGCGCTGTTCCTTACCGCTGGGGGCACCGGGTCGGGTGGGGCGACCGGGGCTGCCGGGCCGGCCGGGAACGCCGGGAGCACCGGGACGGCCGGGAGCACCGAGGCGGGGAGCGCCCGTGGCGCCGTTGTCCTTCTTGCGGGACAGGACGATCGCGCCGACGAGTGCGGCCAGCAGAAGCACGGACAGCGCTTCGAAGGGCAGCACCCAGTGGCGGAACAGGAACTGCCCGGTCACCTCGGTGGAGCCCTGGGCCGGTCCCTCGAGGTCGATCCATGTCGTACGGAAGGCGTCGACGACGACCCAGACCAGAGCGGCCGCCGCGGCGACGGCCACCACGAGCGCGATCGGACGGTTGCCGGAATCGGCGTCCGGGGAGTGGCCGATGGGCGCCTTGGTGAGCATCAGCCCGAAGAGCAGGAGGACCACCACGGAACCGAGGTAGATCAGGACCTGCACCCAGGCGATGAACTCAGCCGTCAGCAGGAGGTATTCGACGGCCAGCCCGCCGAGCGCGACGACCAGCCAGAGGGCGGCGTGCACCAGCTGTCTGGTCGTGACGGTGACGAGGGCCGCGCCGAAGGTGACGAGGCCGACGAGGAGAAACGCGATTTCGACACCGCTGGGTGAGAGAAAGCCGTGTCCGGTAGCTGCGAGGGTCACTCGCCGGCCCCCTGCTCCTGCTGTCCGGCCGCTGCCGCCGCGGCGGCGAGCTTGTCGGCGGTCTTGCGCGCGGCGCCCATCTCCTTCGGCTCCTCCGCACCCGGGTCGAGCGCGGGCGGCTCGGGCACCGTCCACATCCACTCGCGCAGCTTGTCGCGCTCGTGGGTGAGTTCGTGGATGTCCGTCTCCGCGTACTCGAACTCCGGTGACCAGAACAGCGCGTCGAAAGGACAGACCTCGATGCAGATACCGCAGTACATGCAGAGGGCGAAGTCGATCGCGAACCGGTCGAGGACGTTACGGCTGCGCTCGCGCCCGCCGGGCGCGGCGGCCGGGACCGTCTCCTTGTGGGAGTCGATGTAGATGCACCAGTCGGGGCATTCGCGCGCGCAGAGCATGCAGACCGTGCAGTTCTCCTCGAACAGCCCGATCACGCCCCGGGAGCGGGGCGGCAGTTCGGGCTGCGCCTCCGGGTACTGCTCGGTGACCGTCTTCTTCGTCATCGTGCGGAGGGTGACGGCCAGGCCCTTGGCGAGACCGCTGCCGGGGATCGGGGACATTACTGGATCACGACCTTGACGATGCCGGTGAGGGCGATCTGGGCGAGGGCGAGCGGGATGAGCACGGTCCAGGCGAGTTTCTGCAACTGGTCCTCGCGCAGCCGCGGATAGCTGACCCGCAGCCAGATGACGATGAAGGCGAGTACGGCGGTCTTGAGCAGCGTCCAGACCCAGCCCAGGTCGTCACCGCCGACCGGTCCGTGCCAGCCGCCCAGGAAGAGGACGGTGGTCAGACCGGACAGGACGACGATGCCCGCGTACTCGGCGAGCAGGAACAGCGCGAACCGCAGACCCGTGTATTCGGTGTAGGCGCCGAAGATGATCTCGGAGTCGGCGACCGGCATGTCGAAGGGCGGGCGCTGGAGTTCGGCGAGACCCGCGACGAAGAACACGAAGGCGCCGATGATCTGCCAGGGCAGCCACCACCAGTGGAAGGCGTCGAGGATGCCGGGCAGCGAGACGGTGCCGGCCGCCATGGCGACGGACGCGGCGGCGAGCAGCATCGGCAGCTCGTACGCGAGCAGTTGGGCGGCCGTGCGCAACCCGCCGAGGAGGGAGAACTTGTTGGCCGAGGCCCAGCCCGCCATCAGCGAGCCGAGCACACCGACGCCCAGCACGGCGAGCACGAAGAAGATGCCCGCGTCGACGACCTGGCCGACCGCGCCCTCGCTCGGCCCCACCGGGATCGCGACGATCACGAGCAGGTACGGGAGGAGAGCGACGGCGGGGGCGAGTTGGAAGATACGGCGGTCGGCGTCGGCCGGCACCACGTCTTCCTTCTGCGCGAACTTCACCCCGTCGGCCATGAGCTGGGCCCAGCCGTGGAAACCGCCCGCGTGCATGGGGCCCAGGCGGCCCTGCATGTGGGCCATCACCTTGTGCTCGGTCTGCCCGACCACGAGCGGCAGGACAAGGAACGCCACGAAGACGACGATGAGCCGGATGGCGACGTCCAGTACGTCGTTCACGCGTCTCCTTCAGGACGTTCACGGTCGGCTTCGTCGCCGGAAGCGGGCTTGGGGGTGTTGGGATTGCGGTCAGACTCGGGCTCGGGTTTGGCGTCGGGCCCGGGCTCCGGCTCGGCGTCGGGTGAGGCCTCGGGCGCAGCCTCAGGCGCGGGCTCCGGCGTGGCTTCGGGCTCGGGCTTGCTCCCGGGCTCGGGCACGGCCGCAGGCTCAGGCGTGGTCTGGGGCTCGGGCGCAGGCTCGGGCTTCGCCTCGGGCGCGGCGTCGGGCGCGGCGTCGGGCGCGGCGTCGGGCGTCGGTCCGGGCGTGGCCTCAGGCCGGGGCCCGGTGCTGGGCTCCGGGTTGTGCCACGGTGCGTCCCCGCCGTCCGACGTGCCGCGCGGGCGCCGCGCGGGCGCTTCCGGCTGCTGGCTCGCGGAGCCCTCCGAGACGCTGCGGGCACGGCGGGCGGGACGTTCACCGGCCGGACGCTCGCGCACCGGACGTTCGCCGGCCGGACGTTCACGCACCGGACGCTCTCGGGCAGGACGTTCACGGGCCGGCGGAAGCTGTCCCTTGAGTGGGCCCCATTCGTTCGGGTCCGGGACGCCCGGCGGCAGCATCTGGCGGCGCTTCGGACCGCCGCCCTCCGACTCGCCCGGTTCCTTCGCGCCGGGCCACGCCTTCACGACCCGTGACGCCAGCACGAAGTCCTTGCGCAACGGGTGGCCTTCGAACGCCTCGGGAAGAAGGAGGTGCACGAGGTTCGGGTGGTCCGTGAAGGAGATGCCGAACATCTCGTGGGTCTCGCGCTCGTGCCAGCCCGCGCCCGCGTAGACCCCGAGCGCCGTGGGCAGGACGGCCGCGTCGTGCGGGACGGTCGTACGGACGAGCAGCCGGCGGACCGTGCCACCGCCCAGCGCCGCGACGTGCGCGCAGACGCGGAAGCCGGTGCCCGGTTCGTCGACGGCGCTCAGCCAGTCGAAGTACGTGCAGCCGAGTTCGTCGCGGGCGGTTTCGAGCGCGGAGAGCCAGGAGGTGGCGGGGACGTCGACGGTCAGCAGTTCGTACGCGTACTCCGCCGTGGCCTCCTCGCCGAAGATCTCGGCGACCGCGCCGGGAAGCCGGTCGTAGGCGGTGTTCACGACGTGCCCTCCCCCGGCGTCGGCGGCGCGGCGACCAGGCCGCTGCTCAGCGCGGCGGCCGACGGGCGCGCCTGGGTGGCGTACCGCTCGCCCAGCGACTCGCGGGCGATCTTCTCCTGGAGCTTGAGGATGCCCTGGAGAAGCGCTTCGGGCCTGGGCGGGCAGCCCGGTACGTAGACGTCGACGGGGATGATCTGGTCGACGCCCTTCGTGACGGAGTAGGAATCCCAGTACGGGCCACCGCAGTTGGAGCAGGCGCCGAAGGAGATCACGTACTTCGGCTCGGGCATCTGCTCGTACAGCCGCTTCACCGCGGGCGCCATCTTGTCCGTGACCGTACCGGAGACCACCATCAGGTCCGCCTGGCGCGGTCCGGGCGCGAACGGGATCACGCCGAGCCTGATGAAGTCGTGTCTGGCCATGGACGCGGCGATGAACTCGATGGCGCAGCAGGCGAGTCCGAAGTTGAAGACCCAGAGGCTGTAGCGGCGGCCCCAGTTGAGGACCACCTTCATGGGTTCCGGGGCCAGCCGTGAGAGCACGCCGAGGCGTTTCGGCTCCGGCAGCAACAGCGGTTCCGGAGCAGGGGCCGGAGCGGAGGCCGGGGCGGGGGTCACGTCCATTCGAGGACGCCCTTCTTCCATGCGTAGAGCAGTCCCACGGCCAGGAAACCGAGGAAGATGAACATCTCGACCAGCGTCGTCGCGCCGTAGCCCGGGGCCGCGAAGATCGTCGCCCACGGGAACAGGAAGACGGAGTCGACCGCGAAGATGACGTAGAGGAACGCGTAGACGTAGTAACGCACCTGCGTGTGCGCCCAGCCCTCGCCCACCGGGTCCACGCCACATTCGTACGTGAGCAGTTTCTCCGGTGTCGGCACCACCGGCCGCAGCAGGCGGCCGGCTCCGAAGGCCACGGCGACGAACAGCACACCCACCACGGCGAGCACTCCGACCACCGCGTAGCTGTGGAAGTAGCCCACCGCGAGAACGGTCGGTTCCGACACGTCCGCCCCTCGCTCCCTGGCTTCTGGCAGCCCGTTCGACGTCTGTACGGACGGGAGTCTAGGCCCTGCTAAAGAGACGGTAAGCAGCCGCATCACACAACAGCGGGGGTTACCCCTACTCCGCACCACCGAGTTTCCCCATGGCGTGCGGGTCCGCGGCCCGGCAGGCTTGGACCTTATGACCGCGAGCAAGAGCCTCACAGACCCCTCCGGCGACGTTGACCGGCCGCCGCCGGCCGCGTTCTCCTCGTACAACCGGCATACCTGGAAGGAGATCGCGCACCTCCTGGCCAACCTGCCGTGCGCGCTGGTCGGATTCGTCTATGTGGTGGTCATGGTCACGACCGGTGTGGCCCTCTCGGTGACGGTCGTCGGCGTTCCGTGGCTCGTGCTCGGTCTCGGCGGCGCCCGCCTGCTGGGGTGGTCGGAGCGTGCGCGGGCGCGGGGTCTGCTGGGGGTGCGGATCGACGAGCCGAGCCGGCTGTACGTGCCGGGGCGGCGGTCCGGGGCCGGTGCGAAGGCCGCGCCGGGTCCGCGGTCCGGGGGCGGTCTCGGCCGGTTGCTCGCGGGGCTGAAGGACCCGGTGGCCTGGCGGACCGTGCTGTACGAGTTCATCCGGCTGCCGTGGGGCGTGGTGACGTTCTCCGTCACGTTCGTCGGCCTCTTCGTGCTGTGGCCGGTGCTGCCGTTCATCGTGCGCACGCTCGCCAACGCGGACCGGGCGATGGTCCGCGGGCTGCTCGCACCGTCCGACGAGCTGGAGCGGCGGATCGCGGAGCTGGAGTCCGACCGCGGCGTGGTGGTCGACACGGCCGCGGCCGATCTGCGCCGTATCGAACGGGACCTGCACGACGGAGCGCAGGCCCGGCTGGTCGCGCTGGCCATGGGACTGGGCCTCGCCAAGGAGAAGCTGCTCGACGATCCGGACGCGGCGGCCGTCATGGTGGACGAGGCACACGGCGAGGTGAAGCTCGCGCTCCAGGAGCTGCGCGACCTGGCGCGCGGCATCCACCCGGCGGTCCTCACCGACCGGGGCCTGGACGCGGCGCTCTCCGCGATCGCCTCCCGCTGCACGGTCCCGGTGACGGTGACCGCCGATCTCGCGGAGCGGCCCGCCGAGGCGATCGAGGGCATCGCGTACTTCACGGTCTCCGAGCTGCTGCAGAACGTCAGCAAGCACAGCGCGGCGCGCTCCGCGTCCGTCGACGTGTGGCGCGCGGAGGACCGGCTGATGATCCAGGTGCGCGACGACGGACACGGCGGCGCGAGCCTCGACGGCGGTACGGGCATGGCGGGGCTGGCCGAACGGCTGGACGCGGTGGACGGCCTCTTCGTACTCGACTCACCGGCGGGCGGCCCGACGGTCGTCACGGCGGAACTGCCGTGGCGGCGGCGCGGGGAGTCGCAGCGGGGGTGACGTATGAAGGGCTCGGGGGGCTGGGGGCTGGGCGGGGTGGGGAAAACCCCAGGGTGAAGAGTGAAACCGGCCTCATGGTGCGGGCGCGGCGGCCCGAGCAGCATGAGGTGCATGGAAATGGACGCAGACAGCCCGTTCGCGCAACGGACCCCGAGCCCGGCCTCGGGCACCTCAGACACCGCGCTGAACGCCACGTACGAGCCGCCGCGCCACCGGCCCCGC
The DNA here is from genome assembly GCF_044751305.1 of Streptomyces sp. NPDC088725. Classification (NCBI taxonomy): domain Bacteria; kingdom Bacillati; phylum Actinomycetota; class Actinomycetes; order Kitasatosporales; family Streptomycetaceae; genus Streptomyces; species Streptomyces sp. NPDC088725. Next base: position 510,342 of record NZ_JBIVLO010000003.1, read on the forward strand.
TTCCTTCCCCCGGCACTCCGCGCGCCCTTCGAAGCCCGCACCTGGCGCACGTTCGGCTACCTGCTGCTCAGCCTCCCGATCAGTGTGGTGATGTTCACGTACGCGGTGGTGACGGTCTCGGTCGGCACCGGTCTGCTCGTCACCTTCTTCGGGGTGCCGGTGCTCGCGGCGGGACTGGCCGGCTGCCGCGGCTTCGGCACGATGGAACGGGCGCGGGCCCGCGCGCTGCTGGGGCTGCGGGTGGAGAACCCGGCGCCGCTCCTGGCCCGCACGCGCGACGCGAAGCGGGACACCGGGAGCGGCCGGAGAAGCGGGCTGATGTCGTGGGTCGGCGCGGCGCTGAAGAGCGGGGTGTCCTGGCGTCATCTGCTCTACGCGGTGACGCACTTCCCGTGGGCGGTGTTCGGTTTCGTCGTCTCGGTGACCTTCTGGGTCACGGGCTGGTCGCTCTTCCTCTATCCGCTGTGGCAGTGGGTGTTTCCCCGCTATCTGGACCAGCAGGGCCTTCAGGTCTTCGGCGACAGCGAGGGGAACGGCTTCTACCTCGACACACCGTTCGAGATCGGGGCCCTGAGCGCGGTCGGTCTCGCACTGGTGCTCCTCACTCCCTGGCTGATCCGTGGTCTCACGAGCGTCGACAAGCTGCTGGTCACCGGACTGCTCGGGCCGTCCGGGCTCGCCGGCCGGGTGACGGAGCTGGAGTCCGACCGCGGGGTGGTGGTCGACACGGCCGCAGCCGATCTGCGCCGTATCGAACGCGCCCTGCACGACGGAGCCCAGGCCCGGCTGGCCGCCCTGGCCATGGATCTGGGGCTGGCGAAGGAGACGCTCGCGCGGGACCCGGAGGCGGCCGCGCGGATGGTCGCCGACGCCCACGGCGAGGTGAAGACGGCACTCCAGGAGCTGCGTGATCTGGCCCGCGGCATCCACCCGGCGGTCCTCACCGACCGGGGACTCGACGCGGCGCTCTCCGCGATCGCCTCCCGCTGCGCGGTACCGGTGACGGTGCAGGTGGATCTGCCCGCCAGGCCGGCGGCCGCGATCGAGGGCATCGCCTACTTCACCGTCTCGGAACTCCTCCAGAACGTCAGCGCGCACGCCGGGGCGCGCCGGGCGACGGTCGACGTCTGGCGGGCGGAGGACCGTTTGCTGCTCCAGGTCACGGACGACGGCCGGGGCGGCGCCGCCCCCTCGGCGGGCGGCGGGCTGGCCGGTCTCACCGAGCGGCTGGACGCGGTGGACGGAGTCCTGCTCGTCCGTTCACCGGCGGGCGGGCCGACGACGGTGACGGCGGAGCTTCCCTGGCGCGGCTGACATGGGGGTAACGGTCGGCCTGAACGGTGTTTCAGCCGCACATCAGGCCCATTCGGCACAGGCGGCCCGCAGCGGTCCGAATCCTGAGATGCTGGAGGCTACAGCGTCCAGGATTACTGACAGTGAGGGCTACGGGGTCGTGGTGGACAGAGTACGGGTGGTCATAGCCGAGGATTCGGTGCTGCTCCGCGAGGGCCTGACCCGGTTGCTGACCGACCTCGGGCACGATGTCGTCGCCGGTGTGGGCGACGCGGACGCCTTGATCAAGACAATCGGCGAGCTGGCCGACGAGCAGGCGCTTCCCGACGTGGTGGTCGCGGACGTACGGATGCCGCCGACCCACACGGACGAAGGCGTGCGCGCGGCCGTGCGGCTGCGCAAGGAGTACCCCCAGGTCGGTGTCCTGGTGCTCTCGCAGTACGTCGAGGAGCAGTACGCCACCGAGCTGCTGGCCGGGTCCACCCGGGGCGTGGGCTATCTGCTCAAGGACCGGGTCGCCGATGTCCGGGAGTTCGTGGACGCCGTGGTGCGGGTGGCCGGTGGCGGGACGGCGCTGGACCCCGAGGTGGTCGCCCAGTTGCTGGGCCGCAGCCGTAAGCAGGACGTCCTGGCGGGGCTGACGCCGCGCGAGCGGGAGGTCCTGGGCCTGATGGCCGAGGGCCGGACGAACTCGGCGGTCGCGAAGCAGCTGGTGGTGAGCGACGGTGCGGTGGAGAAGCACGTGAGCAACATATTTCTGAAGCTGGGCCTCGCCCCCAGCGTCGGGGACCACCGCCGGGTGCTGGCCGTACTGACGTACCTCAGGAACTGACCTGCCTCAGGAACTGAAAGGCCTCGCGGACCCACGGCCGGCCGGGACGCCGTCGGCCGGGCCTGGACCCAAAGTATGAGACTCGCGCGACGTTCCAGGCCGCACAAATTAGGACCAAAACGCATCAAATGACGACACCTGGCCGCCCTGAAACGATGCTTGATCGACGACAAGTCTAGGGAAAGGCGACCCTTACCGTCGTAGGGTGGCTTCGGGACTGCCGGGCGGCCGGCCGGTTCCGAGCCGTCACCTCGAAGGAGGTCCAGTTCAGTGACCAGCCAGGTCAGTAGCCCAGCCGACGAAGCCAACGGTGCCAGTGAGTCCGTTGAATCCATTGTCGGTGAACAGCGCGCCCATCTGTTGTCCGGACAGGAAGCCCCGGAGGCGGCAGCGGCCGTCGGACCCGAGAGTGCGGGCGTACCCGAGAGCGCGGGCGAGAAGGAAGTCCGGCGTCTCGACCGGGTGATCATCCGTTTCGCGGGTGACTCCGGTGACGGTATGCAGCTGACGGGCGACCGGTTCACGTCGGAGACGGCGTCCTTCGGGAACGACCTGTCGACCCTGCCGAACTTCCCCGCCGAGATCCGGGCGCCCGCCGGGACCCTGCCGGGTGTCTCCTCGTTCCAGCTGCACTTCGCCGACCACGACATCCTGACCCCGGGCGACGCCCCCAACGTGCTCGTCGCGATGAACCCCGCCGCGCTGAAGGCGAACATCGGTGACGTCCCGCGCGGCGCGGAGATCATCGTCAACACCGACGAGTTCACCAAGCGCCCGATGGCCAAGGTCGGCTACGACACCTCCCCGCTGGAGGACGGTTCGCTCGACGGCTACCAGGTGCACCCGGTGCCGCTGACCACCCTCACCATCGAGGCGCTGAAGGACTTCGGGCTCTCCCGCAAGGAGGCCGAGCGCAGCAAGAACATGTTCGCGCTCGGGCTGCTGTCGTGGATGTACCACCGGCCGACCGAGGGCACGGAGAAGTTCCTGCGGGCGAAGTTCGCCAAGAAGCCGGAGATCGCGGAGGCCAACGTCGCCGCGTTCCGCGCCGGCTGGAACTTCGGCGAGACGACCGAGGACTTCGCCGTCTCCTACGAGGTCGAACCCGCCACGTCCGCCTTCCCCGCCGGGACCTACCGGAACATCTCCGGGAACCTCGCCCTGTCGTACGGGCTGGTCGCCGCGTCCCAGCAGGCGGAGCTGCCGCTGTACCTGGGCTCGTACCCGATCACCCCGGCCTCGGACATCCTGCACGAGCTGTCCAAGCACAAGAACTTCGGCGTCAGGACCTTCCAGGCCGAGGACGAGATCGCCGCCATCGGCGCGGCGCTCGGCGCGGCCTTCGGTGGTTCGCTGGCCGTCACCACCACCTCGGGCCCCGGCGTCGCGCTCAAGTCGGAGACCATCGGCCTCGCGGTCTCGCTGGAGCTGCCGCTGCTGATCGTCGCCATCCAGCGCGGCGGCCCCTCGACCGGTCTGCCGACCAAGACCGAGCAGGCCGACCTGCTCCAGGCGATGTACGGCCGCAACGGTGAGGCCCCGGTCCCCGTCGTCGCGCCGCGCACTCCGGCCGACTGCTTCGACGCCGCGATCGAGGCCGCCCGTATCGCCGTGACGTACCGCACGCCGGTCTTCCTGCTCTCCGACGGATACCTCGCCAACGGCTCCGAGCCCTGGCGGATCCCGGACACCGAGGAACTGCCCGACCTGCGCGTACGGTTCGCGACCGGCCCCAATCACCAACTGGCCGACGGCACCGACGTGTTCTGGCCGTACAAGCGCGACCCGGAGACCCTGGCGCGGCCGTGGGCCGTCCCCGGCACCCCCGGCCTCGAACACCGCATCGGCGGCATCGAGAAGCAGGACGGCACCGGCAACATCTCGTACGACCCCGCCAACCACGACTTCATGGTCCGCACCCGCCAGGCCAAGGTCGACAACGTCGACGTCCCGGACCTCGACGTCGACGACCCCACGGGACGGGCCACGACCCTGGTGCTCGGCTGGGGATCGACGTACGGGCCGATCACCGCCGCCGTGCGCCGGCTCCGCAAGGACAGCCTCTCCATCGCCCAGGCCCACCTGCGCCACCTCAACCCCTTCCCCCGCAACCTCGGGGAGGTCCTGGCGCGTTACGACAAGGTCGTCGTCCCCGAGATGAACCTCGGCCAGCTCGCCACCATGATCCGGGCGAAGTACCTGGTCGACGCCCACTCCTACAACCAGGTCAACGGCATGCCGTTCAAGGCCGAGCAGCTCGCCACGGCGCTCAAGGAGACCATCGATGCCTGACACGAACGAGCTGCTGACGCTGGTCCCCAAGGCCGAGGCCAAGCAGTCCATGAAGGACTTCAAGTCCGACCAGGAAGTCCGCTGGTGCCCCGGCTGCGGCGACTACGCCGTCCTCGCCGCCGTCCAGGGCTTCATGCCCGAACTGGGCCTGGCCAAAGAGAACATCGTCTTCGTCTCCGGCATCGGCTGCTCCTCCCGCTTCCCGTACTACATGAACACGTACGGGATGCACTCCATCCACGGCCGCGCCCCGGCCATCGCCACCGGCCTGGCCACCTCGCGCCGTGACCTGTCCGTCTGGGTCGTCACCGGCGACGGTGACGCGCTGTCCATCGGCGGCAACCACCTCATCCACGCGCTGCGCCGCAACGTCAATCTGAAGATCCTGCTGTTCAACAACCGGATCTACGGTCTGACCAAGGGCCAGTACTCCCCCACCTCCGAGGTCGGGAAGATCACGAAGTCGACGCCGATGGGATCGCTGGACTCCCCGTTCAACCCGGTGTCGCTGGCGATCGGCGCCGAGGCGTCGTTCGTGGCCCGTACGGTCGACTCCGACCGCAAGCACCTCACCGAGGTCCTGCGCCAGGCCGCCGACCACCCCGGCACCGCGCTCGTCGAGATCTACCAGAACTGCAACATCTTCAACGACGGCGCGTTCGAGGTCCTCAAGGACCGCGAGCAGGCGCAGGAAGCCGTGATCCGCCTGGAACACGGTCAGCCGATCCGCTTCGGCACAGAGGACGCGCCGAAGGGCGTGGTGCGCGACAACGCCACCGGTGACCTCGAAGTCGTCGCGGTGACGCCGGAGAACGAGTCACGGATCCTCGTCCACGACGCGCACGCGAGCAGCCCGACCAACGCGTTCGCCCTCTCCCGGCTCGCCGACCCCGACACGCTCCACCACACGCCGATCGGGGTCTTCCGCAGCACGGAACGGCCGGTCTACGACACCCTGATGTCGGACCAGCTCGACGCGGCCGTCCAGCAGCGGGGCAAGGGCGATCTCGGCGCGATGCTCGCCGGGAACGACACCTGGACCGTCGTCGGCTGACGCGGTCCTCTGGCTGACGCGCAGCCTTTCTTCCGGCTGACGCCCGCCTGCTTCACCGAGGCCCGGATCTCCACGAGGAGGTCCGGGCCTCCGCCGTAGGCCTGCCCGGCCCATCTTGGCCGCCCCGGACATGTCATGACCGTATCCCGATACGGACATGACATACGGCCCCGCGCGGCGCTACCTTCATCCCAAGGGTGGAGCTCGGGGTGGGAGGACCAATGAAGGCGGACGGCGAACAGCGGACAGGTTTGCTGTACGGGATCAGCGCATACGGCATGTGGGGCCTGGTCCCCCTGTACTGGCCGCTGCTCCAGCCGGCGGGGGCGATGGAGATGCTCGCCCACCGCATGGTCTGGTCACTGGCCTTCGTCGGCATCGCGCTGCTGGCGCTGCGCCGCTGGGGCTGGATACGGGAGCTGCTACGCCAGCCCCGCAAGCTGGCACTGCTCTCCGCCGCCGCCATGGTGATCACCGTCAACTGGGGCGTCTACATCTGGGCGATCAACGCCGGACATGTGGTCGAGGCGTCGCTGGGCTACTTCAGCAACCCGCTGGTGACGATCATCATGGGCGTCGTGCTGCTGAAGGAACGGCTGCGGCCGACGCAGTGGGTGGCGGTCGGCGTCGGCTTCACGGCCGTGCTGGTGCTCGCGATCGGGTACGGCCAACTGCCCTGGATCGCGCTCGTGCTGGCCTTCTCGTTCGGGACGTACGGGCTGATCAAGAAGAAGGTCAACATCGGCGGCCTGGAGTCGCTGGCCGCGGAGACCGTCATTCTCTTCGTGCCCGCGCTCGGGTATCTGCTGTGGCTGGGCGCGACCGGTTCCTCGACGTTCGCGTCGCACGGCGCGGGACACGCGGCGATGCTCGCCTCCGCCGGTGTGGTCACCGCCGTACCGCTGATCTGCTTCGGCGCGGCGGCGATCCGGGTGCCGATGGCCATGCTGGGGCTGCTCCAGTACCTGGCGCCGATCTTCCAACTGGCCCTGGGAGTCGTGTACTTCCACGAGGAAATGCCGGCGGAGCGCTGGGCGGGCTTCGCGCTCGTCTGGGTGGCGCTGGCGCTCCTGACCTGGGACGCGCTGCGGACGGCCCGGCGCACGAGGACGGAGGCGGCGGCGCTCCAGCTGTTGGTGCCCGCGCGAGCGGAGGCCTCGACGCCGGTGGCGCAGCGTCCGTCGCCCGCCGCGGACCATGCGGACCATAAGGAACCGGCGTCCTGAGCGGAGGCACGCTCCGGAGGCCCTGGAGCGTGCCCTGAGCATGTCCCGCCGGGAGGCGCAAGCGGGGGCGGATACGGAAGCTCAAGCGGGACCGGACACGACGGCGGAAGCGGGCCTGACACGGCCACGGAGGCGGCCGGAGCCCTTGTCCTGTCGGGCTCGGGATGCCGAGCGGCGCGACTGCGGTTTCACTGGGATGGCAACCCCGAGCGACGAGGGGCGGCCGAGTGGGCCGTCCCGCCAAGACCGCCGAGACCACAGAGACCGCAGAGACCCGTGGATCGCCGCATCGTCGCATCCCCGGATCCCGGATCCCCGGATCCCGAACCGTGTCCCCTCCCCCTCCCTTCTCAGGACTCAGGAAGAGGAAAACGGCATGAAGCTCAGCCATCTCCGCACCACCGTCGTGGCCGCCACAACCGCGCTCGCCCTGCCCCTGTCGCTGGGGTTCCTGGCGCCCCAGGCGTTCGGCCAGTCGCCGAGCCCCAGCCCGTCCACCACCAGCAGCAGCTCCTCGCCGTCCCCCTCGACATCGCCTTCGACGTCCTCCTCGACGTCGCCGAGCGCGTCGACGCCCTTCGGCCCCGGATGCTCCTCGCTCCCGGGAGGCGGCACCAACCTGGCCGCGGAACCACTGGCGAGCGCGGCAGCCCACGATCCGCACCTGTCCATCCTGGTGGGCGCGGTCACGAGGGCCGGCCTGACGGGCATGCTCAACCACGCGAAGGACACCACTCTCTTCGCGCCGACCAACGCGGCCTTCCACAAGCTGGGCAAGGCGAAAGCGGCCTCTCTGCTCAGGAACAGGGCAGCGCTGAAGAAGCTCCTGAGCTACCACGTGGTCGACGAGAAGATCGCCCCGTCCCAGCTCCCCCACGGCACCTTCACCACGCTGGAGGGCGCCAGCATCTCCACGTCGGGCTCCGGCACGTCGTTCACGGTCAACAAGACCGCGAAGATCATCTGCGGCAACATCAACGCGGCCAACGGCAAGGTCTACATCATCAACAACGTGCTGACCCCGCCCACCTCGTAGCGCGGTCCACGCATCCAGGGCCGGGTGGCCGCTCGTCGTCCACCCGGCCCTCGGCGCGCTCCCGGACGAGCGCGATCAGGCGCACTTCTCGCCGAGGGCCGCGCGCAACAAGTCGAGTGATCCCTGAGCGAGGAGTTCGTCCGCCAGGCGTACGGCGGAGCCGGTGACCAGCCGGCCACGGCTGGTGTCGATCCACCGCTGGGCGTTCTCGCAGCCCTGTGCCTTGCACTCGATGCCCTGGAGCAGGCATTCGAGCTTGTCCGCGTCCCGGGCGCAGATGGCCTCGGGACTCTCCTCCTCCTCGTACTCGGCCACGAGATACCGCACCGTCTCCGCCGGCGGCTCGGGCATACCGGCGGTCTGGTCCGCGGTGACCTCCTGCGGATCGGCGCCGGACGCGTACTTCTTGCCGAGGTGGTTCACGTCCCCCGTGCGGGACTCCTGGGAGTCGTGCCAGACGGCCAGGAACGCGGCCCGAGCCGGATCGGCGCCTTCCAGCTTCGCGATGATCGACGCGATGAGCGAGGTGCGCCACGCGTGCTCGGCAACGCTCTCCGGATCATGTACCCCGGCCATCCACCAACCCGTCCGCCGGGCCTGCTTGAGCGCGCCCGCCGCGTACAGAAAGTGCGCCACCGCGGACAGGTCGTCAGCCACGTCGGCCCCTTCACGCCTCGGCGAGGCGAATCGCGTACCGGATCCCTTCCAATTCCCGGTGCGTACGCGCCGACAGCCCCGGCTCATCCAACATCACGGGGACGAGCCGGGCGGTAGCGACAGCTGCGAATGCGGAGGGTTCAAGCCTCTGAGACGCTGCCGATGCAGGACGGCGACGGCGCGCACTTGGCACCGCTCGTACGCGGTGCCGGGGCCGCACGGACATCCAACGGCTCTGCCCAGCAGTCGATGTCTGCTGAGGTAAGGGCGTCGAGGATGCCGTGTTCCCGTGCGGCGCGGATGTCATGGATGGCTCCGGGCACGGCGGGTGAGGCCCACACGAGACGTCCGGCCGGGTCGGCCAGGACCTGGACGTTGATGCCGTGCTTCTTGTGTCGACCAGCACGAATGCCTTCCTCGACGCTTCGCGCACGGTTTGGTCGAGCGTGGGTACCAGGGGCGGCCAGAAGGTCGACGGCTTCGGCGATGTATCGGTAGGCCGTGGTCGTACCGGTGCCAAACCCGGCGGCGAGCTGCGCGTAGGGATGCCCCGTTACGCAGGTGAGCCAGGGCGAGCAGGGCCTGCCGGCCGGCGCTCAACCGGCAGTCACCGGCTGCCGATCGAACGGCGACGCTCGCGGATACGGGCAGTGAGGAAGCGAGGATGCGAGCTGGACAGGTCCGGTCCGGACGGGTAGACGAGCACGTGAAGCACCGCGGCCACCGGCGCGGGTGGCCGGACGGATCATGCGACGTATTCGATGAGTTGCATCATGCCCCGGTCCTCATGCTGGAGCTGATGGCAATGGACGAGGGCCCGACCGGCGAAGTCCTTGAAGCGGACACGCATGGTCACCGACCCCGCCTTGTTGATGCCGATGGTGTCCTGCCAGACCGGGGTGTCGAGGGGGCGGCCGTCGACTGCGGTGACCAGGAAATGGTTGGTGTGCAGGTGAAATGGATGGTTGGCGTGGTCGGCCGAGTCGTTGCGGAGGGTCCATTCCTCTGTCTCGCCGAGCCGGAGGGTGTGGTTGACGAACGCCGGGTCGAACCGGCCGTAGGTCGGGTCCGACGGATCGGCCGGGTCACGGGTGGCCGGCGTCGCTCCGTCACCCGTGATGCGGAACGCGTGGGTGAAGGGCCGGCCGGGGAAGGCGTCCGTGTCGCTGTGGAAGGTCAGGGAACGATGACGGGTCACTTCGAGCGGGTCGATGAACGGGGCGGGACCCGGCAGATCGGTGGGCAGGTCCATCCGTACCCCGGGGCCGGACTGCACGGTCATGGTCGCCAGCAGAGTGCCGCCCGCCATGATGCGGTAGCTGCCCGGCCGTTGCGCCTTGATCATGACGTCGGCGCGGTTGCCCATCGACAGGGTGACCCGGTCACGCTCAACGGTCCGGGTGAAGGCGACGCCGTCCGTGGCGATCTGGTGCAGGGTGTGTCCCTCCACCTCGATCGGCAGGACGGTGAACGCGGACGCGTTGACCAGACGCCAGCGCTGCACCTCGCCGACGCGCAGCCTGATCACGGGCTGGTAGTTCCCGTTCACGACGAACGTCGACCTGACCGCGCTCAGGTCGTCCTCGGCTCGCAGCTCGGGTACCTGCCCGTTGGAGAGTTTGAGCTCACCGACACACATCACGACGTCGCTCGCGGCCGCGATCTGCGGAACCCGGTCGATCGCGCCTTCCACGATCAGTGCGCCCAGCAGGCCGCTGGACAGTTGCACGGCGGCCGATCCGTGCACATGCGGGTGGTACCAGAACGTCCCGCCCTGGTGGTCGGAGGGAATCTCGATCCGGCTGCGGTAGCTCCTGGTGGTCAGGCCGTTGGCAGGATCGTAGGGGGCGAATTCACGGAAGACGTTGTCCGCGTTCCCGGCCGGTGACACGTGCAGTCCATGGGTGTGCAGATTGACCGAATTGAATTTATGCGGAATGTTGTGGTCGCCGTGAGCATTCTGATCAGGGTTGGGCGGCAGATTGTTGACGTGCTCGAGGTCGAGCACATCGCCCGGACGCAGGCGCAGCGTCGGCCCGTTGACGTGCCCGTTGTAGAGCCGAAGATTGACGTTGCCGACTCCGGGAAGCACGCCACGGGTGAACGCGACCCGCAACGTGGCTGACAGGACACCGTTCGCGGAGCGAAGCAGCGGAGGCTGGCGAAACGGCGCGGGCGCCGCCGACGCTCGCGGGGCGAGCAGCACGCCTCCGGCCAGGGCGGGAGCCGAGGCCAGGAGCGCACGCCTGCTGATGCCGAGTGATGAGTCCATGGATTCGCCCCTGCTCGCGTACACAGCCAAATACCGTTCAGCATGACGAGCGGCCCACGGGTTCCACCGAACGACACGTTGCCACACAGAGGGCTTCCCCCGATTGGCGCAGGACGGACTCGGCATCAAGCTCACGCTCGACGGCAAGAGCGACTGCCCGGCTGCGGGCTCCGAGCCAGCACACGTCACCGGCATTTCGGACGCGCGGATGTGGACTCCAACCGTCCCGGTGCTTGACCCTGCGGACAGATGATCAGTCGGGCAGCCAACGTGGTTATGTTCGTGCTCGCTGAGCAAGCACGAATAACGTCGGGCCACTACTGATCGGAAGGGTCACCGGCTACACCGGCCAGCCTTGCGTCGAGATCGCAGACAGCTTCGCCGGTGCCGTACCCGTCCGCGACAGCAAGGACCCCCACGGCCCGGCCCTCCTGCTCGCCCCCGGCGCCTGGACCGGCTTCCTGACGCACGTCAAAACCACCGACGCGTAGCCCGCAACCACCGCCACCGAGCCCCGCCACCCGTTCAGTCCGGGGCGGCGGGGTTTGTCGTGCCGTCCGCGTACGCCCAGCCCGTGACCCGTGTCAGCGTGATCTCGATGACCGGGCCCTGCGGCCGGTCCGCCGCATACTGGGGGTACTTCGCCGCGAGGCGGTCGAGCCAGGGCTCCTGCCCGGGGCCCGCCAGGATGCGGGCGGTGCCGTCCGCGCGTACCCACCAGAGCTGCGTCCAGTCGTCGGCGTACTCGTCCACCAGCGCGCATACACGGCTGTTGGCCTCGATGTTGCGCAGGCGGCGGAGGTTCTGACGCCCCTTCGGCTTGTGGTCCACGGCGATGGCCAGCGTGCCGCCGTGCACCGCGAAGGTGGCCGGTACCTGGTGTGGGATGCCCTGGGCGTCAGCGGTCGCGAGTCGCAGGACGCGCGCGGCACGCAGTCGGCGGTGCGCTTCTGCTTCCGAGAGTTTCATCGGTGTTCTACCGTGTCTCTTTCTGACCTGTTTCGCGGCCTTGACCGGGCGGCGGGGCACGCCGAAGACGTGGCGCTCCCTCACCATTGCGTTTCCTCGTTCTTCGGAATCCGGACCGACGTCTCCTCAGCTTTTCCCTCAGCCTTTGGCGGAGCCTCAGCGAGGACCGGTAGGTTCTCCGCGGTGACCTTGAGGGAGACGCACGGCCTCGCATCGATGACCGACGAAGCGCGGTTGCGCTGGACGGCCCGAGGCGCGCGGCAGCGGCGCCCGGTCAACTGGGCCATGAACGGCGGGCTCGGCACGGAAAGACACGCCGACCCGCTCGATGATCACATTGCCGAACTGCGCGCGTGCCTGCCCGCGCGAGCGGAACTCCTCGGTGGGTGCGACGATCCCCGCCCTCTGTCGGCACTTGAATCACTCGCGCTCCGGCTCGCTCTTCCGCTGACGCGGATCGGCGGCGCGGGTCACGAACCCTGGCTGGAGCAGCCCGATGCCGTCCGGGCGCACCTTCGGCGATTTGTGCAAGCCGCAGTCGGACCGTAGGTCTGCGACCGGTTCGCCGGCCGGACTGTCCCCGGCTGTCGGCACTGCGGCGGGTTCGGCACGGACCGCGTCCGCTCAGCACTCCGCCCCGCCGCACAGAACGTGCGACGGGGCGGGCGGCCGGGGCCTCGGCCGAGGGGGATCGGCCGGGGTGGTTACTTCGCCTGGTTGGCGGCGTCGACCAGTGCGTCCTTCGTGACCGCGCCGGCGTAGACCGAGCCGTCCTCCGTCATCAGAGCGTTGATGAGACGGGTGTGGAAGACCGTGCCGGAGCCGAACTTGCCGGTCACCTTCGTGCCCAGGGCGTCCAGGAACTGCTGGCCCTTACCCGTGTCGGCGCCGGACTTTCCGTCCGCCTTCGACCCGGACTCCGTGCCTCGCAGCTCGGCGATCGAGGTCCAGCCCGTGCCGATGACCTTGACGTCCTTGAGGCTGTTCTTCCCCTCCGCGCCGTCGAGGCCCTTCGGGCTCTGCTTCTCCTGCGCCTTGTGGTCATCGCCCTGCGTCACCTTCGCGCCCTTGGGCGGGGTGAAGGTGAACGTGGACGCGGCGGGCTTGGCGAAGTCGACGTCGGTGAAGCCGACGTCCACCACGGCCTTGCCGCCACCGCTCGGCGCGAGCGTGAACTTGAGCGGCGTGCCGGTCTTCCCGTCGACCGCCACTGTGACCGAGCCGACCGTCGTACCGGTCTGCTTGGGCTTGATGACCAGCTTGTACGCGTCCCGGCCGGCAATCCGCTCCGTACCGTCCACGGTCACGGAACTCGTGCCCTGCGCCGCCTTCAGCGCCTGGTCGGCGAAGTCACGAGGCGTGGCGGGCATCTCCTTCGGAGCCTGCCCATGGCCCTTCTCCGCGCCTTCCGCCGCCTTCGGCGAGGTGGTGTGGATGGCCTCGTTGCTCGCGCTGTCGTACGCCCAGACCTGCTCGGCATTGTGGATCAGGCTGTACTCCGATGCCTTCTCCTTGATCGAGACCCGCTGCTTGTCGGGGCCGTCGGCCGCGACCCGCAGGGTGTGCGTGCCGGAGCTCAGCTCCATCAGCTTCGCGGTCGGATCCGCGGAGCTGTCACTGCCGCCTGCCGCGCCACCGAGGGCGCCCAGCGAGGGCAGACCCAGATCCGTGGTGATCTTCACGGAGCCGGACAGCTGCTCCGTGTCGGACGCGGCGATCTTCTCGATGAGTTTCTGCGCGCTGATTTTCGGCAGATCCGGGTCACCGGGTGATGCCAGAGCCGGTACGAGTCCGATGGTCGCCGCGGCCAGCCCCCCGACCGCGACCGGAACCACGTACCGCACCATCCTCCTCCGGCGGTGTGCGCCGGGAGCCGTGTGGTCCTCAGTGGTCTTTGCGCTGTCGTTCGGTGCCATGTTGGTGCCCTACCTCCGTGATCGGCGGCTTTCCGTCCTTCGCACTCCTCCGCTCCCGGCCGCCGTTGCCATTCGTTGCCAACTGTGTTGGCCAGAAGCGTTGTTGTTCATCTCACCGGATCGCGCGGCCGTAAGCGTCAGACCCCGGGATCAATTTTTCGTACGCCTGTGGGATGACCTGCGGGCGTGGGACGTCAGCCTCAGGGCGCCCCTGGACCCTGAGGAAGCCGCAGGCAGGACGCGACGGACAGGGCCTGGGACGGACTCAGGACAGGACCGGGCATGCGGCACCGGACAGGGCCTAACCCGCCCGGTGGACCACCGCGTCGCACAGCTCGATCAGCGCGGACTTCGCATAGCCCTCGGGCAGCGGTGTGAGCGCGGCCCGCGCCTCTTCCGCGTACCGGATGGTGTCCCGGCGCGCCTGTTCCAGGGCCGGGTGCACGCGCAGCCGGCGCAGCGCCTCCGCGAGGCGCGCGTCGTCGGCCAGATCGCCGTCCAGCAGCTCGACCAGGGCCAGGTCGTCCGCGTGGCCGTGCTCCGCCGCCCGGGCGCGCAGCAGCAGTATCGGCAGCGTGGGGATACCCTCGCGCAGGTCCGTGCCCGGTGTCTTGCCCGACTCGTGGGAGTCGCTGGCGATGTCGAGGACGTCGTCGGCGAGCTGGAAGGCGACGCCGAGCCGTTCACCGTACTGGGTGAGGATGTCGACCACGGACTCGTCGGCGCCGGACATCAACGCGCCGAAGCGGCCCGACACGGCGATCAGCGAGCCGGTCTTGCCGCCGATCACGTCGAGGTAGTGGCTGACCGGGTCGCGTCCGTCGCGCGGTCCCGCCGTCTCCAGGATCTGGCCCGTGACCAGCCGCTCGAAGGCCTCCGCCTGGATACGGACGGCCTCGGGGCCGAGGTCGGCCAGGATGTGCGAGGCGCGGGCGAAGAGGAAGTCGCCGGTGAGGACGGCTACCGAGTTGCCCCAGCGGGTATTGGCGCTGTCCACTCCACGGCGTACGTCGGCCTCGTCCATCACGTCGTCGTGGTAGAGCGTCGCGAGATGCGTCAGCTCGACCACCACGGCGGCCGGGACGATGCCGGGCGCGTACGGGTCGCCGAATTGGGCCGCGAGCATCACGAGCAGCGGGCGGAAACGTTTGCCGCCCGCCCGCACCAGATGCTGGGCGGCCTCCGTAATGAAGGGCACCTCGCTCTTGGTGGCGTCGAGCAGGCCCGCCTCCACTGCCGACAGTCCGGTCTGGACATCGGCTTCAAGAGCCTGGTCCCGCACGCTCAGCCCGAACGGCCCGACGACGGTCACGAGGGGGTACTCCTGTCTGCTGACGCTCACACGGATTGTCGATGTGTCGTTGTCCTCACTCAAGTCAGCGTATCCGGTCCCCTTTCGATCACCATGGGCGCCTTCCCGGCTCCGCGGGTATGTTCGTGATCAGTCATGCGGGCGGGGGCAGTTCTCGCGTCCGAAAACGGCGTCGAGGCAGGCGGCGCCCCTCGCGGTGGTCGTCGGTGTGGCCGTGATCGTCGTGTGCTGCTCCGGGGGCCGCACGCGCCGCGCACGCTTGGTACGGAGGCTCGTAGTACCCCGTCCCGCCGCGCCTCATGCCGGTACCCGAGGTGGTCGGCATGCCCCACCCGCCGCACCGGTACCGAACGGACCGGAACCGCTCGGCGCCATGCCCCCGGTCACGCTCGACGCACCGCGTCCTGAGCGGCCGGCGGTCAGAGACGTGGCGCAGGGCACCGGACGGCCGGACGTCGCTCCGCGTACCGAGGCGCGCGCACGGCCGGTACGGCCGCACCGGCCGGAGCTGAGCCGGGACGCGCCGGCCGGGACGCGCTGGTCGGCACGTGCCAGCCGGGACGCGCTCGGAGACCGGCTGTGACGCCGACGGCTTCCTCGCCCCCGCCGAGGTGATCTGCCCGGGGCGGCGGCCAGGTCGTCTTCCACCGGACCAGGGAGAAACGGATCCCGCGCCGGGTGGGCTGAGATACCGTCATGCGGCCCCGATCCGGGCTCCGGTGAGGCTCGCGGGCGGCTTCCGCGGGGTGCCGAGGAGGCTTTGACTGGGGCTACCGCCGGTACGATCTCGCGATCCGCCACCACACCCCACCACTTTCCGGTCATTACACGCTTTTCGCCACTGCCGTGACGGGGCAACACCGACGTAACGTGTCGTCCACCGAACCGGAAAGCGAGGCAGCACCCATGCCCGAGCAGAGCAGTCCGCTCGAACCGGCCGACGGCGATCCCTTCGGCCCGCACAACCTCCCGTACGGCGTCTTCTCCACCGCCGGCGAGCCCGAGCGCCGCAGGCTGGGTGTGCGCATCGGCGACCAGGTGCTCGACGCGGGAGCGGCGGCGCGGGCCCTGGGGTCCCCGTACGCGACGCTGCTCGCGCGGCCGAGCCTCAACCCGCTGATGGCGGCCGGGCGTACGGCCTGGCGCGATGTCCGCAGGGCGCTCACGGCGTGGGTCACGGTCCCGGCCCACCGCGCCGACATAGAGCCGCTGCTGCACCCGCTCGACTCGGTCACGCTGCACCTGCCGTACGAGGTGGCGGATTACGTCGACTTCTACGCGAGCGAGCACCACGCCACGAACGTCGGCCGGGTCTTCCGCCCGGACGGTGACCCGCTGACGCCCAACTGGAAGCACCTGCCGATCGGTTACCACGGCAGGGCGGGCACGGTCGTCGTCTCGGGTACGGATGTGGTGCGCCCGTCCGGTCAGCGCAAGGCCCCGGCGGATCCCGCGCCGGTCTTCGGTCCTTCCGTGAAGCTCGACATCGAGGCGGAGGTCGGCTTCGTCGTCGGCACGCCGTCCACCCAGGGCGTGCCGGTCGGGCTCGGCTCGTTCCGCGATCACGTGTTCGGGCTCAGCCTCCTCAACGACTGGTCGGCGCGTGACATCCAGGCGTGGGAATACGTACCGCTGGGCCCGTTCCTCGGCAAGTCCTTCGCGACGTCCGTCTCCGCGTGGGTCACCCCCCTGGAGGCCCTGGACGCGGCCCGTACCGCTCCGCCGGCCCGCACCGAGGATCTGCTGCCGTATCTGGACGACACGGCCGAGGAGGAGCCGGGCGGCTTCGACCTCCGGATCTCCGTGAGCCTCAACGGACAGCTGATCTCCGAGCCGCCGT
The DNA here is from genome assembly GCF_044751305.1 of Streptomyces sp. NPDC088725. Taxonomy (NCBI): domain Bacteria; kingdom Bacillati; phylum Actinomycetota; class Actinomycetes; order Kitasatosporales; family Streptomycetaceae; genus Streptomyces; species Streptomyces sp. NPDC088725. Next base: position 527,041 of record NZ_JBIVLO010000003.1, read on the forward strand.
TCTCCTCCATGTACTGGACGGCCGCCCAGCAGCTGGCCCATATGACGGTGAACGGCGCGTCGCTGCGCACCGGCGACCTCTTCGCCTCCGGGACGGTCAGCGGTCCCGCCCGCGAGGAGTACGGCTCGCTCCTCGAACTGACCTGGAACGGCACGCAGCCCCTCGAACTGCCCACCGGCAAGCGCACGTTCCTGGAGGACGGCGACGAGGTCACCCTCACCGCCTGGGCCCCGGGCCCGGACGGCACCCGGGTGGGCCTGGGCGAGGTGACCGGCCGGGTGACACCGGGGATCCTGCCGTAGCCGGACACGGCTCGGGGCCCGACGACCTCCGTGAGGTGTCGGGCCCCGAGGCGTACCCGAGACGTAGCCGACTACGGCTACGGCTACCGCTACCGCTACCGCTACCGCACGAAGATTCCCGCCTGGCCCGCCAGGTTCAGGAAGTACTGCGGGAACACGCCCAGCACCAGCGTGACCGCCACACCCACCGCGATCGTGGTCATCGTCAGTGGTGAGGCCACCGCGACCGTCGGGCCGTCCGCCTTCGGTTCGCTGAAGAACATCAGCACGATCACCCGGATGTAGAAGAACGCCGCGATCGCCGACGAGATCACACCGACCACCACCAGCGCTCCCGCGCCGCCGTCCGCCGCCGCCTTGAAGACCGCGAACTTCCCGGAGAAGCCCGACGTCAGCGGGATGCCCGCGAACGCGAGCAGGAAGACCCCGAAGACGGCGGCCACCAGGGGCGAACGCCGGCCCAGGCCCGCCCACTTCGACAGGTGCGTCGCCTCGCCGCCCGCGTCGCGGACCAGGGTGACGACCGCGAACGCGCCGATCGTCACGAAGGAGTACGCCGCCAGGTAGAAGAGGACGGACGAGATGCCCTGCGGCGACGCCGCGATCACACCGGCGAGAATGAAGCCCGCGTGCGCGATCGAGGAGTACGCCAGGAGGCGCTTGATGTCGGTCTGGGTGATGGCGACGATCGCGCCGCCCAGCATCGTGACGATGGCGATCCCCCACATCACCGGCCGCCAGTCCCAGCTCAGTCCGGGCACGACCACGTACAGCAGCCGCAGCAGCGCGCCGAAGGCCGCGACCTTCGTGGCCGCCGCCATGAAGCCGGTGACCGGGGTGGGCGCGCCCTGGTAGACGTCCGGGGTCCACATGTGGAACGGGACGGCGCCGACCTTGAACAGCAGGCCCATCAGGATCATCGAGCCGCCGATGATCAGCAGCGCGTCGTTCCCCATCGTGCCGGCGAGCGCCGGGTCGATGTTCTGGACGCTGCCGTCGACGACCGCGGCGATCCTGGCGTACGAGACGGAGCCCGCGTAGCCGTAGACCAGGGCGATCCCGAAGAGCAGGAACGCCGAGGAGAAGGCGCCGAGCAGGAAGTACTTCACCGCGGCCTCCTGCGACATCAGCCGCTTGCGGCGGGCGAGGGCGCACAGGAGGTAGAGCGGGAGCGAGAAGACTTCCAGCGCGACGAACAGCGTCAGCAGGTCGTTGGCCGACGGGAAGACCAGCATGCCCGCGACGGCGAACAGGGCCAGCGGGAACACCTCGGTCGTGGTGAACCCGGCCTTGACCGCCGCCTTCTCGCTGTCACTGCCCGGTACGGAAGCACCCTGGGCGGCGAAGGAGTCGACACGGTTGCCGTGCGCCTCGGGGTCGAGACGGCGCTCGGCGAAGGTGAACACCGCGACGATCGATGCCAGCAGGATCGTGCCCTGGAGGAACAGCGCGGGCCCGTCGACGGCGACCGCGCCCATCGCCGCGATGTGCGCCTTCGTCGTGCCGTAGTGGCCGTTGGCGAGCACGACAACTGCCGCGAAGGCGGCGGCCAGCGCCACCACGGAGAGGAACAGCTGCGCGTGGTAGCGGCTCCTGCGCGGGGCGAACGCCTCGACCAGGACGCCCACCAGGGCCGCTCCCAGCACGATCAGCGTGGGGGACAATTGCGCGTACTCGATGGTCGGGGCCGGGATCTTGTCGATCGTGCCGGCCGCCGCCGTTGTCCACAGGCTGTGGACAGCTGTCGCACTCACGGAGCGGCCTCCACTTCGGGCTTGGGATCGGTCTTCTGGACGTCGGACATGGTCTGCTTCACGGCCGGGTTGACGATGTCGGTCAGCGGCTTCGGGTAGACACCCAGGAAGAGCAGCAGCGCGATCAGCGGTGCCACGACGGCCAGTTCACGGACCTTCAGGTCCGACATGCCCTGCACCGAGGCCTTCACCGGCCCTGTCATCGTGCGCTGGTAGAGCACGAGGACGTACAGCGCGGCCAGCACGATGCCGACGGTGGCGATGATGCCGGCCACCGGATACCTGCTGAACGTGCCGACCAGGACCAGGAATTCACTGACGAACGGCGAGAGCCCCGGCAGTGAGAGCGTCGCGAGACCGCCGACCAGGAACGTGCCCGCGAGCACCGGCGCGACCTTCTGCACGCCGCCGTAGTCCGCGATGAGCCGCGAGCCGCGCCGCGAGATCAGGAAGCCGGCCACCAGCATCAGCGCGGCCGTCGAGATGCCGTGGTTGACCATGTAGAGCGTGGCGCCCGACTGGCCCTGGCTGGTCATCGCGAAGATGCCCAGGATGATGAAGCCGAAGTGCGAGATCGAGGCGTACGCGATCAGGCGCTTGATGTCCCGCTGGCCGACCGCGAGCAGCGCGCCGTAGACGATGCTGATCAGCGCGAGCACCAGGATCACCGGTGTCGCCCACTTGGACGCCCCCGGGAAGAGCTGGAGGCAGAAGCGCAGCATCGCGAACGTGCCGACCTTGTCGACCACCGCGGTGATCAGGACGGCGACGGGCGCCGTCGCCTCGCCCATCGCGTTGGGCAGCCAGGTGTGCAGCGGCCACAGCGGCGCCTTCACCGCGAAGGCGAAGAAGAAGCCGAGGAAGAGCCACCGCTCGGTGCTCGTCGCCATGGTCAGCGTGCCGTCGGCCCGGGCCGCGGCGATGTCGGCGAGCGAGAACGTCCCCGCGACCACGTAGAGCCCGATGACCGCGGCCAGCATGATCAGGCCGCCGACCAGGTTGTAGAGGAGGAACTTGACCGCCGCGTACGAGCGCTGGGTGGCCGCCGCCTCGTCCCCGCCGCTGTGCGCGCGGTCGCCGAAGCCGCCGATGAGGAAGTACATCGGGATGAGCATGGCTTCGAAGAGGATGTAGAAGAGGAAGACGTCGGTGGCCTCGAAGGAGAGGATCACCATCGCCTCGACCGCCAGGATCAGCGCGAAGAAGCCCTGCGTGGGCCGCCAGCGGCGGTTGGGGCTCGTGTCCTCCAGCGGGTCGGCGTCGTGCCAGCCCGCCAGGATCACGAACGGGATCAGCAGCGCGGTCAGCGCGAGCAGCACCACCCCGATGCCGTCCACGCCCAGCTCGTACCTGACGCCGAAGTCCTTGATCCAGGCGTGGGATTCGGTGAGCTGGTAGCGGCTGCCGCCGGGTGTGAAGCGGATCAGTACGACGACGGCGAGCGCGAGCGTGGCGAGCGAGAAGAGCAGCGCCAGCCACTTGGCGGCGGTGCGCCGGGCGGCGGGGACGGCCGCCGTGGCGATCGCCCCGACCGCGGGCAGCGCTGCCGTCACCGTCAGACAGGGGAACGACATGTCCGTTACACCGCCCTCGTCAGCAGGGTCGCGGCGATGATCACTGCCGTACCTCCGAACATCGAGACCGCATAGGAGCGGGCGTAGCCGTTCTGCAGTTTGCGCAGCCGGCCGGAGAGCCCGCCGAAGGACGCCGCGGTGCCGTTGACCACTCCGTCGACCAGGGTGTGGTCGACGTACACCAGGGACCTGGTGAGGTGTTCGCCGCCGCGGACCAGGACCACGTGGTTGAAGTCGTCCTGGAGGAGGTCGCGGCGGGCGGCGCGGGTGAGGAGCGAGCCGCGCGGGGCGACCGCGGGGACCGGGCGCCTGCCGTACTGGGCCCAGGCGATCCCGGCGCCGACCACCAGCAGCACCATCGTGGCGGCCGTGACCGTCGTGGCGCTGACCGGGGAGTTGCCCTCCTTGTGTCCGGTGACGGGCTCCAGGAAGTGCAGGAACCGGTCGCCGATGGAGAAGAACGCGCCGGCGAAGACCGAGCCGATGGCCAGCACGATCATCGGGATGGTCATGGACGCGGGCGACTCGTGCGGATGCGGCTCGTTGCCCTCGGCGTCCGGCACCCAGCGCTTCTCGCCGAAGAACGTCAGCAGCATCACGCGCGTCATGTAGTACGCGGTGATCCCGGCACCCAGCAGCGTGACGGCTCCGAGGATCCAGCCCTCCGTACCGCCCTTGGCGAAGGCCGCTTCGATGATCTTGTCCTTGGAGAAGAAGCCGGACAGACCCGGGAAGCCGATGATCGCCAGATAGCCGAGGCCGAACGTGACGAACGTGATCGGCATGTACCGCCGCAGGCCGCCGTACTTGCGCATGTCGACCTCGTCGTTCATGCCGTGCATGACCGAACCGGCGCCGAGGAAGAGACCGGCCTTGAAGAAGCCGTGGGTCACCAGGTGCATGATCGCGAAGACGTAGCCGATCGGGCCGAGGCCCGCGGCGAGGATCATGTAGCCGATCTGCGACATCGTCGATCCGGCCAGCGCCTTCTTGATGTCGTCCTTCGCGCAACCGACGATCGCACCGAAGAGGAGCGTCACCGCGCCGACCACGACGACCACCGTCTGCGCGTCCGGGGCCGCGTTGAAGATGACGCCGGAGCGGGTGATCAGGTAGACGCCGGCCGTCACCATCGTCGCCGCGTGGATGAGGGCGGAGACCGGGGTCGGGCCCTCCATGGCGTCACCGAGCCAGGACTGGAGCGGCACCTGCGCCGACTTGCCGCAGGCGGCCAGCAGCAGCATCAGGCCGATCGCCGTCAGCTTGCCTTCCGTGGCACTGCCCACCGCGCCGAAGACCGGGCCGAAGGCGAAGGTCCCGAAGGTGGTGAACATCAGCATGACGGCGATCGAAAGGCCCATGTCGCCGACCCTGTTGACCAGGAAGGCCTTCTTGGCGGCCGTGGCCGCACTGGGCTTGTGCTGCCAGAAGCCGATGAGCAGGTACGACGCGAGACCGACGCCCTCCCAGCCCACGTACAGCAGCAGGTAGTTGTCCGCGAGGACCAGCAGCAGCATCGCGGCCAGGAACAGGTTCAGATAGCCGAAGAAGCGGCGGCGCCGTTCGTCGTGCTCCATGTAACCGATGGAATAGATGTGGATCAGCGTGCCCACACCGGTGATCAGCAGGACGAACGTCATCGACAACTGGTCGAGCTGGAAGCCGACATCGGCCTGGAAGCCCTCGACGGGGATCCAGCTGAACAGATGCTGGTGCAGCGAGCGTCCATCGGTGCTCTTGCCGAGCATGCCGCTGAACAGCACGACACCGATCACGAAGGAGGCGGCGGCCAGCAGTGTGCCGAGCCAGTGGCCCACGCGGTCCAGCCGGCGACCGCCGCACAGCAGGACCGCCGCTCCGAGCAGAGGCGCCGCGACGAGCAGCGCAATCAAGTTCTCCACGATTCAGCGACCCCTCAGAGCTTCATCAGGCTGGCGTCGTCGACCGAGGCCGAGTGGCGGGAACGGAACAGCGACACGATGATCGCGAGCCCGACCACGACTTCCGCGGCGGCGACGACCATCGTGAAGAAGGCGATGATCTGGCCGTCCAGATTGCCGTGCAGGCGCGAGAAGGCGACGAACGCCAGATTGCAGGCGTTGAGCATCAGCTCGACGCACATGAAGACCACGATCGCGTTCCGCCGGATCAGCACACCGGCGGCGCCGATGGTGAACAGCAGCGAGGCGAGATAGAGGTAGTAGACCGGATTCATCGCTTGATCTCCTCCTCGCGGTCCAGCCGTCCGGACGCGCGGCCCAGCCGTCCTGACCCGCGCTCGGGCCGGTCGGGCTCACGGCCCAGCCGGTCCGACGACCGCTGCTGGAGCGCCTTGAGGTCCGCGATCGCCTCGTCCGACACATCGCGGATCTGGCCGCGGTCCTTCAGGGTCTTCATGACGGTCAGCTCGGACGCCGTGCCGTCGGGCAGCAGGCCCGCGATGTCCACCGCGTTGTGCCTGGCGTAGACGCCGGGGGCGGGCAGCGGCGGTACGTGGGCGCTGCGTACGCGGTCCTGGGACATCTCCCGCTGTGTCCTGGCCCGTTCGGTGCGCTCCTTGTGCGTGAGTACCATCGCGCCGACGGCCGCGGTGATCAGCAGCGCGCCGGTGATCTCGAACGCGAAGACGTACCGGGTGAAGATGAGCCGGGCCAGGCCCTCGACATTGCCGCCCGCGTTGGCCTGGCCCGTACCGGTCCAGGTCGTCAGCGACGCGTTGCCGATGCCGACGATCAGCAGGAGGCCGAAGCCGACTCCGCAGATCGCGGCCCACCAGCGCTGTCCCCTCAGCGTCTCCGTGAGGGAGTCGGCCGCCGTCACACCGACGAGCATGACGACGAAGAGGAACAGCATCATGATCGCGCCGGTGTAGACGACGATCTGCACGATGCCCAGGAAATAAGCCCCGTTGGCCAGGTAGAAGACCGCGAGGACGATCATCGTCCCGGCGAGGGACAGCGCGCTGTGCACCGACTTCTTCATCAGGATCGTGGACAGCGCGCCGATCACCGCGACGGTACCGAGGATCCAGAACTGGACGGCCTCACCCAGCGACGTGGTGGACGCTGAGGCCGCGTGGGTGACGGCGGTGGAGGAGACGGACGCGAGCGTGCTCATGCGCCGATCACCTTCTTCGACGCCGGTTCGTCCTCGCCGAAGTCCGACGCGCCTTCCTGCGGCCTGCCGTCCTTCGTCATGGCGACCTGCTGGACCGTGCCGGGCGCGGCCTCCGTGACCAGGCCCCGGTAGTAGTCCTGTTCGTCCGTGCCCGGGAAGATCGAATGCGGTGAGTCGACCATGCCTTCCTGGAGGCCGGCGAGCAGCTGCTCCTTCGTGTAGATGAGGTTCTCGCGGGAGCTGTCCGCCAGCTCGAAGTCGTTCGTCATCGTCAGCGCCCTGGTCGGGCACGCCTCGATGCACAGTCCGCAGAGAATGCAGCGCGCGTAGTTGATCTGGTAGACGCGGCCGTAGCGCTCACCCGGGGAGTAGCGCTCCTCCTCCGTGTTGTCCGCGCCCTCGACGTAGATCGCGTCCGCCGGGCAGGCCCAGGCGCACAACTCGCAGCCGACGCACTTCTCCAGGCCGTCCGGATGGCGGTTGAGCTGGTGCCGGCCGTGGAAGCGCGGCGCCGTCACCTTCGGCTGCTCCGGATACTGCTCGGTCAGCCGCTTCTTGAACATGGCCTTGAAGGTCACGCCGAATCCGGCCACCGGATTCCGCGGGGCGCGGGGGATGTCCCCTTGCGAAGAGCTGTCAGCGTCAGACACCGTCGTCCTCCTTTCCGTCACTCTCTGTTTCGTCACTCACAGTATTGACCCCGCCACTGACAACGAGCTCCCGCTCACGCCTCGGCCGCCTGCGCGGCACGGGTGGCAGCGTCTGTCCGGGCAGTGGCGGTACGGGATAACCGCCCGCCATCGGGTCGAACGCCGGTGGATCCGGCTCCCGTTCGGCGGCGGCTCGTTCCTTCTTGTCGCGGAAGATGTCAGCGACGAAGGACAGCAGCAGGATCGCGATGACCGCGCCGCCGACGTACAGCAGGATCGACTGGAAGTCGTAGTTCTCGTTCCGCAGGGCCCGTACGGTCGCGACGAGCATCAGCCAGACCACCGAGACCGGGATCAGGACCTTCCAGCCGAGTTTCATCAGCTGGTCGTAGCGCACGCGTGGCAGCGTGCCGCGCAGCCAGATGAAGAAGAAGAGCAGCAGCTGCACCTTGACGACGAACCAGAGCATCGGCCACCAGCCGTGGTTCGCACCCTCCCAGAAGCCGGAGATCGGCCACGGCGCGCGCCAGCCGCCCAGGAAGAGCGTGGCGGAGACGGCGGAGACGGTGACCATGTTGACGTACTCGGCCAGCATGAACATCGCGAACTTGATGGAGGAGTACTCGGTGTTGAAGCCGCCGACGAGGTCACCCTCGGACTCCGGCATGTCGAACGGCGCGCGGTTCGTCTCCCCCACCATCGTGATGATGTAGATGATGAAGGACACCGGCAGCAGCACGATGTACCAGCGGTCGGCCTGCGCCTCGACGATCGCCGAGGTCGACATCGACCCGGAGTAGAGGAACACCGAGGCGAACGCGGCGCCCATGGCGATCTCGTACGAGATCATCTGGGCGCACGAGCGCAGACCGCCGAGCAGTGGATACGTCGAGCCCGAGGACCAGCCGGCGAGGACGATGCCGTAGATGCCGACGGAGGCGACCGCGAGGATGTAGAGCATCGCGATCGGCAGGTCGGTGAGCTGCATCGTGGTGCGCTGGCCGAAGATCGAGATCTCGTTGCCCGCCGGGCCGAACGGGATGACCGCGATCGCCATGAAGGCGGGGATCGCGGCGACGATCGGCGCGAGGATGTAGACGAGCTTGTCCGCGCGTTTGACGACGACGTCTTCCTTCAGCATCAGCTTCATGCCGTCGGCGAGCGACTGGAGCATGCCCCAGGGGCCGTGCCGGTTGGGGCCGATGCGCAGCTGCATCCAGGCGACGACCTTGCGCTCCCACACGATCGAGAAGAGCACGGTCAGCATCAGGAACGCGAAGCAGAAGACGGCCTTGACGACCACCAGCCACCAGGGGTCCCGGCCGAACATCGACAGGTCCTCGGCCGCGAGGACGGTCTGCTGGGCCGACGCGAGTTGAGCGAGGGCGGTCATGCGCGCGCCTCCGGTGTTTCCACGGCCTGGACGGCCTCGGTGGTGGTCGCCGCAGCCGCCGTGGTCGCGGCGGTCCCGGTGTTCGCCGTGGTCGCGGCGGCCTGCTCGGCCGGGCCGATGCCGACCAGCGTTCCCGGGCGGGATCCGGTGTCCGCGAGGACGCCGCCGCCCGAGGAGTTGAGCGGGAGCCAGACCACCCGGTCGGGCATCTCGGTCACCAGCAGCGGGAACGTGACCGTGCCGGCCGGCCCGGTGACGGCCAGTTCGTCGCCGTCCTTGACGCCCGTCTCGGCCGCCGTCGTGGCGGAGAGCCTGGCGACCGCCCGGTGCCGGGTGCCGGCCAGGGCCTCGTCGCCGTCCTGCAGCCGGCCCTGGTCGAGCAGCATCCGGTGGCCCGCGAGGACCGCCTCGCCGTTGCCGGGGCGCGGCAGCGGCTTCGAGAATTCCGGCCGCGCGGTCGCACGCGGGCCCTCCCAGCCGCCGAGCCTGTCCAGTTCACGCCGTGCGGACTTGAGGTCGGGCAGCGCGAAGTGGACGTCCATGGCGTCCGCGAGCATGTGCAGCACGCGCGAGTCGGCCGGGGCGAGGCGCCGGGTCATCTGCTCCGGCTTGAGCGCGGCCTCGAACAGCCGTGCTCTGCCTTCCCAGTTGAGGAAGGTGCCGGGCTTCTCCGCGACGGCCGCGACCGGGAAGACCACGTCGGCCCGGTCGGTGACCTCGCTCGCCCGCAGTTCCAGCGAGACCAGGAAGCCGACGGCGTCGAGTGCGGCGCGCGCGCCCGCCGGGTCGGGCAGGTCCGCGACCTCGACGCCCGCGACGAGCAGCGCGCCCAGCTCGCCGGTCGCCGCCGCCTCGATGATCTGGCCGGTGTCGCGTCCGTAGGCCTGCGGCAGTTCGCGTACGCCCCAGACCGCCGCGGTCTCCTCGCGGGCCCGCGGGTCGGTGGCCGGACGGCCGCCGGGCAGGACCGAGGGGAGCGCGCCCGCCTCGACGGCGCCGCGCTCACCGGCCCGCCGCGGGATCCACGCCAGCTGAGCGCCGGTCGCGGTCGCGGCGCGCACGGCGGCGGTGAGCCCGCCGGGCACGGCGGCCAGCCGCTCGCCGACGGCGATCACGGCGCCCGGTACGCGCAGCGCCTCGGCGGCGTCGGCTCCGGCGCCGTCCAGGCCCTCGGCGGACGCCAGCGCGTCCAGCCACTCGGTCTCGGTGCCCGGTGCGGCGGGCAGCAGCGTGCCGCCGGCCTTCCGCAGGCCGGGCGTGGTGTGCGTGGCGAGGGAGAAGGTGCGCTGGCCGTGCTTGCGGTGGGCCTTGCGCAGCCGCAGGAAGACGCCGGGCGCCTCCTCCTCGGACTCGAAGCCGGCGAGCAGGACGGCCGGGGCCTTCTCCAGCGTGGTGTACGTGATGCCGCTGCCGTCGAGGTCACGGCCGCGTCCCGCGACCTCGGAGGCCAGGAAGTCGGCCTCCTCTCCGCTGTGCACGCGCGCGCGGAAGTCGATGTCGTTCGTGCCCAGCGCGACCCGTGCGAACTTGGCGTACGCGTACGCGTCCTCGACGGTCAGCCGGCCGCCGGTCAGCACACCGGCGCGCCCGCGCGCCGCGCTCAGTCCGCGCGCCGCCGCCTCCAGCGCCTCCGGCCAGCTGGCCGGTTCGAGGTCACCGCCGGCGTTGCGTACCAGCGGGGTGGTGAACCGGTCGGGCTTCTGCGCGTAACGGAAGCCGAACCGCCCCTTGTCGCACAGCCATTCCTCGTTGACCTCGGGGTCCTCGGCCGCCAGTCGGCGCATGACCTTGCCGCGCCGGTGGTCCGTACGCGTCGCGCAGCCGCCCGCGCAGTGCTCGCACACGCTCGGCGACGACACCAGGTCGAAGGGGCGTGAGCGGAAGCGGTAGGCCGCCGAGGTCAGCGCGCCGACCGGGCAGATCTGGATGGTGTTGCCGGAGAAGTACGACGCGAAGGGCGCGCCGTCGCCGGTGCCGACCTGTTCGAGCGCGCCGCGCTCCAGCAGTTCGATCATCGGGTCGCCCGCGACCTGGTTGGAGAAGCGGGTGCAGCGGGCGCACAGCACGCACCGCTCGCGGTCGAGCAGTACCTGCGAGGAGATCGGGACGGGCTTCTCGTACGTGCGCTTGCGGCCCTCGAAGCGGGAGTCCGCGCCGCCGACCTGCATGGCCTGGTTCTGGAGCGGACACTCGCCGCCCTTGTCGCAGACCGGGCAGTCCAGCGGGTGGTTGATGAGCAACAGCTCCATCACCCCGCGCTGCGCCTTCTCCGCGACCGGCGAGCTGATCTGGGACTTGACGACCATGCCGTCGGTGCAGGTGATGGTGCAGGACGCCATCGGCTTGCGCTGGCCCTCGACCTCGACGATGCACTGGCGGCAGGCGCCGACCGGGTCGAGCAGCGGATGGTCGCAGAAGCGCGGGATCTCGATGCCGAGCAGTTCGGCGGCGCGGATCACCAGCGTCCCCTTGGGGACGGAGATCTCGATGCCGTCGATCGTCAGCGAGACGAGATCTTCCGGCGGGACCACGGCCCCGCTGCCTCCGGAGGGAGCGCTCTCGGTCACCGTCATGCGTTCACCTCCAGGTGGTTGTCGGCCCAAGCGGTCGACTTCGACGGGTCGAAGGGGCAGCCCTTGCCGGTGATGTGCTGCTCGTACTCCTCGCGGAAGTACGTGAGCGAGGAGAAGATCGGGGCCGCCGCGCCGTCGCCGAGCGCGCAGAACGACTTGCCGTTGATGGTGTCGGCGATGTCGTTGAGCTTGTCGAGATCGGACAGCTGTCCCTTGCCGGCCTCGATGTCGCGGAGCAACTGCACCAGCCAGTACGTCCCTTCACGGCACGGTGTGCACTTGCCGCAGGACTCATGGGCGTAGAACTCGGTCCAGCGGGTGACGGCGCGCACCACGCACGTCGTCTCGTCGAAGCACTGGAGCGCCTTCGTGCCGAGCATGGAGCCCGCCGCGCCGACGCCTTCGTAGTCCAGCGGCACATCGAGGTGCTCGGCGGTGAACATCGGCGTCGAGGAGCCGCCGGGCGTCCAGAACTTGAGCCGGTGGCCGTCCCGGATGCCGCCGCCCATGTCGAGCAGCTGGCGCAGGGTGAGGCCCATGGGGCCTTCGTACTGGCCCGGGTTGGTGACATGGCCGCTGAGCGAGTAGAGCGTGAAGCCCGGGGACTTCTCGCTGCCCATCGATTTGAACCACTCCTTGCCGCGCAGCAGGATCGCGGGCACGGACGCGATGGACTCGACGTTGTTCACCACAGTGGGCGACGCGTAGAGACCCGCGACCGCCGGGAAGGGCGGGCGCAGCCTGGGCTGGCCGCGGCGGCCTTCCAGCGAGTCGAGGAGCGCGGTCTCCTCACCGCAGATGTACGCGCCGGCGCCCGCGTGCACGGTGACGTCCAGATCGAGTCCGGGGCCCAGCGCGTCCTTGCCGAGGTGGCCGGCTTCGTACGCCTCGCGCACCGCCTCGTGCAGTCTGCGCAGGACGGGCACGGCCTCGCCGCGCAGATAGATGAACGCGTGCGAGGAGCGGATCGCGTAACAGGCGATCGCGATGCCCTCGACGAGCGAGTGCGGGTTGGCGAAGAGCAGGGGCATGTCCTTGCAGGTGCCGGGCTCCGACTCGTCCGCGTTGACGACGAGGTAGTGCGGCTTGCCGTCACCCTGCGGGATGAACTGCCACTTCATGCCGGTGGGGAATCCGGCGCCGCCCCGGCCGCGCAGACCCGCGTCCTTGACGTACGCGATGAGGTCGTCGGGCGTCATCGCGAGGGCCTTCTTCAGGCCCTTGTAGCCGTCGTGCCGCCGGTACGTGGCGAGCGTCCAGGACTCCGGCTCGTCCCAGAACGCGGACAGGACCGGGGCGAGAAGCTTCTCGGGGCTGGATCCGTTGTCGTTGACATCGGCGTCGGCGATGGTCGTCACTCCCCCTCCTCAGCGGTGGGTGCTGCCGGGTGGGACGGGTCGGAGGCCGAGGTCTCCTGCGGTGCGTCGTGCGAGCTGAGGTGTTCGCTGCCCGGCTGCGGAGCGGCCGGCCCGCTCGCTCCGTCGCGGGGGCGTACGACGCGCTGCGGCGTCTCGCCCCTGGCGAGCCGCAGCCCGATCAGCGAGGCGTGTCCCGCGCCGCCGGAGGCCGCGACGGCGCCGGGGCGCTCGTCGGGGAAGCCCGCGAGGATGCGTGCCGTCTCCTTGTACGTGCAGAGCGGGGCGCCACGGGTGGGCTCGACGGTACGGCCCTCGCGCAGGTCGTCCACGAGCCGGATGGCGCTCTCCGGCGTCTGGTTGTCGAAGAACTCCCAGTTGACCATCACCACGGGCGCGAAGTCGCAGGCCGCGTTGCACTCGATGTGTTCGAGGGTGACCTTGCCGTCCTCGGTCGTCTCGTCGTTGCCGACGCCGAGGTGTTCCTTCAGCTCGTCGAAGATGGCGTCGCCGCCCATCACCGCGCAGAGCGTGTTGGTGCAGACGCCGACCTGGTAGTCGCCGCCGGGCTTGCGCCGGTACATGGTGTAGAAGGTCGCGACCGCCGTCACCTCGGCGGTGGTCAGGTCCAGTTGCTCGGCGCAGAACGCCATGCCCGTACGGGAGACGTGGCCCTCCTCCGACTGCACGAGATGCAGCAGGGGGAGCAGCGCGGACCGGGCGCCGGGGTACCGCGCGATGATGTCCTTCGCGTCGGTCTCCAGCCTGGCGCGCACCTCGGCCGGGTACTGCGGCGCGGGCAGCTGGGGCATGCCCAGGCTGACCCCGGAGTTGTTCTGTGCGGTCGTCACCGGTCGACGCCTCCCATCACGGGGTCGATGGACGCGACGGCGACGATGACGTCGGCGACCTGGCCGCCCTCGCACATCGCCGCCATGGACTGGAGATTGGTGAAGGACGGGTCGCGGAAGTGGACCCGGTAGGGGCGCGTCCCGCCGTCGGAGACGACGTGCGCGCCGAGTTCGCCCTTGGGCGACTCGACGGCGGCGTACGCCTGACCGGCCGGGACCCGGAAGCCCTCCGTCACCAGCTTGAAGTGGTGGATCAGAGCCTCCATGGACGTGCCCATGATGTTCTTGATGTGGTCGAGCGAATTGCCTAGGCCGTCGGGGCCGAGCGCGAGCTGCGCGGGCCAGGCGATCTTCTTGTCAGCGACCATCACGGGCCCCGGTTCGAGCCGGTCGAGGACCTGGTCGACGATCCGCAGCGACTGGCGCATCTCTTCCAGGCGGATGAGGAAGCGGCCGTACGCGTCGCAGGTCTCGGCGGTCGGGACGTCGAACTCGTACGTCTCGTAGCCGCAGTACGGGTCCGACTTGCGCAGGTCGTGCGGGAGTCCCGCGGAGCGCAGGATCGGGCCCGTCGCGCCGAGCGCCATGCAGCCGGACAGGTCGAGGTAACCGACGTCCTGCATGCGGGCCTTGAAGATGGGGTTGCCGGTGGCGAGCTTGTCGTACTCCGGCAGGTTCTTGCGGAGCGTCTTCAGCATCTCGCGCAGGTGGTCGACGGCGCCCGGGGGAAGGTCCTGGGCGAGGCCGCCGGGGCGGATGAACGCGTGGTTCATCCGCAGGCCGGTGATCAGTTCGTAGGCATCGAGGATGAGTTCACGATCGCGGAATCCGTAAATCATGATGGTGGTCGCGCCCAGCTCCATACCGCCGGTGGCGATGGCCACCAGGTGGGAGGAGAGCCGGTTCAGCTCCATCAGCAGAACGCGTATGGCGGTGGCCCGGTCCGGGATGTCGTCCTGGATGCCGAGCAGCTTCTCCACACCGAGGCAGTACGCCGTCTCGTTGAAGAACGACGTCAGGTAATCCATCCGCGTGACAAAGGTGGTGCCCTGCGTCCAGTTGCGGAATTCGAGGTTCTTCTCGATTCCGGTGTGCAGATAGCCGATGCCGCAGCGGGCTTCCGTGACGGTCTCGCCGTCGATCTCCAGGATCAGCCGGAGCACACCGTGGGTGGAGGGGTGCTGGGGACCCATGTTGACGACGATGCGTTCGTCGTCGTTCTTGACCGCGGACTGGACGACCTCGTCCCAGTCGCCGCCGGTGACCGTGTAGACGGTGCCCTCGGTGGTGGCGCGCGGGGTCGCGTGCGGGGTCCCGCCGTCCGTGGCGTGCGGGGCTGTGTTGGTTGCTGACATCAGGAGTACGACCTCCGCTGGTCCGGAGCCGGGATCTGGGCGCCCTTGTACTCGACGGGGATACCGCCGAGCGGGTAGTCCTTGCGCTGCGGGAAGCCCTGCCAGTCGTCCGGCATCATGATCCGGGTCAGGGCCGGGTGGCCGTCGAAGATCAGGCCGAAGAAGTCGTACGTCTCGCGCTCGTGCCAGTCGTTGGCCGGGTAGACCTCGACCAGGGACGGGACGTGCGGATCGGCGTCCGGGGCCGAGACCTCCAGGCGGATCAGCCGGCCGTGGGTGAGCGAGCGCAGGTGGTAGACGGCGTGCAGCTCACGGCCCTCGTCGCCGAGGAAGTGGACGCCGGACACCCCCGTACACAGCTCGAAGCGCAGCGCCGGGTCGTCGCGCAGGGTGCGCGCCACCTGGACGAGGTGCTCGCGGGCGATGTGGAAGGTCAGTTCGGCGCGGTCGACGACCGTCTTCTCGATGGCGTGCTCCGGAGTCAGTCCCTGCTCCTCCAGAGCGCCTTCGAGTTCGTCGGCGATCTCGTCGAAGACCCCGCCGGGACCGCCGTACGGGCGGGCGGAGGCGCCGGGCAGCGTGACGGCCCTGACGAGACCGCCGTAGCCGCTGGTGTCTCCGCCGCCGGTGTCGGTACCGAACATGCCCTTCTTCACGCGGATGACGTCGCCGGCCGCGTCACGTGCGGCGGGGACGGTGGCGCCGGGCCGCTGATCGCCGCCCGCCGCGGAGGCTTCGGGGCGCTTCTTGTCGTCGCTCACCGCAGCAGCCCCTTCAGCTCGATCGTCGGGAGCGCCTTGAGGGCCGCTTCCTCCGCTTCGCGGGCCGCTTCCTCCGCGTTGACCCCGAGCTTGGAGCCCTGGATCTTCTCGTGGAGCTTGAGAATGGCGTCCATCAGCATCTCGGGGCGCGGCGGGCAGCCGGGCAAATAGATGTCAACAGGGACAACATGGTCCACACCTTGCACAATCGCGTAATTGTTGAACATCCCGCCCGATGAAGCGCAGACCCCCATGGAAATGACCCACTTGGGGTTGGGCATCTGGTCATAGACCTGCCGGAGGACGGGCGCCATCTTCTGACTCACCCGGCCCGCCACGATCATCAGATCGGCCTGGCGCGGCGAACCGCGGAAGACCTCCATGCCGAACCGCGCCAGGTCGTACCGCCCGGCACCGGTCGTCATCATCTCGATGGCGCAACAGGCGAGGCCGAAGGTGGCAGGGAAGACAGACGACTTCCGCACCCAGCCGGAGGCTTGTTCGACGGTGGTCAGCAGGAAGCCGCTCGGCAGCTTCTCTTCGAGTCCCATTGGTGGCCCCTCAGCCCCTCTAGTCCCATTCCAGACCGCCGCGCCGCCATACGTATGCGTAGGCGACGAAGACGGTGAGCACGAAGAGCAGCATCTCCACGAGCCCGAAAATCCCCAGGGAGTCGAAAGTGACCGCCCAGGGGTAAAGGAAGACGATCTCGATGTCGAAGACGATGAAGAGCATCGCCGTCAGGTAGTACTTGATGGGGAAACGACCGCCGCCGGCCGGCGTGGGTGTCGGCTCGATGCCGCACTCGTACGCTTCAAGTTTCGCCCGGTTGTACCGCTTTGGGCCGATCAACGTGGCCATGACCACAGAGAAGATCGCAAACCCGGCCCCGAGGGCGCCGAGCACCAGGATGGGCGCGTAGGCATTCACGCTCCCCAGCTCCTTCCAGTCGTCCTTGACCGTTGGACCGCTCCGGGCAATCGCGCGCCCGCCTCATCGGAACGCCAAGATCGCGTCTATGTGAGGCAGTTCACAAGCCCGGCTGCCCCGCATCCTATGCCCGGCGGTCTGTGATCTGCGACACGGGGTACAGCACCACCTTTGTGATCTCCACCACCTGACGAAGGATCATGAAGTCGGATGAGCGGTGATCTTCATACACGAAGCACGCGGGTGCTCACCAGACGTGACATCCACGCGTGTTACCGCTGGTCGGAGAGCGTGTCGCCCTATCAAGAGATGCCCTCTGCAAGCAAATTGGCGATGGAACGCTTTCGAGTGATAGGGGACTCGGCTCACCACCGATCCACCCCCGGCGCGACCCCATCCGCACCCGCACCCGCATCCCCGCTCCGCATCGCGGCCCCACACCCCGGCCCCACATCCCGGCTCACCCGGCCGGGGGCGCGCCGGGGAGCGATGTGGACACGTGCATGCATTCACGAGGAACCGGCCCGGGGAAGGCGGCGGACCGAATCGATACGCCGCTTCACCGGACGGTGACCTCCCTGTGACCTGTGCCACTTCATGCCAATGCGGGACGAAGTGGGGCTTGGCCATCGACGCGAAGGGGTGGTAGGCGGGGGGCAATTCGGACCTTTCCCGGAAAACCTGAGATCACAGCCGTGATCACGCGTGACCGTTTTGACCGTTACGGCGTCAATAAGATTTCCCGGGAAGGTGATTAGCCCGTTCTGTACCTAACTGTGGCGCAACACACGCGCCTTGACTCCCACCCCGTCACGCCTGATAGCGGTTGTCCCATGCCCCAAACCGCTCCCCAGATACGAAGCCACCGGAAGCCCCGCCAGCGTGCTTCGCGCACCACCCTCCGCACCGGAGTCGCCGGTGGCATTCTCAGCACCATCGCGGTGGCCGGCGCCGCCGCACCCGCGAACGCGGGACCGGACACCGCGGAACCGGTGACCGAGACCATTGAGATGCCCGTGCTGACCCTCGGCGTGGCCGGCAGTGTCGCGCAGTCCGCGGAGGCGACCCAGCAGGTGGCGTTCGACCTGCGGCTGCGCGCGGACGAGGAAGCCGCAGCCGTCAAGGCCGCGCGGACCGCCGAGAAGTCCAAGGCGGAGGCGGAGCGCAAGGCAGAGGCCGAGGAGGCCAAGAAGAAGGCCGAGGAGGCCGCACGTACCAAGGCCGAGGACGCGGCGCGCGCCTCACGCTCCGCGGCTCGTACGACGCTGTCCGCGGCCGGCGTCTCCGCGAAGGTCGCGGGCTCGGACTCCGGCTCGTCCGGCTCCTCGCAGGCGACGGGCTCGGCGACGGGCTCGGCGGCGAGCGTGGTCGCGTTCGTGCGGCAGCACGTCGGCGACGCGTACGTCATGGGCTCCACCGGCCCCAACGCCTGGGACTGCTCGGGCCTGGTGCAGGCCGCGTACCGCCAGATCGGCATCGACCTGCCGCGCGTCTCGGGGGCGCAGTCGACGGCCGGCACCCAGGTCTCGCTGGACAGCCTCCAGCCGGGCGACATCCTGTACTGGGGCGGCGCGGGCAGCGCGTACCACACGGGGATCTACGTGGGCGGCGGCCAGTTCATCGGCGCGCAGAACTCCAGCACGGGCGTGGTCCAGAAGTCCCTGGACTGGGACCCGCCGAGCGGCGCGGTGCGCGTGCTCTGAGCGGGACGGCCGCCGCTTCCGGCTGAGCCGCTCTTTGCAGCGCTGTGCTGCGCTTTGCTCCGCTGGGCCGCTCTTTCCGCGCTGAGCCGTGCTCAGCTCCCAGCCGTACGACGACGGCCCGCACCCCGCTCCGGGGACGCGGGCCGTCGTCCGGTCCGCGGTCGTCTTCGGCGGGCCTTGGCCTGCGGCCCTGTTCGGCGGACCGGTGTTCAGCGGATCCGGGCCACTCCCCCATAGATGATCGTCGGCTCGTCCTTCGGTGCGGGCGTGTCCTTGTACCACTGGGGGCCCGGCACCAGCCCCGGGTCCACCAGGTCCAGTCCGTCGAAGAACCGTTTCACCTCGGCGTGCGTACGGGGCCGGAGCGGGATGCCGCTCGCCCGGTACCTTTCGACGACCGCGGCCCGCTGTTCTTCGTCGAGGAAGTCCTCGGTGCTGTGCGACAGCACGAGGCAGCTGCCGGAAGGCAGCGCGCCGACAAGCTTGCGGACTATCCCGTACGGGTCGCCCTCGTCCGGGATGAAGTGCATCAGCGCGACGAGCGACAGGGCGACGGGCCTGCTGAAGTCCAGTACCCCGCGCGCGTGTTCGAGGATCGCCTGCGGCTCCCGTACGTCGGCCTCCACGTAGTCGGTGACGCCTTCCGGTGTGCTGACCAGCCGGGCCTCCGCGTGGCGCAGAACGATCGGGTCGTTGTCCGTGTAGACGACCCGGGCCTTCGGGTGCACGTTCTGCGCGATCTGGTGGAGATTCGGCTCGGTGGGGATACCGGTGCCGATGTCGAGGAACTGATCGATCCCGCCGCGCGCCACCCACTCCACCGCCCGGTGCATGAACGCCCGGTTGTGCAGTGCGCCGCGCTTCGCCTCCTCGGCCAGCTGACCGGCCACCTCCTGATCGACGCGGTAGTTGTCCTTGCCACCCAGAAGCCAGTCGTAGATGCGCGCCGGATGCGGCTTGCCGGTGTCGACCTGGGGCTTGGGCGTACCTGCCGTCATAAGGGACTCCTGTTGCCCGTGGGGCAGCCGGGGTAAGGGGCCATACAGTCTTTCACAGCAACAGCGTTTCCTGCTGGGCTGGTTGAGCCGGCCGGTGGTGCCGCCGGCTGTGCCCGCCGGCTCAACCGGCCTGGCAGGGTCAGCCGTTGAAGACGACCTCGGCCCGGTCCCGGCGCTCGTAGAGGTCCCAGTAGAGGGCGGCGATGGTGTCGGGCTCCGCGGTCGGGATGCCCGCCGGGCCGCCCGCGCCGATCCAGACGTTGAGCGCGACGTGCCCGGCGAACACGCCCTGGCCGGCCAGGGCGCCGTTCAGGTTGAGAACCCAGTTGCGCAGCGCGGCCGCCGCGGCGTTGACGTTGCCGAGCATCGGATTGGGGGTGACGGAGCCGCCGCCGGTGGTGAACAGCAGCGCCCCCGCCCCTGCTTCCAGCATCGCGGGCAGTACGGCGCGCGCGGCGGCCACGGCACCGTAGAGGTTGTACTCGATCTGGGGCTGAAGGTTATCCGGCGTGACCTCCAGCGGGCCGGCGATCACCACGCCGGGCGTGGGGGTGTGCGGGGCGGGCGAGTACTCCAGGACGTCGATGCCGCCGAAGCGCGTCGACGCGGCGCCGAGAGCGGCGGTCAGCGCGGGGCGGTCCATGACGTCGGCGGTGAACGCGGCCGCCGTGATCCCGTCCTCGGCGAGGCGGGCGACAAGGCCGTCCAGCTTCTGCCGGTCACGGGCGATCAGGGCGACGTCGAAGCCGCGGGCGCCGAAGACCTTGGCGATGGACAGGCCCATGCCGGGGCCTGCTCCGACGATGGCGATGGTGGGCACGATCTGTTCTCTCTTCCGGTGGTACGGGGGCGCCGCGGAGAAGCGGCCGATCAGAGGCGCGGGTTCAGGGGGGTTCAGGAGCACGGGTTCAGGAGCGCGGGTTCAGGAGCAGGTGACGGCGAGCTTGCCGAGCGCTCCCGCGCCGAAGGCGGCGAACGCCTCGGGGGTCTGCTCCAGCGTGTAGGTGGCGGTGACCGGGACCCGCAGGGCTCCGGAAACGGCGTCGGCCGCCAGCTTCGTGAGGGTCTGCGCGCTGGCGTCGGCCATCACCGCGTGGGCGGTGACGTCCTGGCCCTGGACGGCGTCGGGGCCGAAGCCCAGCGTGGAGGCCATCCGCCCGCCCGGCCGCAGCAGGCCCGCGAGGAGGCCGCCGTCCCCGGCGAGGTGCAGCACCGCGTCCACCCCGTCCGGGGCGAGCGCGCGGACCTGGGCGTCCAGGTCGCCGGTGAAGTCGACCACGCGCACGCCGGAGTCGGTGAGGCCGGCGACGAAGTCGGCTCCCGCGCCGGGGCGTGCGGTGGCGATGACCCGCGCACCGCGGGCGGCGGCGATCTGCACGGCCAGCGCGCCCACACCGCCGGTGGCGCCGGAGATCAGGACCGTCTCGTCCTTCCGCGGGTCCACGGCGTCGACGCTGTCCAGGGCCGCGGTGCCGGCCAGCCCGAGCACGCCCGCGTCCCGCACGCTCAGCCCCTCAGGGATGCGGGCGACGCCGTATCCGGCGGAGACGGTGACGTACTCGGCCAGCGCACCCGTGCCGAGGAACGGTTTCATCACCACGCCGAAGACCGCGTCGCCGACCGCGAAGCCGTCGACGCCCGCTCCCAGAGCCTCGACCGTGCCCGCGAAGTCCTTGCCCACGATCAGCGGGAAGCGGTGCTCCATCATGTCCCGCAGGAATCCGGCGGCGGTGGCGGCGTCAAAGCCGTTCAGCGAGGAGACGGCCACCTTCACCAGCAGCTCACCGGCCTCAGGACGCGGGGTGTCGACATCGCTCACCACAGGGCTCGCGGGGACGGATTCCAGAGTCGCAGCGCGCACAGCGATCACCCTCACAAGAAGTGGAACGGCCTTCCCGTTTCCATGGCGTCAGCGTAACAACACAACCGGGAAGGGCGTTCCACTTCGCTAGAGTGGTGGTATGACACCGTCCGCCGCCTCCACCGGAGCCCCATGCCGGCAGCCCGAAGCGGGCCTGCGCGCCGATGCCGAGCGCAACCGCGACCGCATCACCGCCGCCGCGCGCCGCCTGTACGCCACCGAGGGGCTCGGTGTCTCCATGGCCTCGGTCGCCCGTGAGGCCGGCGTCGGCAAAGCCACCCTGTCCCGCCGCTTCGCCACGCGCGAAGACCTGATCACCGCCGTTTTCGCCGACCGGATGGACGCCTACGCCGCGGCCGTCGCCGAAGCCCTCGCGGACCCCGACCCCTGGCACGGCTTCACCCGCTACATCGAAGCCGTCTGCGCCATGCAGGCCGCGGACCGCGGCTTCGCCGATGTCCTGACCATGACCTTTCCGGCGGCCAAGCCGCTGGAGGCCCGGCGGACCGAGGCGTACAACGGGTTCCTCGACCTCATCGCCCGTACCCAGGCCACCGGGCACCTGCGCGCGGACTTCACCTCACAGGATCTCGTCGTCCTGCTGATGGCCAACGCGGGAGTGGTCGCCGCCACCGGCGACGCCGCGCCCGGCACGTGGCGCCGCCTGGTCGGCCACATGCTCCGCGCCTTCGCCGCTCCCGGCGCCGACGTCCCGCCGCTGCCGGAGGCTCCCGCGCCCGCCGCCCTCTACCGCGCCATGGTCAGTCTCGCGCGCCCCTCCGGGAACGTGTCCTGAGACCGACCGGCCGCCATTCAAGCCCTGTTGTGACCCCGCAGCCGAACCGATGCGGCGGTCGATCTCGAAGGCGAGGCTCAGCTCAGCGATCCCGCGAGGCTCGGTGAGCGAGCGCCCGGTGTGCTCCTCCAGGCGGCGCAGACGGTGGCGGACGGTGTTGGGGTGGCAGAAAAGAGCGCCGGCCGCCCGGTCCGCCGAACCGCCGCTGTCCAGCCAGGCACCGAAGGTGTCCAGGAGCAGGGACCGCTGCCCGGGAGGGATCTCGTCCAAGGCGGAGAGGACACCACGGGCGACGCGTTGGGTGATGTCCGGAGCGCCCGCGGCGACGACGGCCAGCGGATCGCGGTCGAAAACGGTGACCCGCCGGCCGCCGAACGCGCCGCTGAGCGCGATCCTGGCGAGCCGCAGTGCGGACGCCGTGTCCCTGAGGTCGTCGTACGGCGGGCTGATGCCCACGCAGCCGCTGCCGCGTGACGCGATGATTCCGGCCAGACGGTCAAGTCTTCTTCCGGGATCGGGAAGTTGGACGATGCCGACCTCCACGTCGTGCAGCAGTCGCCAAGCGGAGGCCGCTCCCAGGGACTTGAGCGCTTCCTCTCCGCCCGGTACGGCGTGCCGCCCGACGCCCGGGACCTGCGCGGCGACGACAACGAAGGGGCCCTGCGCCGGAATCCGGAGGATGTCCGCCGCATCCCGGACGTCGGTGCCGGTGAGCAGGCCTTCCAGCAGCGCCTGGACCATGGCCGCGCGTTCCTGCTCGCGGCTGAGCGTCCGGGACGTGACTTCCTCCCGGTAGCCCTCGGCCATGTGCTGCGTGTACGTGTCCAGCACCAGCCACATCTCGGAGGCCGCCCGGACGGTGACCTCGGCGGGGACGACACGACGGGCGGCCTCCTCGGCCAGGCGGTCCCACAGGAAGCGCGCGGCGACGCGGTACGCCTCCATCACCGCCGTCAACGGGACTCCGGCGCGGGCTCGTTGCCTGCCGTTCTCGCGCGACTCGGGCGAGGTGAGCGCCGGGTCGCGGCCGAGGGGACCGTAGACGAAGTGGATGTTGTCGAGGCAGGTCCGGCGCAGTTCCTCCGTACTGACCGGCGCGGGCGCGTCCGTACGGCGGTAAACGGGTACGGCGTCCTGGATACGGGCGACCATCTCATCGGCGAGCTGCTCGGCACGGTGCAGCAGCCTCGCGCCCAACTGCTGTACCTGAGAGCTGACGTGATCGCCCTGCGGTGACTGTTCCACGGGCCAACTCTACGTGCGCGGACAGGGACTCAGGGGGATCGGATTGTTCCCGGGAACAATCCGGGGACGCTCGTCGTGTCCGCCGGAACATCGACTTCCGAGCGGGCCGCACGCGAGAATTCGGGGGCGGGTGAGCACCTCCGCGCAACCGCGAAGGGCGCCCATCCGCGCCTGCGCGACGCCGTGTTCCTCCCACGGCCTCCCTCCCGCTCCCTCCCCTTCTCGAACGGTGACGCACACGATGACTCTCAACGCCCGTGAACAACAGGAGATCGACCGCGCGAACACCTCAGGCCTGACGCCCGTGCTGTTCGTGCACGGCCTCTGGATGCTGGCTTCGAGCTGGCAGCCGTGGCGCTCGTTCTTCGAGGACAACGGCTACTCGACCCTCGCTCCCGGCTGGCCCGACGACCCCGAGACCGTCGCGGACGCCCGCGCGCGTCCGGAGGTCTTCGCCGGGAAGAGCGTCAAGCAGGTGACCGACCACATGGCCGGGGCGATCGCGGGCCTCACACGGCAACCCGTCGTCATCGGACACTCCTTCGGCGGACTGATCACCCAGCAACTGGCCGGCCGCGGACTCGCCGCCGTCTCCGTGGCGATCGATTCCGCGCCGTTCCGGGGCGTGCTTCCGCTCCCGCTGTCGGCACTGAAGTCCGCGCTCCCGGTCATCGGCAATCCGGCCAACTACAAACGGGCCGTACCACTCACCTATGCGCAGTTCCGCTACTCCTTCGCCAACGCCGTGAGCGAGAGCGAAGCCCAACGCCTTTACGAGACCTACGCGGTGGCGGGCTCCGGCATCCCGCTGTTCCAGGCCGCCACCGCGAACATCAACCCCGCCACCGAAGCGAAGGCCGACACCGGCAACCCCGGGCGCGGCCCGATGCTGCTCATCACCGGGGACCAGGACCACATCGCTCCTCCCGCCATCGCCCACGCCTCGTACAGGAAACAGAAACGCAACCCCGGCACGACCGAACTCCACGAGATGCCCCGTCGCGGCCACTCGCTGGTCTTCGACAGCGGTTGGCGCGACGTCGCGGACGTGGCAATGGCCTTCATCAAGCAGCACGCCTGACCGGCTGCCTCCTCACGTCCGCGATGCCACGCCCCGGCACCGTCGCGTCAGGTGTCGAGGCTCATGACCATGAGGTTCCGTATGTCGGGGAAGGGCACGAAGCCGGCCTTCGCGTAGACCTCGTGGGCGTCGCGGGTGGACAGCATCACGCGCCCCAGCCGGTACGGAGTGAGATGGTCGCGGACCGCGGCGGCCAGCCACGTGCCGAGGCCCCGGCCGCGATGGGCCGGAGCCACGTAGACGTCGCAGAGCCAGGCGAACGTGGCCAGGTCGGTGACCACGCGGGCGTACGCGACCTGCTCGCCTTCGGGGTCGTACGTACCGAAGTTGAGGGACGTCCCGACGGACCGCTCGACGGTCTCCCTGTTTCGGCCGCGCGCCCAATAGGCATCGGTGGAAAGCCAGTTGTGCACGCGTCCGATGTCGAGGCGAGTGGCGTCCGTCGAGATCTCGTATCCGTCTGCTCTGCGGGTGTTCATATGCGGCCATCGTAGTGAGGCAGCCCAACATGTCCGCCTCGAAAAGGCGTTCAGACTCGCGACCGAGACGGTATGCCGTCGGTCGTAGGCCCCGGCCTCGCGCGTCTGGTCCTGTGGCCCGATGTTGAGCCGCGCGCGTCTCCCTAGCGTTTCCACCATGGACGCACACAGCGCGAAGGACCCGAAGGACGCGACAGACACGACGAACGCGACCACCCCGCACGACCGCACCGGCACACTCGACGAGGCACTGCAACGCCTGCACACCACCGGACCCGAACGCGACGGATGGCTCAGCAACCACGCCCCGATGGTGGCCGAGGCACTGGCCGCCCGGGGCCAGGCGGCGGCCGTGCACCGCTGGCTGGACACGTACGCGGACAAGCTCGAGGACTTCCCCTCCCCCGTCGCTCCCGTCACCGACGCCAACTGGCCTGCCGCCCTTGGCGATCCGCGCCGGGCCGCCGACTGGATCACGTACTTCTCCCACGCCACCGCCGAAGGATCCTGGCGCGACCTGCTGGCACTGTGGTGGCCCCGGCTGCTGCCCGGTATGTACGGAGGGGCCACACTCCCGGTGATCCGAGTCGGCCACGCGGTAAGGGCGTTGCTGGACGGCGGCGTGAACCCGCCACGGCTCACCGAGCTGGCCCATGGCCTCGGCTACTGGGCCGCCAGGCACCAACCGGTCTCCGGCGTCACCCCGCTCCCCGGGCCGCCGGACTCCCCCGCCACGGCGCGGAGCGCCCTCGACGCCGTACCTCCGGTTCCCCGCCTCCAGGGCGGCTTCACCGAGCGGCTGGCCCGGGTCGGCCAACTGCCGCTCTGGTCCGACGAGGTGAGTGACCCGGACACCGCGCGGCGGAGGCTCGCCGAGCTGGTGCGTGCCACGACCCACCGCTACGCCACCCACGGCCACGGCAACGCGACGATGCTGGTCCACGCCGCGACGGCGCCCAACGCCGTCCTGCGCACCCTGCCCGCCCTCCCGCGCGGCCTGTGGGTCCCGAGCCTGCACGCGGCGTGGACGGCTTCGGCGGCGGTGACGGCGATGTACGCGCCTGAGGAGGCCGTCCCGTACGTACCGGCACCGCGTGGCATCACCGGCGACGACTTCCTGGAGCTGGCCCTGGCGCACGGCGAGGAGCACGTCATCAAGCTGACCGACACCGCGCTGGACGTGGCCGACGACCAGGCCCTCGCCGCCGCGCTGCGCGCCATCGAACTGAGCGCACCGATCAACTCGTAGCGCACCAGGGGTCGTTCACAGGGCGAGCCGGCGCCCCAGGAACTGTTCCACCACGGGACCGATGTCGCCCTCGACCATGCTGATCTCCAGGTCGATGTCGACGGTGGCGCCCACGAAGATCTGGGCGCCCGGCAGCGGAGGCAGCGCCGTGATGCCGAAGTCCCGGCGGTCCACGGTGGTGTGTCCGGTGAACGCCAGGCGGCGGCCCCCGGTGAAGGGGTAGACGTCCTGGCCGAGGAACCGCCCGGTCAGGGTGACCGGACGGGTGGTGCCGGTGATGGTCAGTTCACCGTCCCACTCCCACTCGCCTCCGTCCGGTCCTTCCCCGCCCGGGGCGCGACGGACCCGCTGCCCTCGGAACTCCATGACGGGGAATCGCACGATGTCGAAGAACTCCGCCGAGCGCAGGTGCTCGTCGCGCGTCGGGACGCCGGTGTCGACGCTGGCCATGGCGACCCGCACCTCGGCGGTCGTCTCCTCGACCGGGTCGGCGATACGGATCGTTCCCTCGACGTCCGTGAAGTGGCCGCGCACCCGCACGAACCCGAGGTGCCTGGCGACGAATCCGACGTGGGAATGCAGCGGGTCGATGTGCCAGGTCCCCTTGGGAAGAACCGGCGTTCCGTCGTGGGCGCCCCGCGCCGGGTCGGTGGTCATCACTTCTGCCCGCCGGAACCCGCCGTACGGACGTGCGGCGCCACCTGCTCGGCGAACAGCGCGGTCTGCGCGAGGTTGTCGGCGTTGACGGGCCAGAACAGGAAGGAGTCGAAGCCGAGTTCATCGCGGTAGCGCTGCAGCGTGTCCACCCAGAACTCGACCGGACCCGTCAGGTTCTGGCCGTCGGCGACCGGGCCCGTGGTGGTGATCGTCCCCATCACGTTGTAGATCCGCTGCACGGCCTTCGGATCGCGTCCCGCGCCGATGGCCGCCTCGTCGATCGTCCGCTGCATCTCCGCCACGACGGGCGGCGGGGCGTACGCGTTGGTGGGCAGCCAGCCGTCGCCCAGCCGTCCGGTGATCCGCAGCATGCGCGGCCCGTACGAGCCCACCATGATCGGTACCGGCTTCGAGGGCAGCGGACCCGGGCGGGCTCCGTTGATCCGGTGGTAGTCACCGTTGAAGCGCACCGGGCGCGCGGCCGGGTCGCTCATCGCCTTCATGATCTGCATGGCCTCGTCGAAGGCGGCGACGGACTGGCCCGGGGTGTACTCCGGTCCGCCGTACGACGCGATGGCCGGCCGCGCGGCGCCCGCGCCGACCCCCAGCACGATCCGGTTGCCGCCGAGCAGGCCCAGGGTGGAGGCGGCCTTGATCAGCTGCGCCGGAGGGCGCAGCACGGTGTTGGCCACGTTCGTGACGAACGACAGCCGTTCCGTGGCCATGGTCAGCGCCGTGATGAAGGTCCACGTGTCGAAGAACTCGGGGTGGTACGGGTGGTCCTGGACACCGATGAAGTCCAGACCACTGTCCTCGGCGAGGCGGGCCAGGCGCTGAGCGTCCTGTGCCGCCGACGCCGAGGGGTCGATGTTCAGTCCGATGGATCCGGCCGGGATGCTCATGGGTCCCTCTCCTTGACTGCCGCTTCGCTTCCGGCACGAGCCGCCCGAGGGGGCTTCTCATATATCTGCCGATACAACTATTGTATGTACAGATATATTTTCGGATGGGAGGGGACACACCGATGAACACCGGAGAACTCGACCCGCGGGCGCAGGCCGCCTGGCGGCACTATCTGCTCGCGTACAACCGGATCACCCGGGCGATGGAGAGCGAGATGGCCGAGCGCGCGGGCCTCACCCTCTCTCAGTACGACGTACTGCTGCGCCTGTCGGAGAGCACCGGCGGCCGTATGCGCATGAGTGATCTCGCCGAGGCCGTCGTCTACAGCACGGGCGGGCTGACCCGGCTGCTGGGCCGCATGCACGACAGCGGCCTCGTCCGCCGCGCGCCGTCCGACGAGGACCGCCGCGTCATATACGCCGAACTGACCGGGCACGGCCGTGCCCGGCTCCTTGCCGCTTCCGAGGTCCACCTCGAAGGCGTCACGCGGCACTTCGCCCAGCACCTCCGCCCGGAGGAGGCCGCCCCGGTCGCCGCCTTCCTGGGCCGCCTGAACGGGGCGGATCACATTGGCGGCCACGCCTGGGCGACGGAGACGCCGTAAGAGTCCTGGGTGAAGGTCCGGACGAAGTTCTAGGGATTCGCGTAGTCGGAACTGGGCGAAGGTTTGTGAGCGCACGGACACGGAAAGTCGTGGTCGGCCATAACTGCTCATCAAAGGATGACTATGCATAAGCATTTGTTCGCATCCGTAGCCCTGGGTGCGACCCTGGCCCTCGCTCCCCTGGCGTTGGCGACAAGCGCGTCCGCGGCTCCGGCCACGGTGACGAAGGAAGAGTGTTCCGCGGGCGGGGGTTACACGGGCGGCGGGTACAACAGCGCGGGCCAGGCCCTCTGCAAGGGCGGCACGTACGACGGCGTGCCCTTCGACCACGACCCGGCGCAGGGATGGTGCGAGGACGGCTACCACCTCGTCGTCCCGTACCCGAGCCCGCCGCAGTGCGTTCCCAACATCCCCAACGCCCGCACCGCCCCGCTCGCGTAACCACAGCGGCACCCACCGGCGGGACCGTTCCCGGGTCCCGCCGGTGACACGACCGGCTCGTGCGGTATCACCGGGCCCGCGTGGCGTCGCGGGGGCGGTGATACCACACCCCCGCGGCGTCGCGCCGTCCGAGAGGCGCCGCGATGCCTTCGCCGCCACCACCGGTGCGCGTGTCCGCGAGGTGGTCAAGCGTCTGATCCGGGCCGGGCAGCGGGCGGAGAGCGCCCTTCGGATCCCGGTAGTCCTGGAATCCTGATACGCAGCCCCGCGCACCGCCGCCCCCACGGCGACGTCAGCGCGGTGGCGCATCCTCAGTCGGCCGCCGTCCTGACAGTCGGCCGCCGTCCCGATCGGCACCCCGGTCGCGGCGGCTCCGCCCAGTGGGAGGAAGATCTCGGGGCAGGGGGGCGATATGAGGAAATGGCCGGAGTGGCGCGGGGCTTTGCTGGTATCGATGGCGGCGCTGTTCTTCCAGGCGGTGGTCACCCTGGTGGCCATCTACTTCTTCGGACTGACCGAGGAGCGTCCCGACTCCGGCAGCATCGGGATCGTGGTCGTCATCCTGCTTCCCCTTGCGGCGGTGCTCGGGGCCCTCGCGGGCTTGGCCTTCACGTTCTCCGTGGTGTTCCCGACGGCTCTCCTGGCCCGGTGGCTGGCGCTGCGGACGACGGGCCGGGATGTCTGGTGGTGGATGCCGCTGGTGACGCTGGCACTTGTGGGGGTGCTGTGGGCGCTGTGGGCCGTCGCCGGAGATGGACCGGCTCCGGGCGTCTTCTGGTGGTTGTACGCCGCCGTCGTCCTCACCGTCACCGCGCTCGCGGCGCGATGGTCCGTCCTGCGGTCGCGGGTCGTGGGAGGCAGCGGCGGGTCCGTCCTCCTGGCCGTGGGTGCGGGCGTGCTGGCCGTGGTCCTGGCGATCGGCGCGGGAGCCGGGGCGTACGGTACGGGGCTCGCGAAGGCGTACGCGCCGCCGCGCCTGACCATAACGTCCCTGACAGGCACCTGGTCCGACGGCCACGGCGGGACTCTCCGGCTCGCGCCGGGCGGCGCGGCGACGGCCGCCGGGCTCGACGTGGATGCCGACGTGTACGGGTTCGGCCGGAACGTCTCGGCCGACCTGCCCGCGAACTGCGACGGCATCGGCACCTGGCGGTTCGCACCGGGTGACGGGCACTGGAGTCAGGTGCTGACGCTCGACGTTCAGGGATGCGACGGTGGTGGCGACGCCAAGTGGTACGTCCTCGGCACGTCGGAGCGCCCCAAGATCTACCGCTTCAACGGCGACCCGGACTCCTGGGACCTGTACGTCCTGACCAAGCGGCCCTGAGAAGCACGCGGCCCGGAGTCGCGCGGACCTGAACGTCACGCGGCGCCAAAAAGTGCCGCTTCGGCGTGTTGTCGCCAACCGTGAGTGCGACGAGGTGACTTGGGCAACGGTATGGGGGAGACCAGAACCCCTACTCATACCGGAGCGGGACCGGCCGACCGGGCCGACCGCACAGGAGGCAGCAATCCCATGACCGTCAAAGGCGTCGATGTCGCGTCTTATCAGAGCACCACATTCAGTACCTCAGGCCTGGACTTCGCGTTCGTCAAAGCGACGGAAGGCACGTCGTACATCAACCCGCGCATGACCGGACAGGCCTCCCATGCCCGCGCCGCCGGCCTGGTTGTCGGCTTCTACCACTTTCTGCGGCCCGGCGACATGAAGGCACAGGCGCGGTATTTCGTGGAGAAGTGCGCCAGCGCAGAAGGTGACCCGCTGTTCGCCGACTGGGAGGACACCGGGGTCTCCTGCGCCTCGAAGGACGCGTTCCTCGCCGAGGTGAAACGGCTCAGGGGGTCCAGCCACCGCGTCGGGCTGTACTGCAACCGCACTTTCTGGCTGAACCACGACACCACAAGCAACGCGGGCGACGCGCTGTGGATCGCGGACTACGTGAACGCCGGCAAGCCCCGCATCTCGGCCGACTGGACGTTCCACCAGTACACCGACAATCCTCTCGACACGAGCGTCGGCAAGTTCGCGGACCGCGACGCCCTGCGCAAGTGGACGACCCCCGGCGCCGGCGCCCGCATCGCCGGCGCGCTCGACAGCCTGATCCACGGGGACTGACCTGATCCACCGGGATTGACGTGAGCGGAGCCGCCGCTACGCCCGCGGTGCGACCTTCGTCAGGCCGTTGATGATGCGGTCCATCGCGTCCCCGCCCGTCGGGTCGGTGAGGTTCGCCAGCATCTTCAGGGTGAACTTCATCAGCATCGGGTGGGTCAGGCCGCGCTGTGCCGCGATCTTCATGATCTTCGGGTTGCCGATGAGCTTCACGAACGCGCGACCGAGCGTGTAGTAACCGCCGTAGGTGTCCTTGAGGACCTTCGGGTAACGCTGCAACGCCAGCTCCCGCTGCGCCGCCGTCTGCCTGGACTGCGCCTGCACGAGCACATCGGCGGCGATCTGGCCCGACTCCATGGCGTACGCGATGCCCTCGCCGTTGAACGGGTTGATCATGCCGCCCGCGTCACCGACCAGCAACAGGCCCTTGGTGTAATGCGGCTGGCGGTTGAACGCCATCGGAAGCGCGGCGCCGCGGATCGGCATCGTCATGTTCTCCGGGACGTAGCCCCAGTCCTCCGGCATCGACGCGCACCACGCCTTCAGCACCTCGCGCCAGTCCAGCTCCCGGAAGGCGGACGACGAGTCGAGGATGCCGAGACCGACGTTGGAGGTGCCGTCGCCCATGCCGAAGATCCAGCCGTAGCCCGGCAGCAGCCGGTCCTGCGCGCCGCGCCTGTCCCACAGCTCCAGCCAGGATTCCAGGTAGTCGTCGTCGTGGCGGGGCGAAGTGAAGTACGTACGAACGGCGATGCCCATCGGGCGGTTGGGCATGCGGTGCAGGCCCATGCCGAGCGACAGCCGGGTGGAGTTGCCGTCGGCGGCGACGACGAGCGGGGCGTGGAAGGTGGCCGGAGTCTTCTCCTCGCCCATCTTCGCGTGCACGCCGATGATGCGGCCGGTGCGCTCGTCGGTGATCGGCGCGCCGACGTTGCAGCGCTCGTACAGCCGCGCGCCGGCCTTCTGCGCCTGCCGGGCCAGCTGTTCGTCGAAGTCGTCGCGCTTGCGGACGAGTCCGTAGTCCGGGTACGAGGCGAGGTCCGGCCAGTCGAGCTGGAGCCGCACACCGCCACCGATGATCCGCAGGCCCTTGTTGCGCAGCCAGCCGGCCTCTTCCGAGATGTCGATGCCCATCGACACCAGCTGCTTGGTGGCGCGCGGGGTCAGGCCGTCGCCGCAGACCTTGTCGCGCGGGAACGCCGTCTTCTCCAGCAGCAGGACGTCAAGTCCGGCCTTGGCGAGGTAATACGCGGTCGTGGAGCCGGCCGGGCCCGCTCCGACGACGATGACGTCAGCGGTGTTCTCGGAGAGTGGCTCGGTCACAGCGGGTTCTCCCGAAGACTCGAATTCGCGTACCGGACGGCACTGGACACGTGCAGTCTACGGTTGCGTACTGATCGACAAGCTGAAGGGCGGTCCCCCCATGGAAACCGTGCCGAAGCCGCTCCCCCTGGTCCAGCTGCGCGTCCCCACCGAAGAGGACGCCTATCTCTGGCACCGCCTCTTCAACGACCCCGACGTCATGGAGTTCCACGGCGGGGCGGCGGCCGAACGGTCCGTGTACGAGGAGCTGACCGCCCGCCAGCGCAGACATGACGCGGAGCACGGTTTCTGCCTCTGGACCATACTGGACGAGTCGGGCGACGTCATCGGGTTCACCGGCGCGCAGCCGTGGCCGCACGAGACGTTCGGCCCGGTCGGCGAGACAGAGATCGGCTGGCGGCTCGGCCGGGCGTACTGGGGCCGCGGTTACGCCACGGCCGCCGCGACGGCCACGCTGGAGCGGTTGCGCGCGGCTGGCGTCGGCCGGGTCGTGGCGATGGTGAACTCCCGCAACGCGCGCTCGGTCGCGGTCACGCGGCGGCTCGGCATGGAGCTGGCGGAGATGTACACGACACCGGTGTCCCGGCAGGAGGCGTACTGCTTCCGGCTGGACCTCTGACCGCGAACCGCCTGGGCCTCTGACCGGGCGCCGCCCGCTCAGCTCGCCGACCGCACCACGGGCGCGCATCAGGCCCGCATGCCCCAGGCCCGTACGCGTCAGGCCCGTACGCCCCGGTGCAGCGCCACGATTCCGCCCGTCAGGTTCCGCCACGCCACCTCGGACCAGCCCGCCCCCTGCAACCGCGCGGCCAGCGCCGGCTGGTCGGGCCAGGCGCGGATCGACTCGGCGAGGTAGACGTACGCGTCCGGGTTGGAGCAGACCGTACGAGCGGCCGGCGGCAGCGCCCGCATCAGGTACTCGGTGTAGACGGTCCGCAGCGGAGCCCAGGTCGGCCGCGAGAACTCGCAGATCACCACGCGCCCGCCCGGCTTCGTCACCCGGTACAGCTCGCGCAGCGCCTGGTCGACGTCCTGGACGTTGCGCAGTCCGAAGGAGATCGTCACCGCGTCGAACACCCCGTCGGCGAACGGCAGTTTCGTCGCGTCCCCGGCCGTGAACGGCATCCAGGGGTGCCGCTTCTTGCCCTCGCGCAGCATGCCGAGCGAGAAGTCGCAGGGCACGACGTACGCGCCGGTCGCGGCGAACGGCTGCGAGGAGGTGGCGGTGCCCGCCGCCAGGTCGAGCACCTTCTCCGCGGGGCGCGCGCGCACGGCCTTGGCGACTTCCTTGCGCCACAGCCGGGTCTGGCCGAGGGAGAGCACGTCGTTGGTGAGGTCGTACCTCGCCGCCACGTCGTCGAACATCGAGGCGACTTCGTGCGGCTGCTTGTCCAGGGAGGCTCGGGTCACCCTCCCATTCAAGCAGTACGCCGTGACAGCCCGCGCGCGCCGGTGCGCATCACGCACGCCGGTGCACGAGCCGCCCGCCGAGCGCCGTCACGAGGCAGCGGCCGTCCGCCGCGAGGACCGTGAAGTCCGCCACCTGCCCGGGGCTCAGCACGCGGGGGCGGACGGTGGCCCCGGGCGCCGGATACCAGCGGATACCTGACCGCTCCACGGCCGCGCGGACCGTGGGCCGGTCGAACGGGCCCGCGAGGACCGTGACGCCCCGGGCCAGCAGTCGCTGGATGCCCCGGCGCGCGCTGGCGCCCCAGCGGGCGTCCGTCATGTCCAGGGCCGCGAGCGCGTCGCCGGTCAGCGGCTCGGTGCCCAGGGCCCCGGACTCGCGGGGGTCGGGCCAGTAGGCGGCCCCCAGCAGCGCCGCCGCGTCGGGCTCGTACCGTCCGGGCCGGAGCACGCCGTCCCACTCCCGGACGCGGGCGCGCCCTCCGTACCCGGCGGACAGCTCTCCGTACGGGCCGACCGCCGCGAGCCTGTCGCCCTCGACCAGCACGGCGTGCCCGGCGGCCGGCTCGCCGTCGCCGGTGGCGCTCAGTCCGCCGAGCGGGCGGTGGATCGTCAGCACAGTCGTCGCGCCGGCGGCGTCAGTTGGCGCTGAGCAGCTTCAGCTCCGGGTGCGCCGTACCGCCCTCGATCGCCGTGGACGAGATGTGCGACACAACCCGCTCGTCCACCGGGTCGTTGGCCGGGTCGTCGTGCACCACGAGGTGCTCGTACGTCGTGGCGCGCTGCGCCGGGACGCGGCCCGCCTTGCGGATCAGGTCGATGATCTCCAGCCGGTTGGACCGGTGCTTGGCGCCCGCCGCCGAGACGACGTTCTCCTCCAGCATGATCGAGCCGAGGTCGTCCGCGCCGTAGTGCAGCGACAGCTGGCCGGCCTCCTTGCCGGTGGTGAGCCAGGAGCCCTGGATGTGGGCGACGTTGTCGAAGAAGATCCGCGCGATCGCGATCATGCGCAGGTACTCGAAGATCGTGGCGTGCGTCCGGCCCTTGAGGTGGTTGTTCTCCGGCTGGTAGGTGTACGGGATGAAGGCGCGGAAGCCGCCCGTACGGTCCTGGACGTCACGGATCATGCGCAGGTGCTCGATGCGCTCCGCGTTCGTCTCGCCGGTGCCCATCAGCATCGTCGACGTCGACTCGACGCCCAGGCGGTGCGCGGTCTCCATGATCTCCAGCCAGCGCTCACCGGACTCCTTGAGCGGCGCGATCGCCTTGCGCGGCCGCTCGGGCAGCAGCTCGGCTCCGGCGCCCGCGAACGAGTCGAGCCCGGCGGCGTGAATGCGCTGGATCGCCTCCTCCGCGGAGACCTTCGAGATCCGGGCCATGTGCTCGATCTCGGAGGCCCCGAGCGAGTGGATGACCAGCTGCGGGAACTCCTTCTTGATCGCCGAGAAGTGCTTCTCGTAGTACTCCACGCCGTAGTCCGGGTGGTGTCCGCCCTGGAACATGATCTGCGTGCCACCCAGCTCGACGGTCTCCGCGCAGCGGCGCAGGATGTCGTCGAGGTCGCGGCTCCAGCCCTTGTCCGTGTCCTTGGGCGCGGCGTAGAAGGCGCAGAACTTGCACGCCGTCACACACACGTTGGTGTAGTTGATGTTCCGCTCGATGATGTACGTCGCGATGTGCTCGGTACCCGCGTACCGCTTGCGGCGCGCGGCGTCGGCGGCCTGCCCGAGCGCGTGCAGCGGCGCCGAGCGGTACAGGACGAGCGCTTCCTCGGGGGTGACGCGCCCCCCCGCGGCCGCGCGGTCGAGGACGGCAGTGACTTCTGCGGGCGTGAGATCGGCCTTCTCGGTCACTGGGGGTGGTCCTTCCGGGCGAGGGCATAACGACTGATCCAGCGTACGCCAGGGCTCTGACAGCCCTGGCGTACAGCCCCCTCGACGGGTCGCGCCGGAAGCGGCGCGCCCCGAGCGTCCGTCAGCCCGCCGCCGCGGCGCTCTCCCGCCAGGCCGGCAGCAGTTCGTCCAGCAGCGCCTCGGTGCGCGGCGGCAGACCGCGGGCGCCGCTGCGGCTCAGCAGGTCCGCCGCCAGCGCGCGTACCCGGTCGGTGTCGCCGGTGGCGTGCGTGGCGCGCAGCAGCTCGTTCCACAGGCGCTCGTCGGCCGTCGAACCCGCCAGCGCGGACTTGATCGCGGCGATGGCCTCTTCCGTGCCGCCCTGCTCCAAGTGGTGTGCGGACAGGGCGAGAGCGACGTCCGCGACCAGCAGCGGCAGCTGGGTGTCGATGATCTCGTACGCGAGCCAGCCGTAGCGGCCCTCGGTGCGGTCCGCGAGCAGCGGGCCGCGTACGAGGTCGAGCGCGTCGGTGAGCAGCCGCTCGCGGACCCGGGCGCTGCGGGCGCCGCGTCCCTCCGTCGCCTCGTGGTGCAGCGACCGCAGCACGTCGAGGTCGGAGACGACGGACGGAGCGAGCGTGAGCCGGCCGGTGTCGTCCGTACGGAGGCGGGTCCCGCCGGTCTCGTCGCTGCCGAGCCACACCCGCAGCCGCTCGATCAGCGCGTCGCGCACTTCCTCGGTCACGCCGCGCGGCCACATCGCGGAGGCGAGCACGCGCGGGTGGACGCCCTCGCGGTGCAGCAACAGCAGGGCCAGGGCCTCGTGGAGGAGGGCGCTGCGTTCGCTGTCGGGGGTGTCGAGGCCGATGATCTCGTACGTGCCGACCAGCCGCGCGTAGACGGCGGGCCTGCCCTGCTCGGTGATGTCGACCAGGAAGGGGCGGGTGGGCTCGGGACCGTCGTTCTCCGGGTCGGCGTCCGCGAAGAGCCGTACCACCGCTTCGTGCTGTGCCCGCGGCAGGAGCTGCGCGGTGAGTTCGAGGCCGAGCAGCGGGGCGAGCAGCCTGCCGTCCTCGGTGATCTCCAGGTCCCAGGTCGCGCCGGGCAGTTGGTTCTCCGAGCCGGTGCCGATCAGGCAGCCGATGCCCAGCCGGCCCGAATCGGAGGTGAGCTCGGCCAGCGCGGCGGCTTCGTCGGCGGTCGGCTCGCCCGCGACCAGGACAAGGTGCGGGGCCCAGCGGGTGTGCTGCGCCGGGCCCGTGCGACCGGTGAGGACCGAGTCGTGGCCCGCCGCGCCCAGCGCGCCCCGGCGGTGCTGAATCTCGGCACCGAGCGTTTCGATCAGCTCTTCCACCGAGTCGAGGTGGCGCAGCCGGGTGGGCGCGAGCGCACCCAGTTCGGCGCCGAAGCCGACCACGGTGACGGTCATCCGGTCCGACCAGCCGTTGGTGGCCAACTCGGCCGCGACCGAGGACAGTACGGCGGCCCGCGCGCCCTCGGGTCCGCTGACCGCGACCATGCCGGGCACGGCCTCGATGTTCAGCAGCAGGCGCGCGCCGTCGCGGGTGCCGAGACTGACCAGGCCCGGGTACGGCGCCGCCGCGTCCTCCGGCTCGATGCCCTCGTACGCCGAGGCCGCCGACCGCTCGAGCCGCCAGAACGTCTGGTCCTGGCCCTGCTGCCACGGCGCGGGCGGCTGCCCGGCGGGCTGCGCCAGCTGGAGGTGCAGATCGGCGTCGGTGAACCAGGCCGCGTACACGACGGGCAGAGGACGGTTCGCGCCCGCGAGAGCCGCGGACAGCCCGCGCAGGGCGAGGTCCAGGAACCGCACGGCGCCGGGGTCGGCGCCCACCAGCAGCGCGTCGTGGACGTCGGCCTCGGTGCCCGTGGGCACCGGTGGCTCCATGCCGCTGCGCCCGGCGACCGCTGTCATCGCGGACTGCCACAGTGCCATCCGGCGGCGCCTGCCCAGCGCGCCGAGCAGTCCGGCGGCCAGCAGCGGGGAGGCGATGAGGGCCTCGGGCAGACCGAAGCCGGAGGAGGACGACGAGGAGGCTTCCGCGGTGTGTGCCGGTGTCTGTGCCTGCGTGTCGGCCGCCGGGGACGCGGACCCGTGCCGGGCCGGCACGGAGATCTCGGTCGTCGGGGTGTCGCTCTTGCCGGCGCTCTGGTGGGCCGCCTGGTGGTGGTCGCCGGACTTGTCGTAGTCCGCGATCTGCTGACGTACTTCCTCGGAGACCTTCGGCGCCGCGTCCGGCATCTCCACCAGATCGCCGCCGTGCGCGTCCGCCGGCATCTCCATGATCCAGCCGGGCCGGATCAGACTGGCCTCGGACAGCTTCGTACCGTCGGGCTGCACCCGGTCCTTGTTGAGCTCGTAGACCTCTTTGTAGCGGCGGCCGTCACCGAGGTGCCGTGCCGAGATCTCCCACAGCGAGTCGTGGTGCCGTCCCTCGGGCGGCTGGATGCGGTAGAACTTCGTCCCCGCCTCGTCACCGCCCTGCGCCGTGTGCCCGGTGTGCACCGCCTGCTCCGACTGGACGTCGGCCTGCGCCTGCACGGCCTGGGCCAGCTGTGTCTGCTGGAGGGACGCGATCGACCCCGGGGTCTGCTGGGCGGCCGCGACGGTCGGGTTGTTGGTGGATTCCATCACCTGGCCGAGCTGCGCGAGGCCGGGCGCGAAGCTCGCCGCCGTGGCAGTGACGAGCAGCACCATGGCGATCAGCTGGCGCGCCAGCAGCTGGCTCGCTCCGGCGCCGGGGATCCGCGAGGGCAGTCCGACCCCGGAGATCGCGGCCTTGATCTCGACGATCACGCAGGCGGTGAACTGCGCCCAGGCCAGCCAGACCACCACGGTCAGGATGTGGATGAACGTATCGACCGTGATCTGCTGCTGCACCATCTCGAACGACGGCATGGTGTGCGGCAGCGGCCACCCCACGAAGACCGCGAGCGACCCCGGCACGGCGACCAGCAGCACGACGAGTGCGAGGAAGGCGAGGAACGCCTTGACGAAGTCCGCGGGGGAACGACGGCGGGCGGACGGACGGGGTACGGCCGGTGTTCGGCGGTTACTGCTCATCGTGGACCGGTCTCTCCTGGCGGCATGCGTACAGAGTGTTAGCCGACGACGGATTCGGCGGTGGACGTTCCGTGCACGGTGATCGAGTTGCTGTAGAACAGGCCGGTCAGCACGGGCTGGTAGGTGAGCTGGACCTCCACCGCGACCTCCTGGGCGTTGGCGGTGGTGCAGTGCGAGGCGCCGATGTCGCCGCCGGTCATGCCCATTTCGGCGGCGAAGGCGCGTACGCGGGCGTCGCAGTTCTGGTAGTTGATCGGCGCGGGGCCGCCCTCGTCGCGGTACAGGGCTTCCTTGTCTATGTCCTGCGCCGCGTAGCGCGCGGCCTGTTCCGCGATGTCGGCGGCGCGTTCGCGCTGCGAGATCGACAGGCCGCCGTCGATGACGAAGGCGGACAGGGACAGGAAGAGCAGCGCGAAGATGATGACGGCACCGGCGCCGGAACCGCGGTCGTCCAGCCGGCCGGTCCGTGCTCCGAGCCATCGGCGGAGGGCCGTTCCGACGGCGCGCGGCGGCCTCATACCGTCCTCCGGTAGGGATCGATGGGCGAAGTGGAACGGCCTTCGAGGGTGGTGGGTATGTTCAGGCCGAGCATCGCCAGACCGCGGATCTGGCAGCTGACCTCGACGGTGAACAGGCCGCCTCTCTCGAAGCCGTTGGCGGTCACGGAGACGGGACCCGAGCAGACGTCGGCGAGGTCGGCCTCCGCCGCCCTGCGCGCCTCGGCCACCGCGACGGCGCCGTCCTTCTGGATGGAACCCGCGCGCGCCGCGTCGCGCGCGGCGCTGTCGACGGCGCCGCGGCCGTCGACCAACTGGCCGAAGCCCACCAGGACAAGGATGAAAAGGATCATGATGGGCGCGAGGATGACCACCTCGATGGTCGAGATGCCCGCGTCGCGGGTCGCGAACTCCGCGCCACGCGCCGCGAACTCCGCGCCACGGGGCAGGGTCGCCGCATCACGGGTCGGGATCCCCGCGTCGCGTGAGGAGATCCCCGCGTCGCACTCCCCGCGCAGCCGGGAGCGTACGAGCTGCCGTACCCGCCAACGCATCTTCCACCCGCCCCCGTTCACTTTCCGTCCCGTCACTCGTCGTCCCGTACGAACCGCTCGACCGGCCCGCGCGACTGCGCGTGCACGGTCAGGCCGAGCCCCGGGAAGACGTTCGGCACGCGCGCCGCGATCTCGACGCCGACCGTGTTCCTGTTGGGCTGGAGCATCGTCACTTGCGGCGAGAGCACCAGCTGCGAGCCGAGCTGCTGTATGTAGCTGTCCACGACCTCGCCCGCTTCTCCGCGCCAGCCGCCCGGGTTCTCGTCGGCCACGGCCCGCGCCTTGCGCGCGCCCGCCTGGGCAGCGGCCTGGGCCACGTGGTCGGCGAAGAAGTACAGCGCGAACTGCACCGTCGCGAATATCATGAAGAAGAGGATCGGGGTCAGGAACACGAACTCGATCGCGGTCACGCCGGAGTCGCCGCGGGCGGAGGCTGCCTCCGCCCTGCGGCGTACGAACGCTCTGACCCTGTCGTGCACCGGCCGGCTCAGCAGGTACCGCTGGCGCTGGCGCCCTTGATGCAGTTGCCGACCTTCGTGGCGCCCGTGTTCAGCGCCTCGTTCAGCACAGCGGCGACGACGCCCACGATCGCCACGACGACCGCGGAGATGATGACCCACTCCACCGCCGAGGCACCGCGGTCGAGTTCGCCGGACCGGGCGCGCTGGACGCGCCCCCGAAGGAAGGTGATCAGAAATTCGGCAGCCGGGTTGGTGAAGCGGAATCCGCGCATGACATGTTCCTCTCTGGTGGAAGCGGTGGGGTACGGGTTCAGATCTGGAAGACGCGCATCGCGGCCGGGTAGATCAGAAAGACCAGGAAGCCCGCACAGAGCAGCAGTTGGGCGACGAGCATGGACTGCGACTTCTCGCCCGCCGCGCCTTCGATCTCCGCCATCTCGCGGTGGCGCATCGTCTCGGCGCGGGACGCCAGCGACTCGCGCACCTTGGCGCCGTCGTCGGCGACCAGCGCGAGCGACGAGGAGAGGTCCTTCAACTCCTCGATGCCCAGCTCCTCACCGAGCCTGCCGAGCGCGACCCACTGGCTGGTGCCGGTGATACGGGCGTCGGCGAGCGCGTTGCGGATCCGCCGCAGCGCCCAGCCGTCACTGACCTCGGCGGCCGCCATCAGCGCCTCGGGCAGACCGCGCCCGCCCGCCAGGTTCATCGAGACCAGGTCCAGGTACGCGCCGATGACGCGCCGCAGGTCCTTGCGCTTGGCAGCGGCGTCGCGCCGTACCTCCAGGTCGGGCAGGAAGAAGAAGACACCGGCGCAGGCCAGCGCCAGCCAGACCGGGACGATCGGACCGCTGCCGAAGCCGATGGCCCAGGCGATGGCGAAGAGCATCGGTCCGAAGACCAGCCCGGCGGCGCCGAGCAGCACCTTCGTGGCCAGGAACCCTTCCCAGCCGCGGTCGAGCACCGCCAGGTCGGACCTGAGCGAGCGCTGTTCCCAGCCCTGCTGGACGTACAGCTCGGCGATCCGGTTCCCCGTCCTGGCCCGCAGCGAGCCGAGCCGGCCGTCGTCCGCCTCCGAGGCGGTGTGGCGCTCGTACGACCTGCCGGACGCACGGAGCGCGTCGATGCGCGCGACCTGCGAGACGGCCGAACGCTTCGACGGCGCGAGCGCGCGCACCAAGACGTAGACGCCGAGGCCCAGTACGGCCCCGACCAGTACCGGTGCGGTCAAGGTGTCGATCATCGCGGTCCCCCCTGGCTGATCGGCGAGGCCTGCGGGGCGCCGTGGGCGGCCCCGGTTCCGGGCGCCGACTCCGGTCGCACGAAGCGGACTTCACGCTCGTCCCGGACGAGGAAACGCTCCGGGGTCTCGATCACCGACAGCTTGCGCAGCCACCAGAAGCCGAGCGCGAACAGACCGCACACGCAGGCCAGCACCAGCTGGCCTATCGGGCTGCCGTACGGCTCCACGAACTCCCGGTTGAACACGGCGAGTCCGAGCACGAACGCCACCGACACGGCGACGACGATCTGCACACTGCGCCGGGTGGACGAGCGCTGCGCCATCACGCGCTGGCGCATGTCGATCTCCTCACGCGCCGACTTGGCGAGCGCGCCGAGTACTTGACGCAGACCGGGGCCGCGCAGCCGGGCGTTGAGGATCAGTGCGGCCACGATGATGTCGGCCGACGCGTCGTCGATCTCGTCGGCGAGATGCTGGAGAGCTTCCGGCAGGGGCATTCGGGCGCGGAGCCGGTCCACCAGCGAGTCCAGGTGCGGCCGCAGCGCGGGCGCCGCCGCACGGGCGGAGGCGGGTATGGCCTGTTCGAGGCCGACCGCGCCGGCGATCGTGTCGCGCAGCGATTCGGTCCAGCCGGCCAGCGCCTCGACCCGGCGCATCCCGATCTTCTCCGCGGCGGCGCCGCCGAAGAGGCGGTTCCAGAAGAAGACCAGCAGCCCCGCCGCGACACCGGCCACGGTCCAGCGGGTCAGCAGCAGGACGACCAGCCCGACACCGACCGCGATCGAGCCGCGCTTGCCGACGAACTGCACCATTTCCGAGACGCGTTGACCGCGCTCGGCCTTCACATGGCCCGGCTTGGGCTCCACACCGTAGAGCGCGAGGACGAGCAGGGCGAGGCCGCCGCCCGCGGCGATGCCGCACAGGAGCGCGTACAGCGTCTGCGGCGCGAAGATGCCGCCCAACGAGGAGATGCCACTCATAGCGACCCGTTCACCCCCAGGCCCCGGAAGGCCGGTAGCCGTACACGGCGAGGTCCTCGACGCACTCGATCGGCGCGTGCGGCGCGATGCGTCCGTCCGGCGTCTCGGCGAAGACCTCACTGGAGAGGACGCGTCCGTCCACGCCGTTCACCTCACGGACCGAGGTGACCATGCGCTGAAGCCGCCCGCCGCTCTCGAAGTTGTTACGGCGCTGGACGAAGACGACGAAGTTGACGGCTCCGGCTATGAGCATCTGGCTGGCCTCGATGGGCAGCCGCTCGTTGGCCTGGAGCGCGTAGGTGGAAATACGGTTGAACACCTCGCTGGAGCTGTTGGCGTGGATCGTGGAGAGCGAACCGTCGTTGCCCTGCGACATCGCGTTGAGCATCGTGACGATCTCGTCGCCCAGCACCTCACCGACGATGACGCGGGAGGGGTTCATACGGAGCGACCGGCGCACCAGCTCGGCCATCGAAATGGCGCCGAGGCCCTCGGAGTTGGGCAGCCGCTCCTCGAACGCCACCACGTTCGGGTGCAGTTCCGCGAACTGGTCGAGTCCCAGCTCCAGTGCCCGCTCGACGGTGACCAGGCGTTCCAGCGGCGGGATCTCGTTGGCGAGGGCCCGCAGGAGCGTTGTCTTGCCGGCGTTGGTGGCCCCGGCGATCATGATGTTCTTACGGGCCCTGACCGCGCAGGCCAGGAAGTGCGCCAACTCCGGTGTGAGCGTGCCGTTTCCGACGAGGTCCGCCATGAAGACCTTGCCCATGCGGGCGCGGCGGATGGACAGCGCGGGCCTGCGGGCGACTTCCATGACGGCGGACAGTCGCGAGCCGTCGGGAAGACGCAGGTCGAGCTGCGGGTTGGCGGAGTCGAAGGGGCGCGAGGAGAGGCCGGAGTACGCGCCGAGGACCTGGATCAGCTCGATCAGTTCCTCGTCGGACTCCGCGACCGGGTCACCGCGCACCTCACGGCCGTCGGCGAAACCGACGAAGACCTGGTCGCAGCCGTTGATGTCGATGTTCTCGACCTCGGGGTCGTCCAGCAGCGGCTGGAGCCGCCCGACGCCGAAGAGCGCGGCGTGCACGGCGGCCGCGTACTGCTCCTCGGTCTCCGCGTCGAAGGGGGTGCGCCCGGCGTTGATCTCGGTGCGCGCGTACTCCTCCAGTATCTGGGCGATGACGGCGCGGGCGTACTGCCGCTCGTCCTCCCCGGACATCGCGGGCGTACCGCTGACCTGGTCGAGACGGCGCTGTTCGGCGATCCGGTCGCCGGCCTCCTGCCGGTAGCGCTTGACCAGCTGGTGGTCGACGGCGCTCACCGGCCGCCTCCCGGCGCGGGTGCGGGCTGCGCCCAGGCCGCGCCGAACTGCTGGTACACGTCGGCCGCGACCTTGCGGGCGCTGCGGATCAGCAGCGACTTGTCGAGCCGGCCGCGCCCGCGCCCGGACAGCAGCGCGGCTCCCGCCGGATCCTGGGCGAGTGTGCCGATGACCCGGGCGCCGGTCTGGCCCGCCACCAGCATGTCGTTGACCTGGTGGGCCAGTTTGGCGGAGCTGTTCGCCTCGGCGACGAGCAGCACCCCGATGAGAGGCGTGGCCAGCTGGGACATCCCGCGCTGTCCGCCGTGCAGTTGAGCGGAGAGCGCGGCGGCACGGTCCCGTACGCGCGCGATGTGCTCGGGCTCCGCACGGGACACGAGCAGGACGAGACTGGCGTGCGGCAGCAGCTCGATCGCCGGCGAACCTCCGGCGATACGACCGCAGTCGGCGATCACATCGGCGGGCGCGTGCGGCGAGTCACCGAGCGTCGCGAAGGCCCGTCCGAGCGTCGGCCACACGCCGACGAGCCCGGCGGCCTGCTCAGCGGAACCGAGCCCGACGAGCAGTTCCAGCCCGCCGGACATGGGCTGGGCGTGGTCCCACAACTGGTCGGCCGCCAGCCCGCGTCGCGCGGCCGCGGCGATCGACAGCAGCCCCGTGTTGGGGCTGAGCGGCCCGCCGGACGCGGCGGTGGTGCGGTAGATCAGGTCCCCGCCGACCGGATCGGCTTCGGCGAGCAGCGAACGCCGGGGCCATACGGCGGCGAGGGCAAGGGCAGCGGTGGTGACACCGGGAGATCCCTTGTCTGCGGCAAGGGCGATGAGCGCCATATCTTCTGAGATCCTCTATGGGCTCGGCGGTCAGCTGTTGCTGGAGGGCACGATCACGATCGCCACCTCACCGGCGGACGACGCCTGGGTGAGCGCGGCGACGTCGGCGGAGTCGACGGTGAGCGTGACGGGGAGGTTGCCACTGCTGATCGTCCCGGCTTCGGGATTCACGACGGCGCTCACGGTGGCCTTGTCCACGATCACGTCGTTGGAGTCCGTACCGGCGCTGCCGGTCGTGCCGGTGCTGCCCGACGAACTCTTCACGCGGTACGCGGCGACGAGGTCGCCGTTCTTGATACCGGCGGGGTACTGACCGGCCTTCAGCGAGAGCCCGACCGACGCCTTGCCCGCGGGAAGCCCCTTGGCGCCGGTGAACATCTCACCGACCAGCACGGTCCCCTTGTACAGGGCGCTCTTGGTGCGCAGCGTGCTGGCGACCTGGTCGATCTGCGTCATCTTGATGTAGTTGACGGCGGCGTCCTCCGCGACCAGCACCGAGGTGACGTCACCTCGCTCGACGGGCGCTCCCGCCTCGATGTCGCTGCTCAGCTGGGCGACTTCGACGCGGTCACCCGCGCGCAGCACGAGGATGGTGGCCCCGAGCGCACCGACAAGAATCAGCAGGACGGCC
This sequence comes from Streptomyces sp. NPDC088725, assembly GCF_044751305.1. NCBI lineage: Bacteria > Bacillati > Actinomycetota > Actinomycetes > Kitasatosporales > Streptomycetaceae > Streptomyces > Streptomyces sp. NPDC088725. The sequence goes on from NZ_JBIVLO010000003.1 coordinate 571,941, forward strand.
AGCGCGGCCAGGGCCGGTTTGCGCTCGCGCGTCGGGGTCGGCAGCCGCTCACCGGCCGAATGGGCGGGCGCGGGAACCCTGTGGTTTCCGGCACCCGTGCGCTCTTGGACCTTCACGCCACTGCTCCCCGTTAATTCGCTGCGACTTCTGTGCGTTCGACTTCGACTTCGAGTCCGACTTCGACTTCGACCTTCGAGTTCGACCTTCGAGTTCGACTTCGCCGCCATCTGTCCGGTTCAGAACCCTGGTCACCGGAAGCTGTCAAGTCATCGCACCGTAGCAGCAGCCCTTAAGCGCCTCAAGACACGTTAAGGATCGCCATCCCGCCGCGCACCACCAGGATCGCGGCAAAACGGGAGTAACTGGCGGCCCTCGAAAGCCGTACGGGACCCGTCTGTTACCACCATGCAACACACCGCTCACTCGCGGCACACAAGACCTTCACCCGGCCCCACCGCGCACCACGCAACATGAACGCACGACGCCTGACGCCATCCGACGCCCTTATCGCCCGCTCATCGATCCGCCGACGGCTGCGACTTGTCCCGGCGACGAGCCGGCTCCGGGTCCGATATCGGCCCCGCCAAAGTCCCAAGTATCCGCCCCGGTAACGGAACACCAGGTTCCCGGTGGCGAAACCAAGGCCCCGCTGGATAGCGTCAATCGACTGTCACTCACTCGACACCCGCCACCCCGCCCCATCCCGCCCCACTGGGAGACTCCGTGAATCCCCGCTCTTTGCCGGCAGCCGCAGCGCTCATCGCGTCGGCATCCTTGCTGCTGACCGCCTGCGGCGGCAGCGACAACGACAACCCCAAGACCCCCGACAAGATCGCCGGAGCAGACCAGAGCAACAAGCCGCCGGCGTCACCGTCCCCGTCGCCGTCACCCACATCGGCCGCCGGGCGGCCCACGTTCACGTTCCCGGAGGACATCAGCTACACGTTCGACTGGCCGAAGACGGGGGACGCGACGAAGGACGCGGTGCTGGCTGACGCAGAGCAGTTCATCAGGGCGGAGGACTACGCCATCGTGAAACAGGATCCTCTGGACAAGGGCTACCGCCTGTACACGGAGGGCAAGATGGCAGCCTCCAGCCAGTCATACATTCAAGCCTACGTCGATGAAGGAAAACGCATTACGGGTAAATATCGCTATTACAAGGCATCCGTGACAGTCAGTGGCCCCACTCAGGCCGCCCTTGTCTACTGCCAGGACCAGGCGAAGGCCTTCGATATGAGCGTCAAGACTCAGAAGATCTACACGACGCCCGTAAATGCGGACAGTTACGTCATTTATCACACCGCCATGAAGAAGAACCAACAGGGAATCTGGGTCACTACCGAGCTGTTCAGCGAAAGGGGAAGCGCCGAATGTCAGCCGTAAGCCCGCCACACAAGTCAGCACTGATCGGCGCCGCGACACTAGGAACACTGCTCCTTGTTTCGGGGTCGGCCTTCGCCAGCAACGGGGTTCAGGACGGCGTCAGGAATGGCCAAAAGGCATCCGCCGACCTCAAGGGCCAAAACCTCTCAGCCATGGTGGAGTCCGGAGGCGTCTCTTACAACACCGCGAAGAACGGCAAGGGCGCGTCCGCCGGCCCCCTGGTCCCGCAGGGCACCTGGACGCCACCGCCCTGCTGGTACGCCCCGATGTACTCCCCCGCGGAATTCCAGAAAATGCAGGAAGCAATCTGGAACGTGGACTCCACAGGGCCGGAATTCGACGCCGCGCAGCGCGACCGTTACGTCAACGGCAAGCCCTACACGGACTTCAACAAGGACAAGGCCGGCAAGGGCTATTGGTGGTCCTCGCACGCCAACGAGAGCTTCCCGCCCGGCTGGGACGGCTGCACGAAGCAGGATTTCTGGGTCGACAAGGGCGATCCGCCCCCGAACTACCCGCAGATCATCAAGCCTGAGACGCTCGCCGGACTCGCGTACGAGAAGGTGGTCGTCCCGACGACGAAGGTGTCCCTCTCTCCCGCCGCGAACACCAAGGTCAATCTTCCGACCTGGGCCTGGCTGGACAAGGGCGAGTTCCACCCCGTCTCCGTCACGGCAAGCGTGCCGGCCCTCGGCATCTCGGCCACCACGACCGCCACGCCCGTCTCCGTCAAGCTGGAGCCCGGCACGCCGGACGCGACCACGTACCCCGCCTCCGGCGTGTGCGAGTTCGGCGCGGACGGCTCCATCGGGGCCAAATACACCCCGGGCCATGCCGACAAGAACCCGCCGTGCGGCATCACCTACCTGCGCTCCTCAGGCGACGGCACGTTCAACCTGCGCGCCACCATCACCTGGAAGATCAGCTGGACGAGCAACGTCGCCGCCGGCGGCGACCTCCCCGACGGCAACTTCGGCAGCGACCAGCCGATCACCGTCCAGGAGATCCAATCCGTCAACCGATGACCCGATCCGCCCGCGGCCGCGGGCGGCAATCGTCAGCCGCCCACACGTGACAGGGCCGTCGGCGCGAGCAGGGTCGTAGCCTCACTCCGCGAAGGAAGACCCAGATGCGCACCCGCAGTCTGCGGACGATCACACCGGCCCTCCTGGTCGTGCTCGCGGCCTGCGGCTGCTCAGCGACTTCCGGCTCGTCCGGCTCCGGCAAAAAGACCAACGGCAGGTTGTCGGGCCCTACCTATCGGCAGGCCATGGACGCCATGTATCCGGACACCCTGAGCGCGATGAAGGCGACCATGCCCGCGGTGCGGCCCGAAGAGGACCCCGGCAGCACCCGGGACTGTGGAGGGGCCGACGTCCTTGACGGCAAGGACGCGAGCAGACGCATCGCCTCGGCGATCATCAGCATGCCCGGCGATCCGTCGGACACGCGTACACCCGCGACCCTGGTCGGCAGCGTGGCGAACCGCCTGCGCGGACTGGGTTGGCGGGTGGAAAAGCGCCATGAGACATCTCCCGCAGGCCACCCCGACGGCGTCATCACGCACCTGAAGAACCCAGGAACCCGCGGCACGGTCAGCGTCTCCGCGTATCCGTTCCGTCTCAGCTCCGGCAAGATCTCGCAGACGCTGGTCGCCAACGTCGACACGGACTGCCTGCGCAATCAGGCCTCGCGAAACGGCTGACCAGCCGCGTTCGTCTACGGAGTGCGGCCCCGTGGGCTGCACTCGGTTGACCTTGCCTCGTCCGCCCTCGCCTTCAGTACCGAGGTTCATGGTGGCGAAACCAACAGCCCCGTGGATAGCGTCAATTCACCCACGACCACAACTGCCCAACAGGAGTACACGTGAACCGCCGTTCCACGTCGGCCGCCGCCGCAATCGCGGTGACGGGCGCTCTGCTGCTGTCCGCTTGCGGCAGCGGCGACGACAGCAAGCCTGCGGACCCGGACAAGATCGCCGGCGCCGACGACCCGACCGAGAAGCCCACTTCCCCGTCCCCGACCGCTCCTGCGGCCCCGGGCCGTCCGAAGATCGAACTGCCGGCAGACATCACGTACACCTTCGACTGGAAGAAGACAGGCGACAAGGACAAAGACGCGGTCCTGTCGGACGGAGAACAGTCCATCAAGGCAGTCGATATGGCCATCGCCAAGCAGAACTCACAAGACAAGGCCTATCAGTTCTACTACGAAGGCGAGGCGGCAGCGGGGACGGACGCCTTCATCAAGCGCTACGTCGATGCCAAGGCCCGCACTACGGGGCACTACCGCTTCTACAACGAATCCTTGTCGCTCGCCGAGGGAGACAACGCCACCTTCAGCTATTGCGAAGACCAGGGCAAGGCTTACGTCAAGCACCTCGCGGACGACAAGATCGACAAGACGCCGGTCACCGAGAAGAGCTACGTGAACTACGACACCGCGCTGCACAAGAATGAGCAGGGTGTCTGGGTCATTCAGAAAATTCTCTCGCAGAGTGGGAGTGCCAGGTGCCAGCCTTGAGCCGTACATGGAGAGGGGCCGTACCGGCGATTGCCCTCGGTATCACGCTCCTGTCCGCGGGGCAGGCGTTCGCCGACGACACCATCGGGGGCAACACGCAGAACCCGGTGGATCCTGACGCATCCGGCGACTCGGACGGCAACGGCTCCATCTCAGCCACCGCAGGCGTCGTCTTCGAACGTTCCCACAACGGCAAAGGCGCAGCCGTCGGTCCCCTCGCGCCCGCCGGCAACTGGTCGCCGCCCCCCTGCTGGTTCGCCCCGAAGTACACACCCGCCCAGTTCCAGGCCTACGTCGAGCCGATCTGGGAGGCCGGATCCACGGGCCCCGAATGGGACGCCGCTCAGCGCGACCGGTATGTCAACGGCCACCCCTATAAGGATTTCAACAAGGCCAAGACCGGCAAGGGGTACTGGTGGGACTCCTACGTCGACGACTCCCGTGCCGGCGATCCCGGTTTCCTGGCCTGCTCCTTCAAGCCCATCTTCTGGGTCGACACAGGCACCCCGCCTCCGGCGGACGTACCCGAGGCCATCACCCCCGAGATCCTTTCGCAACTCGCCTACGCCGAAATCCGCGTGCCCGACACCGAAGTCACGCTCGCGCCGAAGGCCACCACCAAGGTGAACCTGCAGACGTGGGCCTGGCTCGACAGGGCCGACTTCAAGCCGGTATCCGTCACCGCGTCCGTCCCGGTCCTCGACATTCAGGCGACCACCACCGCCACGCCGGTCTCTCTGACGCTGGAACCCGGTACGGCGGACGCGGAGCTTTTCCCGGCATCCGGGAATTGCCCCATCGTCAACGGCCACATCGGCACGCCGTACAGGCACGGCGACGCCGACAAAACCCCGCCGTGCGGGCTCACGTACCTGCGCGCGTCGGGCGACAACGGGCCGTACAAACTCCGCGCGACCATCACCTGGGAGATCAGCTGGACAAGTAACGCCGCACCCGGGGGCGACCTCCCCGACGGCACCTTCGGCACCACCCAAGATGTCACCGTCGAGGAAATCCAGGCCCTCAACTGATGAAGAACGTTTCCGGGGCCCACGACGAGCTCCCCGAAGATACGGGCAGCCTGTCGCGGTCGGCAGTTGCCGTGAGGGGCGCGGGGCCTGCTCGGGGAGCCGGCCGGAGGAGCCGGCTCTACTCCACGAAACGGAATGTGGAGGTGATCGCGTCGAACATGTCGAAGAACGAGTCCGCGAGATCCAGCACCTGGCTGCTTCCCGACACCAGGGCGACCTTCCCCTCGAGCCCCGGCACCGGGATGAACGTCTGCATCAGTACGGCGCGGATCGTGCGGGTGTCCCCGGGGATCTCGATGTCCTCGACGCCGTACGTGCGCGCCGCGGTCCCGACCTCGGGGATGTCGACCGTGGCCACCTTCCGCCACGCGTCACCCTCACGCTTGCCCTCCCGTACGGACAGTTGACGGACGATCGCCGCCGGATCGGTCGGCAGCACCTCTCCGCTCTGTGTCCTGGCGCCGACCAGCGACACGGTCACCGAGCCGGTGATCGGCGTGTCCCCGCCGAACGCCTCCGCCATGCACCCGCAGTACAGCGCGCCGGACTGCCACGCCTCTCGCGCCGCCTTCCGCAGGAAGTCCGTGAAAACGTCGCGGTACGGCTCCAGCTCCGGTCGCTGACGTATCCGTTCGCGGACCATCCGGTGAATGCTGTCGTCGCGCGTCTCCGGTCGTACGTCGAACTCCCACCAGGACTCCGGCACCTTGATGCGGAAACCCCCGCGCTCGACGGTAAGCGCCTCCATGTAGCGGGCCACGCCGCCCCTCCCCTGCCTCGACTCCCCTCACCCTAAGAGCCCGTAGGAGCCGGGGGTCCCAGGACCGCCGACGAAGCCTGATCACCTAACGGGTTGATACCGATCGGGGACATTTGCCCTGCTCTGCCCGGTCATTCGCACTGGCGTAACCATGGGTCCCATCGCTAACGTCGATCCGCCTGAACCCGGTCGTGACAACCTCAGAGGTTCCGTCCCGGCCGCCGCGCAGGCACGACGCAGCGTCAGTTCACACGGGGGAACAAGTGAGTGACCGGACCCAAGCCGATCTCGACATGATCAGGGACTGCTCAGATTCCCTGAAGGCCATCCACCGCGAGTTCCAGGAGCACGGGAATCCGGCCGACGGATACGGGGATGACCTCGGGAACGAGAAGCTGCGCGATGTCTTCGACGATTTCTCCGGCACATGGAAAAAGACGCGCAAGAAGCTGATGAAGGACATCGAGAACCTGGCCAAGTTCACCGCCACGGCCGCTGACACGTACGACGACGTCGACCGCAAGCTGGCCGAGGCGCTGCGCGACGCCCGCAAGAAGGGCAAGGGAAAGTCATGAGCAGGCCGACGGAATGGCACCCGCTCCACGAGTCCGACCCCGTGCCCGGCGACCCGGAAGGCGTCGCGAAGCTGGGCCGCGAACTTCGTAAAATGGCCGACGAGATCGACAAGCAGGCCAAGAACATCGAAGCGCTGTCGTCCGTCGACGGCTGGGACAGTGATGCCGGACGCGCGTTCCACGACATAGCGGACGGCACGTCGGGCCGGCTCAAGCGCTCCTACGAACGCTACGACGAAGCCTCCAAGGCCGTGGGCACGAAGGTCATGGAAGGCGAGTCGAAGGAGTACGCGAGCGAGCTGCACCGAGCTCAGAAGGTGGCGGACAAGGCCCTGCGCGACTTCCGCGAGGCGGAGGCCGACCGGGATTCGGCCCTGCAAGGCCTTGAGAAGTACAAGAACCCTGTCTCGTCCGACGGGAAACCGCCCACCCAGGAAGCCATCACGGACCGCAATCGCCTCGACAAGAACCTCGAACACTCGTGGGACATCATCCGCCACTGCCACAGCGAGATTCGCCGCGCGATCGACATCCGCGACGATGCGGCAAGCGCTGCGGCCAAGAGGATCAAGAACATCATTCACCATGACGGTGTCCGGGATCCCGGCGGATTCATGAATCTCTTGGCGGACTGGGCAGACGGGCTTTCCAATCTCTCCGCAGTCTTCTCCGTATTGGCCGTGATCTGCGCATTCGTACCGCCACTGCAATTCCTGGTTCCCATTTTCGCTGGACTCGCGGTACTCACCAGCGCACTTGCTCTGGCCGGCCACGCCTACGACATGACCGTTCGCGGCGCCAAGCTCGACGTTTTCAGACTGATCCTTGACGGGGTCGGAATTGTTCCCGGAATGGGCGCCCTCAAGGGGATTCGGGCTGCCAAGGGCCTCAAGGGCCTTTCCAAACTGCGCGGGTTGAAGTTCAGCGGAATGGGCGCCGCCAAGGGCGTCGGTGAAAAATTCATGAACGGTATCGCCGTCAAAGCAACGAACGGGATCCTGATGAAGTACGGCCCAAAGAACTTCGTCCCGATCGCCGGCAGAAACATCACGGGGCTGATCAAGGGAACAGGCCTGGCCAGTGCCATCAACAAAGTGGCACACGGCGGCATCGGATCCTCCACCGGCGACCCTGGCGACACGAAGGCCCAGCCGCCCGCTCCGCCTGCTCCCACTGTCACACGAATCCCGTCCCCTCCGCTCCCGGTCAAGCCATCGAGCTTGCCTTTCCACAACGCACTCACCACCTGAACCGAGCGCGCACACCACCATGAAGGAGCACACTTCGCATGGCCGATGAAAATGAACTCGGCGAGTGGGAGTACAACGCTCGAGCAGATATCGTCAGGAAACTTGTTCCTGGCGAAGTACTTACTTCCGTCCCTGCCGCCCGAAAGGCCGCTGAAGAGGCGGGGCGAGCCGTTCAATTCGATTTCCTGGACGACCATGCCGTCCTTAAAATGCTCCGACTTCGCCACCTGGACGAAGCAAAATTGTTCAGCACCGGAATGAAGGTCGGGTTCCCACTGGCTATTCTGCTTGCCGGATTCGCCCTCTACTGGGGAGCCTACGTCCGATACTGGGAGTCGAGCAAGGATCAGACGATTTACTACGCTGCAGGCGGCTGCGTGGTGGGTGCGATGTTTATTCTTTTCGTCGTCACTGCGATCCGGCACTGGAGCAATCACGGGCGTCAGAAAGTACGGGCACGCGCTCGCGAGTACCGCAAGATCGCCCACGTCGCCCGTGCCGCCGGCGCTAAGATTCCCAAGCACTACCCGCACTACGGCCCGTACCCGTTCGCCGCGAACTTTCACGCCGACGCGGAAGAGATTGACCTGCCTGCGGAGACGAACCTGCAATGACTGCGTCAACCTCCGAAAGCCAGTTCCACTCTTCAGGTATCGACTCGGCAATCGACGTCCGGTGGGTGATGCCAGAGGGCTTCTTCGAAATCCCCCTGGACGCCGACAGCATCGATGAATTGGCCGATCGCATGGTGACGCTGGGCAGGGAAATCCTCCCCGGTGCCGACAGCGAAATTCAGGTCCAGTTGGCACTCATGTTCGCCGCCAACCTGGACACCTTCGCCGAGGCGGGCGTCCAGTACGCGGGCTTCGTGGTCACTGAGGTCGACGGCGTCCGCTGCACCGCCACCGTCAACGTGTCCCTCATGGACCTGGACGACTCAATCGCGGGCAAGCCCGTCCACGCCATCGCCGCCGCGATGCGCGGCCTGGAGATGGGTGAGGTGGCCGAGATCAAGCTCCCCTGCGGCCCTGCGGTTTCCTGCGTAGGCACCCGTCAGACCACGGTCGACGGCTCACTCACGCCCTCCGGAGCCGCCGAGCCGGTCTGGACCTCGTTCATTCAGGTACAGGTGCCGCTCACCAACGCCACTGTGCTTGTGCTGGAGCTGGGCACTCCTACGCCGGAGGGCTGGGACGTCTTCTCCTCCATGTTCGCAGGCGTGGTGAAGAGTCTGCGCCTGTTCGACTCCGACGGAACGCTCCTCGTGATGCCGAGATGACCGCTCCCACCCGCCATGAGGCTCCGAGCGACTACCGGATGCTCGTACCGCGCGACTGGTTCCGTATCGACCTCACGCAGGAACGCTGGCGCCCGCAGCTCAAGACCTTCATGGACCAGCAATCCGCGGGCAAGGACGTGCCTGCGGAGACCAAGCGGGAAATCTGGGCGACGCTGCGCAACCTGGCTGAGGCAGGAGTGGCACACGGGGCTCTGGAACTCTTCCTCAGAACGGATTCCCCTGGCGGAGCACCGTACCCGGCCACGCTGCTGATCTCTCTCCTGCACGCCCCCGACGGAGAACCGGCCGCCCCGCAGCGGCTCGCCGAGGTCCTGGCCGACCGAAGGGGAGAGACCGCGGAGGTCTCCGTCGTCACCCTGCCGGCCGGTGAGACCGTGCGCGTGCTTACCGACACCACAATGGATTTCCACGTCCATATGCCCGGAGACGTCGGCTACTTGATGCTCTCGTTCTCCATCCCGCTCAGCGGGACAACAGGCCCCATGGCCCGGCTCTGCGAGTCCATGGCCCATTCGTTGCGCTGGATATAGTCGCAGGAGGCCTGGGGAAACTTGGGCGCACATGCACAGTTACCTCTGGAGTCATATCTTTCGGACTCCGATGGGCAGGGTCTGAGTAAGGCGCTCACGGAGCCTCACACAACGCGGCCCCGACGCGGCGTCGAAAGACCGTGGCTGAGTTTCCGGCGGCGGAAGCGACCTTCGAGAGTGCCACGGAGAGTCCAAAGCCGCGTGCTGCCACCTTTATTTCGCTGACCGCTCTCGGTCGGCGCTCAAGTCCGCAAGTACGCCTGGTGAAATCAACCGCTCCTCGGATAGCGTCGGTTCACCACGTCAATCCCTGCCCCACCTGGAGCCGACCGTGAATCGCCGCCCCCTCCCACTCGCCATCGCCCTCAGCGCGACAGCGGTTCTTCTCCTGTCCGCCTGCGGCAGCAGCGACGAGCCGGCCCACGACTCCGGCAAGATCGCAGGCGCGGATCGGGACGCCGGTGAAACACCGGCTTCGCCGAGCGCGAGCACGAGCCCGTCAGCCGCGACAAATCGACCTGCGATGGCACTTCCCAGCGACATCAAAGAGAATTTCGACGGCTGGGAGACCGGCGATTCAACGAAGGACGCGATTCTGGCTGACGCGGGGAGGGCTCAATCTGCCGTCACCTACGCCGTCACTCAAGGCAGTGTCGAATCTTCCGCCCTCTCCTTCTACCAGAGCAAGGACGCCCTCGTCGGCAGCATGGACTACGTGAAATCGTTTGTCGACCAGGGCGCAACTTATTCGGGAACGATCCGCTACTACGCCCCGAAGATTACCGTTTTTGACGAAAAATCCGCCGGGGTCGTCTACTGCTCCGACGAGAGCAAGGCGTTCAGCAAGAATCGCAAGACCGAGAAGGTGACAAAGACTCCTGTGACTGCCAATTCCTATTTGCTGTACAGCACCCGGCTGGAAAAGAACGCCCAGGGAATCTGGCAGACCACAGACCTCACGTCGGAGCGGGGGAACGAGACTTGCAGACGATGAGCAGACGAGGTAGATGGCTGGCTGTAGGCGCCGTCGCGGCCTTCTGTGCGTTGTCACCGGGTACGGCAGTGGCCGACCTGACCGGGCAAGGGGGAAACAACTCGGCAGTCAAACCCAGCGGCGGCCGGAGCGGAAAGCAACTCACGTCCCAGATTGAGTTCCGCGGCACCGCCGGCGGCAGCAGCAGCGCCAAGGACGGCGGAAAATTCACCCCCGCCGGCAACTGGTCTCCACCCGCTTGCTGGTACGAGCCGCGATCCGCCAAAGATTTTGAGGCCTATATGGAGGAGATGTACGAAGAAACCGTCAATTATCCCGGACAGCACAGCTACGCGAAAAACGCCGTGGCTCAGTACCGGAAAACATACAAGGACGGCAAGTACAAGAACTACAACCTTGACAAGGCAGACGAAGGGAAGTGGTGGATTGCCGTCCAGGACCCTGCCAGAGAGAACGATCCTGCCTCGTGGGAATGCAGTAATCCCCCGGCATGGGCCCTGAACGGGGACGCCCCCGACGTCAAGAACGCAGTAACTCCTGACGTTCTCGCCCAGCTCGCTTACAACAGAATTCAGGTCCCAGACACCAAGGTGACTCTGGCCCCCGCCGACACCACGAAGGTGAACCTGTCAACATGGGCCTGGCTCGATAAAGCAGAATTCAAGCCTGTCTCCGTGACGGCTTCGCTTCCGTCCATCGGGATCAGCGCGACCACCACGGCCACGCCCGTATCCCTGAGCCTTCAACCCGGCACCACCGACGCCGAACTGCTGCCCCCGGCCGGCGAATGCCCGCTCATGAACGGCTCTATCGGGACTCCCTTCAGGAAGGGTGATGCCGAGAAAACGCCCCCGTGCGGGATCACCTACCTCCGCGCCACGGGTGGTGCCCCCTTCGAACTCCGCGCCACCGTCACATGGAAGATTCACTGGACGGGCACCGGCGTGCCGGGAGGCGGCCTCCCCGACGGCACCTTCGGCACCGCACAAGACGTCATCGTCGAGGAAGTCCAGGCCGTCAATCGCTGATTCACAGCGAAGGCCCGCCCGAACGACGCAGCGAGCCCGCTCGTGGGCCCGCTCTCCGGGTTGGTGCGGCGAATCGCCGCACCAACCGCGGATCCGCTACCTCTGCGCGGACTTGGCCAGTTCCTCGTCGATCTGCTCGAACTTGTCGGCAGCCATCGTGAGGTAGTCACCCATGCCGATCAGACCCTCGATGGTCTCCTTCGCGCCGCGGATGAACTCATCGAAGTTCTTGTCGAACGCCTTCGACGAGCTCTTGGTGACGTAGCCGCCCTCGACCAGATTCTGGATGTAGGTCCTCAGGCCGTGAAGCTTCTCGTCGATCTTTTCCTTCTCGCGGGTCACGTGCTTGGCCGCATTCCGCATGTCCTCATATGTGACGTCAAGGTCCTTGGCCATGCTGCTCTCTCCTCTGCACTGGGTGCCGCAGGGCCAACCCCCGTGGCTCTACAGGTGCGGATCATGTGCTTATTCGCACCCGCGCAGCAGCTTACGAGAGTGGGTGCGGTTGCACAGCCCCGTTTGGCATGGCGGCCGCGCGAGGCCGAGTCCGGGCCGTTGCCGGTGTGATACAGACAGCCGCTAAGGTCGCAGGTGCTTGCGGCCCGCGATCAGTTGGTGACCGCGCATCCATATACGGGGGAGGACGATTGTGCGCCTGACACTGACTGTCGTCGATCCGTTCGCCGGTTCCAGCACCGATGTTGTGCTCGAAGCCGAGGCCGAGACTGTCGTCGGCGACGTCGCGCGTGAGCTGAGCGAACGGATGGGGAGCAGCAACGTTGCTCAAGTGATTCCCATTGGTGCTTCGCGGGGGGCCGGCGATGGAACGCCGCGGCTTTTTGTCGACGGTGCCGAACTGCGAGCGGACGCCACCGTCCTGGGTTCGCCGTTGCGCGAGGGCGCCGTGGTCAGCCTCAACGATCCGGCCGGCTGCTGGCCGGGGGAGCCCGGTGGGCTCGTGGAGTTGCGCGTGGCGGGCGGGCCGGGGGCCGGGGCCGTGCACCGGCTCGGTGTCGGCCGGTACGGGGTGGGGCGCGGGGCCGGGCAGCATGTACGTATTGAGGACGACACGGAGCTGGCCGACCACGCGCTGACCATCGCGGTCTCCATCGACGGTACGTGTCAGGTGCAGATAACCGGAGACCGCGACGCGGTCCTCATGGACGGTGAAAAGCTCGACGGAGACTCCTGGCCGCTCGGCAATCAGCTCTCGATCGCCAATACCCTGCTGGAACTGGCCCGTTACTCGCCGCCCGATGCCGCACTGAAGTGGTCCGACGACGGCAGCGCGTTCGACTACAACCGCCCGCCCCGGCTCCGCCCACCGGACCGCGAGACCCGGTTCAGTCTGCCCAAGCGGCCCGGCGACCAGGACGCGCGCCCGATCCCCTGGCTGATGGCGGCCACCCCGCTTGTCACGGCGGTGGTCACGGCGATGGTCTTCGGCCGCTGGTACTACCTGATCATGGCGGCCTTCAGCCCGGTCATCCTGTTCGCCAACTACTTCATGGACAAGAAGAACGGGCGGAAGTCGCACGCCAAGCTCCTGAAGGAATACGAGGAGCACAAGGCCCGTATCGAGAAGGACGCCGAGGACGCGCTGGTGGCCGAGCGGAACGACCGCCGTCGTGCCGTTCCCGACCCCGCGACCGTGCTGAACCTCGGGACCGGCCCGCGTACCCGGGTGTGGGAGCGGCGGCGCACCGACGGCGACCATCTGCTGCTGCGCTTCGGTACCGGAAAGCTGCCGTCCGAGGTGGTTGTCACCGATCCCGAGCGTGACGAGCACCGCCGTCAGGTCACCTGGGACATCTCGGACTCGCCCGTCGCGCTCTCGCTCCGCCACCTCGGCGTGATCGGGATGGCGGGCCCCGGAGACTCCCCGCAGGCGCTGGGCCGTTGGGCCGTCGCCCAGTCCGCGACGCTGCACAGCCCGATGGACGTACAGCTCTACGTTCTCACCGAAGCCGCCGCCAGACCCGGCTGGGACTGGGTGCGGTGGCTGCCGCACAGCCGGCCGTCCGGCGGCCAGGATGCGAACGTGCTGATCGGAACGGACGCGGAGACCGTAGGCGCCCGTATCGGGGAGCTCACGCAGGTACTCGACGCCCGAGTGAAGACGATGAAGGAGAACCAGAGCCAGGGCGCGGCGTTCACCGACCCGGACATCGTGATCGTGTGGGACGGCTCGCGCCGACTGCGCTCGATGCCGGGTGTCGTACGGCTGTTGCGCGAGGGTCCCGCCGCGCACATGTACTCGGTCTGTCTGGATGCCGAGGAGCGATTCCTGCCCGGTGAGTGCCAGGGCGTGGTGATCGCTGAGCCGAAACCCGAGGAGTACCCGGGCTCCGGGGCCGGAGGCGCGGGAGACGCCGCCGCGCGGCAGGCAAGCGGCACAGGGGCAGGCCTCAGCGGAGGCGCACAGCAGGCCGTCGGCGGGTTCCCTTCATTCCAGGCGTGGCATTCCCAGCCCGTGGAACAGTCCGAGAGCGATCTGCCCCAACTGCGCCTGCGCGTCGAGGAGACGGGCGTCGCCCGCGTCAAGAACGTACGGCCGGACTTCGTATCGCCGTCATGGTGTCTGCGGCTCGCCCGGTCGTTGTCCGCGCTGCGCGACATCAGCGGCGAGACGGAGGACTCGGCTCTGCCGTCATCGAGCCGCCTCCTGGACGTACTTGAGCTGGAACCGCCCACCGGTGACGCCGTCGCGGCACGCTGGCGGATGAGCGGGCAGTCCACCATGGCGGTGGTCGGCGAGTCGTACGACGGCCCCTTCGGCATCGACATGCGGCGGGACGGACCGCACGGCCTGATCGCCGGTACGACGGGTTCGGGCAAGTCGGAACTGCTTCAGACGATCGTCGCGGCGCTCGCGGTGGCCAACACCCCGGAGAACATGACGTTCGTGCTGGTCGACTACAAGGGGGGCGCAGCCTTCAAGGACTGTGTGAACCTGCCGCACACGGTCGGTATGGTCACCGACCTCGACGCGCACCTGGTCGAGCGCGCCCTGGAGTCACTGGGTGCGGAGCTGAAGCGCCGCGAACACATCCTCGCCGCCGCCGATGCCAAGGACATCGAGGACTACCAGGATCTGGTACGGCGTGATCCGTCGCGCCAGCCGGTCCCCCGACTCCTCATCGTCATCGATGAGTTCGCGTCCATGGTCCGCGATCTGCCCGACTTCGTCACCGGCCTGGTCAACATCGCCCAGCGAGGGCGGTCCCTCGGTATCCATCTGCTGCTCGCCACGCAGCGTCCAAGTGGTGTCGTCTCGCCCGAGATCCGCGCCAACACGAACTTGCGCATCGCGCTGCGCGTCACCGACGGCGGTGAGTCCAGCGATGTCATCGACTCGCCGGAGGCCGGGCACATCTCCAAGTCGACGCCGGGGCGCGCGTATGTGCGGCTCGGACACGCCTCTCTCGTTCCGTTCCAGTCAGGACGTGTCGGCGGCCGCCGGCCGGGGGCCGCGGATCCGCAGGCGCTGGCGCCCTGGTCGGCGCCGCTCGTGTGGGAGAGCCTGGGCCGTCAGGCGTTGGTGAAGCCGAAGGCGCAGGCTCGTGACGAAGAGGAGATCACCGACCTCAAGGTCCTGGTGGACGCGGTCCGTGAGGCCAATACCCGCCTCGGCATCCCGGCCCAGCACAGCCCGTGGCTGCCCGCACTGGACGAGATGCTGCTGCTGGACTCGATCCCACCGGTACGGTCGTCCGGTTCGCTGCCGGTGGCGGCGTTCGGCGTCGAGGATCTGCCCGCGAACCAGGAACGGCGTCCTGTCGCGGTCGACTTCGCGACCTTCGGGCATCTGCTGATCCCGGGGTCGCCGCGCAGCGGCCGTTCCCAGGTGCTGCGTACGCTCGCGGGCTCGCTGGCCCGTACGCACTCGGTCGCCGATGTCCACCTGTACGGGATCGACTGCGGTAACGGCGCGCTCAACGCCCTGACCAACCTGCCGCACTGCGGCGCGGTCATCGGGCGCGCCCAGACAGAGCGCGCCGTCCGGCTCATCAACCGGCTTCAGACGGAACTCACCCGTCGGCAGGAGCTGTTGGCCGAGCGTGGCATCGCCGACATCGGTGAACAGCGCACCTCTGCGGCTCCGGAGGGCCGGCTGCCGCACATCGTGGTACTGCTCGACCGGTGGGAGGGCTGGCTGACTTCGCTGGGCGAGGTCGACCACGGTGAGCTGACCGATCAGATAACTGTGATCATGCGCGAAGGTGCGAGCGTCGGAATCCACATGGTGATCACCGGCGACCGGCAGTTGGTCAACGGGCGGATGAGCACGATGACCGAGGACAAGCTGAGCCTGCGGCTGGCGGACCGCTCCGACTTCTCACTCATCGGGATCAGCGCACGGAAGCTTCCCGAGGAGATCCCACCGGGACGCGCGTTCCGCAGTGAGACCGCGACGGAGATCCAGTTCGCGTTGCTGTCCGACGACGTCACGGGCCAGGGCCAGGCCGCCGCGCTGAGCGTCATCGGCGAGGCGGCGCGTGAACGCGAGCCGGAACTGCCGCGCTCCCGGCGTCCGTTCCGGGTGGACGTACTGCCGAGCCGGATCTCCTTCGACGAGGCGTGGGCGCTGCGCGACCCGGAGGCCTCACGCTCCAGGCTGTGGGGCCTTGTGGGCATCGGCGGTGACGAACTCACCGCCTTCGGACCGGACTTGGCACAGGGTGTGCCGGCGTTCGTCGTCGCGGGCCCGGCCAAATCGGGACGCAGTACGGTGCTGATGAACTTGGCGCGCGGCTATCTCGCCCAGGGCGTACGCCTCGTTGTCGCCGCGCCCCGCCCCTCGCCGATGCGTGAACTGGACGGCCAGGAAGGCGTGTTGAAGGTCTTCACCGGCGACGACATCGAGCAGGACGACCTGGAGGAGTACACCGACACGGCGACGCCCGAGTCGCCCGTCATGGTGCTGATCGACGACGGTGAGCAGTTGGAGGACTGCGACGCGGGCCCGGCGTTCAAACGCATCATCCAGCGCGGCGCCGACCGCGGCCTGTCCCTGGTCATCGCGGGCGACGAGGAGGACGTGTGCAGCGGCTTCAGCGGCTGGCAGGTCGAGGCGAAGAAGGCGCGCCGCGGACTACTGCTGTCACCGCAGGACACCGCCAGCGGTGAACTGATCGGCATCCGCACGACCCGGAGCATGGTCGGCGACCCGGTCACCCCGGGCAGGGGGCTGCTGCACCTGGGAGGCGGCGAGTACCGGACGGTTGTCACACCGCTGTGAGCGGATGGGACCGGCGTGGGCGGATTGGCGGCGGAGGGCTGCGATCACTCGTAGATCCTCGCCGCCATGAGCGCGCGGGCGAAAAAGGTCCAGTCGCCGCCGGGCGGCAGTTCCCTGCCGAAGTTCCGGTACCAGCCGTCTGAGCTCGCGACCCATGACGCCATGCCTTCCAGGAAGCGGTCAAGGGTCGCGTTCTCCCACTCACCACCCCGCTGTTCGAAGTCACGACGGAGGTCGTGGAGGAAGGCGACGAAGTCGTCGCGGCCCGGGAGCTCGTCATCAGGTGAGAGAGGCATGACGGCACCGTATCCGCGTCCACGGTGACGAGTCTCCGGGCTCCGGCTGATGGCACGTTCGGAAGTCCGTACCGCTTCAGATAATCGCTGCGACCAGAGAGGAACCCGCATGGGCAAGGGCAAGAGCGATCTCGTACTCCCACTCAGCGAGCTTGAGGACTTCGGGAGCCGGCTGCGTTCCATCAAGACGCGGCTCGACCGAACGAAAAAGCTCTTCGAGTCCTACCGCGACGATGTCGGCGACAAGGTTGTGTACGACGCTCTCGACGTCTTCGAGTCGAACTGGGAAGACGGCCGTGAGGACATCAGCCAGCAGCTCACCGCGCTGGCCGATATGTCCGACGCGGTCGTACGCGAGTTCACGAAGCTGGATGACGACCTCACCAAGGAGATCAACAAAGCCGTCGAGGACAAGGGCAACGGCGGCTCCGGCGGCGGGACGGGCGCGGGCAAGGCGGATTAGCCGTGGGGCATCCGGCCGAGTGACCTGCACGCCTGCACGCCTGCACGGACAACGCCGCGCCTCGAACGACACGCCCCTGTCACGGCAGCCCCTCTGGGCCTTTACGGTCCGCTGGTAGCTTCGTTCCCGACTGCGCGGGCTCGATTGCGCAGGCTCGACTGCCCAGATCCTGAACGCCGCTGAACCCAGGGGGAGAACAACCGTGAACCGCCGCGCCCTGCCCGTCACCACCGCGCTCGCCACCGGCGCGGCGCTGCTGCTCACCGCGTGCGGTGGCGGCGGCGACGCGTCTTCCTCGGACAAGGTCAAGGGGGTGGACCAGACATCGAGCAGCCCGTCGGCATCGCGCTCGGCGGCGCCGAGCGACGGCCGCCCGGAGATCTCGCTGCCGGCGACCTTCCAGATGGAATTCCAGGGCTGGACCAGCACAGACCCGGAGAAGCAGGCCGTCATGAACGACGGCAAAGAACGGCTCCGCGCCGTTCACGCGGCCATCATCGCCGACCAGCCGACGACAGCCCCCATGGAGTTCTACAGCAGCGGCAACGCGTTGACGACGGGCCGTGCGTACGTGAAGGACTACATGGACGACAACGTGACCCTCATTGGAAAGGCCATCATCTCCGACCCCAAGGTCGACTTCCTGAGCAAGCAGCGCGCCACGCTCTTCTACTGCATGGACGAGGGGCAGGGCTCCACGAAAGACCGTAAGACCGGAGCGGTCAAGGGCACCCCCAAAGGTGTCAATCCCCACGTGCTCTACATGACCGGGGTGACGAAGAACCCCGAGGGCGTCTGGAAGACGGCAACAGTCGAGACCAAACGAGGCGGGTGCTGAAGGTGCGGTCCATCCGCAGAGCGGTCATGACGTCGGCGGCAGCCGCGATCCTGCTCGTCGCGGCGGGACACTCCGCCTACGCTTTCGGGGACGAGACCGACACTGAGAGCTCGAACCCCAGCGGCCCCGGCGGCGGCGCCCACGACCAGGACCTCGTCGCTTACGCCTCGCACTCCCGGATCACCGTGCGGCAGGTGCGGGGCAGCGGCGGGACCGGGAAGAAGGGCAACCTCGCTCCGGTCGACAGCAGTTGGGAGCCACCCGCGTGCTGGTACGAGCCCGTCTTCACGCCCGAGCAGCTCAAGGCGTTCGTGGACAGGACGGACGGCAGCGGTGACGTCGGCATCCATGAGTCGTGGTACGGCAAGTCCCTGTGGACCGACCACTACCAGGACGGCAAGCCGGGGCACAACTTCGACGACGCGTACAGCACCGCCGACGGCTACAAGGACTACAACATCGGCAAGGGCGGCTACTTCTGGCGCAGTGTCGCGCCCGATCCCAGCGCCCCGGCGTCGTGGGACTGCGGCCGGATCATGTTCTGGCAGGCTCCCGGACGGATCCCCGACGTCCCGCACGCGCCGACCGCGAAGACGCTGGCGGAGTTCGCTTACGACAAGATCCGGGTGCCGGACACCGAGATCGAGCTGAAGCCCGCCGCGAAGTCCACGGTGAACCTGCCTACTTGGGTGTGGCTGGACAAGGGAACCTTCCAGGAGGTCACCGTCCGCGCCGAGTTGCCTCACACCGGTCTCTGGGCCGAAACCACCGCGAAACCGGTCAGCCTGCATCTGGACCCGGGCACCCCGGACGCGGAGACGTCACCCGCCTCCGGCGAGTGCGAGATCAACGCGGACGGCAGCATCGGCACTCCGTACGCCGAGGGCAGCGCGGCGCGGAACCCGCCGTGCGGCATCACCTACCTGCGCGCGAGCGGGGGCGCGCCGTACTCGCTCAAGGCGTCGGTGACCTGGCAGATCACCTGGAAGGGGTCCGGGGGTTCGGGCGACACGCTGCCCAGCGGGACGTTCGAGACGACGCAGGACATGAACGTCCAGGAAATCCAGTCCGTCAACCGCTGACGGCATCCGCCGACGGCACCCGCCCCAACGGCTATGGCGGATCCGCTGACGCAATCCGCCCCAACGGGTAAGGCGGATTCGGGCGTTCAGGGGGCCGGGCGGGTGCCGGTGATGACTGTGGCCGGCAGGTCTTCCGAGGTGCACGCGTGGGCGGTCAGGCCGCCGCTGGTCACCGCCGTGAGGGCTTGGGCGGCCTGGTGGGCGCTGGTTTCGAAGAGCAAGTGGCCTCCCGGCGTGAGCCAGTTGGCCGCTTCGGCGGTTACGCGGCGCAGGACGTCGAGTCCGTCCTTGCCGCCGTCGAGGGCCACCCGCGCTTCGTGTTCGCGGGCTTCCGCCGGGAGCAGGACGATCTCCTTCGTGGGTACGTAGGGGACGTTGGCGACCAGGATGTCGACACGGCCGCGCAGTCGGCCGGGCAGGGGGTCGTAGAGGTCGCCCTCGTACACCTGGCCCCGGGCCTCGGTGATGTTGCGGCGGGCGCAGCGTACGGCGGCGGGGTCGATGTCCGCCGCGTGCAGCTCCGGGCTGTCCAGGGCCGCGATCAGCGCCGCGCCCACGCCGCCGGAGCCGCAGCAGAGGTCGACGACCACGGCGCCGGGCCCCGAGGGGGCGAGGGCGATGGCCCGGGTGACGAGGAACTCGGTGCGGCGCCGGGGTACGAAGACCCCGGTGTCCACCGCGATCCGCAGGCCGTGGAACTCCGCCCAGCCGACGATGTGTTCGAGCGGGAGACCGGCGGCACGCCGGTCCACCATGGCGTCGAGTTCGGCCGGATCGCTCGCCGCGGAGAGGAGCAACCGCGCCTCGTCCTCCGCGAATACGCAGCCGGCGGCGCGCAGTCGCGCGATGATGCCGGAGCGCGCGAGGGGTGACTGGTGAGAAGACATGGAAACCTTTCGGGACTGCCTGAGGGCACTCCCCCGGTCACCTATGTCCGGATGTACGTCCGGCGGACCGTACGGGCGTGAGAAGGGAGCACCCGGCCTGCTGATACAGCGGTGATGGGTCCCACCTCCTCGGTCGCTTCCACTGCTGGGGAGCGACACATTACCCGAGTCCGCGGAGTCAGGATTTGAGCAGTTCGATGTGCACATCGGACGGATAGCCCGTCGTCGGTCCCGTCCTGCGTGCGAACTCCCTGATGCCTGCCAGCTGTTCGTCGCCGAAGCGGAAATCGAGCGTCGTGAAGTAGCGTTCGAGCAGTTCCGCGTCGAATGCCTCCCAGCGCGCCGCCTGTTCCGCGACCTTGGCGACCTCTTCCAGGGAGAGGTCACGGGACGCGAGGAACGCCTCGTGCACCTTCCTGACCATCTGCGGTTCGCGCTCCTGGAAGTCCTTGCGGGCCGCCCACACGGCGAAGACGAACGGCAGGCCCGTCCACTCCTTCCACATCTGCCCCAGGTCGTGGACCTGGAGGCCGAGCCGCGGCGCGTCGTGCAGCGAGGCGCGCAGGGCGGCGTCGCCGATCAGGACGGCCGCGTCGGCCTCCTGCATCATCAGGCCGAGGTCGGGCGGGCAGGTGTAGTAGTCCGGCGTGACCTTGTACTGCTCCGCGAGCAGCAATTGGGCCAGCCGCACCGACGTACGGGACGTGGAGCCGAGAGCCACCCGCGCGCCGTCCAGCTGTTCGAGCGGGAGCTGCGAGACGATCACGCACGACATCACGGGTCCGTCGCAGCCGACCGCCAGATCGGGGAAGGCGATGAGCTGATCCGCGTTGCGGAGGAATTCCACGACGGTGACCGGCGCGATGTCCAGCTCGCCCCGGACCAGCTGCTCGCTCAGCTTCTCGGGAGTGTCTTTCGACAGCTCCAGATCGAGAAGGGTGCCGGTCCTGGCGAGACCCCAATAGAGGGGCAGGCAGTTCAGGAACTGGATATGGCCGACCCGCGGCCGGACGCGCCGGTGCGCGCCTCCAGTGACGGCGGTGGCTCCGGCGGCGGTGACGTCGCCGGAGGCAGCTCGGGGGACGGTGGCTCCGGCGGCGGTGGCTCCGGCGGCCTCAGCGGCTCCGGTGGCGCCCGCGCGGGGTGTCGCGCTCGGTGCCGCTCCTGTCGCCGCGTCTTCTGTTGCGGCTGCTGCTGCGTTTTCTACGGGACTGTCCACATGGGCGAGGCTAGCCCCGGAGGCGCGGCGGCCGATCGCGGGGGCCGGTGACAGGCCAGGACCAGAGCTGTCCGGGGGACTGCCGGGAGTCGTGGGAAAGCCGCCGCGCACCTGGTCCGCCGTCGGCTCGCAGGTACGGTTCCCTCCCTGGTCAGAGGCCTGATCAGGGGGCCGGCCCGGCGGCCGGTTCGTCAGCGGGTGAGGAGCTCGTCAAACGTCCGGGTGAAGTGATCTTTCCCTCTACCGCTGCGCCTGAGCTGCGTGCTAGGCTCGCTCGCAAGTTGCAGTTTGGTTTCCCTTGCAGTACAGAGCCTGCGGAGCATGTGACCCGCAGGCTTTTGTTTTTCAGACTTGTTTGCAGGTTCTGGAGCAGGGCAACCCTTTGGCCCAAGGAGGGCTTATGGCTACCGGAACCGTCAAGTGGTTCAACGCTGAAAAGGGCTTCGGCTTCATCGCCCAGGACGGCGGCGGCCCGGATGTCTTCGTCCACTACTCCGCGATCAACGCGTCTGGTTTCCGCTCTCTCGAGGAGAACCAGGTCGTGAACTTCGACGTCACTCAGGGCCCGAAGGGCCCGCAGGCGGAGAACGTCACCCCGGCCTAGTTGCCACCGGGTCGGCGATCGCGAACGACTTACGCAGTACCCAAGGAGCCCTGCGTCCCCCACTCGGGTGGGAGACGCAGGGCTCCTGCCTTTCCGCGCCACGCACCACGCGCCGGACGTCAGGCGCCACGCGCAACGCCTCCGGCACCGCAGACCCGACACCACGCGCCACACGCGGCACCGCACACCCGGCACCGCAGACCCGACACCACGCGCCACACGCGGCACCGCACACCCGGCACCGCATGCCCGGCGCCCCACACCCGGCACCGCATGCCACCGACGCACCACACACCCGGCGCCCGACGTGCTCACCTCAGCGCGTCGTGTACATCTCCTCGATGTCCTTGGCGAAGTCCGCCGTGACCGCCGCCCGCCGCACCTTCAGCGACGGCGTCAGATGCCCGCTCCCCTCCGTGAAGCTCACCGTCAGCACGCGGAAGCGCCGTATCGACTCGGCCCTGGACACCAGCCTGTTCGCCTCGTCGATCGCCCGTTGCAGGGAACTCAGCAGCTCCTCGTCCCTGACCAGTTCGCCGAGCGGCACGTCCTGCTTCTTCTTCATCTGCCGCCAGTGGTCGAGCCCGTCCGGTTCCAGGGTGATCAGGGCCGTGATGTACGGGCGGTTGTCGCCCAGTACGAGGCACTCGGCCACCAGCGGATGCGCGCGCAGCCAGTTCTCCAGCGGCGCGGGAGCCACGTTCTTGCCGCCCGTCGTGATGATGACGTCCTTCTTGCGGCCGGTGATCGTGAGGTAGCCCTCGTCGTCCAGCGCGCCCAGGTCACCGGTCGCGAACCAGCCGCCGCCGTTCTCCGTCTCCGCCTCCGTCTGCAGCACGGCCTCGCTCCGGACGCCGTCCCAGTAACCGCGGAAGACCTGGCCGCCGCGCAGCAGCACCTCGCCGTCGTCGGCGATCCATACGGACGTGCCGGGCAGCGGCCAGCCCACCGTGCCCATACGGGGTTTGAGCGGCGGTGTGACGGTCGCCGCGGCGGTCGTCTCCGTCAGGCCGTACCCCTCGAAGATCTCGATGCCCGCCCCCGCGTAGAAGGACGCGAGGCGGCGTCCCAGCGGGGAGCCGCCGCATATCACCTGCTTCACGCGGCCGCCGAGCGCCGCCCGGATCCGCCGGTAGACCAGCGGGTCGTAGAACGTACGCGCCGCACGCAGCGCGGGTGACGGCCCGGGACCCGTGCCGTGCTCGGCCTCCTCCACGGACTGGCCGTACTTTCTGGCGATCCGCGCCGCGCGGTCGAACGACGAGAGACGGCCGGCCTTCTCCGCGGTGGCGCGGCCCGTGTTGTAGATCTTCTCCAGGACGTACGGGATGGCCAGCATGAACGTCGGCCGGAAGCCCGCCAGGTCGGCGAGCAGGTCGTCGGTCCTGATGGACGGCGCGTGCCCGAGCCGTACGCGGGCACGCAGGCAGCCGATCGCGACCATGCGGCCGAAGACGTGCGAGAGCGGCAGGAACAGCAGGATGGACGCGGGCTCCTTGCTGACCGACTTGAAGACGGGGTGCAGGAGCTGGATCGCGCTGTCCACCTCGGCGAAGAAGTTGCCGTGGGTGAGGACACAGCCCTTGGGACGTCCCGTGGTGCCCGAGGTGTAGATGAGGGTCGCGATGGAGTCGGGGGTGAGGCCCGCACGGCGTTCCAGCACGGCCTCGTCGGGGAGGTGTTCGCCCGCCTGGCGGAGCCCGTCCATGGCACCCCCGTCGAACATCCACAAGTGGTCGAGTCCGGGCAGCTGCGAGCGTTCCTGGCCGATCAGCTGCGCCTGCTGCGCGTCCTCGACGGCGCAGGCGACCGCCCCGGAGTCCTGGAGGATCCAGCGGGCCTGGAAGGCGGAGCTGGTCGGGTAGATGGGGACGGTGACCAGTCCGGCGGCCCAGGAGGCGAAGTCGAGTACGGTCCACTCGTACGTCGTGCGCGCCATGATCGCGAGCCGGTCGCCCGGCCGCAGCCCGTTCGCTATCAGCCCCTTGGCGACCGCGCGGACGTCGTCGGCGAACTGCACGGCCGTGACGTCCTCCCAGTCGTCCTTCGACCCCTTGGGGACCTCCGCCCATCTGTCCGCCGTGGTCCGCTGCCGCCGCTTCCTGCTCATGACGGCCGCCATGGGCTCCTCGCAGGCGTTGTCGAAGGGGATGTCCGCCAGTGAACCGCGCAGGACCTGCGGGGTGTTGGGGCGTACGGCCACTTCTCTGACGACCCCGCCGACACGTAGCTTCTCGGGCTCGATCAGCTGTACGGGCAGGCCATCGGCGGGCACGGCAGCGGGCACGTGCGGCTCCTCGTCTCGGTGGGGGAGGTGAAGGGGGCGGTGGGGGGACACGGGTTGTCCGGTGGCGCGAAGGATCGGGTGGCGCAAGGGGATCGGGTGGCGCGGGGATCGGGTCGTGAGATTCAAGCATCCCGGCCTCTCTGAACTCCCCCCCCGACAGGGATCCGTCACGTATCCGCTCGAAGGCTCCTTCAGGGAAGCGCGGTTCGCGCCTCCGTCGCCCCCCGGCGCCGGGCAAGCCTATGACTCCGGCGGAAGGACTGGCACCCGGTCAGGAAAAGGCGGGCGAAGCTGACCGGGAACGCGAACGGGCCCCCTCCTCCGATGATCGGAGGAGGGGGCCCGTCAGGGGCTGCGGCGCGCAGCGGCGAGGCGCCGGACGCGGGACCGTCAGGCCGGAAAACCGGACGCCGGACTGTCCGGGCCGGACAGCCCGGCGTCGAACCGTCCGGGCCGGACAGCCCAGCGCGGGACCGTCAGGCCGCGACCGGGACCTTCGTCTCGTGCACGGACTCGTCACGGTCGAGGTCGTCGACCGGGGACGCCGAGGCCGAGTCGTACTTGACGCGGTCGAGGATGTTCTCGCGCGCCGCGACGATCAGCGGGGAGACGATCTGGCCGGCCACGTTCGTCGCCGTCCGCATCATGTCCAGGATCGGGTCGATGGCCATCAGCAGGCCCACGCCCTCCAGCGGCAGGCCCAGCGTGGAGAGGGTCAGCGTCAGCATGACCGTCGCGCCGGTGAGTCCGGCGGTGGCCGCGGAGCCGACGACCGAGACGAACGCGATCAGCAGGTAGTCCTGGATGCCCAGCTGTACGTCGAAGATCTGCGCGATGAAGATCGCGGCGAGCGCCGGGTAGATCGCGGCGCAGCCGTCCATCTTCGTCGTCGCGCCGAACGGCACGGCGAAGGACGTGTACTCCTTCGGAACGCCCAGCCGCTCGGTGACCCGCTGGGTCACGGGCATCGTGCCGACGGAGGAGCGGGAGACGAACGCCAGCTGGAGCGCGGGCCAGGCGCCCTTGTAGAACTGGAGCGGGTTGACCTTGGCGACCGTCGCGAGCAGCAGCGGGTAGACACCGAAGATGACCAGCGCGCAGCCGATGTAGACGTCGGCGGTGAAGGTCGCGTACTTGCCGATGAGGTCCCAGCCGTAGTCGGCGATGGCGAAGCCGATGAGGCCGATGGTGCCGATCGGGGCGAGGCGGATGACCCACCACAGCGCCTTCTGGAGCAGTTCGAGCACGGCCTCGCTGATGGAGAGGATCGGCTTGGCACGGTCACCGAGCTTGAGCGCGGCGATACCGGCGACCACCGCCATGAAGACGATCTGCAGGACGTTCAGTTCACTGAACGGCGTGATGATGTCGGTCGGCACGATGCCGGTCAGGAAGTCGATCCAGGAGCCGGAGTGCTTCGGCAGCTGGCCGTCCTTCGGGGTGAGCCCCGTACCGGCGCCCGGGTTGGTGATCAGGCCGATCAGCAGGCCGATGGCGACCGCGATCAGTGACGTGATCATGAACCAGAGCAGGGTGCGGGAGGCGAGCCTCGCCGCGTTGTTGACCTTGCGGAGGTTGGTGATCGACACGAGGATCGCGAAGAAGACCAGCGGGGCGACGGCCAGCTTCAGCAGCTGGACGAAGATGCTGCCGACCTCGTCCAGGGTCGTGTACAGCCAGTGGATGTCCTGGCTGCGGGCGAGCCAGCCGAGGAGGACACCGAGCGCCAGACCGGCGACGATCTGCGCCCAGAAGGGGACGCGCGGTATGCGGAAGCCGGATCTGCCGGATCCCGGCGAGCCCTCGGACGCTTCGGAACCGGCGGAAGCGGGCGGTGCGGAGTTCGCGGACACGAACACACTCCAGACATGACGAATCGGGGACCTACGGGGACGGGGTGGCGGCGCCCGTGCGCTGGGGGGTGTTGTGAGACGTACGGCGCCGCATGCTGCCAGGGTCAGGCCGTGCGGCAACAGACCGCGGACATGCAGCGGCAGAGATCGACATGCAGGCGCGCCACGAGCGGAATGCTCATGCCGTGGCGAGGGCGCGCTGCTGTCTTCATGTCGACACATTAACACTTCAACTTTGACCAACTCAAAGATCGCCTTGGGGTGAGACGCGCGGACGGGCACCGGGCCGCACGGCGTCGGGCCGCCGACACGCACGACAGCGCCCCGGCTCGGGCCGGGGCGCTGTCGTGGTGATGTGCGTGGGGCGGCGGGCCAACTACTCGGCCGCGCTGTCCTCCTGGGACCGGTTGGCCTCCAGCCGGGCCTTCGCGCCGTCGACCTTGCCGACGATCTGGGCCGACATCTCGTCGCGCTGCTTGCGCAGCAGGACGAGACTGAGCGGCGCCGAAATGACGATGGCGAGCAGCAGCAGCCAGATGAAGTTGGAGTCACCGAGCCCCTTCGGCAGTATGCCGAACTGCACCAGGGCGAGGGCCACGACGAAGCAGCCGACGAAGATGGCGAAGCGCATCAAGGTGTAGCGGACGGTGGCGCCTGGCTTCGCAGTGGTCACAACGGGCCTTCTCTCTTCCTGTCTTCGAACGCTCGCTGGTACGGCAGCGCTCACTGGTACGGCAGCGTCATGCCAGAGGCAGCAGCATGACGATGTCGTCACGGTCGTCGCCGGGCCCGACCCTGATCGCGCCGGGTACGCGCCCCACCTCTTTGTAACCGCAGGACGCGTAGAACCGGTCCACGCCCGTGCCGCCGCGGCACGTCAGCCGGATCGCCTCGATGCCCTCGAACCCGCGCGCCGGGTCCGAGGCCGCTTCGGCCGCCGCGGCCATCAGATCGCGGCCGTAGCCCTTGCCCTGGTGCCTGGGGTGGACCATCACGGTGTACAGCCAGATCCAGTGCCGCATCAGCCGGTGGGTGTTGTACGTGAGGAACGCCGTCGCCGCGACGGCGCCTTCCTCGTCGTACCCGACCAGCAGCCGCGCGCGGCCCTCGCCCATGGCCGTGAGGTGCTTCAGCCACTCGGGCCGTACGTCGGCCTCCGTCACCGGCGGTATGAAACCGACGGCGCCGCCCCCGTTGGAGACGTCCGTCCAGAGCGCGACGACACCGTCGGACAGGGACCGGTCGGCCTTCGGATCCAGCTCGAATATGAGCGCCACGTGACGACCCCTCAGACCCGCATGGCCTGCGGGGTCTCGCGCCGGTCGGCGTCGGGTCCCGGGTACTCGCGGATGATCTCGTAACGGGTGTTCCGCTCGACGGGACGGAAGCCCGCGTCGCGGATCAGGTCGAGCAGATCCTCACGGCCCAGCTTGTTCGGCGTGCCGTAGTTGTCCGCGTCGTGCGTGATCTTGTACTCGACGACCGAGCCGTCCATGTCGTCCGCGCCGTGCTGGAGCGCGAGCTGCGCGGTCTGCACGCCGTGCATCACCCAGAACACCTTGACGTGCGGCACGTTGTCGAAGAGCAGCCGGGAGACGGCGAAGGTCTTCAGCGCCTCCGCGCCGGTGGCCATCGTCGTACGGGCCTGAAGGCGGTTGCGGATCTTGCCGTCCTTCATGTCCACGAAGTCGTGCTGGTAGCGCAGCGGGATGAAGACCTGGAAGCCGCCGGTCTCATCCTGGAGCTCGCGCAGACGCAGCACGTGGTCGACGCGGTGGCGGGGCTCCTCGATGTGCCCGTACAGCATCGTCGCCGGGGTCTTGAGCCCCTTCTCGTGCGCCAGGCGGTGGATGCGCGACCAGTCCTCCCAGTGGGTGGCGTGGTCGACGATGTGCTGCCTGACCTCCCAGTCGAAGATCTCCGCGCCGCCGCCGGTCAGCGATTCCAGACCGGCTTCGATCAGCTCGTCGAGGATGTCGGACGCGCTCAGGCCCGAGATCGTCTCGAAGTGGTGGATCTCGGTGGCGGTGAACGCCTTCAGCGAGACCTGCGGGAGAGCTTCCTTGAGGGCGCTGAGCGAGCGCGGGTAGTACCGCCACGGCAGCGTCGGGTGCAGTCCGTTGACGATGTGCAGCTCGGTGAGGTTCTCCCCCTCCATCGCCTTCGCGAGGCGGACGGCCTCCTCGATGCGCATCGTGTACGCGTCCTTCTCGCCCGGCTTGCGCTGGAACGAGCAGTACGCGCACGACGCGGTGCACACGTTCGTCATATTGAGGTGGCGGTTCACGTTGAAGTGCACGACGTCGCCGTTCTTACGCGTACGCACCTCATGCGCGAGCCCGCCGAGCCAGGCGAGATCGTCCGTCTCGTACAGGGCGACGCCGTCCTCGCGGCTCAGCCGCTCTCCGGCGCGGACCTTCTCCTCCAGCTCGCGCTTGAAGCCCACATCCTGGACAGATGCAGTCATCCCGCCGCCTCCCATACGTCTACCAACCGGGCCAGACGAGCGTACGCCCTCGGTCGGACAAGTCCGACGCTGGCCTCGCCCGGGGACGGCTGGACCCTCGCCACACGGGCGGCCCGGCCCTCGTCACGAGGCCGCGCGGGCGTCGCTCCCCGGGCCGCGCGGCCTCCTCCCCAGGCGGCCCGCCCCTCGCCCCCGGGCCGCGCCGGCCTCACTCCTCGGGGAGTTCGCCCACCCTGTTCTCCCACTTCGTGGAGAGAACGATGGTGGTGCGTGTCCTGGACACGCCCTCCGTCTTGCTCAGCCGGCCGATCGTCTTCTCCAGGCCGTCGACGTTGTCCGCCCGCACCTTGAGCATGTACGAGTCGTCGCCCGCGATGAACCAGCAGTCCTCGATCTCCGAGAGGTCGCTCATCCGGCGCGCCACGTCCTCGTGGTCGGCGGCGTCCGAGAGCGAGATCCCGATGAGCGCGGTAACGCCGAGGCCGAGCGAGGCCGCGTCGACCGTCGCGCGGTAGCCGGTGATGACGCCGGCCGCTTCGAGCCGGTTGATGCGGTCGGTGACGCTGGGCCCGGAGAGCCCGACGAGCCGGCCCAGCTCGGCGTACGAGGCCCTGCCGTTCTCTCTGAGGGCCTGGATGAGCTGCCTGTCCACGGCGTCCATATGCCTTGAGCCTTCCATTGTTCAGCGTGCTCGCAAAATAAGTAGTAGAATCTAAGGCATGCAGGGGTGAGACCCTGCGAATCTCTCAGACAATCGACGATAGTCCTTCGAACCACGAAAGCTTAGGAGTGAGTTTCACTCATGTACACGATCGAGATGGCTTACGCACACATGCGTTCACTGCAGGAGCTGGCCGATCGCTCGCGTGCCCACAAGGCCGCGGCTCCGCGCGCCCCCAAGGCCGCCCGCGCCTCGCGTCACGCCAAGAAGCGCTGACCGGAGCAGCCCCCGATCTCGGCCCACGGCTCTCCGTACTGACGTCAGTCCCCGCGAGAGCCGCCGAGCTCCCCCTCCCAGCGGCGGTAGAGCCGGTGCGGCACCCCCGCCGCGTCCAGCGCCCGCCCGGCGACGAAGTCCACCAGGTCCTGGATGTGCGTCGCCCCCGCGTAAAAGGCCGGTGAGGCGGGCAGTACGACGGCGCCCGCCTCGTCCAGTGCCACCAGGTGCTTCAGGGTCTGTCCGCTCAGAGGTGTCTCGCGGACGACGACCACCAGCTTCCGCCGCTCCTTGAGCGTCACGCTCGCCGCGCGCTGGAGCAGATCCTTCGACAGACCGAGCGCCACCCCGGCCACCCCCGCCGTGGACGCCGGCACGATGATCATTCCCTTGACCGGATACGACCCCGAGGAAGGCCCCGCGGCGAGGTCGCCCGCGGTCCAGTGCCGCACCCCGGAGAGGTCCGGTGCGAACGTGTCCGGCCTGCCGTCCGCGCCCCGCGCGAGCCAGGTCCCCAGGTCTTCCCGCCAGTGCGCGTCCCGGAACGCGATCCCCGTCTCGTCCAGCAGCGTCAGCCGCGACGCCCTGCTGACCACCAGGTCCACGCTCTCGCCCGCGTCCAGCAGCCCGCGCAGCACCGCCGCGGCGTACGGGGTCCCGGACGCGCCGGACACCCCGACGATCCAGGGCCGGCGCGGCTCGGGCCCAGGCGCCGACCCCCGAGCCGGCTGTGGCGGGCTGTGCTGGTCTGCGTACGCTCCGGGCTTCACGGCTCCGAGCCTATCCGGCGCCTCCGAGCCGGAACCGGCGACCGTGCCCCGGACGTTCCAGACAGGGGAGTGACGAGACCGGAGGGGGTCCGCACGTGTCGTATCCGAGAACCGCCGCCACCACGACCACCGGCGCACGGGCAGGCCGGGTGAAGACGGCCGCCGCGGTGATGGTCGGCTGGATCGCGCTGCTCTGGGTGCTCGAGATCGTGGACGCGGCCACGGGCGGCTCGCTCGACACGTACGGACTGAGCCCGCGCAGCCCCGGCGAACTGCGCGACGTCATCCCGATGGCGTTCCTGCACCACGGCTTCGGGCATCTGGTGTCCAACACCGTGCCGCTGCTGGTCCTCGGGTTCCTGGTCGCGCTGAGCGGGCTGCGCCGCCTCGTCTCCGTCGCCCTGACCATCATGGTCGTCGGCGGCCTGGGCGTCTGGCTCACCGCCCCCGACCACTCGAACACGGTGGGGGCTTCCGGGGTGATCTTCGGCCTGCTCGGTTATCTGCTCGTCCGGGGCTTCGTCAACCGCCGGGCTCGGGACCTCGTGGTGGGACTGCTGGTGCTGGCGGTGTACGGCTCGGTGCTGTGGGGCGTGCTGCCCGGTGACCCGTCCATCAGCTGGCAGGGTCATCTCTTCGGACTGCTCGGCGGCGTACTCGCCGCGTTCCTGTTCCGCGAGCGTGCGCGGCGGGCACCGATGGGGCCCGCCGCCGCGCTCATACCGTGAGGCCGCGTACCAGCAGGTCCAGCAGCGCACAGACGAAGAGCGCGATGCCGATGAAGCCGTTGGTGCTGAAGAACGCGCGGTTCAGGCGCGACAGGTCGTGCGGCTTCACGATCGAGTGCTCGTAGAGGAAGGCGCCCGCGACTATCACCAGACCGATCCAGAAGAACACCCCGGCGCCGGTCTCCAGCGCGTACCAGACCAGCAGCCCGGTGGTCACGACGTGCGCGGCCCGCGCGCCGTACAGCGCCGCCGGGATGCCGAAGCGCGCCGGTACGGACTTCACGCCGTGCGCGCGGTCCGCCTGCACGTCCTGGCAGCCGAAGATCAGGTCGAAGCCGCCGATCCAGACGCCCACCGCGAAACCGAGGATCACCGCGCTCCACGACCACTCCCCCGTGATCGCGATCCAGGCGCCGATCGGGCCGATGGCCTGGGCGATACCGAGGATGGCGTGCGGGAAGTTCGTGAACCGCTTGCCGTACGGGTAGACCACCATCGGTACGACGGCAACCGGCGCCAGCGCCAGGCACAGCGGTCCCAGCAGCGCGGCCGCGCCCAGGAAGACCACCACGGCGATGCCCGCGCCGGTCCACGCGGACCGCACCGACACCGCGCCCGTCACCAGCTCGCGGCCCGCGGTGCGCGGGTTACGCGCGTCGATCTCGCGGTCGATGATGCGGTTGCACGCCATCGCGAACGTACGCAGGCCCACCATGGCCACCGTGACCAGCAGCAACCGGCCCCAGTGGATGTTGTTGTCGAGCTGGGCCATCGCCGTCAGTGCCGCGATGTACGCGAAGGGCAGCGCGAAGACCGAGTGCTCGATCAACACGAGCCGCAGGAACGACTTGGTCCTGCCCGACTGCGGCATGGCCGCCGCGGCGCTGGTCACAGCCCGTACTCCTTCCAGCGGCGGTCGACCGTCGCCGCCGTCTCCGGGTCGGACTCGACCATGTTCGGCCAGCCGCCGTCCCGCGTGTACCCCTCCTCGGGGAGCTTCCTCGTCGCGTCGATCCCCGCCTTGCCGCCCCAGAACTGCTGGTAGGAGGCGTGGTCGAGATGGTCCACCGGGCCCTCGGCCACGGTGAGGTCGCGCGCGTAGTCGGTGTTGCCGAGCGCGCGCCAGGCCACCTCGTGCAGATCGTGGACGTCACAGTCGGCGTCCACGACCACGATCAGTTTGGTGAGCGACATCATGTGCGCGCCCCAGACCGCGTGCATCACCTTCTGCGCGTGCTTCGGGTACTTCTTGTCGATCGAGACGATCGCGCAGTTGTGGAAACCACCCGCCTCCGGCAGGTGGTAGTCCACGATGTCCGGCACGATGATCTTCAGCAGCGGCAGGAAGAAGCGTTCCGTCGCCCGTCCCAGCGGCCCGTCCTCCGTCGGCGGCCTGCCGACCACGATCGACTGGAGCAGCGGACGCTTGCGCATCGTCACGCAGTCGATGGTGAGCGCGGGGAACTCCTCCTGCGGCGTGTAGAAGCCGGTGTGGTCGCCGAAGGGGCCCTCGGGCAGCGTCTTGCCCGGTTCCAGCCAGCCCTCGATGACGACCTCGGCGTTGGCCGGTACCTGGAGAGGGACGGTCTTGCAGTCGACCATCTCGATCCGCTTGCCCTGGACGAAGCCCGCGAACAGGTACTCGTCGATGTCACCGGGCAGCGGCGCGGTGGAGGCGTACGTCACCGCGGGCGGACAGCCGAAGGCGATCGCGACCGGCAGCCGCTCGCCGCGCCTGGCGGCGACCTGGTAGTGGTTGCGGCTGTCCTTGTGGATCTGCCAGTGCATCCCGATGGTGCGCCGGTCGTGACGCTGGAGGCGGTAGAGGCCGAGGTTGCGTACGCCGCTGACGGGGTCCTTGGTGTGCGTGAGGCCGAGGTTGAAGAAGGACCCGCCGTCCTCGGGCCAGGTGAACAGCGCGGGCAACTGGTCCAGGTCCACGTCGTCGCCGGTGAGGACGACCTCCTGGACGGGCGCGTCCTTCACCTTCTTCGGCGGTACGTGCACCATCGTGCCGAGCTTGCCGAACGCCTCGCGCACACCGACGAAGCCCTGCGGCAGCTCCGGCTTGAGCAGGCCGCCGATCTTGTCGCTGATGTCCGCGTACGACTTCAGGCCGAGCGCCTTGAGCAGCCGGCGGTCCGTCCCGTACACGTTCATGGCCAGCGGCATCGAGGAGCCCCTGACGTTCTCGAACAGCAGCGCGGGTCCGCCGGCCTTGTTCACCCGGTCGACGATCTCCCCGACTTCGAGGTACGGGTCGACCTCTGCCTTGATGCGTTTGAGGTCGCCCTCGCGCTCCAGGGCCCGGAGCAGCGAGCGAAGATCGTCGTAAGCCATGCCGTCCAGTATCGGTCACTCGCTACCCTGGAGCCTTCAGGGGGGCCGCGATCCGGTCTCGATCTTCATGTACGAGGGGGACCGCCATGCTTCGGGTGCTGATGATTCTGGTGCCACTGGGCCTCAGCGTCTACGCGTTCATCGACTGTCTGAGCACCGACGAGAAGGAGATCCGCCTTCTCCCCAAGCCCCTCTGGGCCATCCTGGTGCTGATCTTCCCGCTCGTCGCGTCCCTCTCCTGGCTGATCGCGGGCAAGGACCGGCAGGCCGCGCGGCGCGGCTGGATCGCGCCGGACGACAACCCGGACTTCCTCAACTCCCTCGGCGACACGCCTCCGAAGGCCTGACCGCCGTCGAACGCCTCATGAACGCGGCTCCTCGACCGTCGTCCTCGTCCGGTACGTTCGGGACGTTCGGGACGACGGCGCCGACGGCGGCATCGACGCCGGCCCCAACCGGCTGGTCCCCGGTCTTGAACCGCGAGCCGGCGAACACCTGGTGACCAAGCACGGCCTCGACGCTTTCGAGGGCACCGACCTCCACGACCACCTGAACCGCGAAGGCGTCACCGATGTCGTGGGCGCCGGGCTGTCCACCGCGCACGGTGTCGCGGCCACCGCCGGCGTGGACGAGGCGCAGCACCGCGCGGCACTCGGCCGGCTCACCGCGCTCGGCGCACGCACCAAGCTGACCGCGGACCTGGTGGCCGCCGAGGCCGGCGGGAACTGACGGCGCGGCCGCGGCGGTTCGGCGTGAGCCGGCCCCGGACCGGCCGGTTCACTGGTAGCTGACCGCCGTTGGCCTGACCACGTACACGATGCGCTGCGCGACGTCCGGCGGCGGGCCGTCCAGCTTCATGCCGTACCGCTCCGCGAGCTGCGCGAAGACCTCGCCGGAGGAGTCGTCGTCGATCCGCTCCACCTCGCCACGGATCTCCAGGTAACGGTACGGCTGCTCCGGGTCGTTGATCGACACCGAGACGTGCGGGTCGGCCGTTATGTTCTTGTACTTGTAGCGGACCGTGGTGTTGGTGAAGCGGACGTACTCGCCGTCTCAGGAGAACCACATCGGGTTCACCTGCGGCCCGCCATCCGCCGCCCGGATCGTGGCCAGATGGCCGAAGAGCGGCCGCTCCAGTAAATCCTTATGGCTGTCGGGAATGAGACTCATACCGTGTGTTCCTTCACTTTCTCTTGTTCGTCCCGTCGGGCCCCGAGCACGGGACCGAACAGGGCCGTGAGCCGTGCCCGCATCGAGGGGACGTCCCTGGCAATCCGGTCCACGTGGCCGTCCGGCCGGACGAGCACGAGCGCGAGCTTTCCGCGACGCGCCTCGGCGCGGACGCCGAACACCGCGTCGAGCCTGTCAGCACACCACAGTGCCAGCTCCCGGGCCGACTCGGCCCGCGGTCCCATGAAGGACCAACGTGTGCCGGAGAGCGTCGAGTTCCCTCCGCAGCGGCAACGGCACCGTCTCGTGTCGGCGTGCCGTGCGTGCACGTTGAAGAAGCTGATCCGGCTGCAGCGGACTTGGGAACTGTCCGCTACCTGAGGTCAGCCGCCCTCTTCACTCGCCACAAGAGAGATCGGAAAAGCTCAGCACCCGCGATAACGGTGTTCACGATGCGAGGATTTCGTCGTTGGATTTGAACTCATGCTCGTCGAGGGGGAATTCGTCGAAGTAAATCGTGTCCGCTTCTCCGGTGAGAGCGGAGAAGAGGAAGTGCGCGCAGGAGTGGGGATGGTATTCCCACTCCGGGCCCCGGCCCTCGTTGAACAGGGTGGTCCACTCCTCCGGATTCTGCCCGGGCCGGCGCAGCCAGTACAGCATGGCGCCGCTGCCCTCGATGTACGCCCAGGGCAGCACCGTGGCCCCGTCGTCCTGCAGGAGTTGCGGTGGCTTGGGCTCGACCTGCCACAAGTTGGCCAAGATCTCGGCACGCGCCTTGGCCTCGTCGAGAAGGTTGTAGCCCTTGTCGAGGCTTTCGGGGTCCAAGAGCCAGATCTCCTCGTCGAAAACTCCGCCTCCGTAGGTCCCGATGAGTTCCTTGTAGTCCTGCGGCAGGGCGGTGCCGAGCTGCTGCTCTACGGCGGCCCAGTCCCGTGAGCGGCGGGGGCCGGCAGGAGGAATCAGCACGGTAAGGCGTTCAACGGCGGGGTGCATCTGGATTGGGGCCTTTCTCTGAGGTGTCCGGGCGCCCGTGAACCGGTCGCCGAAAAGCTGTAGGACGGTGGCTGGTTCGACGGTGCGGCGGTGCGTCTACCTACAGAGAAAAGAAAAGAGAAAGAAACAACCCACCCAACCCAACCCCGCCGTCTTTGGCCTCGGGTTCTCGGTCACTCGCACGGGTGATCTCACCCAACTCAGCTGGCGCCGAGGGCCATCGGCGGGGCAAGCTCAGCCCAAACAACCGCAAAACGAAACGGCCCCCGGCCGGGACTAGAGATCCCGATCGGAGGCCTGACCACCAAGGAAGAAGCGCTTCCCGATGGCTGAACAGAACTTTAGCGCGCCCTCGCGCGCCCGACGCGTGGTTCCACGATCCCCCCGTGGAGTCACCAAGATGAACGAAACGCACCGCCAGCGGTTCACGATCATCGGCAACCACCTCGCCCAGCACCGCGAGCTCTCCCTGACCGCGATCGGACTGGCCACACACATCCAGTCGCTGCCCGAAGGCGCGTCCGTCGACATCCTCACTCTGGCCGGGAAGTTCGCGGAGGGCAGGAACCGAGTAGCTTCCGCCTTGAGGGAGTTGGAGGCGCACGGCTATCTCGAACGGGTGCGGGAGCGTACGCCCGAGGGCCGGATCGTCACGCGGACCATCTCGTACAACCACCCGGAGTCCACCCGCGCCCGTCTGACGCTGGAAGCGGCCGCGCACGGCACCGGTCAGGCGCAGGCGAAGCCCGTCGGTCCCAGGCCCGCCGCCCGCTCGTCGTCCGCCGCGCCTGCCCGGCCCTCGTCCGGCGCGCCTGCCCGACGCCACCAGCGCTCGCGCGCCGTGCGCGGTGGTCCGACGGCACCGCCTGCGCCCCGGGCCGCCCAGCGACCGGCTCCGTCCCGTCCCGCGCGGCCAACCGGGCCCTTACACGCGCCCGCAGAACCGGAACCAGCCCTCGTAGCCCCGGCCGCCCCAGAACCCGAACCCGCGCCAGCGCCAGCGCCAGCACCGTCCGCGCAAGCTCGCCCCACACCGCCCCCGCTGCCCGCACCACAGGCCCACGACCCCGAACGTCACACCACCGCCATCACCCTCCTGGCAGGCCTCCACCGCGACGCACCCCAACTCCTGCTCCCCGAACGCGACGTACACCGCCTCGCCCCAGCCGTAGCCGCCTGGCTCGAACGCGGCGCCACCCCCGACGCCGTACACCACACCCTCACCAACGGCCTCCCCACCGAACCACGCCACCCCGCCGCACTCCTCGCCCACCGCCTCACCGAC
This sequence comes from Streptomyces sp. NPDC088725, assembly GCF_044751305.1. Taxonomy (NCBI): domain Bacteria; kingdom Bacillati; phylum Actinomycetota; class Actinomycetes; order Kitasatosporales; family Streptomycetaceae; genus Streptomyces; species Streptomyces sp. NPDC088725. The sequence continues at coordinate 608,779 of NZ_JBIVLO010000003.1, forward strand.
CTGCTGCCGCCGCCGCTCCCGGCAGCCACGAGGGCGGCCCGTCCCGATCCGCTCCAGAACTGCGAAGACTGCGACCGCGCCTACCGCGCACCCGCGCCAGGAAAATGCCGCGACTGCCTTCACACGACGACAGCACCGCCCGCGCCCCCTGCGGATCGGGGCGCGGGCGGTGCTGTCGGGTGAAGGCGGAAGGCGCTCAGACGCCCGCGTACGAGTGCTTGCCGGTGACGAAGATGTTCACGCCGTAGTAGTTGAACAGCCAGCAGCCGAAGGCGATCAGCGCCAGGTAGGCGGCCTTGCGGCCCTTCCAGCCCGCCGTGGCGCGCGCGTGCAGGTAACACGCGTACACGACCCAGGTGATGAAGGACCAGGTCTCCTTCGGGTCCCAGTTCCAGTAGCGGCCCCAGGCGTCGCCCGCCCAGATCGCGCCCGCGATGATCGTGAACGTCCAGAGCGGGAAGACGGCCGCGTTGACGCGGTAGGCGAGCTTGTCGAGTGTCGCGGAGGCGGGAAGCCGTTCCATGACGGAGGTGGCGAACGAGCCGGGCTTGAGGCCGGCGGCCAGCTTGGACTCGTAGCGCTCACGGAAGAGGTAGAGCACCGTGGCGACGGCGCCGACGTAGAACACGGCGCCGCAGAAGATCGCGGTGGAGACGTGGATCCACAGCCAGTACGAGTGCAGAGCGGGCACCAACTGGTCGCTGGCGGTGTACAGGACCGTGACGGCGAGGCCGAGGTCGAGCAGGACCGTGGTGACGAGCGGCAGTCCGAGCCAGCGGATGTTCTTCTTCAGCAGGAGCAGGACGAGGTAGACCCCGACCGCCACCGAGGAGAAGGTGATGTTGAATTCGTACATGTTGCCCCACGGCGCCCGCCCCACGGACATCGCGCGGGCGATCACACCGGCCGCCTCGATGCCGAAGGCGAGGACGGTGAGGGACACGGCGACCCGGCCGTACAGGTCGCCCTGGACGTCGTCGCCGTGCGCGCCGGGACCGTCCGGGACGTCGCGGGCGCCGGTGGCGGAGCGGGTGATGACCTTCGGCCGGTCCAGGACGGCCGTGCCCGCGCCGCCCCTGACCTCGATCCGCGGCGAACCGGAGGCCGCGGCGCCCTTGGTGCCGCTGGTCAGCGCGGCCGCCGTACGGGCGACCTTGCTCCTGCTGCCGAACAGCCACTCGGCCATGTGTGCGAAGAAGGCCAGCGTGTAGACGGCCATGGATGAATAGATCAGCACATTGCTGGTGTGCGCCAGGCTCTCATTGGTCGCTGTGGCGGCGAGATTCACTTGCCAGCCCCTTCAACAGTCTCGGCGGGATGAGCTTTCGGGTCAGGCGCGGTGGGCGCCTCTGCATGGAGGGTGACGGCGAGTTCGCCCAGCTCCTCGGGGAGCCGCGCGGACTCGCTGCGGCCGAGTCCGGCCATCTCGATGACGGTCGCGCCGTCCGTCCCCCGCGCGGCCCGGACCCAGATCCGGCGCCGTTGGATGAAGAGCGAGCCCGCCAGGCCCGCGATGGCCGCGATGGCGCCGATCAGGGCGTAGAGACCGCCGGGCTGGTGGGAGATCTGGAAGCTCGCCCACTCCTTGATCTCCTTGTCCATGGTGATCGATCCTGCGCCGTCCGGGAGGGTCAGGGTCTCGCCGGGCAGCAGCGTCTTCTTCAGCTGCTTCCCGTCGGCGTCCTTGAACGGGGTCATCTTCCGGGTGTCCAGCTGGTACACGTTCTGCGGCAGGCCCGCGTCGACGCCCAGACTGCCGTGGTAGGGGCCCACGTTGAGGACCGGGAAGTCGAGCGCGGGGAACTGGGAGAACATCCGCCCCTCGCCCTTGCCGCCTCCGTAGGTCGGTACGAAGAAGGCAGCGATGCCCAGCTGGTCCCGCTTGCCGTTCTTGTCGCGGTAGCCGTCCATCACCTTGATGGCGCCGGTGGACGAGACGTTGTTGTCGATGGGCAGCAGCGGAGTCGCGCCGTGGAAGACGACCTTGCCGCGGCCGTCCTTGACCGTGACGACGGGCGCGTATCCGTGCGCGTTCAGATACACCTTGAAGTCGTCCACCACGAGCGGCTTGTTGACCTCGATGACCGCCTTGCGCTCCTTCTCACCGGGGCCCGGGGAGTAGGTGACGGCAGCCTCGTACGTACGGGGCGTGCCCACCTCGGGGCCGCTGCGCGCGTACGTGCCGGTGAACTTGTCCAGGCTGAAGCTGAACGGGGCGAGGTTGTCGGTGCTGAACAGCGAGCCGGACCTGAAGTCGTCGTACTGGGTCAGCGTGTTGGCGAAGCCGTCGCCCTCGACGATCAGCTTGCCGCCCTCGGACTTGAACAGCTGCCCGCTGGCGAAGGACACCAGCAGCACGATCAGCGCGATGTGGAACATGAGGTTGCCGGTCTCGCGGAGGTAGCCCTTCTCCGCGGCGACCGCGTCGCCGGTGGCCTGGACGCGGAAGCGGCGCTTCTTCAGCAGCGCGGCGGCGGCCGCGCGTACCGCCTCGGGCTCGGCCTCGGTGCGCCAGGTGGTGTACGCGGGCAGCCGGGTCAGCCGCTTGGGCGCGGCCGGCGGGCGGCCGCGCAGCTGGCCGACGAACTGCCAGGTGCGCGGGATGATGCAGCCGATGAGCGAGATGAACAGCAGGATGTAGATGGCGGAGAACCACACCGAGCTGTAGACGTCGAACAGTTGCAGGCGCTCGTAGACGGGCGTGACCGTCGTGTGCGCGGCCTTGAAGGTCTGGACCTTGAGTTCGTCGACGTTGTTCTGCGGGATCAGCGAACCGGGGATCGCGCCGAGCGAGAGCAGGAAGAGCAGGATGAGCGCGACGCGCATCGAGGTGAGCTGCCGCCAGAACCAGCGGGCCCAGCCGATGACGCCGAGCGTGGGGCCGCCGATGAGGGAGTCCTCGCGGGGCGCGGTGGAGAGCTGGGTGCCGGCGGCGCCGAGTTCGCGGGCGTTCGCGGCCTCGGCCTCCGCGGCGGTCTCGGGCGTACCGACCCCGCCTTCCGCCGTGCCTTCGGTCTCCGCCGTGCTGCCGGTCTCTGTCTTGCTCATGGAACTAGATCCCCACCGTGAAGCCATTGGACCAGGACTGCGTCTGCTGGACGATGCTGTCCCACGCACCGGTCAGCAGCAGCAGTCCGGTCACGATCATCATCCCGCCGCCGATCCGCATCACCCACGCGTAGTGGCGCTTGACCCAGCCGAAGGCGCCGAGCGCCTTGCGGAACGCGACCGCGGCGAGCACGAACGGCACGCCGAGGCCGAGGCAGTACGCGACGGTCAGTATCGCCCCGCGCCCGGCGCTCGCCTCGTTGATCGCGAGCGCCTGGACCGCCGAGATCGTCGGGCCGAGGCAGGGCGTCCAGCCGATGCCGAACAGCGCGCCGAGCAGCGGCGCGCCCGCGAGGCCCGTCACCGGCCGCTTGTGGAAGCGGAATTCGCGCTGGGTGAGCCAGGGCATCATGCCCATGAAGAACACGCCCATCAGGATCATGAGCGCGCCGAGCACCTTGGAGACCACGCCCCGGTACTCCTGGAGCGTCGCGCCGAAGAAGCCGAACAGCGCGCCCCCCGAGACGAAGACGGCGGTGAAGCCGACCACGAAGAGCGACGCGCCCACGACCATCCGGCCGCGGCGGGCCTGCGCGAGGTCCGTGCCGGTGACGCCGGTCACGTACGAGAGGTAGCCGGGTACGAGCGGCAGTACGCACGGCGAGAAGAAGGAGACGAGCCCGCCGAGCAGCGCGACCGGCAGCGCGATCAGCAGCGCGCCGCTGAAGATCGTCTCCTGTACCCCTGCCGCCTGGATGAGCGCCTGCACGGCGTCACTTCTCCGTGATCAGCGGGTCGATCATCTTGCGCAGCTCCGTCTCACCGAGCGCGGTGAGCGAGCGGGCGGCGATCTTCCCGTCCCGGTCGAGCACGATCGTGGAGGGGATGGCCTGCGGGTTGAGGGTGCCCTTCGGGAAGCCCTCGACGATGAGCTTGCCCGTCGGGTCGTACAGGCTGGGGTAGCCGACCCCGTAGTCCTTCTCGAAGGCGATCGCCGAGCCCTTGTTGGCGTCCCGGGTGTTGATGCCGACGAACTGGACGCCCTTGGCCTCGGTTTCCTTGGCGACCTTGGCGAAGTGCGGGGCCTCCGCGCGGCAGGGCGGGCACCAGGAGCCCCAGATGTTCAGCACGACGACCTTGCCCTTGAGCGAGGCGACGTCGAGCTTCTTGCCTTCGAGGGTCTGCCCCGAGATGTCGTCGACGGCCTTGCGGCCGTTCTTGGCGACGGTGTCGATACCGCTGGTGCTCGCCACGAAGTTGGTGTTACCACCGCCGCCGGACGTACCGCCGCCACCGCACGCCGAGAGCGCCAGCCCCATCGCCGCGACGGCGACCGGCAGGACCACGCGCAGCGGACGGCGGGAGCGTCGGAGGGCGCTGCCAAAGTTCATGTGAAAAGTTTCGCATGTGCCTTTCGGGGATCTTGCGCACCCCCCTCCCTGACCGTAAAACGCCGCAAGGCCCCCCAAAGCCCCGTAAGCCCGTTGTCAGGCCGCCTTAAAGAAAGAGTTCCAGCCGCCGGCCGGGGCCTGACCGACCTCCAGCGTGCGGAGCTTGGCGAGTACGGCGGGGTCCTGGACGTCGAGCCAGTCGGTGAACTGGCGGAACGATACGAGCCGTACGTCTTTCTGGTCCGCGACCCGCTTCAGGGTTTCCTCCACAGCGTCCATGTATATTCCGCCGTTCCATTCTTCGAAGTGGTTGCCTATGAAGAACGGTGCGCGATTCGACTCGTACGCCCGGTGGAAACCGCCGAGATAGGCGTCGGTGGCCTGCTGGCGCCAGCCCGGATAGCGGGACGGCATTCCCTTGGTCGAATTCTGCGACTGGTTGGCGAGGATGTTGTAGTCCATCGAGAGCACTTCGAAGCTGTGCCCGGGGAACGGGATCGACTGGAGCGGAAAATCCCAGACGTCCCCTATTTTGTCCGGCCACTTCTGGAGGCCGCCCGGCGAGCTGGCGTCGTAGCGCCAGCCGAGCTTCGCGGCGGTCGGGAGCAGCCGCTCCTGGCCGAGCAGGCAGGGGGTGCGGGCGCCGACAAGTTCCTTGCGGTAGTCGAAGGGCAGCGGGTCGAGGTCGGTCCAGCCGGTGTTCGTGCGCCACTCGGTGACGAAGGAGACGGCCTGGTCTATCTCGCTGCGCCACTGCTGCGGGGTCCAGCGGTCCACGGTGCCGTTGCCGCCGCAGAAATGCCCGTTGAAATGCGTGCCTATCTCATGGCCGTCGAGCCATGCCTGGCGGACGTTCTTGAGGGTTTCCTTGATGTGGGCGTCGGTGAGGTAACCGATGTCCGAGGCGCCCGGCGCGTTGTTGGGCGGCCGGTAGAGCGTCTTCTTCGATTCCGGCAGCAGATAGAGACCGGAGAGGAAGAACGTCATCGCCGCGTCGTGGTCCTTGGCGAGTTCGAGGAAGCGGGGGAAGAGGCCGTTGCCGACCTCTCCCGCGCCGTCCCAGGAAAAGACCACGAACTGCGGCGGGGTCTCGCCCGGTTCGAGCGGGACCGGCGCCGGAGGCTGGTGCGGCTGTTTTCCGGTGTCGGAGGTGGAACCGTCACCGATCAGACGTGCCTCATTACGGGGAGGAGGCTTCGTACTTCCGTCGCCACCGGATTTTCCGCCGGCCGGAGCGGAGTCACGGGGTGTGCTCCCGCTCTGGCGACCGCACGCCGCGATCCCGATCGCGGCGGCGGCTCCGATTCCCGCTCCGAGCAGACCCCGTCGACTGATGTGCCGCATACCGTCCCCATCCGCGCTTACCGCTCGTCCGTGTGCTGGCCCTGACAATTTTTACAAGCCACAACACGTGAGATGTCGTACGGAAGGCGGAGGTTCCAGTTATTGTCATATTTTTACTTGCGCGATTAAGCCCCGAAGGCCTTGCTTCCGCCCTTGACCGGCTTGGCCCCGGCGAGAAGATGCGCCGGTACGAGATCGCGAGCCGGCTCCGAATAACCGACCGAAACGATCCGGTCCCCCTGATAAGTGACGCTCGTCAGGGACGCGAGGGTGCACTGCCGGCGGCGCGGATCGTGCCAGAGCCTACGCCTCTCGATGAAACTCCGGACGATCCAGATCGGCAGCTGATGGCTGACGCAGACCGCCTCGTGCCCCCTGGCCGCGTCACGCGCCTTGGTGAGGGCGCCCATCATCCGTACGACCTGGTCCACGTACGGCTCGCCCCAGGACGGCCGCATGGGGTTGGTCAGGTACTTCCAGTTGGCGGGCCTGCGCAGCGCGCCGTCCCCGACGCCGAAGGTCTTGCCCTCGAAGACGTTCATGGCCTCGATGAGCCGCGCGTCGGTGTCGAGGGTCAGCCCGTGGGACGTGGCGATCGGCGCCGCGGTCTCCTGGGCACGCTCCAGCGGTGAGGCGACGACGTGCGTGATGTCACGGTCGGCCAGGTGCTCGGCGACCCGGTCGGCCATCTTGAGGCCCAGCTCGGAGAGGTGGAAGCCGGGGCGGCGGCCGTACAGCACGCCGTCCGGATTGTGCACCTCGCCGTGGCGCAGGAGGTGGACGACGGTGATCTCGCTTGCGTTGCTCATGCTGCGTTCTCCGGCTGGGTGGCTTCCGCCGCCGCGCGGGCGGCGGCGGGCAGGGCGGCGGCGATCCGTTCGACGGCGCGCTCGTCGTGGGCGGTGGACACGAACCAGGACTCGAAGGACGACGGCGGCAGGTAGACGCCGTCGGCCAGCATCGAGTGGAAGAAGGACGTGTAGCGGAAGGACTCCTGCCGCTTCGCGTCCTCGTAGTCACGGACCTCGTCGGCCGTGAAGAAGACGGAGAACATATTGCTCGCCCGCTGCACCCGGTGGGCGACGCCCTCCTTGGTGAGCGCGGCGGCGACCAGGCCCCGGATCTCCTGCGACACCGCGTCGACCTTCGCGTACGCGGCGTCGTCGAGCAGCCGCAGCTGGGCGACTCCCGCCACGGTGGCGACCGGGTTCCCGGAGAGCGTGCCCGCCTGGTAGACCGGGCCCGAGGGGGCGAGGCGGTTCATGACGTCGGCGCGCCCGCCGAACGCGGCAGCGGGGAAACCGCCGCCCATGACCTTGCCGAAGGTCATCAGGTCGGGCACGACGCCGTCCACGCCGAACCAGCCAGCCTTCGACGTACGGAACCCTGTCATGACCTCGTCGGAGATGTACAGCGCGCCGTCGGCCGCGCAGATCTCCTTGAGACCGGCGTTGAACCCGTCACGCGGCGGCACGACGCCCATGTTGCCCGGCGACGCCTCGGTGATCACACAGGCGATCTCGCCGGGGTGCGCCGCGAACGCCGCGCGTACGGCGTCGAGGTCGTTGTACGGCAGTACGAGCGTGTCGCCGGCCTGCGCGCCGGTGACGCCCGGGGTGTCCGGAAGCCCGAACGTCGCGACGCCGGAACCCGCCGCGGCAAGCAGCGCGTCAACATGGCCGTGGTAACAACCGGCGAATTTCACGATCTTCGCGCGGCCGGTGAATCCGCGGGCGAGGCGGATCGCGGACATGGTCGCCTCGGTGCCCGACGACACGAGCCGTACCTGCTCCACGGGGGCGACGCGGGCCACGATCTCCTCGGCGAGCGCGACCTCGCCCTCACCGGGCGTGCCGAAGGACGTACCGCGGGCGACCGCCTCCTGAACTGCGGCGATGACCTCGGGATGGGCGTGCCCGAGGATCATCGGCCCCCAGGAACATACGAGGTCGACATATTCGCGACCGTCCGCATCGATGAGGTATGGACCGTTACCGGACACCATGAACCGGGGCGTACCGCCCACGGCGCCGAAGGCGCGCACCGGAGAGTTCACTCCGCCGGGCGTCACAAGGGCCGCGCGGTCGAAAAGCGTCTGCGAAACTGGGGCGTTATAGGGGAAGCTCACGGAATCCATGGTGTCAGAGGCTCGGACGTTCTTGCGGACAGGTGTTTCACGGCTGGCTCGTGGGGGAGGTCACTGTCACGATGATCGGGTTGCGCGGCTGTGGCCGCGAGTGGTCGGGTGGAGAATATGCATCGCGGTGGCGGACTTGGCGAGGGGACCGACGATCTCGGTCCCGAGCCTGCCCGGCGTGGAAAGCACCGCCGAGGTGAGCGAGAGACACGGGAACAAGCTCCGGGAAATCCGGAAAGCAGGAGCGGTGGTCGGGTGGGGGTGACGTACAAATATTTCGGCGCGCCCGACGGAGCGACAGCGGCGCGTGTCCCCATTTCCATGCGCCCTGAAGAGCTGGGCGGCGATGAGCTGGGCATGGGTGGCATGTTCACGAAGATCAAGCCCGAGACGATAGCGGCCATGGTCCTGACGGGAATACAGGGCATGCCGCTGAACAAGGTTCCCCCGCTGGAACTGGTTGTTCTGCATCCCGATTACGCCGTGGTCAAACTCCCCATGACCGTGGTCGATCCGCTGCGTGACATCGGTGAGGAATCGGTGGGCGCGGCGGCCTTCATCTGGTCGACGGTCCCGGACAGGGGCGGCCCGCGCGACGCGTACCACGTCTACGAACTGCTGCACGAATGGCAGGACTTCAGCCACCGCCTGCACGAGGCGGGCCACCAGCCGTACTGCCTGGTGTGGCCCTGACCCCGCCGGTTCCTTTCAACTCACCGCGGTTTCGCGGGGCCGGCCGGCGCGCGTCAACTCACCGCTGATCGCCGGACGTCGCGCGCGTGATCGCCGTCTCCACGGCCGCCACGCGGTCGGCGAGCAGGCCGAGGGCCGCGACCGCTCGGGTCAGCGGGTCGCCCTCGGGGCCGCCCAGGGCCTGCGTCCTGAGGTGGGCCGCCTTGATCTCCGCCCAGCGTGCGGCCTGTTCAGTGGTCAGCGTGCCGCGCAGCTCGGCCAGTTTGAGCAGGTTGGACTCGGCGCCCGTGGTGAGCGTCTGGGCCTCGCTCGTGTAGTGGTCGTCGAGCACGGCGGCCAGTTCGGCGTCGTTCATCACCGCGTCGATCCGGGCCGCGATCTTGTTCATGTTGCGGTACGAGCCCTGGAGCTGGAACGGCGGCTCCGTACGGTTGGCGTCCGACTGCCCGGCGGAGGCGATGTACGCCTCGTTGACCGCGAGGACCGTCGCACGGGCCGTCAGCAGGTGCCGCAGGACGGCCAGCACACGGTCCAGTTCGGCCGGGGCGTACGGGTGTTGGAGGTGGGACGGGGTCGCGGTCGGATCGTTCGCCGCGAGGCGTACGAGCAGGTCCAGATCGGCGCGGTCGCGGCCGGCGAGCGGGGCGAGCACCGGATTGGCGGTCAGCGCGTTCTCCACGAAGCTGAGCGCGAAGACGTCCTCCTTGCCGGTCAGCACATCGCCCAGATTCCAGACGTCGGCGCGGTTGGCGAGCATGTCGGGGATCCGGAAGCGCTGCCCCGACTCCGTGTACGGGTTGCCCGCCATGCACACCGCGAACCGCTTGCCGCGCAGGTCGTACGTGACGGCTTCGCCGTCCCTGACCCCCTCGATGCGGCGCTGGGCGTCGCAGAGCGAGATGAACTTCTGGAGCAGTTCCGGCGACGTGTGCTGGATGTCGTCCAGGTACAGCAGGGTGTTGTTGCCCGCCGCCAGAGCGAAGTTGATCTTCTCGACCTCCTGGCGCGCGGTGGCGTTCGGCGCCCGCTCGGGATCCAGCGAGGTGACGTCGTGGCCCAGGGCCGGTCCGTCCACCTTGACGAGGACCAGGCCGAGCCGGTCGGCGACGTACTCCATGAGGGTGGTCTTGCCGTAGCCGGGCGGCGAGATGAGCAGCAGCAGGCCGTTGCTGTCGGTCCGCCTGGTCTCGCCCGCCGTGCCGAGCTGCTTGGCGAAGTTGTCGCCGATGAGCGGCAGATAGACCTCGTCGATGAGGCGGTTGCGTACGAAGGCCGGCATCACGCGCGGCCGGAACTCGTCCAGCCGCAGCCGCGCGCGTTCCGCCGCGACCAGGGCGTCGCGGCCGCGCTGGTACGCGCGGAAGCCCGGGGCGTCCTGTTCGTGGAAGTCGGCGGTGCGGGCGAGGAGTTCGTCCAGGCGGACGGGGAGCGAGCGGCGCTCGACACGCGGGTGGCTGCCGAGGAGACCGTCCACGGTCTCGGCCGGCGGCGCCGTGGCCTCGTAGCGGGCCAGGTCCTGGCACAACTCGACGGCCACCGCCTCGGCCAGGTCGCCCGGTTCGGTGTCCTGGCCGCCCGCCGCGCTGTACGCGGTGAGCCACGTCTCCACGAGCTGGCTCCGCGCGGCCAGGTCGTCGCCGAGCCCGGCCAGATCCTCGTCGTAGGCCGAAGTGCCCACAGCCCTGCGGAACTTGTCGAGGAGAGTGCGCGCGCCCGCGCTGGTGACGAAGCCGTCGGGGCCGCCGGTCAGTTCCTCGAAGAGGTACTCGGCGGCGCGGGCGGCCTCGGGTCCGGTGATCTCCGGTCCGGTGGTCCCGGGATCGGCTGTCCCGGGACCGGCTATCGCGGCGGCCAGTTCGGCCTGGAGCGCGCCGATCGCGGGCGCGAGCCCGAACGTCTCGCGGGCACGCGCCATGGACCGGGCCCTGCGGGTCCAGGACTCCCGGTCGCGCGCCGGGGCGCGGTGTGCCCAGAACAGCTGGGCTGCGGCACGTACGGCGGGCGGGTAGCGCAGCAGTCCCGCCTCGGCGCGCAGCCGCAGCAGCGCGCCGAGGATGAGGACGGCGTCGTGGTCGTGCACGCCGCGTTCGTAGCCCTCGTCGTACGCGGCCTGCGCCGACTGCCGTACGAGAGCGGGCAGATCGGCGCCCTGGAGCGCGGCGACGCCGTGCTCGGCGAGCAGCCGCGCGGCCAGGTACTCGGCCCGGTAGACCTCCGGCGACTCCGAGGGCAGCGTCCGGCCCCAGTACGGGCGGGTGGCCGCGAACGCGGGGTCGGTGACCGGAGCGCGGTAGTCGGTGCCGGTGAGGGCGAAGGCGAGGCCTTCTCCGTGCGGTACGAGCGTGAGGCCGAGCGGCTGTGAGTTGACCGCGAAGCGGTGGCGGCCGAGCCGGATGAGCGCTCCGCCGTCCGCGTACAGGTCGCCGCGGTCGCGCAGCGCGCGTGCGGCCTCCTGCCGGGCGGCCTTGATCCGGCCCTCCAGCTCCTCCGCCCTGACGCGTTCGCCGAGTTCCCGCAGTTCCGTCACGGTGCGGCGTACCTTGGTGACCATCGGGTCGGAGGCGAAGTACGTGTTGACCTCGTCGGCCGAGCCGAGGGACGCGACGCGGCGCGCGATCGTCTCCAGGACCCGGACGGCCGCGTCCGCGAGCCGCTGCGCGCGCCGGGCGCGGGTGTCCTGGAGCGTCTGCTTGCGGGCCGAGAACGCCTCGTAGATCTCGGTGCGCCGGGTGGCGAGTTCGGCCAGGAAGGCGTCGGACTCCGCGAAGCGCGATTCGAGGCCGTCCAACCGCAGCAAAAGCCCGCCGAGTTGGTCGTCGCATGCCTCCGGGGTGTCCGCGGCGGCCAGCGCACCGGTCACCGCCTGCCCCAACAGGGCGGTCTCGGCTGCGAATTCGGCCCGGCCCTCGTGGTCGAGGAGTTCGCGGCGGCGGGCGTCGAGCGTGGCGCGGGCGCTGTTCACGGCGCCCAGGACCTCGGCGATCCCCTCCAGGATGGACGTGCGGACCGTGGCGTCGCCGATGTCGAGGCCCGAGACGACCTCGGTCACGGTCCGCAGCCCGTCGGCCAGTTCACCGAGGCGCGCGGTGACCGGCTGCGCCTCGGCGGCGGTGGCGATGGCCTCCGCGTCGGCCGTCAGCCGGCCGATCTCCTCGTGGTGGCCGGTGAAGGCGTCCGGGCGCGCCAGGAATTCCACGGCGCGCCGCCCGAACGTGGCGATGTCCGCCTCGGTTTCGGCGGCGAGCGCGTCGATCCGCCCGGTGTCGGCGTACCGCTGCTCCTTGAGGGTCAGCACATGACCGTGCGCGCGGCGCAGTTCGGTCAGCCGCTCCACCCACGCGGCGGCCGAGTGCGGCGCCTCGCCGCGCAGCCGCCGTACGAGCGCGGTGATCCGCGCCGCCGTCCCGTCCAGCGCCTCGGTGGCCTGCCGGGTCAGGGTCTGGACGGTCTCGAACTCGGTGAGCACCTGCTCGGCGGTGGCCCGTACCTCGTCCAAGGGCTCGCGCAGGTCGCCCGTGTCGGCCTCGCCGAGCCAGTGGTAGGTGTCGGTGGCCCGGACGCACGCGGCGGCCAGCGTCTCGTACACGGCGGTGGTGGGGGCCGTCGTCTCGATGACGGCGCGGGCCAGCGACAGGCAGTCGGAGATGCCCCGGACCAGGTCGGCGTTGCCGATCCGGGCGAGCGGCCCCTCGCCCGGGGGCTGCGCGGCCGCGTAGGTGTCGGAGACGTACGGGGAGCCCCAGAGCTGCAACGGGTGGACGTGCGACGGTTCCCCGGACTCGGCGCGCAGTACGGCGAGCGTGCCGTCTTCGAAGACCGCGTAGCCGTGGCAGGAGAGCGGAGCCGCGACCTCCTCGCGGATCAGGTTGTACGACAGCAGCAGGCTCCGGCCGGCGGCGCGCGCGTGGAAGGCGTACAGCACGTCCTCGCCGTTCGGCGAGCGGAGCATCCGCTCGAACTCCAGGCCCGTGGTGTCGAGGTCGAACGTCTTGTGCGCGCCGGTGGCGAGGCAGTAGCCGCCGGGGAAGATGATGCCCTGGTCCTCCGGCAGGCTCAGGCACGCCTGGCCGATGCCGTCGAGCCGTACGACCGTTTTCGTGACGGTGTTGAAGACCAGGTGGCGGTCGGCCTCTTCCTTGTACGGACGGACGCGCAGCAGGATCAGCACGCCGGTCCGCGCGTACTCGACCTCGGCGTCGGCCAGCGACTGGAGCGGTTCGACGACCGGCTCCGTGTAAATCCCCTGATCCGTCTCGGTGTTGTCGTCCAGCTTCACGGTGAGCGCGCCGCCGGCCGTCGCGACGAAGATCTCGCCGTCGACGGAGATGTGCGGATGGCGGCCGAGGACGTGGTCCTCGCGGGTGGTCGCCGTCCAGGTGACGTCGAAGGAGGGCGGGAAGACGTGGTCGCGGTCGCCGCGCCCGTCGAGGAACGCGGCGGTGCCGTCGGCGGCGAGCGCCCAGCGCAGCACCTTGATGTCGTCGGCGCTCTCGCCGGTCCGGAAGACGGCGAGCAGTTTCCCGTCCACCGTACGGAGCTGGAGCAGGCGGGCGTCGCGGAAGTAGCGGTGGAGGTCCGCGAACTCCTTGAGGAAACCCGGGTCGTTGAGCAGTCCGGGAACGGCGTCGTCGGGCAGGCGGTTCAGCTCACGGTCGTACAGCGCGAGGACGTCACCGACGGCCGTGCCGGAACGGGTGCCGGAGGAGGAGTGGTAGCCGAAGAGAAGGCGGTCCGCGACGGAGACGATGTCACGGGGCACGCTGGGGTGTTCGGTGCGCACGCTGCCGGTCGTGGTGAGGGCCAGCTCCATGGAGCCGAACGCCTCGATCCGGCGCGCGTTCAACGCCTGTGCCCTGCGGGCCAGTTCACCGGCGCGTGCGCTGAGGCGGTCGCGCAGCACCTCGTACGTACCGGCGTCCACGTCGGTGTTCGCGGCGTCCCCGCCTGTCTGAGCCCCGGTGTTCGCGCCGGTCTCCACGTCGGTCTCCATGGCTCGTCTTCTCTCCGTTCAGGGCGGTGCGTGCGGCCGGTGCGTACGGCTGCGGTGTGCGGCCGGTGCGTGCAGCCGCTGCCTGTGACCGCCGTGTGCGGCCGGTGCGTGCGGCTGGTGCGTGCGGCCGGTGCGTACAGCCGGTGCCTGTGACCGCCGTGTGCGGATGGTGCGTGCGGCTGGTGCGTGCGGTCGCTGTGGGGCGCTCCACCGGCCCGGGAGAGCCGAGCGGACTCTCCCGGGGCCGGTGGGCCGTTCAGGCCTTGACGGCGCCGTTCAGCGCGGCCAGCGGGGTGTCCGCGAGACCCAGCCGGTCGGCCTGCTCCAGCAGTTGCTTCAGCTGCCCGGACTGCGCGCCGCCGCTCTTCATCAGCTTCATCAGCAGCGCGGACACCGTCAGGTTCTGCACATCGGCGGTGGACACCGAGCCGAGGATCTTCGTCAGGTCCTCCGGGAAGCTGGCCGAACCGTCCAGCCACGGCTTGACCAGCGTCTGAGCCGTCTCGGAGTGCTGCACGAACCCGTCGACGCCCTTGCCCAGCGCGATCGACGACATCAGCCGGTCGAAGAAGACGGACTCGCCGCCGACGATGCTGATGTCGGCGTTCTCCAGACCGGTGGCGAGTACGGTGGCCTGCGCCTCCGCGATCTGCCGCTGGACGTCGAGGCCCGCGAGTCGTACCTCCTTGTCCGCCTGGATCCGCAGCCGGTACTCCTCGTGGCCGCGCGACGCGTCGTCCAGCGCGGCCATCGCCGCCGCCTTCTCCGTCAGGCCCTCCGCCTCGGCCTTCAGCTTCTCGCCGATCATCGCGGCGTCCGCCGTCGCCTGGGCCCGCGTACCCTCCGCGTGGGCCAGCGCCTTGAGCTTGCTGCCCTCGGCCTCCGCCCGCAGCCTGGCCTCGGTGGCCTCGGCCTCGGCGCGGCCCGCCTTCTCGGTGACCTCCGCCTCCTTGTCGCGCACCTGCACCTGGGCGAGACCGATCGCGGCCTCCTCGGCCTGGATGCCCTCGGCGAGCCGCAGCTTGGCGCGCGCGTCGAGGTCGGCGGACTTGAGCCTGGCCTCCGCGAGCGTCAGCTGCTCGGCGGCGTGGTGCGTGGCCGCGACCTCGGCGGCCTCGGCCGCCTTGATGTCCTTGACCAGCTGCTCCTGGGCCTCCGCCTCCGCGCCGATGATGAGGGCCTGGCGGGTGCGCTCGGCCTCCTCGACCACGCGGAGCTTGTTGATCGACTCCTCCTGCTCGGCGACCGTACGGTCCACCGCGATCCGCTCACGGATGACTTCGGCGACCTCGCGGCGCTGCGCCTCGACCTCCTTGTCCCTGGCGATCTGGGACAGCTGCGTCTCGCGCTCGCGCCCGATGACCTCCAGCAGCCGGTCCTTCTCGATCCGCTCGTTCTCGACGGCGATGACCCGCTCGCGGTTCTTCTGCGCGACGGCGATCTCGCGGGCCTGGTTCTCGCGCTGGATGCCGAGCTGTTCCTCGGTGCGCAGGAACGCGGTCTGGGCGCCGAGCCGTTCCTCCTCCTGCACCTTGGCGGTGGCGGACTCCTCGCGGGCCCGCAGCGACTCGACCTCGCGGCGCTGCTTGATCTCCGCCTCGGCCTGGCGGCGCTCCAGCTCCAGGATGGTCTCCCGGGCGTCGACGTCCTGCCGGGTGATCTCCTTCTGCTCCGTACGCTCGAACTCGTTCGTCCTGACGTGCTCGATCGCCGTCAGCTCGGTGATCTTGCGGATGCCCTGGGCGTCCAGGATGTTCGCGCGGTCCAGCTGCGTCATCGGCGTCTGTTCGAGGAAGTCGATCGCCGCGTCGTCGAGGTGGTAGCCGTTGAGGTCCGTGCCGATGACGCGGATGATCCGGTCCCGGAACTCCTCGCGCTTGGTGTAGAGGTCGACGAAGTCCAACTGCTTGCCGACGGTCTTCAGCGCCTCGGAGAACTTCGCGGCGAAGAACTCCTGGATGGCGGCCTTGTCGCTGGCCCGCTGCGTACCGATCGACTGGGCGACCTTGATGACGTCCTCGACCGTCTTGTTGACGCGTACGAAGAACGAGATGTGGATGTCCGCTCGGATGTTGTCCTGGCAGATCAGCCCCTCACGCCCGGTACGGCGGATCTCGATGATCTTCACCGAGATGTCCATGTACTCGGACTTGTGCAGCACGGGCAGCACGACGGCGCCCGTGAAGGTGACATCGACCTTCTTGGTCTTGGAGATGATCAGCGCGCGGCCCTGCTCCACCTTGCGGAACAGCCGGCTGAACACCAGCAGCAGTGCGATTGCGATGAGCAGGACAACGGCGACGAGCACACCGATGCCCAGGGATATGGCGTCCATGAACATTCCTTGAGGTGCGGAGGAACAGAGCGGGTGAGCTGAGCGGTGGGCCGGGCGGCGAGGCTCAGACGGCGTTGCGCGGGTCGAGCGCCGCGTCGTAGGGCGCGACCCAGAAGAATTCGCCGTCGTCGTCCCACGCGTACAGCAGGGCGGTGCTTCCGTACGGAAGCGGGTCGTTTCCGTCTTGCCTGACCTGGACAAGCGCTGTCGATCCGTCTGTGGCGGCGACCTCGGCCTGGCCGAAGTCCCGGGAGACGGAACCGGTGCGGATCGTGCAGGTCAGCCCGACGAAGTCGAGCCGGGAAGGAGGTAGTTGGGCGGCCAGCAGGCCGCGCAGCGGACGGAGGAGCAGCCGGGTGAGGAGCCGGGCGAGCAGCAGGGCGCCGACCAGCACGGCGGTCAGGAGAAGCGTGCGGGTGGTGCCCGTCGCGTCGGAGCGGCGTACGAGGACCGAGCCCGCGAGGCTCGCGAACCACGCCAGCACGATCATCAGCGACACCGGGACGGTGACCGGAACCCCACCGGCGTCGAACGCGTCCGAGTCCGTGTGCGTGCTGAAGGCGTCGTGCTCGACGGCGCCGGCCAGGACCAGCAGCCAGAAGACGACCACCACCAGAAGCGCGGCACCGAACAGAACAGCCGGATAGCCGGTGGCGGCGCCCAGGAACTCGTTCATCGCATCCCCCTTTGACCGGGGGACGCCGGCGCGAGAGCCGCGGTTCCGGTTCGCGCTTCCGCGTTCCGGCACCGCAGCCACTCCCCCGTTGGTGCGATATACATTTTTGCAGTACATGCGGTATCCGCGCATTGCCGGATTCCGGCAATCTTTACGTCGATACGGTGCCGGATCCACGCGCGAACACCCGCCGACGCGGCGGGGTCCTAGGGGCGGGGGAACATATGACGAACCGGGGGATACCGGTGATACACGGGGAAAACGAGAGATTCGCCGCGTACTTGGACGGATACGCCCAGATGATCGCGGAGGTCGCCGCGACCGGTCGCCGTCCGACCAGGGACGAACTCGAAACGCGCCGCACGCTCGGCGAACGGGCCGCCGCCGACGGCCTCGGGCTGCGCGCCCTGGTCAGCAGGCACCTGGCCGTCACCCGCGAGTCATGGCCTGCGGGTGCCTCTCCCGCCGGGCTGCTCGCGGCCGTGGAGCAGGCGGTCGACGCGTTCGCCGAGGGGTACGAGCGGGCCCAGAGCACCGCCGTACGCAAGGAGGAGGCCGCCCGCCGCGAGTTCGTCGACGACCTGCTGTACGGGCGCAGCGACCTGGGCAGGCTCGCCGAGCGCGCCGAGCGGTTCGGGCTGCGGCTCTCCCAGGCGCACGCGGTCGCCGTCGCTCAGGGGCCGTACGAGTACACCGAGACCGATCCGGCCGCGCGCACGGTGGAACTCGCCCTCATCGGCCGGTTCGGGAACCGCCGCATCCTGCTCACCACCAAGGACGGCCGGCTGATCTGTGTCGCGCCCGGCAACCAGGACGACGTCCTCACCTACTTCGCGAAGCACGCGTATGCCGCCACGGACGGCGGGCGCGTCGCCATCGGCCGCTCGCACCCGGGCGCGGGCGGCGTGGTCCACAGCTACGAGGAAGCCCTCAACGCCCTCGAACTGGGCGACCTCCTGGACCTCGGGGGGCCGGTCCTGCACGCGGCCGATCTGCTGGTCTATCCCGTGCTCTCACGCGACCGGGAAGCCCTCGCGGATCTGGTGCGCAGCACGCTCATCCCGCTTCAGCAGGCGCGCGGCGGCGCGCAGACGCTGGTCGACACCCTCGTGTGCTACTTCGACTCCGGCTGCGTCGCGGCCGAGGCGGCCCGCCGGATGTCGCTGAGCGTCCGCGCGCTCACCTACCGGCTCGATCGCATACACCAGTTGACCGGCGCCGACCCGGCGCGCCCCGAGCACCGGTACACGCTCCAGACGGCGGCGATCGGGGCGCGGCTGCTCAACTGGCCCGCGAAGGACCTCTGAGGCGCCTCGAAGGGCTTCCGAGGCGGCGGACGTGACTCGGGGCGGCGGCGGAACTCACCCGGGATCCAGGGGAGTTCCACCGCCGGGCCGCCGACGACCGTCAGTCGTCCCGGCACCCGTGAACGTCAGTCGTCCTCGCCCTCCAGCTCGCCTTCCGTCTCCAGGAACACCTTCCGCAGCGCGTCCAGCACCGCCGGATCCGGCTTGGCCCACATCCCGCGCGACTCCGCTTCGAGCAGCCGCTCGGCTATCCCGTGCAGCGCCCAGGGATTGGCCTCCTGGAGGAACGCGCGGTTCTCCGGATCCAGGACGTACGTCTCCGTCAGCTTGTCGTACATCCAGTCGGCGACCACGCCGGTCGTCGCGTCGTACCCGAAGAGGTAGTCGACCGTCGCGGCCAGCTCGAAGGCGCCCTTGTAGCCGTGGCGGCGCATCGCCTCGATCCAGCGGGGGTTGACCACCCTGGCGCGGAAGACGCGGGACGTCTCCTCGACCAGCGTGCGCGTACGGACCGTCTCGGGCCTGGTCGAGTCGCCGATGTACGCCTCGGGGGCGGTGCCCTTGAGCGCGCGCACGGTGGCGACCATGCCGCCGTGGTACTGGAAGTAGTCGTCGGAGTCCGCGATGTCGTGCTCGCGGGTGTCGGTGTTCTTGGCGGCGACCGCGATGCGCTTGTACGCGGTCTCCATCTCGTCCCTGGCCGGCCGGCCGTCCAGCTCGCGGCCGTAGGCGTAGCCGCCCCAGACCGTGTAGACCTCCGCGAGGTCGGCGTCCGTGCGCCAGTCGCGGCTGTCGATGAGCTGGAGGATGCCCGCGCCGTACGTGCCGGGCCGGGAGCCGAAGATCCGGGTGGTCGCGCGGCGTTCGTCGCCGTGGGCCGCCAGATCCGCCTGGGCGTGGGCCCGGATGAAGTTGGCGTCGTCGGGCTCCTCCAGCGAGGCGGCCAGCCGTACGGCGTCGTCCAGCAGCGCGATGGCGTGCGGGAACGCGTCACGGAAGAAACCGCTGATGCGCAGGGTGACATCGATGCGCGGGCGGCCCAGCTCGTCCAGGGACACGGCCTCAAGACCCGTCACCCGGCGCGAGGCGTCGTCCCAGACCGGCCGGACACCCAGCAGCGCGAGCGCTTCCGCGATGTCGTCGCCCGAGGTGCGCATCGCGCTCGTACCCCACAGGGAGAGACCGACCGAGGTCGGCCAGTCGCCGTTGTCCGTGCGGTAACGCTCCAGGAGGGAGTCGGCCAGGGCCTGGCCCGTCTCCCAGGCGAGGCGCGAGGGAACGGCCTTGGGGTCGACGGAGTAGAAGTTACGGCCCGTCGGCAGCACGTTGACCAGGCCGCGCAGCGGGGAGCCCGAAGGTCCGGCGGGCACGAAACCGCCGTTCAGCGCGAGGACCGCGTGGTCGATCTCGGCCGTCGTACCGGCCAGCCGCGGCACCACCTCGCGCGCCGCGAAGCCGAGGATGTCGGCGACGGCCCGCGGGTGTCCCTCCGCGACGCGGGCGACGGCGGCCGGGTCCCACTGCGCGTCCTCCATCGCCTGGACGAGCGCGCGGGCGCGCTCCTCCGTCTCGTCGGCGGCGGTGCGGGTGGCGGCCGACTCGTCGAGACCGAGCGCTTCCCGCAGCCCGGGGAGGTTGGTCGTACCGCCCCAGATCTGCCGGGCGCGCAGGATCGCGAGGACCAGATTGACGCGCGCCTCTCCGGTCGGCGCGCCGCCGAGCACATGCAGGCCGTCGCGGATCTGCGCGTCCTTGATCTCGCACAGCCAGCCGTCGATGTGCAGGATGAACTCGTCGAAGCCGTCGTCGTCCGGGCGGTCTTCGAGGCCCAGGTCGTGGTCGAGCTTGGCCGCCTGGATCAGCGTCCAGATCTGCGCGCGGATCGCGGGCAGCTTCGCCGGGTCCATGGAGGCGATCGCCGCGTGCTCGTCCAGAAGCTGTTCGAGGCGCGCGATGTCGCCGTACGACTCGGCGCGCGCCATCGGCGGTACGAGGTGGTCCACGAGCGTGGCGTGCACACGCCGCTTGGCCTGCGTGCCCTCGCCGGGGTCATTGACGAGGAAGGGGTAGATCAGCGGCAGGTCGCCGAGCGCCGCGTCCGGGGCGCAGGAGGCGGAAAGCCCCGCGTTCTTCCCCGGCAGCCACTCCAGATTGCCGTGCTTGCCGAGGTGGATCATGGCGTCGGCGCCGAACCCGCCGTCCTCGCGGGTCGCCTGGATCCAGCGGTACGCGGCCAGGTAGTGGTGCGAGGGCGGCAGATCGGGGTCGTGGTAGATCGCGATGGGGTTCTCGCCGAAGCCGCGCGGCGGCTGGATGAGGATCAGCAGATTGCCCCGGCGCAGCGCCGCCAGGACGATGTCGCCCTCGGGGTTGCGGCTGCGGTCCACGAACATCTCGCCGGGCGGCGGGCCCCAGTGCCGCTCGACCGACTCGCGCAGGTCGGCGGGGAGCTGCGCGTACCAGCGGCGGTAGTCGGCGGCCGGGATACGGACCGGATTACGGGCCAACTGCTCCTCGGTGAGCCACTCCTGATCGTGGCCGCCGGCCTCGATCAGGGCGTAGATCAGCTCGTCCCCGTCGCCCGACTCCAGGCCCGGGACCTCTTCCGTACCGAAGTCGTAGCCCTCCGCAAGGAGGCGGCGCAGCAGCGCGACGGCGCTCGCGGGGGTGTCGAGCCCCACCGCGTTACCGATCCGGGAGTGCTTGGTCGGGTACGCGGAGAGCACCAGGGCGAGGCGCTTGTCGGGGTTCGGGATGTGCCGCAGGCGGGCGTGGCGCACGGCGATCCCGCCGACGCGCGCGGCGCGCTCGGCGTCAGCGGCGTACGAGGGGAGGCCGTCCTCGTCGATCTCCTTGAAGGAGAACGGGACGGTGATGAGGCGGCCGTCGAACTCGGGCACGGCCACCTGGCCCGCCGCGTCCAGCGGCGAGAGCCCTTCGTCGTTCTCCTCCCAGTCGGCGCGCGAGCTGGTGAGGCACAGGGCCTGGAGGATCGGCACACCCAGGGCGGCGAGCGCGCCCGCGTCCCACGACTCGTCGTCACCGCCGGCCGACGCTTCGGCGGGCTTCGTGCCGCCCGCGGCGAGGACGGTGGTGACCAGTGCGTCGGCCGCGCCCAGCGCGTCCAACAACTCGGCCTCGGGGGCGCGCAGGGAGGCCACGTACAGCGGGAGGGCCCGGCCGCCCGCGTCCTCGATCGCCGAGCACAGGGCGTCCACGAACGCGGTGTTGCCGCTCATGTGATGCGCGCGGTAGTAGAGGACGGCGATCAGCGGCCCGGAGGCGTCGGCGCGCGCGGTGCGCTCCAGCGGGCCCCAGGTGGGCGCGGCGGCGGGCGGCTCGAAGCCGTGGCCGGTGAGGAGCACCGTGTCGGACAGGAAACGCGCCAGCTGTTCGAGGTTTGCGGGGCCTCCGTGTGCCAGATAGGCGTGCGCTTCCGCCGCGATGCCTATGGGGACGGTGGACGCCTCCATCAGCTGCGCGTCGGGGGCCTGTTCACCGGTGAGCACCACGACGGGCGTGCCGGAGGAGCCGTCGCCCAGGAGGTGATCGATGCCGTCCTGCCAGGCGCGCAGGCCGCCGAGGAGGCGTACGACCACGAGGTCGGCGCCGTCGAGCAGCGCGGGCAGGTCGTCGAGTGCGAGCCGGGACGGGTTGGCGAAGCGGTACGGCACCGGGCCCTGCGCCGCACGGGCGCTGAGCAGGTCGGTGTCGGACGTCGACAGGAGCAGGATCATGCGGCGTCTGGCCTTCCTCGGGGTCCGCGCCCCGGGCGGTGATGTGGGACGGCGGGAGTTCCTGACTCACCCGGCAGGTGCCGGGCTCACAGTGGCGGGACCGCGCCGGATTCTCACCGGCTTCCTCCCCGAGACGCCGTCGCTGGCGATGACGGACCTGTCGGACCGCCGTCTGCATAGTAGGTGCTGCAGGTCACGGGCGGGGAGGACGCCCGGAGGCTGCCCGCGGCGAGCTGCCGGAAACGGCCGTGGCGAGTGCTCGCCAGTCTGGTGGGAGGTCGAACGTACGTGGGTATGCTCGCCGCCATGTCACCCACTTCGCCAACGCCCGTGAACCGGGACGAAGCTCCCGTCCGCGAGCGCGGCGACGCCTGCCCCGGCGCGCTGCGGCTGCATGCCGCCGACGACGGCCGGCTGGCCCGACTGCGGCTGCCGGCCGGGGTGCTGACGTCCCGGCAGGCCCGGGTGCTCGCGGACGCGGCCGAGCGCCTGGGGGACGGGCGGCTGGACATCACCTCGCGCGGCAATGTGCAGCTGCGCGGCCTCGGCGAGAGCTGCGGGGGCGAGCTGGCCGCGCTGCTGCACGGCGCGGGCCTGCTGCCGTCGGAGGAGCACGAGCGGGTCCGCAATGTGGTGGCGTCGCCCCTGGCGGGCCTTGACGGTCGCGGGTTCGGCGAGGTGCAGGCGTGGGCGCGGGAGTTGGACGCGCTGCTGTGCGCGAGCCCGGAGGCGACGGCACTTTCCGGCCGGTTCCTGTTCGCGCTGGACGACGGCCGCGGGGATGTGGCGGGGCTGGGCGCGGATGTGACGTTGCTCGCACGGAGCGCGGGGACGGCGGAGTTGCGTACCGGGGCGAATCGCCCGGGTCTGCGGGTGTCCGCGGCCGACGCACCGCGCGCGGCGCTGCTGGCGGCGGAGACGTTTCTCACGGTGGCGGCGGCGTGCGGGACCGGCGCGTGGCGGGTGCGGGAGCTTCCTGCGGGGTCCGGGTTCACGGACGGGGCCGGGTTCACGGACGGGGCAGGGTTCACGGACGGGTCCGGGTTCACGGACGGGTCCGGGTTCACGGACGGGTCCGGGGGCGGCTTGGAGGCCGCGATCGCGTCCGCGTTGGCCGGGGCGGGGATCGCGGCGGAGTCCGTACCGCCGGACCGCGAACGTGAAACGGACTCGGAAGGCGGCCCGGAAACCGGCCTGGAGGACGGCCCGGAGGCAGGCGGTCCCGCTCCGGGGCTGGTCCACTCCCCCGACGGCCGGACGGCGGCCCTTTCCGTCTACGCGCCGCTGGGGCGGCTGAGCGTGGCGCAGTGGCGGATGCTCGCCATGGAGGACGCCACGCTTCGGGTGACTCCGTGGCGCGGGGTGATCGTCCTCGTTCCCGGCCTGGACCCCGGCGCGGCCCGCGACCTGCTGGACCGGTTCCGTACGGCCGGCCTGGTCACCGCCCCCGACTCCGTCTGGCAAGGTGTCGGCGCCTGCACGGGACGGCCGGGGTGCGCGAAGTCGCTCTCGGACGTACGGGCGGACGCGGCGGCGGTGTCGTCGGACGTGCCGTCGGCGGGCGGACCGGTAGGGCTGCTGCCCGTCTACTGGTCGGGCTGCGAACGGCGCTGCGGCCGTCCCCAGGGGGATCATGTCGACGTGGTCGCGACGGGCGAGGGGGGCTACGAGATATCCGTACGGGGTGTACGGGCCGTACGGGGATCGGCGCCCATCGCGCGCACCCACACACGAACAGAACTCGCCGACGCGGTCGCGACGGCACGGACCACCACGATGACGAGATGAGCGAGACCTCAGTGTCCACAGCGTTCGAGTACGAGAAGGACGGTGCGTCGATCTACCGCCAGTCCTTCGCCACCATCCGTGCGGAGGCGGACCTCTCCGGCCTGCCCGCAGACGTCTCGCAGGTCGCGGTCCGCATGATCCACGCCTGCGGCATGGTCGACCTCGTGCGCGACCTCGGTTTCACCACCGGTGTGGTGGCCCGCGCCCGCGAGGCCCTGCGCGCCGGCGCGCCGATCCTGTGCGATGTCGCCATGGTCGCCAGCGGTGTGACCCGCAAGCGGCTGCCCGCGGACAACGAGGTCATATGCACCCTCTCCGACCCTTCGGTGCCCGCGCTGGCCGCCGAGATGGGAACGACCCGCAGCGCGGCCGCCCTTGAGCTGTGGCGCGAGCGGATGGGCGGCGCGGTGGTCGCCGTGGGCAACGCGCCGACCGCTCTCTTCCGCCTGCTGGAAATGATCGAGGACGGCGCCCCGCGCCCGGCGGCCATCATCGGCGTGCCGGTCGGTTTCATCGGCGCCGCCGAGTCCAAGGACGCGCTGGCCGCGCACCCCGCCGCCCTCGACCACCTGGTGGTACGGGGCCGCCGCGGCGGCAGCGCCCTGGCGGCGGCGGCCGTCAACGCGATCGCGAGCGAGGAAGAGTAGTGAGCGAGAACAGCAACACGGTGAGTGTGAGTGCCGGTGTGAACGGGGATGCGGGCGCGGGTGCGGGCCCGGCTGCGGGCGTGGACTCGGCTCCGGGCGCGGGCGTGGACTCTGCTGCGGGCGCGGGCGATCTCGCGGGTGTCGGCCGGCTGTACGGCGTCGGCCTCGGTCCCGGCGACCCCGCGCTGATGACCGTACGGGCCGTGCGGATCATCACGGAAGCCCAGGTCATCGCCTATCACAGCGCCGGGCACGGCCGTTCCATCGCCCGTTCCATCGCGGCGGAGTACCTGCGCGCCGACCACATCGAAGAACCGCTGGTCTACCCGGTCACGACGGGCACCACCGACCACCCCGGCGGCTACCAGGGCGCGATGGACGAGTTCTACGCCGAGTCGGCGGCCCGGCTCGCCGCGCACCTGGACGCCGGGCGCACGGTCGCCGTGCTCGCCGAGGGCGACCCGCTCTTCTACGGCTCCTACATGCACATGCACAAGCGGCTCGCCGGCCGCTATCCGACGGAGGTCATACCGGGCGTCACGTCGGTGAGCGCGGCCGCGGCCCGGCTCGGCGCGCCGCTGGTGGAGGGCGAGGAGGTGCTGACGATCCTGCCGGGCACGCTGCCCGAGGAGGAACTGACGGCCCGCCTGGCGTCCACGGACTCCGCCGTGGTGATGAAGCTCGGCCGTACGTTCCCCACGGTGCGGCGCGCGATCGAGCGCTCGGGACGGCTCGCGGACGCGCGCTATGTCGAACGCGCGACGATGAGCGGCGAGCGCACCGGCGCCCTCGCCGACACGGACCCGGAGTCGGTGCCGTACTTCTCGGTGGCGGTGCTGCCGAGCCGCGTCGCCGCGCTGCCGGTGCCTGCGTCTACGTCGGTGCCGGTGCCCGAGGCCGTATCGTCCGCCGACCACGGTGATGTGAGCGGCCCCGGTGGTCACGGCGAAGTGGTCGTCATCGGCACCGGCCCTGCGGGACCGCTCTGGCTGACGCCGGAGGCGCGCGGTGAACTGGCCGCCGCCGAGGACCTCGTCGGCTACACCACCTATCTGGACCGCGTTCCGGTACGTCCGGGCCAGCGCCGCCACCCCTCGGACAACAAGGTCGAGTCGGAGCGCGCGGAATTCGCCCTCGACCTGGCGCGGCGCGGGCACCGGGTGGCGGTGGTCTCGTCCGGCGATCCGGGCGTCTTCGCGATGGCCACGGCTGTCCTGGAAGTGGCGTCGGCCGATCCGTACCGCGACGTGCCGGTACGGATCCTCCCGGGCCTCACCGCCGCCAACGCGGCGGCCTCACGCGCGGGCGCGCCGCTCGGCCACGACTACGCGGTGATATCCCTCTCCGACCGGCTCAAGTCATGGGAGGTCATCTCGGCCCGGCTGCACGCGGCCGCCGCGGCCGACCTGGTCCTCGCGCTCTACAACCCGGGCTCGCGCAGCCGTACGTGGCAGGTGGGCAAGGCCCGCGAACTGCTGCTGGAACACCGCACGCCGGACACGCCCGTCGTGCTCGCGCGCGATGTCGGCGGCCCGGAGGAGCGCGTACGGATCGTCCGGCTCGCGGACCTGGACCCGTCGCAGGTGGACATGCGCACGATCCTGCTGGTCGGGTCGACGCAGACGGTGACGGTACGCAGGGGCGACGGCGAGCAGGTGGTGTGGACGCCGAGGCGCTACCCGGAGGCGCCCGTGCCCGAGGCCGGGTCGGCTCCGGGGGCCGGGTCCGTGGCGGGGTCCGGGTCGGTCCCGGCACCCGGGGCCTGACCTCCTCACTCGCGTGCGGGCGGTGTCAGGGACGTTGGCCGCGGTCGCCGAGCCAGGCGACCGCCTCCGCGACCGTGGCCGCGACCGCGACACCCTCGGGCACGGGCGGCCGGCGTACGACCACGACCGGCAGCCCCGCCTCCCTCGCGGCGGTGAGCTTGGGAGCGGTGGCGGCCCCGCCGCTGTCCTTCGTCACGACGACGTCGATGCGATGGCGGCGCAGCAGCTCCCGCTCGCCGTCCAGGGTGAAGGGGCCGCGGTCGAGCAGCGTCTCCATGCGGTCGGGGTACGGCGGCTCGGGCGCGTCCACGGACCGTACGAGAAACCACGCGTCGACCCGCGCGAAGGCCGCGAGCGCCATGCGCCCGGTGGTCAGGAACACCCGCCGGCCCAGCGCGGGCAGCGCGGCGGCCGCCTCGTCCAGTGAGCCGACCGGGTGCCAGTCGTCGCCGTCGGCCGGGACCCAGGAAGGCCGGCGGAGCGCCAGCAGAGGAACATGGGCACGGGCGGCCGCGTGTGCCGCGTTGAAACTGATCGTTCCGGCGAAGGGATGGGTGGCGTCGATGAGCGCGTCCACACGGTGCTCGTACAGCCATCGGGCCAGCCCGTCCGCGCCCCCGAACCCGCCGATCCGCACCTCACCGGGCGGCAGCACGGGGCGCGCGACGCGTCCGGCGAGGGAGGTCGTGACGCGGAACGTTCCGTACGGAGCCTCCGCGAGGGCTTCGGCGAGGCGGCGGGCTTCGGTGGTCCCGCCGAGGATCAGCACATGGGACATCTCGTCCATCGAATCTTCCAGGTCTTCCCATGACTGAGCCGGGTACGGGCACGGGCGCCGGAGGCGGCCGTACGGGGGGCGGCGCGGGTGGCCGCGACGCCCAACTCAAGCACACCGGCCTCCGCTCCGGCTGGACGACCGGTGCGTGCGCGACGGCCGCGACGACAGCCGCGTACACGGCGCTGCTCACCGGCGACTTCCCGGACCCGGTCACCATCACGCTCCCCAAGGGCCACACCCCGGCGTTCGCGCTGGCGATGGAGGAACGGTCCCCCGACCGGGCCATGGCCGCGGTGGTCAAGGACGCGGGCGACGACCCGGACGTCACCCACGGCGCCCTGGTCCGCGCGACGGTACGCCTGCTGCCGCCGGGCGCGGGCGTGGTCTTCCGCGCGGGCCCCGGCGTGGGGACGGTCACCCGCCCCGGACTCCCGCTGGACGTCGGCGAACCGGCGATCAACCCCGTACCGCGCCGGCTGATGCGTTCCCATGTGGCGGAGGTGGCGGAGCGGCACGGCGGCACGGGAGACGTGGAGATCACGATCTCGGTCGACAACGGCGAGGAGATCGCCCGCTCGACGTGGAACCCGCGCCTGGGCATCCTCGGCGGTCTCTCGATCCTCGGCACGACGGGCATCGTGGTCCCGTACTCCTGCTCGGCCTGGATCGACTCGATCCGCAGAGGCGTGGACGTGGCCCGCGCGGCGGGCCGTACGCATGTGGCGGGCTGCACGGGCTCGACGTCGGAGAAGACCGTGGTGGCGACCTACGGGCTGCCCGAGGACGCGCTGCTGGACATGGGCGACTTCGCGGGCGCGGTACTGAAATACGTACGCCGCCACCCGGTGGACCGCCTGACGATCTGCGGCGGCTTCGCCAAACTCTCCAAACTCGCGGCGGGCCACCTGGACCTCCACTCGGCCCGCTCCCAGGTGGACAAGGCGTTCCTGGCCGGCCTGGCCGCGAAAGCAGGCGCGAACGCGTCTCTGACGGCCGAAGTGGCGGAGGCCAACACGGGCCTGGCAGCACTCCAGTTGTGCCAGGCCGGGGCCATCCCCCTGGGCGACGCGGTGGCAACGACGGCCCGCGACCAGGCGCTGAGCGTGCTGCGGGGGGCGCCGGTGGCGGTGGACGTGATCTGCATCGACAGGGCGGGGACGGTGGTGGGGCGCAGCGGGGTGCGGGGGGCCGCGTGAGCGGGGAGCAGGCGTGCGGGTCGGTGAGCGTCTGGCCGTCGTGGGGTCCATCCCCGCACGCGCGGGGAGCAGACTCTCCGACCTGGGAGTTTACGAGCAACCCTCGCCGTTTTCAGCAACTTTCGCCGACTCCGGCATATCACTCATAACACCCGGCCCGTGCTCGGCGTCCCTACGCAACCCGCGCCCCACCATCCCCCCGTTCCCGTTCCGACGAGTACAAGTGGCTGTCGCGGAACTGTTCCGCTCCCAGCGTGCGGCCGACCATGATGACCGCCGTGCGGACCACGCCCGCCGCCTTTACCTGGGACGCGATGTCGGCCAGGGTGCCGCGCAGCACCAGTTCGTCCGGGCGGCTGGCCATCGCCACTACCGCTGCCGGGCAGTCCGCGCCGTAGTGCGGGAGCAGTTCGTCCACCACGCGGTCCACGTACCTCGCCGCCAGGTGCAGCACCAGCAGCGCGCCGCTTCTGCCCAGGGTGGCCAGGTCTTCGCCCTCCGGCATCGGTGTCGCCTGCTGGGCGACGCGTGTGAGGATGACCGTCTGGCCGACCGTCGGTACCGTCAGTTCGCGGTTCAGTGCGGCCGCCGCCGCTGCGAACGCCGGTACGCCCGGGACCATTTCGTACGGCACGCCCGCCGCGTCCAGCCGTCGCATCTGTTCCGCGACGGCGCTGAAGACCGACGGGTCGCCCGAGTGCAGCCGTGCGACGTCGTGGCCCTCCTCGTGTGCGCGGACCAGTTCCGCCGTGATGCCGTCCAGATCCATCCGCGCGGTGTCGATCAGCCGCGCGTCCGCGGGGCATTCGGCGAGCAGTTCGCGCGGCACCAGGCTGCCCGCGTACAGGCACACCCGGCTCTCCGCCAGCCTGCGCGCGCCCCGCAGCGTGATCAGGTCGGCGGCGCCGGGTCCTGCGCCGATGAAGTACACGGTCATCGTTCTTCTCCAGAGGCTGAGTTGGTTTTGGTGACCGACCACTGCGTGACGGGCATCGCCTGCCGCCAGCCGGTGAAGCCGCCGACCGGCACCGCGTGCGCGACCGACAGTCGTACCAGCTCACCGCCGAAGCGGCGGTACCAGTCGGCCAGCAGCGCCTCGGACTCCAGCGTCACCGTGTTGGCGACCAGTCGCCCGCCCACCGGCAACGCCTCCCAGCACGCCGCAAGCAGCCCCGGGACCGTCAGGCCGCCGCCGATGAACACCGCGTCCGGCACCGGCAGTTCCGCCAGGGCAGCGGGCGCGGCGCCGGTGACGACGCGCAGGCCGGGGACGCCGAGCGCGTGCGCGTTGCGGCCGATCCGCTCCGCGCGCACCGGGTCGCGCTCGACCGACACTGCCCGGCACGTACGGTGCGTCCGCAGCCACTCGACCGCGATCGAACCCGACCCGCCCCCGATGTCCCACAGCAGTTCCCCCGGCGCGGGCGCGAGCGCGGAGAGCGTGGCGGCGCGTACGTGGCGCTTGGTGAGCTGGCCGTCGTGTTCGTACGCGGCGTCCGGCAGCCCCGGTACGGCTCCGAGCCGCAACGCGTCCGCCGCCCGGCGGCACTCCACCGCGACCACGTTCAACGGGTCGCCCGCAGGCACGTCCCACGTCTCCGCTGTACCGTCGACACGCCGTTCACCCTCCGCGCCGAGCTGTTCGAGTACGGACACCGGGCTCGGCCCGTACCCGCGCTCGCGCAGCAGCGCCGCCACGTCGCCGGGCGTCGTGGCGCCCGCGCTGAGTACGAGGACCCGGCGGCCGTCGTACAACACGGCGGCGAGCCGGCCGACCGGGCGGCCGACCAGCGTGACCACCTCGGTGTCCTCCAACGGCCAGCCCAGCCGGGCACAGGCGTACGACACGGAGGACGGATGCGGCAGCACGCGCAGCGCCCCGGCGCCCGTCTCCTCGAACAGCGCGCGCCCGATGCCGTAGAACATCGGGTCCCCGCTCGCCAGCACGCAGACCCGGCGCCCGGCGTGAGCCGCGAGCAGCCCCGGCACGGCGGGCCGCAGCGGCGACGGCCATGCCACGCGCTCGCCCGCGCACTCGTGCGGGAGCAGTTCCAACTGCCGGCGCCCGCCGATCACCACCTCGGCGTCGCGCAGGGCGTCACGCGACGGTTCCGCCAGCCCCTGCCAGCCGTCGGCACCGATCCCGACGACGGTCAGCGCGGGATCGGGGGGTCCTTGACTCACTGTCGTACACCTCTGAGCTGGGGAAAGGACAAACCGAACTCTACTTCGCGGCCCGCGCCCGGCCCGCGTCGGGCGACAGCTCTCCGAGAACGCCCGCGTCGGTCGACCGGTCCCCACCGCCCCGACCGGTCCCCACCTCCCGGGCCTGTCCTCGCTCCCCCGGACGACCGCCGCTGCCACCGGCACCGGACTGGCACGTACCGTGAGGCGAAAGCCACCGCACAGCGAGGAACGCCGAATGACCACCCGGGTGCTGTTCATCGCGCCGGCTCTCGGCCCCGCCCTGCGCGAAGCCCGCTTCGGCGAACCCGACGCCGCAGACCATGGGCTCGACGCCTCAGCGGACCGACCCGTCGGCCCACGCGGCGGGCTCGACTCCGCCGGACTGCGGCAGGCCGAAGCGGCACGGGGCAGTGCCCAGGCGATGGTCGCGCCGACCGCCACCCTGTACGTCTCCCCCTCCCGGCGCTGCCGCGAGACCGCAGAAGCGCTCGGTCTGCAAGCCGAGTCGCTGCCCGGTCTCGCTCCGTGCGCGATGGGCCGCTGGCAGGGCAGGACGCTGGACGAAGTGGCCGCAGCGGAACCGGAGTCGGTGGCTGCCTGGCTCTCGGACCCCGCTTCCGCACCGCACGGCGGAGAACCGCTGCTCGCGCTGCTCGCCCGCGCAGGCGAATGGCTCGACGGACTGACCTCCGGCCAGGCGACCCGCGCCACCCCGGCGAAGGGTCGCGTCGTCGCCGTCGCGGAACCGGACATCGTCCGCGCCGCCGCCGTACACGCGCTCGGCGCGGGGCCTCAGGCGTTCTGGCGGATCGACGTACGACCGCTTTCCGTCACGGAGTTGAGCGGCAGGGACGGTCGCTGGAACCTGCTCAGCGGCCGTCCTCTGCACAGCGGGGTATAGCCACACGGCGACGCCTACCGATACCTGGCGACACGTAGCCGCGTGCTCCCTGAAGCCCGAGCCCTCCGGGCACGCCCGCGCCGCGCGAGACCCGCCCGGCGCAGGACCCGCCCCGGCGAGGCGTCCGACGAGGCCTCCAGGCGAAGCCCAGCCCTCAGCGCGAAGTCTTCGCGCGGTCCAGCGCGGCGACACCTATCGCCGCCAGGACTATCTGAATGCCCCACTCGACCCAGTCGGGACCGCTGGTGTCGGCGACACCGAACGCCGCCGCGATCGCCGTACCGATCAGCGCCGCGACGATGCCGACGACGATCGTCCAGAACACACCGATGTGCTGGCGCCCGGGCACGACGAGCCGCCCCAGAATGCCGATGACAATGCCGATCACGATGGCCGTGATGACACCGGAGATTTCCATGTCCGCTCCTTCTTCGCCGCATCGGTCGCGCTGTCGGCGTATCGAGAAGTTGCCCGCTCGAACACCGGTTCAGTCCGGTATGGCGACAGGTCGCCAGTCACGTTTCGGGAAAGGTTGGTTGGGGGCCGGTTGAGGGCAGCGGGAAGCGAATTCGGGGGCGGTCAGCCCGCCCGCCGCTCGCTCCAGTCGCGCACGATCTCGTCGATGTCGAGCGGCTTCACCCCGAACAGGTGGCACTGGTCGTCCGTTACCCGGACGCGGGGATACCCATCGCCGCGCAGCTCGGCGCGAAGGTTGCCAAGGGCGAAATGACCTGGGGCTGAACTGCCCACACGGGCCGGTAACGGGCGCCCCTACCGCTCGGCACCGCCCGGCCCGTGCTCCTCGCGAGAGCGAGCCCGATGAATAGTGCGAGGAGCGACGCGTGAACGAGCCCTCCTGTGGCTGCCGTTCACAGTCGTGACCGCATTGGGGGGCGGCCGTCGGGAACGCGGGGGCATCCAGCGGTCGGCTGCCCTCACCTGCGGCTCACGCTGCCTCCCCCGGCGTTGCGCCGGATCGATAAGGGGCGGCCTGGCCCGGGGCCGAGCCGCAACCGACCGCCACCCAGCCGGCGTTCGCCCGGAACGGCCAGCCGCCGCCACCCTTCTGGCTTGAGTACGGAATACCTGCCCGGCCGCCCCTACCTCTTCCGCCCCTCCCTTCCCCCTCGGTCCGGAGCGGGGCTCCACCAACTGCAACAGCCTCCGGCGGAGCCGGGCACACGCCCGCCCATCCACCACCCGTTCCTCTGCCGCCCGCCGAAGAGTCGACGGCGAGAACGCCGTGGTCCTGGCCCGCTATACCGCCACCAACAAGGCCACCGCCAAGGACATCAACGTCCGCGCCGCCCACCACTTCACCGTCCGAGCGGGCCGCATCGTCCGCTTTGAACAATTCGTGGACACGGCGAAGGTCCGCGAGGCGATGACGGCGTGACCTGGGGGCCGATCTCGTCCGCTCGTTCTGTCACTGCCTGGGATCAGGGGCGTATCCCCGGGGGCGCAGGTAACAGCCGCTCCACCGGGCCGCATTCACGCTGACCAGCATGCGGGCGGACCTGACGGCCACCACCGGAGTCGAGACACCGCAGGAGGAACGGGCAGTACTCTCAGACGCGAACGACCCCCGGCGCTTTCCCTGCCGGAGGTCGTTCGCGGGCATCAGTTCAGTCAGCCCAGCCAGAGGAGATCCGTCACGCGGAACTCCCGCAAGCCTGGGTAGTGGGTGTAGCTGATCAGGACGGGCAGCCGGGGGACCTCGACGTTGTAGCGCCCGTCTCCCATGGGTAAGCCAGGTAAGGGTTTGTCGGCGTCGAAAGCTGCGCCGGCCTCGATGGCGAGTGCCCGGAGGAAGAACACGATTTGGTCGTGAAGTTCGGGATTACCGGTGCGACGCATCGCTTCCAGGACGTTCGCCGAGTCCTCGTTGCAGACCATGGTCCACCCTCGGGGACCGGGGCTGCTCACTGCTCACCGCTTGTCAGCTCGGCAGGGAGACCAGCCGGTGTCCCGCGTCAGTGTCGGCGAGGCGCTGTTCACGGCCTGGGCGGCTGTCGAACATGGCCTCCATCCACCACTTGCGCAGAACCGAGTTGATCTGCTCCCCCTCCTCCGCCTGGCCGATCTCCGCGTAGAACGCCATCCGCTTGGCGCCGACGAGAACCGCGGCTACGGCGTCGATCGTATGCGGGATCGCGTGAATCCGGGGATCCGTTGAATAGTCGGGCTGGGCACTCACTGCGCGGCTCCTTCTGTCACTTCTGGGGCAGGTCCATCCCCCGCGTGCGCGGGGAGCTGGCTCCGCCGGTCAGCCGACCGCCACGTCGGCGGAGGGCGCGTTGACGCGGGCGGCGTACAACCGGGCATAGGCGCCGTCCGCCGCGATGAGCTGGTCGTGGGTGCCCTGCTCGATGATCCGGCCGGAATCCATGACGACTATGAGATCCGCGTCCCGGATGGTGGACAGGCGGTGGGCGATGACGAAGCTCGTCCGGTCCCCCCGCAGGGTGTTCATGGCGCGCTGGATGAGCAGCTCGGTGCGGGTGTCCACGGAGCTGGTCGCCTCGTCCAGGATGAGGACGCTCGGCCTGGCGAGGAACGCCCGCGCCACCGTGATGAGCTGCTTCTCCCCGGCGCTGACACTGCCGGACTCGTCGTCCAGGACCGTGTCGTAGCCCTGGGGCAGGGTGCGTATGAAGCGGTCGGCGCAGGTCGCGCGGGCTGCCTCCACGACCTCCTCGCGGGAGGCGCCGGGGACGCCGTACGCGATGTTCTCGGCGATCGTCCCGTTGAACAGCCAGGTGTCCTGGAGGACGAGGCCGAAGCGGGAGCGCAGGTCGTCGCGGTTCATCCCGGCGGTGTCGGTGCCGTCCAGGAGGATTCGGCCCGAGTCGATCTCGTAGAAGCGCATCAGCAGGTTGGCGACCGTGGTCTTGCCGGCGCCGCTCTGGCCGACGATCGCCACCGTGCTGCCGGGTTCCACGGACAGGGACATCCCCTCGATGAGCGGCACGTCGGGGGAGTAGCGGAACGACACGTCCTGGAACTCCACCCGGCCCTCGGCGCGCTCCAGGGTGAGCGGCCGGCGCGGTTCGGGGTCCTGCTCCGGCGTGTCGAGCAGCGTGAACACCCGCTTCGCGGAGGCCACCCCGGACTGGAGGCGGCCCGCGACCGAGGCGATCTCCACGATCGGCTGGCTGAACCCGCGCGCGTACAGGATGAACGCCTGCAACTCGCCCAGGGTCAGGGCGCCGTCCACGATCTTCCAGGCACCGAAGACGGCGACCGCGACATAGCCGAGGTTGGCGACGAACATCATCACGGGCTCGATCGCGCCGGACGAGAACTGCGCTCCGGCACCGGCCCGGTACACCGCCTCGTTGCGTTCGTCGAAGCGCTGCTCGGCCTCCGCGCGCCGGTCGAACGCCTTCACCAGCGCGTGCCCGGCGTACATCTCCTCGACGTGCCCGGTGAGCTTGCCGCTCGCGTCCCACTGGGCGGCGTACCGCGGCTGGGCCCGCTTGGCGATCCAGGCGGAGAGCAGCCCCGACACCGGGACGCTCAGCAGCATCACCCCGGCCAGCGAAGGCGAGATGCTCAGCATCAGGGTCAGCATGACGACCAGCGAGAGTATGGAGCTGATCAGATCGGTCAGGGTCTGCTGGAGTGTCTGCTGGAGGTTGTCGACGTCGTCCGTGGCGCGGCTGAGCGTCTCGCCGGCCGGCTGCCGGTCGAAGTGGCGCAGCGGCAGCCGCGCCAGTTTCTCCTGGGTCCGGTGCCGCAGGTCATGGATGATCAGGCGGACCACCGAGGCCACCCGCCAGTTCTGGATCAGCATGAACGCCGAGGCCGCGAGGTAGAGGACCAGCAGGATCAGCAGCAGCCTGCCGAGTGACCCGAAGTCGATGCCGGGGGCCGGTCCGCCCTTGCCGAGGACCCCGTCGGCGATCAGGTCGGTGACGCGGCCCAGCAGCAGCGGACCGAAACCGTTGAGGAAACTGCCGACGACGCCCGCTGCCAGGGCAAGGATGACGGATAGGCGGTGCGGGCGCATCAGTCCGGCGAGCCGGCGGACCGGCCGGTCCGTTGCGTGCTCCTCAGGATTGTCCGGCGCCATGAGTGGCTTCCTCTCGGGTGCGCTGCGAGAGCGCGATCTCGCGGTAGGTGGGACTGTCGCGCAGCAGCGCGTCATGGGAACCGGTGACCGCGATGCCCCCCTGGTCCAGGACGACGATCCGGTCGGCGTCGTGTACGGAGGCCACGCGCTGCGTCACGGTGATCACGGTGGCGTCCGCCAGGTAGGGCACGAGGGCTTCCCGCAGTGCCGCCTCCGTGCTCTGGTCGAGCGCCGAGAAGGAGTCGTCGAAGAGGAAGATCGCGGGGCGGCGCAGCAGCGCCCGTGCGATCGCCAGCCGCTGGCGCTGGCCGCCGGAGACGGTGGTGCCGCCCTGGGAGATCTCCGCGTCGAGGCCGCCGAGCTGGGTCACGAAGCCGTCCGCCTGAGCGACCCGCAACACCTCCCACAGCTCCTCGTCCGTGGCGTCCGGCCGCCCGAAGCGCAGATTGGTCGCGACGGTCCCTGCGAACAGATACGCCCGCTGCGGTACGTAGCCCACGGCGGCGGCCAGCACCGACGGGTCCAGTTCGCGCACATCCGTGCCGCCGATCCGTACCTCGCCCGCGGTCGCGTCGACCAACCGCAGCACCAGATGCAGCAGCGTGGTCTTGCCGGAGCCGGTGCTGCCGAGGACGGCCACCCGCTCACCGGGCCGCAGCGTCAGCGACACGTCCTGCAGCACGGCGTTCTCGGCGCCCGGGTAGCGGAACTCGGCGCCCAGCAGCTCGATCTGCCCGGCGGGAGCCGCCATGGGACGCGGCTCGGCGGGCGGGACGACGCTGGTCTCCGCGTCGAGGACCTCCCTGATCCGCTCCGCGCACACCCGGGCCCGCGGCACGTTCAGGAACACGAAGGCGAGCATCACTACGGACATCAGGATGAGCGACAGATAGCTGAGGAAGGCGCTGAGCGCGCCGATCTGCATGCTGCTCGAGGTGATCCGCCGGGCCCCCACCCACAGCAGAACCAGGGTGAAGAGGTTCATCAGCAGCAGGACCGTCGGCAGCATCACCGCGATGAGCCGCCCCACCCCCATGGACAGGCCGAAGAGCTCCTCGTTGGTGCGGGTGAAGCGCTCGCCCTCGTAGGAGTCGCGGGCGAAGGAGCGCACCACGCGCACCCCGGTGATCCGCTCGCGCAGCAGCCGCCCGACACGGTCCAGCGTCTGCTGGAGCCGGGCGTACAAGGCGGCCATGCGGGCCAGCAGCAGACTGAAGTAGATGCCCACCACCGCCACCATGGGGATGAGGATCAGGGCCAGCACCACGTCCTGGCGCAGCGCGAGCACCACACTGCCCAGGCACATCAGGGGGGCCGCGACGAAGATGCCGAGCCCGGACTGGGTGAGGTTCTGCACCTGCTGCACATCGTTCACCGAGCGGGTCAGCAGCGACGGGGTGCCGAAGCGGCCTATTTCGCGGGCGGAGAAGTCCAGCACGCGGCGGAAGACGGCGGACCGGAGGTCCCGGCCGACGGCGGTGGAGGTGCGCGCGCCGAGTGCCGCGGCACCGAGCGAGGCGGCGATCTGCACCACCGCGATCACCGCCATCGCCACGCCGATGCTGCCGACGCGACCACTGTCTTCGCGGACAACCACCTCGTTGATGAGTGTGGCCCCCAGTGTCGGCAGCAGCAGCGTGCCGAGGATCTGCACCAGGTGCAGGACGATCAGCGCGACAACGGAGCCGGCATAAGGGCGCAGTTGTATGCGTAGGAGTCTCAACAGCACGGAAGGACACCCCGGTTGACGACGGCCGCAGCCGCCCGTTGGAATGGAGCCGGCCAGCACGCCGACAGAATCAGTGGACCGTACACGACACCCGGATTTCCCTAAAGTTCGGCCTTCTCGGTCGTCTTGAGCCGCCCAGGATTCGGGAATCCCCCACTAAGCCCGGAAAGCGCTGACATCGACTTCTGCGGTTTGCGAGCGTTCCGGTGACTATCGTCCGGACTGCTTTCTCCACGCCAGGTCATCGACTGAGCACAGCGTTTGGACGGTCTCTTTGCGGTCGAGATGGGGATGAATTCCCAAGCGCGCACTGATCACCGGAATTACCGGTCAGGACGGTCCTGTCCGGCGGAACACCTGCTGTCGCAGGGGTGACAGGTATGGGGCCTCATCCGTGGCCCGGCCAACCCGCTCGAGTCCCGGTGAGCCGGCTCGCCTCCGGCCCGTCCTCTGTGGACGGCACCTCATGGACGAGCGCAGCCCGGTCTCCGCCATCGACACGGTGCAGCCCGACGAGGTGTACAAAACTCGGCGCGATCTCCTTCATGCCTCGGTCCTGGCAGCAGGCCGGGTTGGTCACCGAAGTGAACGGCATGGGCGTGCAGCGCGTCCTGGAGGCCATCCGCATGGCGAGCGGGTTGAGCACGCCCGCACGGCGGGCCCCGAGGGGCCGTTTCTACCAGGCGTCCTCCTCGGAGATCTCCGGCAAGGCCGCCGAGACGCCGCAGCGGGAGATCACGCTCTTCCACCCGCGCAGCCCCTATGGCACGGGCCAAGACGTACGGTCACTTCATCACCCGCAACTACCGCGAGTCGTTTGGCATGCCGCGGTCTCCGGAACGCTGTGCGCCCACGAATCGCCGCGTCGCGGCCAGGAGTTCACGACCCGCAAGATCTCTCTCGCGGTGACCCGCATCAAGCTCGGTCTCCAGACAGGCCCCAGGCACCATGGACGCGCTCCGCGACCGGGGCTGCGCGGGCGACTACGTCCGCGCCATGCGTCTGATGCTCCAGCAGGACGAGGCCGACGACTGCGTGATCGGCACCGGCCGGACGCACTCGGTGCGCGACGCGGTCCGCTGCGCCTTTGACCACGCGGGCCTCGACCGGGAGGACCACGTCTTCATCCACTCCGGGCCCGTGCGGCCCGCCGGGGTCGAGGTGCCCGGCCCGCCGAGGCCGAGGTGCTGTGCGCCGTCAGCTCCAAGGCACGGGCAGAGCTCGGCCGGAAGCCCGACGTCGATTTCTCCGCGCTCATGCGGATGACGGCCGACGCCGGCCTCGCGCAGGTCTCGCGTGAAAATGAACTCTGCGACCTTTTGCTGACGCACAGCTGGTTACGGGCGAAAGCCCCCCAAGGACTAGGGATTTCCTGCCGGAGTTCCGGCCAAACTCGCCCCATGGCTTCTCCCCGCAAGGGCCGACCGGCTGGCGGCCATGGCACCGGCCCGCCGGCCGGACACCGTCGTGGACCTGGTGCGCACCCGTGCACCGCAGGTGCTCGGCTATCCGGACAGCGACGCCGCCGGCGCCGAACGGTCCTTCCGGGACCTCGGGGTGGACTCGCTCGGTGCGGTCGGGCTGCGCAACCAGCTCGGTGCCGTGACCGGTCCGAGCCTGCCCGCGACACGGGTCTCCGACCACCGGACGCCGCCGGCGCTGGGTGAGTTCGTCCTCGCCGGCTCGTCCCCGACGAGCCGGAAGTGTCCGGCGAGGAGACCGAGATCAGGGCCGTACTGGCCTCAGTACCACTCGGCCAGCTGCGTGAGATCGGTGTTCTGGAGCCACTTCTCCAGCTCGCCGGACGGGGCGGTGGGGCCGACGACGAAGAAGACGAGTCCGTCGCTCGATGACAGTGGCAGACCTGATGCGGGCCGCGCTCAACGGCCAGTCCGACGACCTGTAACCGCGATGTGCGTGAAGTGTGATGGAGCAGACCATGAACGCCCCCACCGAGAACGTAGTTGAGGCACTGCGCGCAGCGGTCAAGGAGACCGAACGGCTGCGCCGGCGCAACCGGATGATCGTGGCCGCGGCCCGGGAGCCGATCGCCGTGGTCGGCATGGGCTGCCGCTTCCCCGGCGGCGTCGACTCCCCGCAGGCCCTGTGGGACATGGTCGCCGGCGGCACCGATGTGATCTCCGGCTTCCCCGATGACCGCGGCTGGGACCTGGAGGCGCTGCGTAACAGCGGCACCGACGCCCGGGACACCTCCGTCAGCCAGCGCGGCGGGTTCCTCGACTGCATCGCCGACTTCGACCCCGGCTTCTTCGGGATCTCGCCGCGCGAGGCCGTCACCATGGACCCGCAGCAGCGCCTGCTGCTGGAGACCTCCTGGGAAGCGATCGAGCGCGCCCGCATCGACATCACCGAGTTGCGCTCCACCCGTACCGGCACGTTCATCGGGACCAACGGCCAGGACTACGCCTACCTGCTGGTGCGGTCGCTGGACGACGCCACCGGCGACGTCGGCACCGGCATCGCCGCAAGTGCCGCCTCCGGCCGGCTGTCGTACACCTTCGGCCTGGAGGGGCCGGCGATCACCGTCGACACCGCCTGCTCCTCCTCGCTGGTGGCGCTGCACCTCGCGGTGCAGTCGCTGCGCAACGGCGAGTGCACCCTGGCTCTGGCCGGCGGCGTCAACGTGATGTCGACGCCGGGCTCCCTCGTCGAGTTCAGCCGGCAGGGCGGTCTCGCCAGCGACGGCCGCTGCAAGGCGTTCTCCGACTCCGCCGACGGCACCGGCTGGTCCGAGGGCGCAGGCGTGCTCGTCCTGGAGCGCCTCTCCGACGCCCAGCGCAACGGCCACCCCGTGCTCGCCGTGGTGCGCGGCTCCGCCGTCAACCAGGACGGCGCCTCCAACGGCTTCAC
Source organism: Streptomyces sp. NPDC088725 (assembly GCF_044751305.1). NCBI lineage: Bacteria > Bacillati > Actinomycetota > Actinomycetes > Kitasatosporales > Streptomycetaceae > Streptomyces > Streptomyces sp. NPDC088725. Next base: position 648,375 of record NZ_JBIVLO010000003.1, read on the forward strand.
CGCGCCCAACGGCCCCTCCCAGCAGCGTGTCATCAGGCAGGCCCTGGCCAACGCGGGCCTGAACGCCGGCGACGTCGACGTGGTCGAGGCGCACGGCACCGGCACGCCGCTCGGCGACCCCATCGAGGCCCAGAGCATCCTCGCCACCTACGGCCAGGACCGCGAACAGCCCCTGCTGCTGGGCTCGATCAAGTCCAACATGGGTCACACCCAGGCCGCCTCCGGCGTCGCCGGGATCATGAAGATGGTCATGGCGATGCGCAACGGGGTGCTGCCCGAGACCCTGCACGTCGACCGGCCCTCCAGCCACGTCGACTGGACCCAGGGCAAGGTCGAGCTGCTCACCGAGAGCCGCCCCTGGCCCACCTCGCCCGACCGCCCCCGGCGCACCGGCGTTTCCTCCTTCGGCGTCAGCGGCACCAACGCGCACGTCATCGTCGAGCAGGCACCCGAAACCCCGGCCGCCCAGCCGGAGGAGACACCGGCCGCGCCCCGCACCGCCGGTGTCCTGCCGTGGCTGCTCTCGGCACGCTCCGCCGCCGCCCTGCGCGATCAGGCCGCCGCCCTCCTCGCCCACCTGGACACCGCCGGCGCCCCGAGCGCACTGGACACCTCGCTCTCGCTGGCCACCACCCGCGCCTCCCTGGAGCACCGGCTCGCCGTCGTCACCGGCGCGGACGGCGCCGCCGGCCGCGAGACGCTCGCCTCCTGGCTGGCGAGCGGCACCGCCCCGGACGCCCACGAGGGCCAGCCCGCCGGCCGCACCCGCAGCGCCCTCCTGTTCTCCGGGCAGGGCGCCCAGCGTCTCGGCATGGGCCGTGAACTCCACGCCCGCTTCCCGGTGTTCGCCGAGGCTCTCGACCGCGTCCTGAACCTGCTCGACGAGGAACTCGGCGCCTCCCTCGCCGACATCATCTGGGGCGACGAGGAAGCCCCGCTGAACGAGACGGGCTTCACCCAGCCCGCCCTGTTCGCGATCGAGGTCGCCCTGTTCCGCCTGGTGGAGTCCTGGGGCGTCATCCCCGACTTCGTCGCCGGTCACTCCATCGGTGAGATAGCTGCCGCGCACGTCGCCGGGGTGTTCTCGCTGGAGGACGCCTGCCGGCTGGTCGCCGCCCGCGCCGGACTGATGCAGGCACTGCCGCCCGGCGGTGCCATGGTCGCCGTCGAGGCCACCGAGGACGAGGTCCTGCCGCTGCTCACCGACGGCGTCGCCGTCGCCGCCGTCAACGGCCCCACCTCCGTCGTCATCTCCGGCGAGGAGCAGGCCACCCTCGCGGTCGCCGAACAGCTCGCCGCGCAGGGCCGCCGCACCACCCGCCTGCGCGTCAGCCACGCCTTCCACTCGCCGCTGATGGACCCCATGCTCGACGACTTCCGCACGGTCGCCGAGACACTCTCCTACCACGAGCCGCAGATCCCGGTCGTCTCCAACCTCACCGGCACCCTCGCCGCCGACGGACAACTGACCACCCCCGACTACTGGGTGCGCCATGTCCGCGAGGCCGTGCGGTTCGCCGACGGCGTGCGCGCGCTCGCCGACGCCGGGGCCGACGTCCTGCTGGAGATCGGCCCCGACGGCGTGCTCGCGGCCCTGGCCCAGCAGAGCGCCACCGCCGTCACCGTCCCGTTCCTGCGCAAGGACCGCCCCGAGGAGCACAGCGCCGTCACCGCGCTGGCCCGGCTGCACACCGCGGGCGTCACCGTCGACTGGGCGGCGTTCCACGCCGGCACCGGCGCCACCACCGCCGAACTGCCCACCTACGCCTTCCAGAACGAGCGCTACTGGCCCAAGGCGACCGCGATCGCCGTCGATGCCACCGGCCTCGGCCTCGCCTCCGCCGACCACCCGTTGCTCGGCGCCGCCATGTCGGTGGCCGGGTCGGACGAACTCCTGCTCACCGGCACCCTGTCGCTCGCCACCCACCCGTGGCTCGCCGACCACAGCGTCGACGGCAGGATCTTCTTCCCCGGCACCGGATTCCTGGAGCTGGCCGTGCGCGCCGCCGACCAGGCCGGCTGTGACCGGGTCGAGGAACTGACGATCGCCGCGCCGCTCGTGCTGCCGCCCACGGGCGCCGTGCAGATGCAGATCTCCGTCGGCGCCGCCGACGAGGACGGCTCCCGCGACCTGCGCTTCTTCACCCGCTCCGGGGAGGACCAGGACGCCGAGTGGACCCAGCACGCCACCGGCCGCATCGGAGCCGGCGAGCAGCCGGCTCTTGACTTCGACACCACCGTGTGGCCGCCGCGCGACGCGGACGCCGTCGACATCGACGGCCTCTTCGAGCGCTACGCCTCCGACGGCCTGGAGTACGGCCCGGTGTTCCGCGGGCTGCGTGCCGTATGGCGCCAGGACGACACCGTCTACGCCGAGGTCGCACTGCCCGACTCCGTCGAGGACACCGGCGCCTTCGGTCTGCACCCGGCGCTCCTCCACGCCGCCCTGCACGGCACCGTCTTCCTGCCCGGCGACGGCGACGGCGGACCCCTGTTGCCCTTCGCCTGGAACGGCGTGTCCCTGCACGCCGACGGGGCGAGCACCCTGTGGGTGCGGATCGACTCCTGCGGCGAGGACGCGGTGCGGATCGCCGCCGTGGACCCGGCGGGTCAGCCGGTCATCTCCGTCGCGTCGCTGACGCTGCGTGCCGCGGAAGCCGGTGCCGCGTCGCGCTCCGCCGACGCCAACTCACTGTTCCGCATCGACTGGACCCCTCGTACGGTCGCCGCCCCCGCCGCCCCCGCCACCTGGGCCGTGCTGGGCGAGGACCCGTTCGGTCTGACCGCCGTGCTCGCCGCCGACTCCGAGGCCGTCGCGGGCGTGCACCCCCCGGCCGCCACGCTCGAAGAGCTGGCCGCCCGGAGCGGCGCCGCACCGGACATGGTCGCCGTGACGGTGTGCGGCGACGCTCATGAGGGCCCCGAGGCTGCTCGTGCGCTGACGCGTGAGGTGCTCGCTCTGGTGCAGGAGTGGCTGGCCGAACCCGCCTTCGCCTCCTCCCGGCTGGTTCTGGTCACCCGCGACGCTGTCGCCGACGGCGAGCGTGGCCCGCTCGATCTGGCCGCCGCCCCCGTGTGGGGTCTGGTCCGCTCCGCCCAGTCCGAGAACCCCGGCCGGCTGCTGCTCGCAGATATTGACGACGCGGCCGACTCGCAGGCCCGACTGCCTTTGCTGGCCGGGCTGTTCGATGCGGATGAGCCGCAGGCGGTCGTCCGCGAGGGCACGGTCCGTGTCGCCCGGCTCGCCCGGCTGGAGTCCGGTGAGTCCCACGTCCGGCCGCTGGATCCGGAGGGCACTGTCCTGGTCACCGGTGGCACCGGTGGTCTCGCCTCCGAACTGGCCCGCCACCTGGTCACCGAGCACGGCGTCCGCCGGCTGCTGCTGACCAGCCGCCGCGGACCCGACGCCCCCGGCGCCGCCGACCTCGTACAGGCACTGACCGATCTCGGCGCCGAGGCCGGCGTCGCCGCCTGCGACGTCTCCGACCGCGACGCCGTCGCCGCACTGCTCTCCTCCGTCCCCGCCGAACACCCGCTGACCGCCGTCGTCCACACGGCGGGCGTCCTCGACGACGGCATCCTCGCCTCCCTCACCCCCGACCGCCTCGACTCCGTCATGCGGCCGAAGGTCGACGCCGCCTGGCACCTGCACGACCTCACCCGCGACCTCGACCTCGCCGCCTTCGTCCTGTACTCCTCGACGGCCGGTGTCATGGGCAGCCCCGGACAGGCCAACTACGCCGCGGGCAACACCTTCCTCGACGCCCTCGCCGCCCACCGCCAGGCCCTCGGCCTGCCCGCCACCTCGCTCGCCTGGGGTGCGTGGGAGCAGGGCGTCGGCATGACCGGCCAGTTGAACGGCCAGGACGCGCGCCGGATCAGTGATGCCGGCGGGATGCCGCTGCTGTCCGTCGAGCGGGGCCTCGCCCTGTACGACGCCGCCACGCTCACCGGCGAACCGCTCGTCGTGCCCCTGGGCCTGGGCAGCGGTGGCGCGCTGCCTGCCGGTGCCGGGGTTCCCGCTCTGCTGCGCGGACTGGTCCGTACCGGTGGACGCCGGGTCAGGGCAGCCACCGCCGCGGTCGCCAGTGCCGGACTGGCCGAGCGTCTCGCCGTTCTGCCCGAGGAGCAGCGCCTGCCGTTCGCCGTCGATCTGGTCCGTGCCGAGGCCGCCACGGTTCTGGGACACGGTTCGGCGGATGCCGTCGATGCCCGCCGCGAGTTCCGCGGCATCGGTTTCGACTCGCTCACCGCGATCGAGCTGCGCAACCGGCTCGCCATGGCAACCGGCCTCACCCTGCCTGCCACGCTCGTCTTCGACTACCCGACACCCGAGCAGCTCGCCGAGCACCTCCTGGACGAACTGCTGGGCGCCGACGCCGTCGAGGTCTTCGCCGCCCCGCAGACCGCTGCCGAGGCAGCCGACGATCCCGTCGTGATCGTCGGGATGGGCTGCCGCTTCCCGGGTGGCGTCGGATCGCCCGAGGAGCTGTGGGACCTGGTGGCGTCGGGCACCGATGCCATCACCGGTTTCCCCGCCGACCGCGAGTGGGAATCGTCGACGCTCGGAGGCGAGCTGGGCGCCCTGTCCGGGCGGGGCGGATTCCTGCGTGACATCACCGGTTTCGATGCCGGGTTCTTCGGCATCTCGCCGCGCGAGGCCCTCGCCATGGACCCGCAGCAGCGCATCCTGCTCGAGGTGGCCTGGGAGGCCGTCGAGCGCGCCGGCGTCGACCCGGCCGCCCTGCGCGGAAGCCGCACGGGTGTCTTCATGGGCGTCAACGGCCAGGACTACTCCAGTCTGGTCATGCGCTCCCGTGACGACGTCGCGGGCCACGCCACGGCAGGCCTGGCCGTCAGCGTCGTCTCCGGCCGTCTCTCCTACGCGCTCGGCCTCGAAGGTCCGGCCCTCTCGGTCGACACGGCCTGCTCCTCCTCGCTGGTGTCCCTGCACCTCGCCGCCCAGGCACTGCGGTCGGGCGAGTGCACGATGGCGCTGGTCGGTGGTGTCACCGTGATGACCACCCCCGCCAACTTCGCGGGGTTCTCCCGGATGGGCGGTCTCGCCCAGGACGGCCTCTGCAAGGCGTTCTCCGACTCCGCCGACGGCACCGGCTGGTCCGAGGGCGCGGCCGTGTTCGTGGTGGAGCGCCTCTCCGACGCCCGCCGCGCCGGACACCGCGTCCTCGCCGTCGTGCGGGGCTCCGCCGTCAACCAGGACGGCGCCTCCAACGGCCTGACCGCCCCCAACGGCCCCTCCCAGCAGCGTGTCATCCGGCAGGCGCTGGCCAACGCGGGCCTGAGCACGAGTGACGTCGACGCGGTCGAGGCGCACGGCACCGGCACCCCGCTCGGCGACCCGATCGAGGCCCAGGCCCTGCTCGCCACGTACGGCTCCGACCGTGACCCGCAGCAGCCGCTGCTGCTCGGCTCGGTGAAATCCAACATCGGCCACACCCAGGCCGCGGCGGGTGCCGCCGGCCTCGTCAAGATGGTCATGGCGATGAGCAAGGGGGTGCTCCCGCCCACCCTGCACGTCACCGAGCCGTCCTCGCACGTCGACTGGTCCACGGGCGCCGTCCAGTTGCTCACCGACGAGACCGTCTGGCCGGAGACGGGACGGGCGCCCCGGGCCGGTGTGTCGTCGTTCGGTATCAGCGGCACCAACGCCCACGTCATTCTCGAAGGCGCTCCCGAGGAGCCGGTGCCCGCGCCGGCTGCTGCCCGGCCGGTGCCCGGGGTGGTCGCCTGGCCCGTCTCGGCGAAGTCCGCGGACGCACTCGACGACCAGCTGGCGCGGCTGCGGGAGTCCGCCGACACGCTGCCCGCCCTCGACACCGCGTACACCCTGGCCACCGGCCGCTCCAGCTTCGAGCACCGGGCCGTCCTGCTCGCCGCCGACGGCACCCTCACCGAGGTCGCCCGGGGTGTGGCCGAACCGCGCCGTACCGCCTTCCTGTTCTCCGGGCAGGGGGCTCAGCGCCTCGGTATGGGACGTGAACTCCACGCCGGATTCCCGGTGTTCGCCGAGGCGTTCGACTCCGTCGCCGCCCTCCTGGAGACCGGGCACGGTACGTCCGTGCGCGACGTGATGTGGGGCACCGACGAAGCGGCCCTGAACGCCACCGCGTTCACCCAGCCCGCGCTGTTCGCGATCGAGGTCGCCCTGTTCCGCCTGGTGGAGTCCTGGGGTGTCATCCCCGACTTCGTCGCCGGTCACTCCATCGGTGAGATAGCCGCCGCGCACGTCGCCGGGGTGTTCTCGCTGGAGGACGCCTGCCGGCTGGTCACCGCCCGCGCCGGACTGATGCAGGCGCTGCCGCCCGGCGGTGCCATGGTCGCCGTCGAGGCCACCGAGGACGAGGTCCTGCCGCTGCTCACCGACGGCGTCGCCATCGCCGCCGTCAACGGCCCCACCTCCGTCGTGGTTTCCGGCGACGAGCAGGCCACCCTCGCGGTCGCCGAACAGCTCGCCGCGCAGGGCCGCCGCACCACCCGCCTGCGAGTGAGCCACGCCTTCCACTCGCCGCTGATGGACCCCATGCTGGAGGAGTTCCGGGCGGTCACGGAGACCCTCTCCTACCACGAGCCGCGCATCCCCGTCGTGTCCAACCTGACCGGCTCCGTCGCCGCCGACGGACAGCTGACCGACCCGGAGTACTGGGTACGTCATGTCCGCGAGGCCGTACGGTTCGCCGACGGAATCCGCGCACTCGCCGACCGGGGCGTCACCGCCTTCCTGGAGATCGGCCCCGACGGCGTACTCTCCGCCCTCGCCGCCGCATCCCTGCCCGACACCGGCACGGTCGTCGTACCGGCACTGCGCAAGGACCGCGACGAGACCGCCTCCGCCCTCACCGCCCTGGCCCGGCTGCACACCACCGGCGCCGACGCCGACTGGTCGGCCCCCCTGTCCGGTACCGGCGCCCGCATCGTGGAACTGCCCACCTACGCCTTCCAGCACGAGCGCTACTGGCCCAAGGCGGCCCCTGCCGCCCTGGACGCCGCCGGACTCGGGCTGACCTCGGCGGACCACCCGTTGCTCGGCGCCGCCATGTCGGTGGCCGGGTCGGACGAACTCCTGCTGACCGGCGCCCTGTCGGCTGCCACCCACCCGTGGCTCGCCGACCACGTGGTGGGCGGCATGATCTTCTTCCCCGGCACCGGATTCCTGGAGCTGGCCGTGCGCGCCGCCGACCAGGCCGGCTGTGACCGGGTCGAGGAACTGATGATCGCCGCGCCGCTCGTGCTGCCGCCCACGGGCGCCGTCCAGGTGCAGATCGCCGTCGGCGCCGCCGACGAGGACGGCTCCCGCGACCTGCGCTTCTTCGCGCGGTCCGGGGAGGACCAGGACGCCGAGTGGAGCCAGCACGCCACCGGCCGCATCGGAGCCGGCGAGCAGCCGGTCCTGGGTTTCGACACCACCGTGTGGCCGCCGCGCGACGCGGACGCCGTCGACATCGACGGCCTCTTCGAGCGCTACGCCTCCGACGGCCTGGAGTACGGCCCGGTGTTCCGCGGGCTGCGTGCCGTATGGCGCCAGGACGACACCGTCTACGCCGAGGTCGCGCTGCCCGACTCCGTCGAGGACGCCGGCGCCTTCGGTCTGCACCCGGCGCTCTTCGACGCCGCCCTGCACTCCACGGTCTTCCTGTCCGCCGAGGGCGACAACCGCAGCATGCTGCCGTTCGCCTGGCAGGGCGTGTCCCTGCACGCGGACGGGGCCGCCTCCCTGCGGGTGCGCATCACCTCGTGCGGTGAGGACGCGGTGCAGATCGCCGCAGTCGACCCGCAGGGCCAGCCCGTTGTCTCCGTCGCGTCGCTGACGGTGCGTGCCGCGGGCCCGGAAGCCGGTGCCGAGCCGCTCCGCAATGACGCCGACTCCCTGCTCCGTGTCGACTGGACCCCTCGTACGGTCGCCGCCCCCGCCGCCCCTGCCACCTGGGCCGTGCTGGGCGAGGACCCGTTCGGTCTGACCGCCGTGCTCGCCGCGGACTCCGAGGCCGTCGCGGGCGTGCACCCCCCGGCCGCCACGCTCGAAGAGCTGGCCGCACGGAGCGGCGCCGCACCGGACATGGTCGCCGTGACGATCCGCGGTGAGGCCGACCAGCGACCCGAAGCCGCCCACGAGGTGGCCCGCGAGGTGCTCGCTCTGGTGCAGGGGTGGCTGGCCGAACCCGCCTTCACCTCTTCCCGGCTTGTCCTGGTCACCCGGGACGCTGTCGCCGACGGCGAGCGTGGCCCGCTCGATCTCGTGGCGGCCCCGGTCTGGGGTCTGGTCCGCTCCGCCCAGTCCGAGAACCCCGGCCGGCTGCTGCTCGCCGATGTCGATGACACGGCCGAGTCCATGGCCCGACTGCCTTTGCTGGCCGGGCTGTTCGATGCGGATGAGCCGCAGGCGCAGGTCCGTCAGGGCACTGTGCGTGTCGCCCGTCTCGCCCGGCTGGAGTCCGGTGTCTCTCTCGTTCCGCCGGCCGGGACACCGTGGCGGTTGGGCAGCCGCGTCAAGGGGAGCCTCGACGGTCTCGCCCTGCTGCCGTATCCGGAGGTGGCGGAGCCGCTGGCCGGACGGCAGGTGCGCATCGGGATTCGCGCCGCGGGCCTCAACTTCCGCGATGTCCTCAACGCTCTCGGTATGTACCCCGGCGAGGCGGGTCTGTTCGGATCCGAGGGCGCGGGCGTCGTCACCGAGGTCGGCCCGGACGTCACCGGGCTCGCCCCCGGCGACCGCGTCATGGGCATGGTGTTCGGCGGGTTCGGACCGTTGGGCGCCGCCGATGAGCGTCTGCTGACGCGCATCCCCGACGACTGGTCCTGGGAGACCGCGTCGTCCGTGCCGCTGGTGTTCCTCACCGCTTACTACGCGCTGAAGGATCTCGCCGGGCTGAAGGCGGGAGAGAAGGTCCTGATCCATGCCGGTGCCGGCGGTGTCGGTATGGCGGCGATCCAGGTCGCCCGGCACTTCGGTGCGGAGGTCTTCGCGACGGCCAGTGAGGGCAAGTGGGATGTACTCCGCTCCCTCGGGGTCGCCGACGACCACATCGCCTCCTCGCGCTCCCTCGACTTCGAGGCGGCCTTCGCCGAGGTCGCGGGTGAGGGCGGTCTTGACGTCGTCCTGAACGCCCTGGCCGGGGACTTCATCGACGCGTCGATGCGGTTGCTGGGTGCGGGCGGCCGGTTCCTGGAGATGGGCAAGACCGATATCCGGGACACCGGTTCCGCGCCGGACGGGGTCACCTACCAGTCCTTCGACCTGGGCATGGTCGATCCCGGCCGCATCCAGCAGATGCTGCTCGACCTCGTCGGCCTCTTCGAACAGGACGCGCTGTCCCCGCTGCCGGTCCGTGCCTGGGACGTCCGCCGCTCCCGTGAGGCCTTCCGCTTCATGAGCATGGCCAAGCACATCGGCAAGATCGTGCTGTCCATGCCCCGGCCGCTGGATCCGGAGGGCACCGTCCTGGTCACCGGCGGCACCGGTGGTCTCGCCTCCGAACTGGCCCGCCACCTGGTCACCGAGCACGGCGTCCGCCGCCTGCTGCTGACCAGCCGCCGCGGACCCGACGCCCCCGGCGCCGCCGACCTCGTACAGGCACTGACCGATCTCGGCGCCGAGGCCGGCGTCGCCGCCTGCGACGTCTCCGACCGGTCCGCCGTCGCCGCACTGCTCTCCTCCGTCCCCGCCGAACACCCGCTGACCGCCGTCGTCCACACGGCGGGCGTCCTCGACGACGGCATCCTCGCCTCCCTCACCCCCGACCGCCTCGACTCCGTCATGCGGCCGAAGGTCGACGCCGCCTGGCACCTGCACGACCTCACCCGCGACCTCGACCTCGCCGCCTTCGTCCTGTACTCCTCGACCTCCGGCGTCTTCGGCAGCCCCGGACAGGCCAACTACGCCGCGGGCAACACCTTCCTCGACGCCCTCGCCGCCCACCGCCAGGCCCTCGGCCTGCCCGCCACCTCGCTCGCCTGGAACGCCTGGGAGCAGAGCGGCGGGATGACGAGCGGCCTCAGCGACCAGGACATGCGCCGGATCAACGACAACAGCGGCATGCCGCTGCTGTCCGTCGAGCGCGGCCTCGCCCTGTACGACGCCGCCACGCTCGCCGACGAACCGCTCGTCGTGCCCCTGGACCTCGGCGGTGGCGGCGCGCTGCCCTCCGGCATGAGCGTCCCCGCGATCCTGCGCGGACTGGTCCGCACCGGCGGACGCCGGGCACGGGCCGGCGCCGCCGCGGTCTCGCGCGCCGGACTCGCCGAGCGTCTCGCGGTCCTGCCCGAGGAGCAGCGCCTGCCGTTCCTGGTCGACCTGGTCCGTGCCGAGGCCGCCTCGGTCCTCGGGCACGGGTCCGCCGACGCCGTGGACGCTCGCCGCGAGTTCCGCGGCATCGGATTCGACTCGCTCACCGCGATCGAGCTGCGCAACCGGCTCGGCAAGGCCTCCGGCCTCACCCTGACCGCCACGCTCGTCTTCGACTACCCGACGCCCCAGCAGCTCGCCGAGCACCTCCTGGACGAACTGCTCGGCGCCGACGCGGCGGAGGCCTTCACCGCCCCGCAGACCGCCGCCGCGTCCGACGACGACCCCGTGGTCATCGTCGGGATGAGCTGCCGCTTCCCGGGCGGTGTCGAGTCGCCCGAGGAACTGTGGGACCTGGTGGCGTCGGGCACCGATGCCATCACCGGTTTCCCCGCCGACCGCGAGTGGGAATCGTCGATGATCGGAGGCGAGCCGGGCGACCTGTCCGGACAGGGCGGATTCCTGCGTGACATCGCCTCCTTCGACGCCGGGTTCTTCGGCATCGCGCCGCGCGAGGCCGTCGCCATGGACCCGCAGCAGCGCATCCTGCTCGAAGTGGCCTGGGAGGCGGTGGAGCGCGCGGGTCTGGACCCGACCGCCCTGCGCGGCACCCACACCGGTGTCTTCATGGGCGTCAGCGGCCAGGACTACTCCGGACTGGTCATGCGCTCCCGTGACGACATCGCGAGCCACGCCACCACCGGGCTCGCCGTCAGCGTCGTCTCCGGCCGCCTCTCCTACACGCTCGGCCTCGAAGGTCCGGCCCTCTCGGTCGACACGGCCTGCTCCTCCTCGCTGGTGTCCCTGCACCTCGCCGCCCAGGCACTGCGGTCCGGCGAGTGCACGATGGCGCTGGCCGGCGGTGTCACCGTCATGACCACCCCCGCCAACTTCGCGGGGTTCTCCCGGATGGGCGGTCTCGCCCAGAACGGCCGCTGCAAGGCGTTCTCCGACTCCGCCGACGGCACCGGCTGGTCCGAGGGCGCGGCGGTACTCGTCCTGGAGCGCCTCTCCGACGCCCGCCGCGCCGGACACCGCGTCCTCGCCGTCGTACGGGGCTCCGCCGTCAACCAGGACGGCGCCTCCAACGGCCTGACCGCCCCCAACGGCCCCTCCCAGCAGCGCGTGGTCCGCCAGGCGCTGGCCAACGCGGGCCTGCGGCCCGGCGACGTCGACGCGGTCGAGGCGCACGGCACCGGCACCCCGCTCGGCGACCCGATCGAGGCGCAGGCCCTGCTCGCCACGTACGGCTCCGACCGTGACCCGCAGCAGCCGCTGCTGCTCGGCTCCGTGAAGTCCAACATCGGCCACACCCAGTCCGCCGCCGGCGCCGCCGGCCTCATCAAGATGGTCATGGCGATGAGCAAGGGCCTGCTCCCGCGGACCCTGCACGTCACCGAGCCGTCCTCGCACGTCGACTGGTCCACGGGCGCCGTCCGGCTGCTCACCGAGGAGACCGTCTGGCCGGAGACGGGACGGGTCCGCCGGGCCGGTGTGTCGTCGTTCGGTATCAGCGGCACCAACGCCCACGTCATTCTCGAGAACGCCGCCGAGTCCGCCGCGGACGAGCGCCCCGCCGAGAACACCGCGGCCCCCGCCGTCATCCCGTGGGTCGTCTCGGCCCGCTCCGAGCAGGCGCTCGACGCCCAGCTGGAGCGGCTGCGCGCCCACGCCGCCGCACACCCGGAGGCGTCCGGCGCCGACATCGGCCTGTCCCTCGTGACGAGCCGGCCCTCCTTCGAGCACCGGGCCGTGCTGCTGGCGGGCCCCGACGGTGTCACCGAGGCCGCGCGCGCCGAGGCAGGCGCCCGTACAGCGGCGTTCCTCTTCTCCGGGCAGGGCGCCCAGCGCCTCGGCATGGGACGTGAACTGCACGCCGGATTCCCGGTGTTCGCCGAAGCCCTGGACACCGTGCTGGACCTGTTCGACGCCGAACTCGGCTTCTCGCTGCGGGAGATCATGTGGGGCGAGGACCCCGAACAGCTCAACCGCACCCGCTGCACCCAGCCCGCGCTGTTCGCGGTCGAGGTCGCCCTGTTCCGCCTGGTGGAGTCCTGGGGCGTCACACCGGACTACGTGGCCGGTCACTCCATCGGTGAGATAGCCGCCGCGCACGTCGCCGGGGTGTTCTCGCTGGAGGACGCCTGCCGGCTGGTCGCCGCCCGCGCCCGTCTCATGGACGAGCTGCCCGAGGGCGGCGCCATGGCCGCCGTCGAGGCCACCGAGGAAGAGGTCCTGCCGCTGCTCACCGACGGCGTCGCCGTCGCCGCCGTCAACGGCCCCACCTCCGTGGTCGTCTCCGGCCCGCAGGACGGTGTCGGCGAGGTCGTCGCCCGCCTGGAGTCGGCCGGCCGCCGGGTCTCCCGGCTGCGGGTGAGCCACGCCTTCCACTCGGACCTGATGGAGCCGATGCTGGCCGAGTTCCGCACCGTCGCCGAGAACATCACTCACCACGAGCCGCGCATCCCCGTCGTGTCCAACCTGACCGGTTCCGTCGCCGCCGACGGACAGCTGACCGACCCGGAGTACTGGGTACGTCATGTCCGCGAGGCCGTACGGTTCGCCGACGGAATCCGCGCACTCGCCGACCGGGGCGTCACCGCCTTCCTGGAGATCGGCCCCGACGGCGTACTCTCCGCCCTCGCCGCCGCATCCCTGCCCGACACCGGCACGGTCGTCGTACCGGCACTGCGCAAGGACCGCGACGAGACCGCCTCCGCCCTCACCGCCCTGGCCCGGCTGCACACCACCGGCGCCGACGCCGACTGGAGCGCCGTCTTCGACGGCACCGGCGCCCGCCGGGTGCCGCTGCCCACGTACGCCTTCCAGGGCACCCGCTTCTGGCCCGACACCACCGCCGCCCCCAGCGACGCGGGCGGACTGGGCCTGGACGCGGGAGGGCACCCGCTGCTCGCTGCCGCCACGGCGGTCGCGGGCTCTGACGAGACGCTGCTCAGCGGACGCCTGTCCGCCGCCGCGCAGCCCTGGCTCGCCGGCCGCGGGAACGACGGCACCACCACCCTGCCCACCGCGGTCCTCGCCGAACTCGCGCTGCACGCCGCCGACGCCTGCGACCGCACCACCGTCGAGAACCTCACCGTCCACGCACCCCTGGTGCTCACCGGGAAGCGCCCCCAGCGCCTCCAGGTACTGGTGGCCGCTCCCGACGGGACCGGCCGGCGCACCCTCACCGTGCACACCCGCGCGGACGGCGACGACGGCGCCCCGTGGATCGAGCGGGCCACCGCGGCGCTCACCGACGCGCCCGCCGCCCCCGCCGCGGCCGGCACCGCGTGGCCGCCCGCGGACGCCACCCCGGTCGAGGACCTGCCCGAACCCTCCGGCGCCGCCGTGCTGCGCGCCGCCTGGCGGCGCGGCGGCGACTTCTTCGCCGAGGTCGAGATCACCGAACAGAGCACGGCCGAGCAGGCGTACGCCCTGCACCCGGCGCTCCTGGACACCGCGGTCCGCGCCGCCGCCCTCGTCGACGGCGACGACACCCTCGACGCCGTCGCCTGGGACGGGCTCGTCCTGCACGCCGCGCACCCCGCCCTTCTGCGGGTACGGCTCACCGCCACCGGCGACGACACCTGGGCGCTGGAGGCGAGCGACCCGCAGGGCGGCCCCGTCCTCTCGGTGGCCTCGCTCACCCTGGGCGCCACCGCCTCCGAACACGGCGCCGACGCCACCGCCGCGGACGACGCCGCACTGCTCACCGTGGACTGGGTGGCGCCCGCCCCGGCCCCGCGCGCCGGCGGTGACATCCCGTGGACGGTGCTCGGCGACCGGCTGCCCGACCTGGACACCGCGCTCGCCGCGGCGGACACCGTCCTCGCCACCCGCGACTCCGCGCTCACCGCGCTGCTGGACAGCGAGGCACCGCTGCCGCCCCTGATGCTCCTGCCGGTCGAGGGCGACCCCGCCGCCGGGGACGATCTGCCCGCAGCGGTCCGCGCCGCCACCCTGCCGGTGCTCGACGTGCTGCGCCTTTGGACCTCCGACACCCGCACCACGGACTCCCGCCTCGTGATCGTCACCCGCGGCGCCGTCGCGGCCGGCCGGGAGGACGTGACCGACCTGGCGGCGGCGGCCGTCTGGGGCCTGGTCCGCTCCGCCCAGTCCGAGAACCCGGGCAGCTTCCTGCTCCTGGATCTCGACCCGGCCGTCGGCGCCGACGCGACCGACGCCGACGTCCTGGCCTCCCTGCCCGCCCTGCTGGACGCGGGCGAGACGCAGGCCGCGGTCCGGGGCGGGGCGCTCACCGTCGCCCGCCTCACCCGCGCCGAGGCCGAGACCGCCCCGGCCGCGGACCAGGTCAGTGCCTGGGACCGCGACGGCACCGTACTGATCACCGGCGGCACCGGCGGCCTCGCGGCCCTGCTCGCCCGCCACCTTGTCACCGGCCACGGCATCAAGCACCTGCTGCTGGCCGGCCGCCGCGGACCCGACGCACCCGGCGCCACCGCCCTGCGCGAGGAACTCTCCGCGCTCGGGGCCGAGGTCACCGTACGGGCGTGCGACGTCTCCGACCGGTCCGCCGTCGACGCGCTGCTCGCCGGACTGCCGCCCGAGCATCCGCTGACCGCGGTCGTGCACACGGCGGGTGTCCTCGACGACGCCACGATCGGCACCCTCACCGCCGACCGGCTCGAGACCGTGCTGCGGCCCAAGGCGGACGCCGCCTGGCACCTGCACGAGGCGACCCGGGCTCTGCCGCTGGCCGGATTCGTCCTGTACTCCTCCGTGGCCGGCATCACCGGCGGCCCCGGACAGGGCAACTACGCCGCCGCCAACACGTTCCTCGACGCGCTCGCCGCGCACCGTGCGGCCCAGGGCCTGCCCGCCCTGTCGCTCGCCTGGGGACCCTGGGGTCAGGGGGCCGGCATGACCGGCACGCTCACCGACGCCGACATCGAGCGCATGGAGCGCTCCGGGATGCCGCCGCTCACCGAACGCCAGGGCCTCGCCCTGTTCGACGCGGCGAACGGCGACGGCGGGGCACTCGCCGTGGCGGTCCGGGTCTCCCGGTCCGCCACGGCCCCCGACGCCGACGCGGTTCCCGCGCTGCTGCGTTCGCTGGTCCGCACCCGGCGCCGCGCGGCGGCCACGGCCGGTGCCGACGGGCTCACCCGCCGGCTGGCCGGCCTCGGCGCCGAGCAGCGGCACGAAGCCCTCGTCGACCTGGTCCGCCAGGAGACGGCCGGCGTGCTCGGCCACTCCGGTGCCGACGCGGTCCCCGCCGACCGGGACTTCAGCCGGCTGGGCTTCGACTCGCTGATGGCGGTGGAACTGCGCACCAGGCTCTCCGCGGCCACCAGCGTGCGGCTGCCGTCCACCCTCGTGTTCGACCACCCGACGCCCACCGCCGTCGCCCGGCACCTGGCCGACTCCCTGGCGGGCGGGGACCAGAGCGGCACCGCCGCGTCCCCGCTGGCGGCGCTCGACCGTCTGGAGGCGGAACTGTCCGCCGACGGCATGGACAAGGCCACCCGCCGCGGCGTCGCCGGCCGGCTGCGGGGGCTGCTGGCCGCCTGGGACGCCACCGGTTCGGACGGTGACGAACCGGCCGTCGGCGAACAGATCGAGGCGGCGAGCGCCGAGGAGATCTTCGCCTTCATCGACAACGAACTCGGCCGGTCGTCGGACTCCTGACCCAGGCCCACCCCACCCACGCGCGAAACAGAGGAAGGTCACGGACGATGCCGGACGAAAGCAAGCTCGTCGATTACCTGAAGTGGGTCACGGCGGATCTCCACCAGACCCGCAGACGCCTCCAGGAAGCCGAAGCGGGCCACCACGAGCCCGTGGCGATCGTGGGCATGGCGTGCCGCTTCCCGGGCGGTGTGCGATCCCCTGAGGACCTCTGGGAGATGCTCAGCGACGGCCGCGACGCCATCTCCGGGTTCCCGGCCGACCGCGGCTGGGACCTGGAGACGCTCGCCGGTGACGGAGAGGGCCGCAGCAGCACGCAGCAGGGAGGATTCCTGCACGACGTCGCCGACTTCGACCCGGGCTTCTTCGACATCTCGCCGCGCGAGGCGCTGGCCATGGACCCGCAGCAGCGGCTCCTGCTGGAAACCGCGTGGGAGGCCGTGGAACGCGCCGGGATTGCCCCCGGCAGCCTGCGCGGCAGCCGCACCGGTGTCTTCGTCGGCACCAACTCGCAGGACTACGCCCATCTCGTCCTCGCCTCCGACGACGACATGGGCGGCTACGCGGGCAACGGCCTGGCCGCCAGCGTGATGTCCGGCCGGCTGTCCTTCGCACTCGGCTTCGAAGGACCCGCCGTCACCCTCGACACCGCGTGTTCCTCGGCCCTGGTCGCCCTGCACCTGGCCGCACAGTCCGTGCGCTCCGGCGAAACCGACCTCGCGCTGGCCGGCGGTGTCACCGTCATGACCACCTCGTCCAGCTTCGCGGGCTTCAGCCTCCAGGGCGGCCTCGCCGCGGACGGCCGCTGCAAGGCGTTCGCCGACTCCGCCGACGGCACCGGCTGGTCCGAGGGCGCCGGCATGATCCTCGTGGAGCGGCTCTCCGAGGCCCGGCGCAAGGGCCACCCGGTGCTTGCCGTGCTGCGTGGCTCCGCCGTGAACCAGGACGGCGCCTCCAACGGTCTCAGCGCCCCCAACGGGCCCGCCCAGCAGCGCGTCATCCGCGACGCGCTGGCCTCCGCCGGGCTCTCGCCCGCCGACGTCGACGCCGTCGAGGCGCACGGCACCGGCACCACCCTCGGCGACCCCATCGAGGCACAGGCCCTGCTCGCCACCTACGGGCAGGACCGCGACGCGGGCCGCCCGCTGCGCCTCGGCACGGTGAAGTCCAACATCGGCCACACCCAGGCCGCCGCCGGTGCCGCGGGCGTCATCAAGATGGTCCTGGCCCTGCGCCACGGGCTGATGCCCCGCACCTTGCACGTCGACGCGCCCTCCACGCACGTCGACTGGGAATCCGGCCACGTCAGCCTGCTCACCGAGGCCACCCCCTGGCCCGAGGGCCAGCAGGTGCGCCGGGCCGGTGTGTCGTCCTTCGGCATCAGCGGCACCAACGCCCACGTCATCCTCGAAGAGGCCCCCGCGGCCGAGGAGGACACCGACGCCGAGCCGCAGCCCGCGCCGGTCGTCCCGCGCGCCGTGCCCTGGCCCGTGTCGGCCCGTACCGCCACCGCCCTCGACGCCCAGCTGGAGCGGGTGCGGCCGCTCGCCGAGGCCGGCGCCGCTCCCGTCGCCGTCGGCCACGCGCTGGCCGTCACCCGCACCCCCTTCGAGCACCGGGCCCTGCTCGTCGCCGCGGACGGCGGGCTCACCGAGGCGGCCCGAGGCACTGTCCCCTCCGGCGACCGCCCCGGCCTCGCCGTCCTCTTCTCCGGCCAGGGCGCCCAGCGCCTCGGCATGGGCCGTGAACTCCACGCCCGCTTCCCCGTGTTCGCCGCCGCCCTGGACGAGACCCTCGCCCTGCTCGACGAGCGCCTCGGCCACTCGCTGCGCGACGTCATGTGGGGCGACGACCAGGCGGCCCTCGACGACACCGGCCACACCCAGCCCGCTCTGTTCGCCGTCGAGGTCGCCCTCTACCGCCTGTTCGCCTCCTGGGGTCTGCGCCCCGGCCACCTCGCCGGACACTCCATCGGTGAGATCGCCGCCGTGCACGTGGCCGGCGCACTGTCCCTGGAGGACGCCTGCACGCTGGTCGCCGCCCGCGCCGGCCTCATGCGGGACCTGCCGGCCGGCGGAGCCATGGTCGCGCTGCGCGCCACCGAGGCCGAGGTGCGGCCGCTGCTGGACGAGCGGGTCTCGCTCGCCGCGGTCAACGGCCCCGAGTCGGTGGTGATCTCCGGCGACGAGGACGCCGTCCTCGCCATCGCCGAGCGCTTCCGCCAGGAGGGACGGCGCACCAACCGGCTCTCCGTGAGCCACGCCTTCCACTCGCCGCTCGTCGACCCGATGCTCGACGCGTTCCGGGACGTCGTCGCGAAACTCACCTTCGGTGAGCCGTCGGTCCCCGTCGTCTCCACCTTCACGGGCACCGTCGTCACCGCCGAGGAACTGGCCACGCCGCACTACTGGGTGTGCCACGCCCGGCAGGCCGTCCGTTTCGCCGACGCCGTGAGCACACTCGTCGGCGAAGGCGCGCGGACCTTCCTCGAACTCGGCCCGGACGGCGTGCTGTCCGCGCTCGTCGGCGAGAGCACGCAGGACGCCGACGTCTGCGCCGTGCCCGCACTGCGCAAGAACCAGCCGGAGGAGGCCGCCGCGCTCGCCGCGCTCGGCACCCTGTGGACCCGGGGCACCCGGACCGACTGGGACGCCGTATTCGAGGGCACCCTCCCCGGACGTCCGGACTCCGTGGACCTGCCTACGTACGCCTTCCAGCGCAACCGGTACTGGCCCAACGTCCGCGCCGGCTCCGTCGACCCCGCGGGACTGGGCCTCGGCGCCGCAGCGCATCCGCTGGTGGGCGCCACCGTCGCCCTCGCCGACGCCGACGAGTCCGTCCTCACCGGCCGCCTCTCGGCGCTGAGCCACCCCTGGCTCGCCGAGCACCGCGTCGGCGGCAGGATCACCGTCCCCGGCACCGCCCTCGTGGAGATCGCGATCCGGGCGGGCGACGAGAGCGGCACTCCGCGCCTGGAACGGCTCGACCTGCTCGCCCCGCTGACCATCGGCGACCGCGACGCGGTCCAGCTCCAGGTACGCGTCGGCCCCGCGGACGACTCCAGGAACCGTACGCTCTCCGTGCACGCTCGTCCCGCGTCCGCGGGCGACGCCGCCCCCTGGACCACGTACGCCCGTGGTCTCCTCTCCCCCGACGAGGGCGCCGAGGACACCACCGGGGGACTCGTGGAGTGGCCGCCCGCCGGCGCACAGCCCGTCCCGGTCGAGGAGCTGGCGAAGCAGGCCGCCGCCGACGGGCGCACCCTCGGTCCGCTGTTCAGCGGCCTGACCGAGGTGTGGCGGCGCGAGGGCGAGGTGTTCGCCGAAATCGAGCTGCCCGCGGGAGCGGACAGCGGCTTCGGACTGCACCCCGCGCTGCTGAGCACTGCCCTGCGCGCCACCGCCCTCGACGGCGCCCCGGTGCCCGAGCCGACCGGCTTCGACGGGCTCACGCTGCACGCCACCGGCGCCACCGCGCTGCACGTACGGCTGAGCACCACCGGGCCCGACACGCTCACCCTCACCGCCGCCGACCTCGCGGGCAACCCCGTCCTGACCGCCGAGACCGTGCGTCTGGGCACTCCGGACGGCGCCGCCGGAGCCCCGGCCGCCATCGGCAAGGGCGACCTGTTCGCGCTGAAGTGGACGCCCGTCACGGCGTCCTCCCGCGCCACCGGCACCCGCTGGGCGGTCGTCGGCGCCGACGAACTCGACCTCGGCTACGCCATGCACCGCGCGGACGAGGCCGTCACCGCCTATGCGGAGACCCTGGGCGGTGCCATCGGCGACAGCGGTGTCGCGCCCGACGTGTTCCTGATCCCGCTCGCGGGGGAGGAGGACGCCGGAGCGGACGGCGTGCACGCCCTCACCGCCCGGGTTCTCGGCTATCTCCAGGAGTGGCTGTCCGAGCCGCAGCTCGCGGGCTCGCGTCTCGTCTTCGTCACCCGCCGCGCCGTCGCCCTCGGCGACGAGGACATTCTCGACCCGGCCGGCGCGGCCGTCTGGGGCCTGGTCCGCTCCGCGCAGACCGAGAACCCCGGCAGCCTGCTGCTCGTCGACCTCGACGACACGTTCCTGTCCGCCGGAGTGCTGCCCGACATCCTGACGCTCGACGAGCAGCAGCTCGTGGTCCGCGACCACAAGGTGCGCGCCGCCCGGCTCGCCCGTCTGCCGCGCACCGCTCACGACACCCCCGCCGCCTGGAACCCCGACGGCACCGTCCTGATCACCGGCGGCACCGGTGGTCTCGGAGCCGCGCTCGCCCGTCACCTGGTCACCGCCCGGGGTGCCCGGCACCTGCTGCTGGCCGGCCGTCGCGGGTCGCAGGCGCCCGGCGCGGCCGAACTGGTCGCCGAGCTGACCGGCCTGGGAGCCCAGGTGACCGTCTCGGCCTGCGACGTCGGCGACCGCAGCGCGGTCGACGCGCTCGTCGCCTCGGTGCCGGCGGAGCACCCGCTGACCGCCGTCGTGCACACCGCGGGTGTCCTGGACGACGCCCTGATCGGCTCGCTCACCCCGGAACAACTGGCCGGTGTGCTGCGTCCCAAGGCCGACGCGGCCCTGTACCTGCACGAGGCGACCCTCGGCCAGGAACTCGCCGCCTTCGTGATGTACTCCTCGCTCTCCGGCGTCATCGGCGGCCCCGGCCAGGGCAACTACGCCGCCGCCAACGCCTTCCTCGACGCGCTCGCGCACCGGCGCAGGACGTCCGGTCTGCCCGGTGTGTCCCTCGCCTGGGGCCCCTGGGGCCGGGGCAGCGGCATGACCAGCCAGGTCAGCGACACCGACCTGGGGCGGATGGAGCGCGGCGGCACCCCGCCGATGAGCGTCGAGGACGGCCTCGCCCTGTTCGACGCCGCCCTCGACCGCTCCGAGCCGGTGCTCGTACCCACGCGGATCAACGTCGCCGGACTCCAGGTCCAGCAGACGCTGCCCGCCCTCTGGCGCGACCTGGTGCCGCGCACCCGGCGCGCCGCCGCCGCGGACCGCTCGCCGAAGACCGTGATCGACGGGCTGCGCACGCTCGACACCAGCGGCCGGGAGCGGCTGCTCACCGAGCTGGTCGTCGGCTTCACCGCGGGCCTGCTCGGCCACGCCGACCCGGCCGCCGTCGACCCCGAGCGGGGCTTCCTGGAACTGGGCTTCGACTCGCTGGTCTCGGTCAGCCTGCGCAACCAGCTCGGCGAACTCCTCGGGCTGCGCCTGCCGACGTCGGTGGTCTTCGACAGCAAGACGCCGGTGAAGCTGGCCCGCCACCTCAACGAGGAACTGGGGGAGCTTTCCGGTCCCGGCAAGGCGTCCGGCACCGCCGTCGCCGGCACCACGGTGCACCCCGACGACACGCTGGTCGGCCTGTTCGACAACGCGGTGCGCGGCGGCAAGCTCGTCGAGGCGATGCGGATGCTGAAGGCGGTCGCCAACACCCGGCCCACCTTCGAAACACCCGCGGACCTGGAGGAGCTGTCCGAGCCCGTCACCCTGGCCACCGGTCCCGGCTCCCCGCGGCTGATCTTCGTCAGCGCGCCCGGCGCAACCGGCGGCGTCCACCAGTACGCCCGCATCGCCGCCCACTTCCGGGGCAAGCGTCACGTGTCGGCGCTGCCGCTGATGGGGTTCGCCCCCGGCGAGCTGCTGCCGGCCACCAGTGAGGCGGCGGCCCGGATCGTCGCCGAGAGCGTCCTGCTGGCGAGCGACGGCGAACCGTTCGTGATAGTCGGCCACTCCACCGGTGGATCCCTCGCCTACCTCGCGACAGGTGTCCTGGAGGACACCTGGGGCGTGAAGCCGGAGGGCGTCGTCCTGCTCGACACGGGGTCCATCCGGTACGACCCCTCGGAAGGAAACAACCTCGAGGAGACGACCCAGTTCTACCTGGCCGACATCGACTCGCCGTCCGTGACGCTCAACAGCGCCCGGCTGTCCGCGATGGCGCACTGGTTCATGGCGATGACGGACATCGAGGCACCCCCCACGACCGCCCCCGTCCTGCTCCTGCGCGCCACGAAGACCCACAACGGCTTCAAACTCGACACCGCCGCGGTGCCGGCCGACGTGGTACGCGACATCGAGGCAGACCACCTGTCCCTGGCCAAGGAGCACTCGGAGCTGACCGCCGACGCCATCGAGAACTGGCTCGCCGAACTGCCGGCCGGCGACTCCTGAGCAGGGCCCGGCCGGTGCGTGCCCGCCCGGCCGGGGCCCTCCTCCCTCCCCTCCGGGGCGCCGCCTCGCACCACGGCGTCGCCCCGGAGGCGGCAGCGGCCCCTCAGCCGGGGCCGCGCACACCACTACCCCCAAGGAGCTGCAGCTTTATGGTCAACCCCACTCTCCCCACCTCTCTTGAGGGCGGCGAGTCCTCGGTGCTCCGTCTCAGCCCGCTGCTCCGCGAGCTCCAGATGCGCGCTCCGATCACCAAGATCACGACCCCGGCCGGTGACGAGGGCTGGCTGGTGACCCGGCACGCGGAACTGAAGCAGCTGCTGCACGACGAACGCCTGGCCCGCGCGCACGCCGACCCGGCCAACGCGCCCCGCTTCGTCAAGAGCCCGCTGATGGACCTGCTCATCTCGGACGACATCGAGGCGTCCCGCGCCGCGCACGCCGAGCTGCGGTCCGTGCTCACTCCGCAGTTCTCCGCCCGCCGGGTGCTGAACATGATGCCCGTGGTGGAGGAGATCGCCGGGCAGATGCTGGACGGCCTCGCGGCCCAGGAGCGCCCCGCCGACCTGCGCGCCAATTTCTCGCTGCCGTACGCGCTGACCGTGCTGTGCGCCCTGATCGGCATCCCGGTGGAGGAGCAGGGCCGACTGCTGGCGGCGCTGGGCGCGATGGGCACGCTGAACGACGCGGAGGGCGTCGCCAAGAGCCAGGCGGAGCTGTACGGGATGCTGGCCGAACTGGCCGGCCGCAGGCGGGCCGAGCCGCAGGAGGACGTGATCTCCCAGCTGTGCCAGGTGCTTCCGGAGGACGAGCGCGTCGGCCCCATCGCCGCGGCCCTGCTCTTCGCCGGACTGGACAGCGTCGCCAGCCATGTCGACCTGGGCGTCGTGATGTTCACGCTGTACCCGGACCAGCTGCAGGACGCGCTTGCCGACGAGAAGCTGATGAGGAGCGGCGTCGAGGAGATCCTCCGGGCCGCGAAGGCCGGCGGCTCGGGTGCCGCGCTGCCTCGCTACGCCACCGACGACATCACCATCGGCGACGTCACCATGCACACCGGCGACCTGGTGCTGCTCGACTTCACGCTGGTCAACTTCGACGAGGCGGTCTTCGACGAGCCGGAGGTCTTCGACATCCGCCGCTCGCCCAACGAGCACCTGACGTTCGGGCACGGTATCTGGCACTGCGTCGGGGCGCCGCTGGCCCGGATGATGCTGAAGACCGCTTACACGCAGCTGTTCACCAAGCTGCCCGGCCTGAAGCTGGCACGCCCGGTGGAGGAGCTCCAGGTGACGTCCGGCCAGCTCAACGGCGGCCTCACCGAACTCCTCGTCACCTGGTGAGACCCCGCCACCCGAGACCGGCGACGGCCCCCACTGCCTGACGAGTGGGGGCCGCCGCTTTTCCCGTACGCGGGGCCGAACGAGAAGGCTCAGCCAAGGAAGTCCCGGCCGCGGTCCCGGCCCGCGTGCCCGGCATCCACCTCCAAGTCGCCGTCACGTGGCAGAAGGCGCCCGCCGGATACCGGGCCGCCTGCGCCGCCGCCATCGCACGCCGCTCCGATCGGCAGCAGACGGGGACCACGCCGTCATGACGCGCTGCTCGCGTCATCAACGTGCGGAACGGACGGCACCCTCATGCGATGGGGGCGGGGAGGTACGCAACAACGCGGGCTACCAGGGCAAGCCCCCACCTCTCCGAACGAACTCAACTCAGCTCAGCTCAACTCGGCTCGGCCTGGGCCTCCTTGGCGGACGCCTCCAGCCTGTTCCAGTACTCCTGGTACCAGGCCTCGTCACCGCCGTCCATGTTGCTGTTGGTATCCCGCATGCCGACCTTGCCGTCGATCAGCTCGCGGACGATGTCGGCGTGGCCGGCGTGCCGGTTCGTCTCGGCCGTCATATGCAGCATGATCCGCTGAAGCGTCACGTGGCCGTTGTCGCCCCACCACGCGACGTGGCCCATCGCATCGAGCGGCAGTGCCTCGATCGTCGCGTCCGCGTGTGCCCAGGCGCGGTGGTAAAGGCCGAGGATGTCCTCGCGCGACTCGTCGGCGGGTGCCCACATGTCCGAGTTGGGCTCGGCTCCCTCCTCGTGCCAGGGGAGGGACTCGTTGTGCGGGCGGCCGAAGGTCGGGCCGAAGTACCCGAGCTCGACGCCGGCGAGGTGCTTGACGAGGCCGAGGAGGTTGGTGCCGGTCGGCGTCAGAGGGCGGCGGATATCGTACTCGGACAATCCGGCCAGCTTCCAGATGATGGCTTCGCGGGCCGCTTTGAGGTAGCGGTGCAGGTCGTCCTTAGGATCGTCGGGCTTCATGGGGCCGAGTCTCGCATCGCCTGCTGACAGTGTCGCGTGGGTTTACCGTCGACAACGCGTAGCGCGTAGCGCGTGCCGGCGGGGCGCGCCCCCGCTCCCTCGCGGCCGTCCCACGCGGCCACCTCACCCCCGTCACCAACCCCACCAAACCCCCTCTCACCTGCATGGCAGGCTGTACTCATGCTCGTTCTCCGCTCCGCAGCCCTCTTCATCCTCGCCGCCTTCTTCGAGATCGGCGGCGCCTGGCTCGTCTGGCAGGGCGTGCGCGGCGACGCGGCGAACAGCAGCCGCAACTGGATCTGGATCGGCGCCGGGGTCATCGCGCTCGGCGTGTACGGATTCGTCGCGACGCTCCAGCCCGACGGGCAGTTCGGCCGCGTTCTCGCCGCGTACGGCGGGGTGTTCGTCGCCGGGTCGATCGTGTGGGGCATGGTCGCCGACGGCTTCCGCCCGGACCGCTGGGACATCACGGGCGCCCTCGTCTGCCTGGCCGGTATGGCCGTGATCGTGTACGGCCCGCGCGGCCACTGAATCCGGGCCCCTCAGGTCCCTCCTCCCACTCGTAACCCCACGAGCCACGCCTATCCTGGGCGGACGTTCGATCACCCGCGCGAGGAGTACGCCATGACCGCCGCCGACACCCCCATCGCCGTCGTCACCGGAGCGAGCAGCGGCATCGGCGCGGCCACCGCGCGCCGGCTCGCCGCCGCGGGCTTCCACGTCGTCGTCACCGCCCGCCGCGAGGACCGCGTCAAGGCGCTCGCCGCGGAGATCACCGACGCGGGACACCGGGCCACCGCGTACGCGCTCGACGTCACCGACCGCCAGGCCGTCGACGCCTTCGCCGCGCACCTCGACAGCTTCCCGTCGGTCGATGTCCTGATCAACAACGCCGGAGGCGCCCTGGGCGCCGACCCCGTGGCCACCGGCTCCCCCGAGGACTGGCGCCAGATGTACGAGACCAACGTCATCGGCACGCTCAACCTCACGCAGGCCCTGCTCCCCGCGCTCACCGCGAGCGGCGACGGCACGGTCCTCGTTCTCTCCTCCACGGCCGGGCACGCCACGTACGAGGGCGGCGCGGGATACGTGGCCGCCAAGCACGGTGCCCATGTCCTCGCCGAGACCCTGCGGCTGGAGATCGTCGGCACCCCGGTCCGGGTGATCGAGATCGCGCCCGGCATGGTCAAGACCGAGGGCTTCGCGACCACCCGCTTCCGCGGCGACACCGAGAAGGCGGCGAAGGTGTACGAGGGCGTCGCCGAACCCCTCACCGCCGACGACGTCGCCGACACCATCACCTGGGCCGTCACCCGCCCCAGCCACGTCAACATCGACCTGCTGGTGGTCAGGCCCCGCGCCCAGGCCTCCAACTCCAAGGTCCACAGGGAGCTTTGAACCTCCCGCCTTCTTCAGCGGATCCCCGAGTCGCCCCGCGACAGGTCGTAGGCTCCTTCGGCCTCCACGCTCCACCGGTGCATCGAGGCCGAAGCCCCTCACGCCGGGCAGCTCTTGGATGATCCGGCCACGGTCGCGAAGTGCCAGTGGTCTTACGGCCTCCTCAGGGCCCGCCGCGCTGCCGCGCGAGGCGTCGCTCACTCTGGATCGAGGCAGCGGCGAAGGAGTTCGCACATGCCGACTGAACGCAACCCGCGCGCCGCATCATGCCGCAAGAGCAGCTACAGCGGCGGCAACAACGGAGACTGCGTCCAGATAGCGGACAGCCTCCCTGGAATCGCCGCCGTACGCGACAGCAAAACCCCAGAAGGCCCCGCCACCATCTTCTCCGCGAACGCCTGGACCTCATTCGTCTCCGCCGCCAGGACACACGAGTTCCCGGCCGCCTGACCCACTCACGCGCAGAAGGCCCCACTGCCCGATCGGCAGCGGGGCCCGCGTCGCCGCGCGAAAACGCTTCAGCCCTTCACGCACACGATCTGCTTCAGCTTCGCCACCACCTCGACCAGATCCCGCTGCTGATCGATGACCTTCTCGATCGGCTTGTAGGCGCCCGGGATCTCGTCCACCACGCCGGAGTCCTTCCGGCACTCCACGCCCCGCGTCTGTTCCTCCAGGTCCCGCGTCGTGAACTGGCGCTTCGCCGCGCCACGGCTCATCTTGCGGCCCGCTCCGTGCGACGCGGAGTTGAATGACGCCTCGTTTCCGAGGCCCTTCACGATGTACGAACCCGTGCCCATCGACCCCGGGATGATCCCGAAATCGCCGCCACCCGCGCGGATCGCGCCTTTTCGCGTGACGAGCAGATCCATTCCGTCGTAACGCTCTTCCGAGACGTAGTTGTGGTGGCACGAGATGACCGGGTCGAACGTCACCCTGGCCTTCTTGAACTCCTTGCTGACCACATCCTGGAAGAGTTTCATCATGATCGCGCGGTTGTGCGAGGCATACTCCTGCGCCCAGAAGAGATCGTTTCTGTACGCGCCCATCTGCGGAGTGTCCGCGATGAAGACTGCCAGGTCACGGTCCACGAGACCCTGATTGTGCGGGAGCTTCTGGGCCTCGCCGATGTGATGCTCGGCCAGTTCCTTGCCGATGTTCCTGGAGCCGGAGTGCAGCATCAGCCAGACGGAATCCGACTGGTCGAGGCAGAATTCAATGAAATGATTTCCTCCGCCGAGCGTTCCCAGCTGCTTCGTCGCACGGTCCTGACGGAATTTGACCGCATCGGCGATGCCGTCGAACCGCGCCCAGAAATCGTCCCAGCCCGCCGTGCCGAAGCCGTGCAGCCGGCGCGGATCGACGGGTTCGTCGTGCATCCCGCGGCCCACCGGAATCATCTGCTCGATCTTGGAGCGCAGCCGGGAGAGATCGCCCGGGAGATCGTTCGCCGTGAGCGAGGTTTTCACGGCCGACATTCCGCAGCCGATGTCCACGCCCACCGCCGCCGGGCAGACCGCGCCCTGCATCGCGATCACCGAACCGACCGTCGCACCCTTGCCGTAATGCACGTCCGGCATCACGGCGAGGCCCCTGATCCACGGCAGGGTGGCCACGTTGCGCAACTGCTGCATCGCCGCGCCCTCGACCGTCGCGGGATCGGCCCACATACGGATCGGGACCTGCGCGCCCGGTATCTCGACGTACGACATAACCCCTCTATTCCCCCATGAAGTATGAAAACGCAAAAGCCGGAACCGGTGCCGTCATAAGAGACAGCGGACCAGCGTCAACGGCTGCGTGTGCGATAGACATTGTGTCCAGCGACCGTCATACGGCGGCAAGCGGTTTTCGCGCGTGAACCCCCGCGTGGAATCCCCTGCAACCGTCTGTGACCACCCGTGATCACCCGCGATCACCCAAGACCACCTGTGACGAAGGGAGCCCGGGACTGTGCAGCGAATGGCGCGAAAGGCGTACGTACCCGGCCTGGCGGTGCTTCTCGTAGCGCTCGTCCCCGGCTGCACGGCCGGCGGCGGCGAGGACGGTTCCACCGCCGACGCCAAGCCCGGCAGCCCCACCGCGTCGGCCCCATTGCCGGGCAGGTACCGCACACTGCCCGAGCCCTGCGGCTCCGTACCGCGCTCCGCCCTGAAGGAGCTGCTGCCGGGCGTGGAGACGCTGCCGAGGGACCAGCAGGAGACGGTGTACCGGGGCACCCCGGCCGTCACGTACGACACCGACCGGCGGGTCGGCTGCAGTTGGCGCGCAGACGGCTCCGACGCGTCGCACCAGCTGGCGATCGACGTCGAGCGCGTCGTGTCGTACGACGCGGCGGTGAGCGACGACAGCCAGGCGCAGGAGGTCTACGCGCAGAAGGAGAAGGCCGCGGACCTGCCCTCCCCCGCCCCCTCGGGGACGGTGACGGCGCCGCCGAGCGGACCCGTGTCCGCCCCCTCGGGCTCTGCCGCGTCCGACCCGGCGAAGGACCCCTCGAAGGGTTCCCCGGAGGACCCCGCCGACGACCCCGCCAAGGACGCGGCCAAGTCGGCGCACTCCAACGCGGCCGCCGGATCCGGCCCCCCGGCGCGGCGGTCCGG
The DNA here is from genome assembly GCF_044751305.1 of Streptomyces sp. NPDC088725. Classification (NCBI taxonomy): domain Bacteria; kingdom Bacillati; phylum Actinomycetota; class Actinomycetes; order Kitasatosporales; family Streptomycetaceae; genus Streptomyces; species Streptomyces sp. NPDC088725. The sequence continues at coordinate 676,799 of NZ_JBIVLO010000003.1, forward strand.
CGCCCCGGCGGCCCCACCGTCGACCGGCGCGTCCCCCAGCACGAGCGCCTCGCCGGGCACGCCGTCCGGCGACTCGTCCGATCCCGGCCTCGACCCACGTCTGCTCAACGGCCTCGGCAACGCCGCGTTCCTGAACGATGTCCTCTCCGGCCCCGGTTCCGCCACCCAGAACCGCACCGTGAGCGTGGTCTTCCGCACATCGAATGTGATCGTGACCGTCCGGTACACCGAGCAGCCCTCCGTCTCCTCCGTGATCCCCGACAGCAAAGAACTGCAGGAAAAGGCACAGGGTCTGGCCCAGAAGCTCGCCGAGCGGCTGAACGAATGACGTGTCCCGCCCCCGCCGGCGATGGTGCGCGCGCGGGGGCGGGAGTACGGATCGCGGGTCCGCGAGCCGAGCGAGGCGGTTACCGTGGCCGATCGGACCGTACGACAAGCTACTGAAGGAACCATGCACCGATCAGCCTCGCGACTCCCCCGCCTCCTCGCCTGCGCAGCCGTTCCGGTCATGCTCGTCGTGGCCGGCTGCTCGTCCGGCTCCGACGACAAGAAGGACACGGCCACCGCCGAGCCCAGCGCCCCGGCGCAGCCGACCGTCGAGCCCGCCAAGTACATCGACCTGCCCGAAGCGTGCAAGGCGCTCGACGGCAAGACGACCGGCAAGCTCGTGCCGAAGGCCAAGTCCAAGAACGGCACGCCCGGCAACTCCGCCGACATCTCCACCCGTGGCAGCTGCTCCTGGAACGGCCTGCAGGACCAGGGCGTCAAGGGCTCGCAGTACCGCTGGCTGGACATCTCCCTCATGCGCTACGACTCCGACCAGGCGCTCGGCAGCGGCGCCGCGCGAGCCGGGAAGCACTACGCGGACGAGGTCACGGACGCCAAGGGCACGGAGGGTGCCGCGTCGGTCAAGACGACCCCGTCGAGCGGCATCGGCGACCAGGCGACCGTCGTCTCGTACACGCTCAAGAAGACGGGCGCGGACTTCTCCTACGCCACGGTCGTGGCCCGTACGGAGAACGTCGTCATCACGCTGAACTACAACGGCGCGGGATACGCGGGCGCCAAATCCCCCAGCGTCTCCGACCTGACGGCGGACGCGGTGTCGGCGGCCAAGGAAGCCGTCGCAGCGGTCACGAAGGCCGGCCCGGGCTCCGGCTCCGGATCCGCCTCCGGCTCGGACTCCGGTTCCGGCTCCGCTTCGCCTTCCGGCTCGGATTCCGACGCGGACTCGGGAGCCGGCGCGGCACCGGACAACAGCTCCACGAAGTCGCCCGCTCCCAAGGAGAGCGCCACCAAGGCCGCATAACCGGCCGCGGCCAGGACGAGCTGGACCACGGGCGCGCTTTACGCGCGGTTTGCCCGCGTCTCCCGCGCGCCCGGCCACCGGCACATACCGCAGCACATACCCCGGTCCAGCCTCCCCACGACACGCCGCCCGCACACATGTGCCAGGCTGTGCCCGCCAGATGTCGAGCAGTCGAGTACCTGAGACCCACTACGGGAGGGGACCGCGGGTGGCCGCGATGCAGCTCACACGCACGCACCGGATACTCATCGGGGTCGTGATCACCGGAGCGGTGGTCATCGCCGCGATCGGTTTCGCGGGGTCCTACTCCGCCGTACGCGAACTCGCCCTGAAGAAGGGCTTCGGGAACTTCGCGTACGTCTTCCCGATCGGCATCGACGCGGGCATCTGTGTGCTGCTCGCTCTGGACCTGCTGCTCACCTGGATGCGCATCCCCTTTCCGCTGCTCCGCCAGTCCGCCTGGATCCTGACGGCCGCCACCATCGCCTTCAACGGCGCGGCTGCCTGGCCCGATCCGCTCGGCGTCGGCATGCACGCGGTCATCCCGCTCCTCTTCATCGTCGCCGTCGAGGCCGCGCGCCACGCGGTCGGCCGGATCGCGGACATCACCGCCGACAAGCACATGGAGGGCGTGCGGGTCACCCGCTGGCTGCTCTCGCCCGTACCGACCTTCATGCTGTGGCGCCGGATGAAGCTGTGGGAGCTGCGTTCCTACGAGCAGGTCATCAAGCTCGAACAGGACCGGCTGATCTACCAGTCGCGTCTCCAGGCCAGGTTCGGCCGCAACTGGCGGCGCAAGGCGCCCGTCGAGTCGATGATGCCGCTGCGGCTCGCGAAGTACGGCGTACCGCTCGCGGACACCGCTCCCGCCGGTCTCGCGGCCGCGGGCGTCGAGCCGATGCTGCTGCCGCCCGCGCCGGTGGTCACGGCCGAACTCCCGCCAGGACAGGGCGGGATACCCGCAGCCGACGCGACGCGCCAGCCGCAGGACCAGCAGGACCAGCAGGACCAGCAGGGACAGCAGCAGGACCAGGGGAACGGCCAGGGGCAGAACGCGCAGCAGCAGCCCCAGCACCAGGGCCACCAGCAGCAACAGGGCCAGCAGCAAGGGCCGCAGGGCCCGCCCGGCCCGCAGCAGAGTCAGCAAGGTCCTCAAGGACAGCAGGGCCAGCAGCAAGGCCCGCCCCGGAACAACCCCCAGGACCCCGCCCAGGCGGCCCCGGCGAACTCGGGAAGCCCCTGGTTCGCGACGCCGCACGTCGCGCCCGAGGCCCCGTACGAAGGCTCGTACAACCCCGCGTACGACGAGGGCCTGGAGCCGGGTCCCGTGACGGTGCCCTACGGCGCCGGAGGCCGCACCCGCCCGCTCGGCGGAGCGCCCATCGGCGTGCAGGGTCCGCGCAGGGAGGGCCCGTACCAGGCGCCGGAGCAGCAGAACGAGGCTCCGGTCTTCGAGGGCCAGATCCCGCCGGAAGCCGGCTTCGAGGACATCCCCGTGCCGCCCGGCCAGGAGTCCGACGAGGTGACCGCCCCGGGCCTGCCCGACGACCTCTCCCGCGTGGAGGCGTACCACAACGCCTTCCGGAAGTACGTCAGTGAGCACCAGGACTTCCCCAACGCCCGCCAGTTCGGCCTGTACTTGATGGACCTGTACGGCATCACCGGGCGCTCGGGCGGCCCGCTGACGGAGGGTTCGCTCCGCGGCTACCTGCGGGAGTTCCGCAACCGCTACCAGACGGAGATGGACGCCGACAGCGAGCACATCGCGTAGGCCCTGTCCGAGCCCCGAGCCTGAAGCCGGACCAGCCGAAACACCGGCCAACACACCTGCCGAGACACCTGTGGGCCCCCGGAAATCCAGGGGCCCACAGGTGCGTCAACAGGCCGGACGATCAGGCCCCGAGCAGCTTCCGCACCCGGTCCGCCCCCACCGCGAGCAGCAGCGTGGGCAGCCGCGGACCCGTGTCACGGCCGACCAGCAGCTCGTAGAGCAACGCGAAGAACGTGCGCTGGGCCACCTTCAGCTCCGGCGTCGGCTTGGCGTCCGGCGCGAACCCGGCCTGGATCTTCGGTACGCCGTAGACGAGCGTCGTCAGACCGTCCAGCGACCAGTGCGAGTCCAGCCCCTCGACCAGCAGCCGCAGCGACTCCCGGTCCTGGTCGGAGAGGCCCGCCAGGGTGGCCGTGTCGGGCTCGGCGCGCACGACCGTGCGCGCCTCGGCCGGCACCTGGCTCGTGATCCAGCTCTCCGCGCGGTCGAGCCGGGGACGCGCCTCGTCGAGCGAGGTCAGCGGATGGTCCGGGTCGAGGTCGCTGAGGATCCGCAGCGTCTGCTCGGGCGCACCCGCCGTGATGTCGACCACGGAGGCCAGCGTGCGGTACGGCAGCGGCCGCGGCGTGCTCGGCAGCGCGCCCGCCGCCGTGCCCGTGGCGCGCCCGTACGCGGCCGCGTCGGCCGGCAGGACCGAGCCGTCGGCGACCTTGCGCTCCAGCGCGTCCCACTCGTCGTAGAGCCGCTGGATCTCCTGGTCGAAGGCGATCTTGAACGACTGGTTGGGCCTGCGGCGCGCGTACAGCCAGCGCAGCAGCGGCGCCTCCATGATCTTCAGCGCGTCCGCCGGGGTCGGCACCCCGCCCTTGCTGGACGACATCTTCGCCATGCCGGAGATCCCGACGAACGCGTACATCGGGCCGATCGGCTGCACGCCGTCGAAGATCTCGCGCACGATCTGGCCGCCGACGACGAACGAGGAGCCGGGCGACGAGTGGTCGACACCGGACGGCTCGAAGATCACGCCCTCGTACGCCCAGCGCATCGGCCAGTCGACCTTCCAGACCAGCTTGCCGCGGTTGAACTCGCTCAGCAGCACCGTCTCGCCGAAGCCGCACGCGGTGCAGGTGTACGTCAGCTCCGTCGTCTCGTCGTCGTACGACGTGACGGTGGTCAGGTCCTTGCCGCAGCCGCCGCAGTAGGGCTTGTACGGGAAGTAGCCGGCGGAGCCGCTGCCGCCGTCGTCCTCGTCGGCCGCGCCGGAGCCCTCGGCCGCTTCCAGCTCGGCCTCGTCGGGCTTCTTCTGGCCCTGCTTCTGGCCCTGTCCCTGCTTGGCGCCCGCCTTGTCCTTGTCCTTCGTCCGGTAGCGGTCGAGGATCGCGTCGATGCCGGCGCGGTGCTTCATCGCGTGCAGCACCTGCTCGCGGTACACGCCCGACGTGTACTGCTCGGTCTGGCTGATCCCGTCGTACTCCACGCCCAGCTCGGCCAGCGACGCGGTCATCGCGGCCTTGAAATGCTCGGCCCAGTTCGGATACGCCGACCCGGCGGGCGCGGGCACCGACGTGAGCGGCTTGCCGATGTGCTCGGCCCAGGACGCGTCCGTACCGGGAACACCGGCGGGTACCTTGCGGTAGCGGTCGTAGTCGTCCCACGAGATCAGGTGCCTGACCTCGTACCCCCGCCTGCGGATCTCGTCCGCGACCAGGTGCGGGGTCATGACCTCGCGGAGATTGCCCAGGTGGATGGGGCCCGACGGGGAGAGACCGGACGCGACGACGACAGGTTTGCCAGGCGCACGCCGCTCCGACTCGGCGATGACATCGTCCGCGAAACGGGAGACCCAGTCGGCCTCTGTGCTCTGAGCCACGATCGGCACGTCCTTCTTTCTCGTACGCCACGGCAATGTCACCGGCGATGACTGGCGACCGCCATTCTCCCAGGTCCCACTGACAGAGCGAAAACGGCTTGATGCCCCATGGGATACTCGTAGACATCCAGATGACTCCGCTGGACGACCCCCGCACCCGACAGGAACGGCACCCAGCCCATGGCCCCGGTCACTTCCCTCGCCTCGACCGTCGATCAGCGCATCGCGGACGCCCTCTCGGCTGCCCTGCCGGAGGCCGGTTCCGCGGACCCGCTGCTGCGACGCAGCGACCGGGCGGATTTCCAGGCCAACGGGATCCTGGCGCTCGCCAAGAAGCTCAAGGGCAACCCCCGCGAGCTGGCCACGCAGGTCGTCGCGGCGCTCACGGCGGGCGGCGCCGCCGATGTGATCAAGGACATCGAGGTCTCAGGACCCGGCTTCCTCAACATCACCGTCGCGGACCGGGCGATCGTCGAAACGCTCGCGGCCCGCGCGGCGGACGACCGGCTCGGTGTGCCGTTCGCGGAGCGGCCGGGCACGACGGTCATCGACTACGCGCAGCCGAATGTGGCGAAGGAGATGCACGTCGGGCACCTGCGGTCCGCCGTGATCGGCGCCGCGATGGTCGAGATCCTGGAGTTCACCGGCGAGAAGGTGATCAGGCGCCACCACATCGGCGACTGGGGCACCCAGTTCGGCATGCTCATCCAGTACCTGATCGAGCACCCGCACGAGCTGGACCACGGCGACGGCACGGTCGACGGCCAGACCGCGATGTCGAATCTGAGCCGGCTCTACAAGGCCTCGCGCGCGCTCTTCGACTCCGACGAGGAGTTCAAGGCGCGCTCACGCGACCGGGTCGTCGATCTCCAGGCCGGCGAGCAGGAGACGCTCGCTCTCTGGCAGCGGTTCGTGGACGAGTCGAAGATCTACTTCTACTCGGTCTTCAACAAGCTGGACATGGAGATCCACGACCCCGACGTCGTCGGCGAGTCCGGCTACAACGACATGCTCGACGACACCTGCCGCATCCTGGAGGAGACGGGTGTCGCGGTCCGGTCCGAGGGCGCGCTCTGTGTGTTCTTCGACGATGTGAAGGGCCCCGACGGCAACCCCGTACCGCTCATCGTCCAGAAGTCCAACGGCGGTTACGGCTACGCGGCCACGGACCTCTCCGCGATCCGCGACCGGGTGGGGAACTTGAGCGCCTCGACCCTGCTGTACGTGGTGGACGCGCGCCAGTCGCTGCACTTCAAGATGGTCTTCGAGACCGCGCGCAGGGCCGGCTGGCTGAACGACGAAGTCCAGGCAGTTCAGCTGGCGTTCGGCACGGTGCTCGGCAAGGACGGCAAGCCGTTCAAGACCCGCGCGGGCGAGACCGTCCGGCTGGAGGACCTGCTGGACGAGGCCGTCGAGCGGGCCACGGCGGTCGTGCGCGAGAAGGACACCAGGGACCAGCTGTCCGAGGCGGAGATCAGCGAGCGCGGTGTGCAGGTCGGCATCGGCGCGGTGAAGTACGCCGACCTGTCGACGTCCGCGAGCCGCGACTACAAGTTCGACCTGGACCAGATGGTCTCGCTCACCGGCGAGACGAGCGTGTACCTCCAGTACGCGTACGCCCGTATCCAGTCGATCCTCCGCAGGGCCGGTGACACCCGCGCGCTCGCCCACCCGGAGCTCGAACTCGCCCCGGCGGAAAGGGCGCTGGGCCTGTACGCGGACCAGTTCGGCGAGACGCTGGCCGAGGTGGCCTCGGCGTACGAGCCGCACCGGCTGGCCGGCTACCTCTACCAACTGGCCTCGCACTTCTCGTCGTTCTACGACCAGTGCAAGGTGCTGGACGAGAACAACTCCCAAGCCGTGGTCGAGAACCGCCTGTTCTTCTGCGAGATCACCGCGCGCACGCTCAAGCAGGGCCTCTCGCTGCTGGGCATCCGGGCGCCCGAGAGCCTGTGACCGGGAGCCTGTAGTACGTCCGGGAGGGCGCGCACGCTCACCGCGGCGGCCCCTCCTCCCACTCGCTGCTGCCCGGCCGGTGGATGAAGCGGGCGCCGCTCGTGCCGCTGCCCCGGAACGGCATCCCGTTGTCGGTCGAGCCGCAGCGTCCCGTGCCGGGCGCCGCTGCTCCACTCCGACTCCAGGTAGAAACTGACGTCATGGCCCGCCGCGCGCGCCATGACGTTCAGTACCTGCGGATCGGTCGCGGACACCTTGTACGGGCAGTCCGTGGCCGGGATGACGATGTCGCCCTGCTGCCCGCCGACGGCGGCCGTAGTCTCCTGTCCGGTTCATCCCGGGCTCGAACGGGAGGCGTTCTCCCCCGCCGGCGGCCACCTCGCGCTCCTCGGCGGCACGCGATACCGCTCCGGCCGGCCCGCCCACGAAGCGAGGGCGGGCCGGCCGGAGCCTTCAGCCTCTTCGGCGCCTTGAGAGAAGACCCCTCAGCGGCCGAGCTTCTGCGCGACCTCCGTCGCCCAGTACGTCAGGATCGTGCGCGCGCCCGCGCGCTTGATCCCCGTCAGGGTCTCCAGGATCGCCGCGTCACGGTCGATCCAGCCCTTCTCCGCCGCCGCCTCGACCATCGCGAACTCGCCGGAGATCTGGTACGCCGCGACCGGCACGTCCACCTCGTCCGCGATGCGCGCCAGGATGTCCAGGTACGGCAGGGCCGGCTTGACCATGACCATGTCGGCGCCCTCTTCGAGGTCGAGCGCCAGCTCGCGCAGCGACTCGCGCGCGTTGGCCGGGTCCTGCTGGTACGTCTTGCGGTCGCCCACCAGCGAGGAGCCGACGGCCTCCCGGAACGGCCCGTAGAACGCCGAGGAGTACTTCGCCGTGTACGCGAGGATCGACACGTCCTCGCGTCCGATCGTGTCCAGCGCGTCACGGATCACGCCGATCTGACCGTCCATCATGCCGCTGGGGCCCACGACATGGACGCCCGCGTCGGCCTGGACCTGCGCCATCTCCGCGTACCGCTCCAGCGTCGCGTCGTTGTCGACCCGGCCTTCCGCGTCCAGCACACCGCAGTGACCGTGGTCGGTGTACTCGTCCAGGCACAGGTCGGACATGATGACGAGATCGTCGCCGACCTCCTCGCGCACCGCGCGGATCGCGACCTGGAGGATGCCGTCGGGGTCCGTGCCCGCCGTGCCCGCCGTGTCCTTCTTGGCGTCCTCGGGAACGCCGAAGAGCATGATCCCGGAGACACCGGCGGCGACCGCCTCCGCCGCCGCGCCGCGCAGGGTGTCCAGCGTGTGCTGCACGACCCCCGGCATCGCGGAGAGCGCGACGGGCTCGCTGACTCCTTCGCGTACGAAGGCGGGCAGGATCAGATCGGCCGGGTGCAGCCGGGTCTCCGCGACCATCCGCCGCATCGCCGGGTTCACCCGCAGCCGCCGGGGCCGTGAGCCGGGGAAGGATCCGTACACAGTCATCGTCAGTCGCCTCTTGCGTGTTCGGGGTCAGCGCGTGGCCCCGGCCGGGGCCACGGCGCGCGTCCCGGCCGGGGTGTGTCCCGGCCGGGCGGCGGCCGGGACCCGTCCGTACCGGATGTGCTGGTGCCGCTCGGTGGTGGCGCTCGCTACGTGGTGCGCCGTCTGCGGCTGCCCGGACGGCGCTCGCTGGGCCGGGTGACCGTCTCGCCGGCTTCCCTCGCCGCTTCCCGGCGCTGCGCGCCGAACGTGGCAAGGGCCTCCGCCAGCTTGTGCACCGACGGCTCCGGCGAGAGGACGTCCACCCGCAGACCGTGTTCCTCCGCGGTCTTGGCGGTCGCGGGGCCGATACAGGCGATCACCGTCACGTTGTGCGGCTTGCCCGCGATCCCGACCAGGTTCCGCACGGTCGAGGACGACGTGAAGAGCACCGCGTCGAAACCGCCGCCCTTGATGGCCTCCCGGGTCTCGGCGGGCGGCGGCGAGGCGCGCACCGTGCGGTACGCGGTGACGTCGTCGACCTCCCAGCCCAGCTCGATCAGACCCGCGACCAGCGTCTCGGTCGCGATGTCGGCGCGCGGCAGGAACACCCGGTCGATCGGGTCGAAGACCGGGTCGTACGGCGGCCAGTCCTCCAGGAGACCCGCGGCCGACTGTTCGCCGCTCGGTACGAGGTCGGGCTTGACGCCGAACTCGACCAGCGAGGCGGCGGTCTGGTCGCCCACCGCGGCGACCTTGATCCCGGCGAAGGCGCGGGCGTCGAGTCCGTACTCCTCGAACTTCTCGCGCACCGCCTTCACCGCGTTGACCGACGTGAAGGCGATCCACTCGTAGCGGCCCGTGACCAGGCCCTTGACCGCGCGCTCCATCTGCTGGGGCGTACGCGGCGGCTCGACCGCGATGGTCGGCACCTCGTGCGGGACCGCGCCGTACGACCTGAGCTGGTCGGAGAGCGAGGCGGCCTGCTCCTTGGTGCGCGGCACGAGGACCTTCCAGCCGAACAGCGGCTTGGACTCGAACCACGCGAGCTGGTCGCGCTGGGCGGCGGAGCTGCGCTCACCGACCACGGCTATGACGGGCTGGTGCCCGTCGGGCGACGGCAGCACCTTGGCCTGCTTGAGCGTCTGCGCGATGGTGCCGAGCGTGGCGGTCCAGGTGCGCTGGCGCGTCGTGGTGCCCGCGATGGTGACGGTCATCGGGGTGTCGGGCTTGCGGCCCGCCGCGACCAGCTCGCCCGCGGTGGCCGCGACCGAGGCCAGGGTGGCGGAGACCACGACCGTGGAGTCACTCGCGCCGACCTCGGTCCAGCAGCGCTCGCTGGCGGTCCTGGCGTCGACGATCCGTACGTCGGTGCCCTGTGCGTCGCGCAGCGGCACCCCGGCGTACGCCGGAATCCCGACCGCGGCCGCGATACCGGGCACGACCTCGAAGGGAATGCCCGCGGTGGCACAGGCGAGCATCTCCACGCCCGCGCCGCCGTCGAGACCGGGGTCGCCGCTGACCGCACGGACCACCCGCTTGCCGCCCTTCGCGGCCTCCATGACAAGATTGGCCGCATCCCTGATCGCGGGGATCCCGGCGGCTGTTGACGCATCGTCAACGACCGTCAGCGCGGGCGTGCTCACACTCGCCCTCGCGTGGCTGCGGACGACCTCGAGCACATCCGGCTCGGCGATCAGTACGTCCGCTCCCGCGAGCGCCTCTACGGCGCGGAGTGTCAGCAGACCCGGATCTCCGGGTCCGGCACCGAGGAAGGTGACGTGCCCCGATGCGGAATAGGCCGGAAGGTCAGAGGTGGTGGGGCTCAAAGTTCTCGCTCCCCCATAAGACCGGCCGCACCCTTGGCGAGCATCTCGGACGCCAGTTCGCGACCGAGCGCGACGGCGTCGCGGTGCGACGTGGGTACGGAACCGGTGATGGACAGCTGCACCAGCGTCGAGCCGTCGGTCGTGCCGACGACGCCGCGCAGGCGCATCTCGTTGACAACCTGTCCGTCGGCCAGCAGGTCGGCCAGCGCACCCACAGGTGCGCTGCAACCGGCCTCCAGGGCGGCGAGCAGGGAACGCTCGGCGGTCACGGCGGCCCGGGTGTCCGGGTCGTCGAGCTCGGCGAGCGAAGCGGCGAGGTCCACATTGACCGCGGCGCATTCGATTGCGAGGGCCCCCTGGCCGGGGGCGGGCAGCACGGTGTCGACCGACAGGAAGTCGGTCACCTCGCCGGTCCTGCCGATGCGGTGAAGTCCTGCCGCGGCGAGCACGACGGCGTCGAGCTCCCCGCTGTGGACGTATCCGATCCGGGTGTCGATGTTTCCCCTGATCGGCACAGTTTCTACGGCGAGGCCGTGATCGCGTGCGTGCGCGTTCAGCTGGGCCATCCTGCGCGGCGAGCCCGTACCGACCCGGGCGCCCGGGGGCAGCTGGCCGAAGGTCAGCCCGTCCCGTGCGATCAGGACGTCCCGGGGGTCCTCGCGCCGGGGTATGGCGGCCAGCGTCAGCCCCTCGGGCTGGGCCGTCGGCAGGTCCTTGAGCGAGTGCACGGCGAAGTCGATCTCACCGCGCAGCAGCGCGTCGCGCAGCGCCGTGACGAAGACGCCCGTGCCGCCGATCCGCGCGAGGTGTTCGCGCGAGGTGTCGCCGTACGTCGTGATCTCGACCAGCTCCACCGGCCGCCCGGTCAGCTCGCGCACTGCCTGCGCCACGTGCCCGGACTGGGCCATGGCGAGTTTGCTGCGTCTCGTTCCGAGCCTCAAGGCCGTGTCGGGCCTCAGTGCCTTCTCGGTCATACTCGCCCTCTGCCTACACCATCGGTGTCATTCAGGTCGGCCCGGCTGACGGCGGCGACCGTCTGCGGGTCGAGGTCGAAGAGTTCTCGCAGCGCGTCCGCGTATCCGGCGCCGCCGGGCTCGCTGGCCAGCTGCTTGACCCGCACGGTGGGCGCGTGCAGGAGTTTGTCGACGACGCGGCGCACGGTCCTGGTGATCTCGGAACGCTGCTTGTCGTCGAGGTCGGGGAGCCTGCCTTCGAGGCGCGCGACCTCGCTGTTCACCACGTCGGCGGCCATCGCGCGCAGCGCGACGACGGTCGGTGTGATGTGGGCGGCACGTTGAGCGGCGCCGAAGGCGGCGACCTCGTCGGAGACGATGGTGCGCACCTGCTCGACGTCGGCGGCCATCGGCGCGTCGGCCGCGGCTTCGGCCAGCGACTCGATGTCCACGACCCTGAGCCCGCCGAGGCGGTGCACGGCCGGGTCGATGTCGCGGGGCATGGCCAGGTCGAGCAGGGCGAGCGGGCCCTCGCGGCCGGCCTCGGTACGGGCGGACAGCGCGGCCTCGACGGCGACGGCGGTCAGCACGAGGCCGGTCGCGCCCGTACAGGACACGACCACGTCCGCCCGCGCCAGCTCGGCGTCGACGGCCGTCATGTCCACGGCCCGCGCGCGCACGCCCGTGCCGCCGGGCTCGGTGAGGATCCGCACCAGTCGCTCGGCGCGCGCCGGCGTCCTGTTGGCGACGACGATCTCCTCGACGCCGGCCCTGGCGAGCGTCGCGGCGGCCAGCGAGGACATCGAGCCCGCGCCGATCACCAGCGCGTGCTTCTTCTTCGCCCAGGCCTCGACGGCTCCGCCCGCGGCGAGCTGTTCGAGACCGAAGGTGACGAGCGACTGTCCCGCGCGGTCGATTCCGGTCTCGCTGTGGGCCCGCTTGCCGACGCGAAGCGCCTGCTGGAAGAGGTCGTTGAGCAGCCGGCCCGCGGTGTGCAGCTCCTGGCCGAGCGCCAGCGCGTCCTTGATCTGCGCGATGATCTGGCCTTCGCCGACGACCATCGAGTCGAGACCGCAGGCCACCGAGAGGAGATGGTGGACCGCGCGGTCCTCGTAGTGCACGTAGAGGTACGGGGTCAGCTCGTCGAGGCCGACCTCGCTGTGCTGAGCGAGCAGCATGGACAGCTCGGCGACCCCGGCGTGGAACTTGTCGACGTCCGCGTACAGCTCGATGCGGTTGCAGGTGGCGAGGACCGTGGCCTCGGAGGCGGGCTCCGCGGCCAGCGCGTCCTGCAACAGCTTGACCTGCGCGTCAGAGGAGAGCGACGCGCGCTCCAGCACGCTCACCGGCGCGCTGCGGTGGCTCAGGCCTACGACCAGAAGACTCATGCCGGCATCACCGCCGGGACCTCTCCGTCGGGACCCTTACGGGTCGGGGGCGCGCCCGTCCGTACGACCGGCGGGCCCACCGCCTCGGCGGCGGCGTCCTCGCCGGCCTTGCGCTGCTCGTGGAAGGCGAGGATCTGCAGCTCGATGGAGAGATCGACCTTGCGCACGTCCACGCCTTCCGGCACGGAGAGCACCGTCGGCGCGAAGTTGAGGATCGAGGTGACACCGGCGGCGACCAGCCGCTCGCAGACCTGCTGGGCGGCGCCCGCGGGGGTCGCGATGACTCCGATCGAGACACCGTTGTCGCTGATGATCTTCTCCAGCTCGTCCGTGTGCTGGACGGGGATCCCGGCGACCGGCTTGCCGGCCATGGCCGGATCCGCGTCTATCAGCGCCGCGACCCGGAAGCCGCGCGAGGCGAACCCGCCGTAATTGGCCAGCGCCGCGCCGAGATTACCGATACCGACGATGACAACCGGCCAGTCCTGGGTGAGCCCCAGCTCGCGGGAGATCTGGTAGACGAGATACTCGACGTCGTACCCCACCCCGCGGGTCCCGTAGGAGCCGAGGTACGAGAAGTCCTTGCGCAGCTTCGCGGAGTTGACTCCGGCGGCGGCCGCGAGTTCTTCGGAGGACACCGTGGGCACGGAGCGCTCGGAGAGTCCGGTGAGCGCCCGCAGATACAGCGGAAGCCTGGCGACAGTGGCCTCGGGGATTCCTCGGCTACGGGTCGCCGGTCGGTGAGTTCGGCCAGTTGCCACGGTGCTCCTGCGGGATGAGCGAGGCTGCAGGCGGCCGTATGTCCCAGGACCGCCCCGTCGAATGCAGGCTATGTCTTTGTGAACGTGTGCACAAAGATTGTGTCCGCTTTGTCCAAGCAAAGTGACCGGGGTCACGCACCCCCCTGAGGCCGTCACGGGATCACCGGCCGGGCCGACCCGTTGCACACACGAAGGGCGCAAAACGGAACACACTCCTTACGATTACGCCCCCGAGACCGCAGCAAAGCGCCCACGATGTTAACCGCCTTTTCGGTCAGGCCCCCAGTTCGCGGCGGAGCCGGTCGGCATCGACACGCCAGAAGGTGTGCTGCTCACCGTCCACCAGGACCACCGGGATCTGCTCCCAGTAGGCGCGGTACAGCGCCTCATCTGCCGTGATGTCCTTCTCCTCCCAGTTCGCGCCGGTCTCCGCGCACACCGCCTCGACCACCGCACGCGCCTCGTCGCAGAGATGACACCCCGGTTTGGAGACAAGCGTCACCATCCGCTCGGCCGGCTTCTTCTTCGTCTTCTTCCCCGCACGCCGCATCAAAGGACTCATGCGCCCATTCTCCGCCCGCGGGCGAGTCGGAGCGGTCCGTCATCCACAGGGGGCCACATTCGCCGGATTAACACATCAGCCGTGAAGAGTTCACGTCACGTCGTCCCGGCTCGTCCGGAACCGCCAACCCGACTGACTATGCTCACGACATGGCCGCACTGGGATGGCTCACCCCCCGTAAGCGCTCCGCGACACCCCGGAGTGTTCTGGCAGGCGAGGCCGCAGCCGAGGCAGGGCTCAAGTCCACTCTGGAGTCACTGGACGAACTGGAGCGCGGAGTCGACGCCGTCGTCGACGAAGCCCCCCGGGTACCGGACTTCCCCGTCTTCGGCGACGCACGCGCCGCCGCTTTCTTCGACCTCGACAACACCGTCATGCAGGGCGCCGCGATCTTCCACTTCGGACGCGGGCTCTACAAGCGCAAGTTCTTCCAGCGCCGCGAACTCGCCCGGTTCGCCTGGCAGCAGACATGGTTCAGACTGGCCGGGGTCGAAGACCCCGAGCACATGCAGGACGCGCGCGACAGCGCCCTGTCCATCGTCAAGGGCCACCGCGTCTCCGAGCTGATGTCCATCGGCGAGGAGATCTACGACGAATACATGGCCGACCGCATCTGGCCGGGCACCCGCGCACTCGCACAGGCCCACCTCGACGCGGGCCAGCAGGTCTGGCTGGTCACGGCCGCACCGGTGGAGACCGCCACCATCATCGCCCGCAGGCTCGGCCTGACCGGCGCCCTCGGCACCGTCGCCGAATCGATCGACGGCGTCTACACGGGCAAGCTCGTCGGCGAACCCCTGCACGGCCCGGCGAAGGCCGAAGCCGTACGGGCGCTCGCCACGACCGAGGGCTTCGACCTCGACCGCTGCGCCGCGTACAGCGACTCGCACAACGACATCCCGATGCTCTCACTGGTCGGGCACCCGTACGCCATCAACCCCGACGCCAAACTCCGCAAGCACGCGCGACGGCTGGAATGGCGGCTGCGCGACTACCGCACGGGCCGCAAGGCGGCCAGGGTCGGCATCCCGGCGGCAGCCGGGGTGGGTGCCCTGGCCGGCGGCACCGTGGCCGCGGTCGCCCTGCACCGCCGCCGCCGCTGACGCGGCGTCACCCCCCGGAAGTCCCGCCCCTCTCAGACAACCGTTCGCCACCCGCACACCCGAGCCGCGCCGAGGCACCCGCCCCGGCGCGGCTTTCGTCTGCCCCGGACCAGGCCCGCCGAGCGCCCTCCAGACCGGACTGCGGTCCCCGGCCGGCCCGGCGTTCCGCCATCTGGACCGCGACACAACGCAGTGCACCCGCAGGCAGATCTTGACTCAATCTGATCAATAAACGGTCACCATGTGCTACTTGATGCGCCGCATAGGCGGCACAGAAGCGACGTAATCGATGATTTGAGCAACTGGGTGTAGCGCCGCCTGTACGAAGCGTTATTCTCCTCAGACGCATACCGGACCCGCTCGTCACCACGGCGAGTGAATGGTCCAGCACTGCACGTGATGGAAGCTCTGCCTCTGGGAGTCCCGTGTACCCACACGTCGGGGTTGACGCCTCGGGCCTGGCTACGCTGCGCGCAACGGTCATCGACCGCTTGCGCGGCTTCGTCCCCACCGCGTACGCCGTCCCCGCCTTCGCCGCACCGGCCCCTGCCGTGAGCGGCCCTATCGGACCTTGTTATGCCCTGGCGAGCGGCGGTGCGGCAGTCGGCAGACGGGGAAGCCGAAGCAGCACCGCCGCCTCGACCACCGCCCGTCGGCCCACCGCCGACAGTGACAGCGCTCGCATGATGGAACTCGTCGAGCGCGCCCAGGCCGGTGAGGCGGAAGCCTTCGGCCGGTTGTACGACCAGTACAGCGACACCGTCTACCGCTACATCTATTACCGCGTGGGCGGAAAGGCGACCGCGGAGGACCTGACCAGCGAGACGTTCCTGCGCGCCCTGCGCCGGATCTCCACCTTCACCTGGCAGGGGCGCGACTTCGGCGCCTGGCTGGTCACGATCGCCCGGAACCTGGTCGCGGACCATTTCAAGTCCAGTCGATTCCGGCTGGAAGTGACCACGGGCGAAATGCTCGACGCCAACGAGGTCGAGCGCAGCCCCGAGGACTCCGTCCTGGAGTCCCTGTCGAACGCGGCGCTGCTGGAAGCCGTACGCAAGCTCAATCCCCAGCAGCAGGAGTGCGTCACACTGCGCTTCCTGCAGGGCCTCTCGGTCGCCGAGACGGCTCGGGTCATGGGCAAGAACGAAGGAGCGATCAAGACCTTGCAGTACCGGGCGGTCCGCACCCTGGCCAGACTCCTCCCGGAAGACGCCCGCTGACCCGACCCGTCACGGCCGCCGCCGAAGCCGCCGCCCGCCGCCCGAGCCCGCCGCCATGAAGGGCCCATCCGCGGCGGGCTCAACTCACGTTCAGTGATGCCCCGATGACGCACTGGTCGGATCATCTTTCGCGCGTAACCCATGTGCCGACACGCTCGTTGTGCGGGATGCAGGCTCCCTGCGGTCACGTCATGCCCGCGGCCACCCACTCATTCGTGTGGCCGCGTTCAAGGCGTGCAACCTTCCGGACCCCCAGGGGAGTCGATCGTCATGACGAGAGGAGGTGCCGCCAGTGATCGCGAACGTTTCGGCACACCGGCGGGCGAACGCCTTCGCCCAGGCCCTGGAAGACCGGACAGCCCAGGACCCGGCGGCCGAACAGCCCGCCGAGTCGGCTGAACCGGCCGAACAGGGACGGCTGTTGGCCCTGGCGCAGGGTCTCGGTGAGCTACCGGGACCCGCGCTGGACCCCGAGGTCAAAGTGGTGCAACGGGCGCAGCTCGTGGCAGCCATGGAGACCATGGTGCGGGAAGGCACAGTCGGCGGAGGTATGTCCTCGGGCTCCACGGTGCCCGAGCAGCGAACGTCCGGACGGGGCGCCCACCGGGCCTCCCCGCTCCGGAAATTGCGCCCCCGTTCCCGCTGGTCGAAAGGGCTTGCGGCGGGCGGGCTCACCATCGGGGTGGCGGCCGGCGCGTTCAGCGGGGTGGCCGCCGCCAGTTCCGACGCCCTGCCCGGCGACTCGCTCTACGGGCTGAAGCGCGGCATGGAAGACATCAAGCTCGGCATGGCGGACGACGACTCCGCGCGCGGCGGGCTCTACCTCGACCACGCCTCGACCCGGCTCAGCGAAGTGCGGCGCCTGATGGAGCGCGGCCGCTCCGGCCACCTCGACCACGAATCCCTGGCCGAGATCCGGCGCGCTCTGGGCGGAATGAAGCACGACGCCACCGAGGGCCACCGTCTGCTCCACCAGGCGTACGAACAGGACGGCTCGCTCGGCCCGATCGCCACCCTCTCCTCGTTCTCCGCCTCCCACCGCCAGACCTGGAACGGGCTCCGCGACCGCCTGCCCGTCCAGCTGCACGGTGTGGGCAGCGAGGTCAGCTCGGTGTTCGACGCCATAGACGAAGAGGTCGCCCCGCTTCAGTCCCTGCTGCCGCACGCCCCGGACAGATCCAGGGGCACCACCGCCCCCGGCGCCACCCCGGACACCGGCGGCCCCGGCCGTACGGACCACCACCCCTCGCCCTCCGCGCCGAGTGAGAGCGCGGGCCGCACGCACCAGAACAGCGAGAAGCCGCATCCGTCGGGCTCGGGACCGGGCAGCGGCGAAGAAGGACTGCTCGGGGGCAACGCGGGCGGACTGCTCAACCCGTCGCAGGACAACAGCCCCACCGCCCCGTCCGAGAAGGACAGACAGGACGGCGCCAACCCCGTCCCGGACGTCACGATCCCACCGCTGCTGCCGGACCTGCTGCCGCGCCTGGGCATCGACGCGGAGGACGCGGGCCAGTAACCGTCCACCAGCAACCCGACCGGCGACGTCCGCCCCGTCACACCAGCAGGACGACGCACGTGTGGTGCGGTGCTCCCCCGACAGGAGAGCACCGCACCTGACGCATGCGGAATCACGCGCGCCAGAACGCCGTCACGCGCTCAGCCGCTCGGACGAACACGAGAACGTGCTCGGAAGAGCACGCTCAGAAGAACACCGACCGCCGCTGCACCAGCAGCTCGTACAGCGTGTGCTGGATCCGCTCGCGCACCTGGTCCGTCAGGTTGAACATCAGCATCGGATCCTCCGCGGCCTCCGCCGGATACCCGTCCGTCGGAATCGGCTCGCCGAACTGGATCGTCCACTTCGTCGGCAGCGGCAGCACCCCCAGCGGCCCCAGCCACGGAAACGTCGGCGTGAGCGGGAAGTACGGAATGCCCAGCAGCCGCGCCAGCGTCTTCGCGTTGCCGAGCAGCGGATAGATCTCCTCCGCCCCCACGATCGAGCAGGGCACGATCGGCACCCCCGCCCGCAGCGCCGTGGAGACGAAACCGCCCCGGCCGAACCGCTGGAGCTTGTAGCGCTCGCTGAACGGCTTGCCGATGCCCTTGAACCCCTCCGGCATCACCCCGACCACCTCGCCGCGCCGCAGAAGCTGCTCCGCGTCCTCCGCGCACGCCAGCGTGTGACCTGCCTTGCGCGCCAGCTCGTTGATCACCGGCAGCATGAAGACCAGATCGGCTGCCAGCAGCCGCAGATGCCGCTGCGCCGGGTGGTTGTCGTGGACGGCGACCTGCATCATCAGCCCGTCCAGCGGCAGTACCCCGGAGTGGTTGGCCACCACGAGCGCCCCGCCCTCCGACGGGATGTTCTCGATGCCCTTCACCTCGACGCGGAAGTAGTTGTCGTAGAAGGGCCGCACCAGCGACATCAGGACCTGGTCCGTGAGGTCCCTGTCGTACCCGAACTCGTCGACCTCGTACTCGCCGGTGACCCGCCGCCGCAGGAACGCGAGACCGCCCGCGAGCCTGCGCTCCCAGTCGCTCCGGCCGCTCCCGCCGCCCGGCCCCGGTCGGCCCGCCCGCTCCCTCCCGGTCCCCGGCTCAGGCCCTCGCGGCTCGTCCGCGGCCTCCTGCCCGTCCGCTCGCTCCGCGGGCTCAGGCACCGGCTTCAGCGGGCCCTGCTTGCGCGCGTGCGGCTCACCCTGGGCCTGCTTGCCGGGCTTCGGCTGCTTGGGCCTGGCGGCCTGACCACGCCTCGGCCTCGGCTCCTCGCCGAACGGGATGACCTTCGCATCGGCCATGTCAGACGCGCTCCTTGCTGACGAGAGTGGAGATCCGGTCGACCGCACGGGCCACCGCCTCGGGCGGCAGCACTCCGGGACCCCGGCCGGCCGCGAAGTCCGCGAAGGCCTCCGCGGTCGTGTAGGTGGCCACAAAGCCCAGTGTCTCGCGCATCTGATCCGTACTGACCACCCTTCCGTGGGTCAGCAGCCGGATCTGCTCGGGCGAGAAGTCCGACATCCCGACCGTACGCAGCGCGGAGCCGACCCACCGCACGGCCGGCAGCGGCACCGACACCGTGGGCCGCCCGAGCCGCCGCGCGCACTGCGACAGCAGCAGCACACCGTCGCCGGCGATGTTGAAGGTCCCGCTGTTGAGCGTCCCTCGGCGCGGTTCGTCCGCCGCGATGAGCAGCACGTCGATGACGTCGTCCTCGTGGACGAACTGGAGCCGGGGGTCGTAACCGAAAACGGTCGGCAGCACCGGCAGCGAGAGGTACTCGGCGAACGGAGTGTCCGCCGCGGGCCCCAGGATGTTCGCGAAGCGCAGCACGCACACGGCCACATCGGGCCTGCGCCGCGCGAAGCCCCGGACGTATCCCTCGACCTCCACCGCGTCCATCGCGAAGCCGCCGCTCGGCAGCGACTTGGGCGGAGTGGTCTCGGTGAAGACCGCCGGGTCGCGGGGCGCGGAACCGTACACACCCGTACTGGATTTCACCACCAGCCGTTTGACCGACGGCGATTTCTGACAGGCACCGAGCAGTTGCATGGTGCCGATGACGTTGTTCTCCTTGACCGTGGCCCGGTTGCCGCCGCCCAGCGGAGTGGCCGTCACATCCAGATGCACCACGGTGTCCACGGCATGCTCGGCGAGCACCCGCGCTATGGCGGGCTGGCGGATGTCCGCGCGGACGAATTCCGCGCTGCCCAGCGGGTGCTCGGGAGCGACCGCGTCCACCGCGATCACCCGGTCCACTCCGGCGTCCCGCTGCACACGCCGTACGAAACGGCCTCCGAGCTGCCTGGCCGCTCCGGTCACGAGCACGACCTTGCCCAAGATCCGCGCCTTCCCCTAGGTCTTCAGCTCTTCGGTCCTCAGGTCTTCCGCGCGCGAGACACCCGGCACGCGTCGCCCGGTCGTCTCCTGCACGTCCCTCCTACGCGTCACCGTAGCGGGTCACCGCAGCGAGTCACTGTCACCCCAGGACAACGGCTCGGGAGAACACCACGGGACGCCCCGGAACCGTCACGGACCGGGTCCGGACAACACAGCGGCCCTCCCACCATGCTGGTGGAAGGGCCGCGAATGCTCGAACAGCTGTCGCTTACTTCTTGTTGCGACGCTGAACGCGGGTGCGCTTGAGCAGCTTGCGGTGCTTCTTCTTGGCCATCCGCTTACGCCGCTTCTTGATAACAGAGCCCACGACTACCCTCGCTCACTTCTCTTCACTCGGTGCGGGGCGTCTGGGCCCACACGACCTACGTCGGCCTAGCCTACCCGTCACCGAGTGAGGGACGTAATCCGAGGGGATCCACGGGTCCCTCCGGCCGATCTCCCGCCAGGAAATCCCGGGCGGACTCAACGAAAATCCTAGGCGGACTCAACCCCCACAAAGGACTCGCGGAGGTACTCGTGAACCGCTTGCTCCGGAACCCGGAAAGACCTGCCCACCCGGATCGCCGGCAGATGACCGCTGTGCACCAATCGGTACACGGTCATCTTCGACACTCGCATCACCGAGGCGACCTCCGCCACGGTAAGGAACTTGACCTCATTGAGAGGCCTCTCGCTGCCAGCAGCCATGACCCACCTGTACCTTCCGCACGCGACGGCCGCCGGCTTCCCCTCCGGTGACTCTTCGTCGCTGTGCGCTCACGCCCCAGACTAGGGGCGGGTGATACGAGTGGGGAAGAGGAGCAGCCCCCGACTGCTTACTGTGACAGACACGCCCGATTGAGTACATAGCGCGTCAGAGGCCGGTAGTAGTCGGAGCGCACGCCGTCATCGAGAGGCACCGCCACGGACACCCGTCCCTCGGCCTCCCCGACGAACAGCGCGGGGTCGTTGGTGTCGGCCAGACCGATGGCCTCAAAGCCCAGCTGACCTGCCCCGCAGACCCATCCATGGTCTCCGACGACCAGCTCGGGCAGCGGCCCGCCGGCCTCCGCCAGGCCCTCCAGAGCCATCCGGACCGGCAGGGGTGAATGAGTGTGTGCGCCGGGCTCACTCCAGGCACGCCGCGCGCCCGGCTCTCGCACCAGTGCAACACCTCGTACGTAGTCAAGGCTGTACGTACGTACCCCGAACCGGGTTGTTATGTCGATACATCTGCCCTGCGCCGGGCTGAGGACAAGACAGCCCGCCGCCGACAAAGCGTCTGCCAGCTCCGCGTAGAAACCGAGCAGACGGTGCGGATGCCCCGTACCGAACAGCACGGGCACCCGGTCGGCCGCGGCCGCGCGCAGCCGTTCCGCGAACGCGTCCAGCGCACTCAGCGTCCGCTCCGGATCGATGACGTCAGGCCCCGACACATGGTCAGGATCATCCGAAACGCCACACTTGTCGGCCATGAGTCTGAGCAAGTCCTGCTCTCTCCATGCCCACTTCGGATCGAGTCCGAGCGTGACGCCCGGATCCCGGGCCGCGAAGAGCCGGTAACTCAGCAGGCTTTTCTCCCGCGACGCGGCCACAGGACCGGCCAGCCTGGCCGCCAGCAGATGCGCCCGCAGGACTCCGATGCTCAACACCCCGCAGATGCTTCCCTACCCGCACCCGAACAGGGCCGGAACGCCGGATACACCCCACCGTTGGCGTAACGGCCCCGCACGGACGACGCGTGCGCCCGCGATCAGGCGAGCAGACCGCGCAGCGGGAAGACCGCCTTCCGCGTCGCCAGGATCGCCTGGTCGAGCCGGTCCGCCGGGTCGTAACCGGACTCCCACGGCTCCCACTGCCCCGTCCGCCCGTCCGTCATCCGGCCGGGCCCCAACTGCCGCGTCCGCGCGTACACCAGGTCCTGCCACACCTTCGGTACGGTCGACCGCGGATCAACGGGTTCGTGCGCGGCGATCCCCACCAGATGGGTCCAGGACCGCGGCACCACGTCCACCACCGCGTACCCGCCGCCGCCCAGCGCGACCCACCGCCCGTCGTCGGCGTACTCGTGCGCCAGATCGTGACAGGCCTCCTGGAGCGCCCGCTGCGCGTCGAGCGAGACGGCGAGATGGCCCAGCGGATCCTCGAAGTGCGTGTCGGCGCCGTGCTGCGTCACCAGCACCTGCGGCCGGAAGCCGGCCAGCAGCTCGGGCACGACCGAGTGGAACGCCCGCAGCCATCCCTCGTCGCCGGTCCCGGCGGGCAGCGGCAGATTCACCGCGCTGCCCTCGCCCGCGCCGGCTCCGGTCTCCTCCGGCCAGCCGGTCCCCGGGAACAGCGTCCGCGGATGCTCGTGCAGAGAGACCGTCAGGACCCGCGGGTCCTCCCAGAACGCGGCCTGGACGCCGTCGCCGTGGTGCACGTCCACATCGACGTACGCGACCCGCTCGACGCCCAGCTCCAGCAGGCGCGCGATCGCCAGCGCCGCGTCGTTGTAGATACAGAAACCGGCGGCGGATCCGGGCATGGCATGGTGCAGACCGCCGGAGAAATTCACCGCGTGCGTGGCGTCTCCGCGCCACACCGCCTCAGCCGCGCCCACTGATTGCCCCGCGATCAGTGCCGAGACCTCGTGCATCCCGGCGAAGGCCGGATCGTCGGCCGTGCCGAGCCCGTACGAACCGTCCGCGAGCCCCGGCTCCAGCGAGACCCGTCGAACCGCTTCCACGTATTCCTGCTGGTGGACAAGGCGGAGCGTCGAACTGCCCGCAGGCGGCGCGGACGCCACCGTCACCGCTCTGTCCAGCCCGTACGCCCGCACCAGGCCCATGGTCAGGGCCAGCCGTACGGGGTCCATCGGGTGCTGAGGCCCGAAGTCGTAGCCCGTCAGTGCGTCATCCCACATCAACAGTGCGCGGCCGTCCATGCCCGCCACCGTATCGGTCCTGCTCCGTCCCGAACGAACGGGCGTACACCAGCGTGACGGCGACCATCACCATCGGTACGAGCATCGCGCCCCGATAGCTCCACGCGTCGCCGAGCGCCCCCACCAGCGGCGAACCGACCAGGAACCCCACGTAATTGAAGATGTTCAGCCGGGCGACCGCCGCGTCACTGCCCGACGGAAAGAGCCGCCCCGCCGCCGCGAACGTCTGCGGCACGATCACACAGAGCCCCAGCCCCAGCAGCGTGAACCCGAGGATCCCCAGCCAGGCCCCGGGCGCCACCGCGACCACCGCGAAACCCGCGACGGCCAGCACGGTGCCGCACCGCACGACGGCCACGGCCCCGAAACGCCGTACGCCCAGATCCCCGACCGCGCGTCCCAGCAGGGTGGTGACCATGTACGCGTTGTACGGCACGGTCGCCAGCTCCTCGGAACCGCCCAGCACGTCCTGGAGGTACTTGGCGCTCCAGTTCGACACCGTGGAGTCACCGATATAGGCGAAGGCCATCACCAGGCAGAGCGGCAGCAGCAGCCTGAACACCACGGGCTTCGAGCCGGGTATTCGCCCTTCAGATCCGCCATCGGGTGTGTCGTCGCGCGTGTCGTCGGGGACGGCGTCCGCGTACCAGCGGCTTCCGGCGAGCGCGGCCGGCAGCAGGACCACCACCACCGGCGCGTACGACACCAGCAGCGACAGATCCCCGTGAGCGCCGACCCAGGCCAGCGAGGCACCGGCGATCCCTCCCAGGCTGTACGCGGCGTGGAAGCCGAGCATGATGCTGCGCCCGTACGCGCGCTGGAGGCTGACGCCGAGCATGTTCATCGAGGCATCGAGCGCGCCGACCGCGAGGCCGAACGCCCCCAGTGAAAGGGCGAGTTGCCACA
Source organism: Streptomyces sp. NPDC088725 (assembly GCF_044751305.1). Taxonomy (NCBI): domain Bacteria; kingdom Bacillati; phylum Actinomycetota; class Actinomycetes; order Kitasatosporales; family Streptomycetaceae; genus Streptomyces; species Streptomyces sp. NPDC088725. The sequence goes on from NZ_JBIVLO010000003.1 coordinate 700,689, forward strand.
CGTCGTCCCCGGCGCCGACGCCCAGCAGCGAGAGGAGCACGACGGGCTGGGCGCACCGCAGCACCACCGCCGGACGCGCCCTGGCCACCAACTGCTCGGTGACCACACTGCCGACTCCGGCCAGAACGGGTACGGCGGCGAGGAACGCGGGGAGGAGCGCGTCGGAGATCCCGTAGTGGTCCTGAATGGCGGGGATACGCGTCACGAGCAGCGCGAACGTCACCCCTTGCACGAAGAAGCTCAGGGCCAGGGAGGTACGACCGTGCCGCGCACGCGCATCTGTCATGGCCGGACAGCGTAGGACGACGGTCTACCCGTGGGTAGATGCGTGGGGCCACGGATCGCTCGCGGGTGAGGCCGCTACGAGGCGGACTTCAGCAGTCCGGGCAGCTCGGCCATCGTGGCGAAGTACCCCTGGGCGCCGGCGAGTTTCGCGGCGGGGGTCATCGCGGTGAACGCGTACACGTCCATCCCCGCGGCCCTGGCGGCCTGGACTCCGAGGGGACTGTCCTCGACCACCGCGCACCGCTCGGGGGCGACGCCCATGCGTGCGGCGGCGTGGAGAAAGAGATCGGGCGCCGGCTTGCCCCGCCCGACGTCCTGGGCGCTGAAGATGACACTGTCCTCGAACCACTGGTCGAGCCCGGTCTTGCGGTGCCCGACCCAGATCCGCTCGTGACTCCCGGACGACGCGACGCAGTACGGCACGCCCTCCGCGGTCAGCTTCGCCAGGACGTCCGCCACTCCGTCGACGGGCTCCAGTTCACGCTCGAAGGCGGCGAACACCCGGGCGTGCAGGGTGTCGTCGAAGTCGGAGGGCAGTTCGCGCCCGGTGCGCTCTCCTACGAGGTCGTGGACGCGGTGGACGGCGGCGCCCATGTAGTCGCGGAGGGAGTCCTCGTAGGAGGTGGGGTGGCCGAGTTCGGTGAGATAGCCGGCCAGGATGGTGTTGGAAAGGGGCTCGCTGTCGACGAGCACACCGTCGTTGTCGAAGATGACGAGTTCATAGCGCATGTCTCAAGACCCTAGACGGACCGGAAACACGCTTTGAACGCAGAGAAGCCCCGTACCATAAAGGTACGGGGCTTCCCCATAAAAATTGTTCGGCGGCGACCTACTCTCCCACAGGGTCCCCCCTGCAGTACCATCGGCG
>NZ_JBIVLO010000004.1:0-193422 GCF_044751305.1 Streptomyces sp. NPDC088725
CCCACTCCTTGTCCGTCAGCTGTCTCCGCGTCATACACACCGGACTACAGGACCCGCCCCCGAAGCGAGGGCGAATCCCGCAGATTGATCACGACTCGATACAGGCCCTAGGAGCGCCTTCGCCTCCGGGTGGAACGGCACGGGTGGGATCTTCTGGTCGTAGCGGCGTACGAAGCACTCTTCGAGCCCGGCCCGCGCGGCAAGCAGGTCGAAGTTGTGCTGGAGCACGGGGCCGACGAAGTGTCCGGCGTCGTGGAGGGCCTTGAGCGCGTGGTGGGCGGCCGTCGGTTCGGCGAGGAAGCTGACGCGGAACATCGTGACCAATTCGTCCGCCTTCACCGTGGCGTCGAGCAGCATCTCCCGTACGAGCGTGTCCTTCTGCGGGCTCAGGACGAAGGGGTGCGTCTGCTTCATGACGTTGTCGGTCCGCTCGGTGACCCGGTACGCCTGGTGCAGGAAGTGCAGCGGCGGCACACCGGCCTCCACGCTCGTGCCGCAGCCGATCTCGACCTGGAACGGCAGGTAGTTCTTCAGCTCGCTCAGGTCGTCGGCGTAGGTCGGATTGCCGCGCTCGTCCTTGATACGGATGCCGCCCGCCAGGACGTTCCACGGCATCTGCCGCACGTTGCGCGTCACCTCGAAGTCCTCGGAGAGGAAGACGACGTCGAGCGAGCAGAACCCGGCCGGCGTCTCCCGCGAGGCTCGCTCGTCCTGCGGGTGCGTGTCGTACGGGGTGACGGTGACCCGCAGGTCGCCCTTCGACCACAGGGCGTCGTCCACCTGCCGCCAGCCGCCCTGGAGGAGCCAGAAGCGCACGTTGCTGCGGTACTCGTCGATCTCGGCCTTCGGGCCAAGGACCGACGTGTACAGGTAGAGCTCCGCGAGAACGAGCCGCGGCACCGGGAACGTGTAGTCCAGGTCGTACCGGTAGCGGTAGTGCACGATGCGGCGGCGGCCCTGCTCGTTCTCGGACCAGCCGGACTGGACGGCATTCGCCGGGTCCTGAGTCCGACGCCAGATCCCCTCCTCGATCGCCCGGGGCCGTTCGTGTCCGGCGCCGGCGAAGTGCTTCTCCCAGGTGGCTACCTGGGCGTTGTCGAGCTGTTCGATCACGGGATAGGGAAGGAACATCTCGTCCTCCTAGTCAGCGGCGTTGGCGTAGCGCGTGTGCGTGCTTCCCGGCCGGGCGCGGCTGCCATACCGCCGCAACGCGGGCAGGCTGCTGCATGTTCGATTCGGTGGCCGCACCTGGCAGGGAAGTTGGAGCCCACCCCGTCCTGTGCATATGGGACAGGTCGTGTCTGGCAGCGGGCCGGGGCGGGAATCTGGAAAGCGGAACTATCTGCCCTGGCTTGATCAGGCATACGGCCAGGGCATTCCGGAGTACTAGCGGCCCCGGACCATAAACGCAGTGATCAAGACAGCGAGGAACCAAGAAACGCTGAGATAGGTGTAGAGGCCGTGCACCAGTACGGGGTGTTCCCGGCGCAGAGCCCTGAGCGCGGCGAAGCCGGTCCGGCCGTGTGACTGCGCCCGGAACCTAAAGAGCTTGATCTGCACAGACGACGGCTGGGCAGGGCGTTCCGAGTCGTCGTCCAAGAGCATGTCGAGAAGGGTGAGCGGCTCGTAGTCCTTGCGCCTAGCGCGATTCGCGCGAAGGCGGCAAAGGCTTTTCAGGACGTGCATGATCAGTCGGCTCCTTCTCGATTGTTCGGATCGCACGAACCAGGGCAGAGGGTCGGCGAAGGGACGTGCGGGCCACAGCGGCCGAACTGCCTTCTCCGTCGCAGCGGTCATGAGGGCGCCTCCGCGAGGACGGGCCGATGTGGGGCGACAACCTGCCCGTCCGGAAGCAGCTCGCCGGTGTCCTCGAAGAACAGCACGCCGTTGCACAGCAGGCTCCAGCCATGTTCCGGGTGATGCGCCGAACGACGCGCGGCCTCCCGGTCAGGAGCCTCAGCCGTCGGGCACGGCGGGGTGTGCGCACATGGTGCTCTTCCTCTCGGGTGCGGGCGGGAAGTTAGTCCCCTCTTCAGCGGGCTTCAGGGCCGTGGGGGAACGGTTCGGAGGTAGCTGAAGAGAGGGTCTCTGGGCGGTGCTCCACGAACGCGGCGGTCGAGTGGGGCCAGACCGCTCCCGCGTGGTGGGAGGACGGCGTGGTTTTCGGCCGCTTCTACGGCTACAGCAAGGCCGCCCCCACTCGGAGCATCTGCCAGTGGCTGGCTCCTCGGGGCTCCTGGCCGCCCGGCACGAGCTGACGTGTCCCGCAGAGGCAATCCGCGGGCGCCGCCGCCGTACGCCGGGAAGTCGTGTGCCGAAAGTCCGATCAGGCGGACGCCGGTCGTCGTTCCATGAAGTAGGCGAGGGCTTGAGCCCTGAGACGGTTGAGGCACGGCTCGCACGCGACGAACGGGGCGTGCTGCCCGTCCCACTGCACAGGGGCGAGCCAGATCACTCGCACGTCCGAGCGCCCGCACCCAAGCCAGCAGTCACCAGTGATCCATTGCCGCCCCACGGAAGACTCCCCCCGTTCTCGATAGCAGGGACGGTCGCTCGGCCGCCCGACAGTTGAGCGCTGCGCAGCCCCGGGACCGGAATGACAGACCCCGGTGGCGCGCTCCCCAAGCGTCAGGCCCTCGGGCGGACGACGTCCAGAAGTGGCGGGTGCGCTGCGGAGCGGTGGTATTCACTCGTCGCCCTTGAAGCGGAGTTCGGCCCAGACCTCTTTGGCCCATGGATGCCCGGCCGAGCCGTGCAAGTCGTAACCCCAACCGTCGGCGACGGCATCGATGAGGAACAGTCCGCGACCCGACTCGTCTTCGTCATCCGCCTGGCCGAGAGTGGGCAGGCACCACGGCGCCCGGTCCACGACCCCGATACGCACCCGGGTCCCGGTCGGCCGTCCGACTATCAGGCGGACCTCATGACACGGCGTGTGCCTGACGGTGTTCGCAATCAGCTCGGTGACAACCAACGCAGCACGGTCAGCGAGGTTGTCGAGGTGCCATACGCCGAGGACTTCCCGAACAAACCGGCGGCCGATCTCGGCCGTCGACGGCTCGCACGGAAAACTCTGGCTATAAGCGGGACGGCCGACGGAAGCGGCCAGAACAGACCTACTGAGACTCGTCATTGGGGTAGAGCCTTCGCGTTGTCTCGGCGCTCGGTCCTCCGCAGGAAAACGCCAGGGCCGACCGAGCCGTCAACAGCCGCCCGCACTCACGTGACGGCCGACCAACAACCAGATAACTCCGCCTCGCCACAGACCGGTTAGGGCAATCACGGGCCCCTCCCGCGGGATGACCTAGGGCGATTTGACCTTCTCTTTACCTGGCGAATGAGTGACGTGAGAGCTACCGTGCGTCAATGGACATCACGCGCAACACCACTCTTGCGGTGTGGATGGCCGAACACGGCTACAGCTCCAACAGCCTTGCTGATGCGGTGAACAGGGCCCTGGAGCACCTGACCGGAAGGGCCGGCGGGCTCGACGGCTCGTCGGTCCGAGCCTGGAAGGCAGGCCGGGTGACGTGGCCGAAGTCGGCAACCCGCAGAGCACTTGAAGACGTCACCGGCCTGCCCGCCACGGCTTTAGGGTTCGTGCCACGGAGACGCCCTCCGTCCACCCCAGCCGCACCGCAGCAGGAGGACCCCGACATGAAGCGCCGCACCCTCGTCGGTGGCCTTGCCGCGGCTGCCGCAGCGGCAGCAGCCGCCCCTGGCACCGCAACCCGCCGCATCGGCATGGGCGATGTCGACCGTCTTCAGCAGCGCTTCGCCGAGATCGTCGCCAGCGACCACCGCCACGGCGGACAACTCGGCATCGAGCAGCAGGCCACCGCGCTCGCCGAGGAAGCACTGAACCTCCAGCACGCGGGCAGCGCCTCCCAGCGCGTACGCAGCAGCCTGTATGCCTCCGCAGCCGCGTTCCGCTCCTCGGCCATGTGGGCCGCCATCGACGGCCGCCGCTACGACGTCGCGAAGGCCCACATGCGCGAGGCCCAGGCCCTAGCCGAGATGTCAGGCGACCAGGCGATCAAGTTCCGCATCTGGAGTCACGCGGGCACCATGTACCGGCACATGGGCCGACCCGCCGACGCGATCGCCGCCAACGATGTCGCCCGCAACCTGCACCTCACCCGCCGCGACCCCCTGTTCGCCTCCCTCGGCCTTGCCCGACAGGGGGCCATCCACGGCACCGCGCAGAACCGCGCCGGCACCCACCGTGCGTTCGACCAAGCGCAGGAAGCCATGCTGCGTGCAGACCCCGCCGACTACCGGCCGGTGTGGATGCGCGCCTTCTACGACCAGGCCGAACTGGACTCCCTGGCCCTCTCCGCGCACTTGGCGCTCGGTGACCACCCGACCGCCGAGTTCCACGCCCACCGCTGCCTGTCCGCGTTGCGACCCCACATGGTCCGTTCCCGGGCCATCGCCACGACCCGCCTCGCCCACGCCCAGCTCGCACAGGGCGCGCCCGACGCCGCCACGGCCACCGCGATGAAGGTCCCCACCGACGCCGCCACCCGTCACGCCCGCGTGGCACGCATGCTGCAAGAGTTCGGAGCCGCGCTGCGCGCCACCGCCCCGGGCAGCTCCACCGTGCAGACCTGGAACGAGCACGCCGCCCTCTGGAGGACTCCCGCATGACCACTGCGCCCGCCATCGAACTCCGCACGTTCACCACCCTCGACACGGTTCGCGGCGATCTCCTCGACGTATACGCCGACGTACGCGCCCCACTCCTCCACCTGCCAAACTACGCGATCACGGCCTTCGGCGAACGACTGGACCGCCATGGCACCGAGCCCGGCTTCGCAGCCGTACTCGCGTACGCAGACGGACACCCGGTCGGCTACGCCTACGGCACCACCATCGAGCACGGCGACCGCTACTGGCAGCGCACCAGCCCAGAGCCGACGGCAAAGTACACCGAGCGTCCGACCGTATCCCTGAAGGAAATCGGCGTCCGGCCAGCCTGGCGAAAGACCGGCACAGCCCGGCGCATCCACGACACCTTCCTCACCACCCGCGAGGAGCCGTACGTCACCCTCATGGTCAACCCGGCCGCCGGCGACGGAAAGGTCCACGCCCTCTACCAGTCATGGGGCTACGAAGACATCGGCCAAAGCCAACCGTCGCCAGCCTCGCCGGCCCTCACCGTGATGATTCGCGCCACCCGCTGACCGCCGACAATCAGCTAGGGCAAGCTGGGTGGCGGTGATGTGGTCGACGGCGGTGTTGGATCCCGCAGAAGGTGCCCTCCGCCTGGACGACAGAACCCCTCAGCAAGGTTCATCGTCCCAGGACAGCAAGGCCGCTTTCGCGCTTCCGTCCCAAACCCGGCCGTACACGAGCGAAACAGCGAGGCTAAGCGCAATACCGGTAACTTATGGCTTTGATGTGTGTTTGACCCGTTTGGGTTTGGTGGCACCGACGATGGTGAAGGCCGGAACGCGTGGGCGGTCTGTAACTCGGTGGGCAGCGCGTTTGAGGGGCCAGCCGGCGACTTTGCGTTTGATGACGCGGGGGTTGGCCCGGCGGCGTCGCCGTGGCAGGAGACGTTCGAGGAGTTCAGTGTGGGTGGCTTTGATCGCGCGGGTGAGCCTGCCGGGGGGAAAATGCCGCCTGGTCGGTGACCTGGCGGCGCACGACGCGCAGTGAGCGGGTGAAGGAGATCCGGTCAGGGTCGTGGTCGGCTTGCTGTGCGGCCTGGTGCATCAGGTGCCGGATGGCGTGGTGGACGAGGAGGAAGCCGTAGAGTTCCTGTTCGGCTCCGTCGGGGTGCTGCGAACGCAGTACCAGGTGGGAACCGCCGAGGTGGGTTTTGATCTCATCGAGGGTGGATTCGAACTCCCATCGCTGGGCGTAGAGTTCGGCCAGTTCTGCGGCCGGGGCCTTGACCGGGTCAAGGATTGTGGTGATGAGCCGGTAGATACCCTCGTGGTCGGCAATGGTGTACTCCACCGCGCGTACCGGCACCCCGCGGCGGGTGTGGTGGATGTCGCTGCGATCGAAGATCTCCGTGAGATATGAGCCGTCCGACAGCTGCTCGACCACCGGCAATACCAGATCTTTGCGGACTCGCCACAGCAGGTCCGCGCCCGTGGCCGCGGCTGTGCACCACAGGTCTACGCCGTAGAAGCCACGGTCGGCCAGCAGCAACATCCCAGGTCGCAGGGACACCAGGACCGCCCAGGCCAAAGCCTGCTCTCCCGTGCGCAGAGCACCGATCGCAGCACCGAAAACGGCGTGGGTGCCGCACTCCACCAGACCGACCATGCGGATCTGCGGGTAACCGACGTTCTGTTCCCCACGCCCGGATCGCGGCGGACGGCCGAACGCCTCCACGTTCGCTTCCGTGTCCGGCAGGTCAGACGTGGTGCCGTCGACCGCGGTCAGACGCCAGTCACGGTAGAAGGCGCCCTGCGTGTCCGGGGTGGCAACCGGACGGCACACCCGTGCAAACAGCTGCTCCAACGGGGCTACCCCCAACCGGGACCTGGCTTTCCAGATCGCCGCCGTACTCGGCACCACCCACGAGGAACGCCAACTCCGCGCACCCTGCAAACCCATAGTCAGGAGCCGCGCGACCTCCTCGTAGCTCTGCCCCGAGAACAAGCACATCGCCAACACGAAGTAGACCATCAGCCGCGCCGGCAACAGCCGGTTCCGCTGCTGCACCCGTCCCGTCTCCGCCAGCACCTCGTCCACCAGCGACCGAGGAAACGCCTGCGTCAGCACCCCGACCGCGACCCGGTCCGACAACCGCTCACCAGATGACTTCAGTTGACCCACTCTTGCCACGCCAACAACAACGACCGGATTGCCCATAAGTTACCGGTATTGAGGCTAAGTGGGTACCAGATCGCCCAGCGCCCCACGAAGGGCCCTCACCACCACGGGGCCAGCTTCGGCTACCTGACGCAGGTCATCGCCCTTCATGTATCGGTAGCTCTGCGGAGGATGGAAAGTTCCCTTGGTCCGCAACGCTCTGAGCGTTACCGGCTCGTTGAAGGACACGGGATCTGCCAGCGTGAGGCCACTCGCCTGAGCGGCGCCGCTCATGTAGGCGTCGTACTCACGTCGAGTGATTCCCGTCTGAGTGCGGTGAGCCGACCAGACCTCCTTAGGAGAGGCCACGTGAACTGAGGCAATGCGCGCCATGCCCACCAGGGCCATGGTGGGCGCTGTCGCATAGAGCAGGACTGTCGTTCCGGGAGCCGCGGCGACGCGTTGGCGGCGGACCTCCACCGTCTTACTCCCGGCCAGGATCGCGGTGGCGAAGCGCGGGTGGACGGACAGCAACATCGCGCGTTCCGGATCGTTCACGTCTTTCGGTGCCCCTCTTTGTAGACAGCCTGGAACAGCTCGCTCTTGATCTTCGACAGCGAGATCAACGAGTTCGACGACCAAGGTAGCCCCAGTTCCCTAGCCAGCGAGGTCAACCGCCGTAGCGTTACCGGCTCGGGGAAGATCTCGGTGTCCGAGAACCTCAGCGCCATAGCGCGACCAGAGGCATCAGCGGCTCCGAGTACCTCAGCTCGACCATATACGCCTAGGTGTTCGAATTTTGAGAAGAGGCTGTCTGGCGTGTCGATGAGCACCTCGTCCAGCCGCGAACTGCCCACGATCATCTGACTTTCCACGCCGGAAGGGCCCTCGCTGACGTACCAGAGGAGACGACCGGGAACGCTCTCACCTCGGTGCCCTGAGGTTCGGTAATAGACATGCTCCCTGCTGATTCCCAGCACCTGGCTGCGCGGTAGAAGCATGGCCGGGAAGTTGAACAGTTCGGTGGACCAACGCGGTTTGATCGGCACCAGAAAGGACGGTAGCCCGGAGTCGATGATCTTCGCCGGCCACCAGGCGCGTTCCACCACAGCGGCCACCTCGGCAGGCATCCCCTTCTGCAGCGTGGTTGCCTCCAAGGTCAGCTCGCGAGCGAGCGCGCCGGTCACTGCCTCGACCTGAGCTGTCGTGCCGCACACATTCACCAGCAGAGCCACGAGCCCACCGTCGTGCTCGAAGAAGCCGTCGTCCCCAGCGGCTGCCTTGGCGACCATGGAGGGATGCGGATCGGTGATCCGTATCATCTCCGCGCCGAATTCGCGCCCAAGGCGCTTGAGTAGAAAGAGTAGTTGCCTGGCCAGGGTCTCTTCGAGTGCGTGCTCCGCAGTGCGGAGCACGGGGACAATCAGCGTCCGCCCGTCCAGTGCCAACGCATAGAGAGCGACCGGGCGACCCTCCCCATCCCGAAGCAGCTCGCGCCGCCATGCGACGGAGTCTGCAGTCAGGGAGCGCAAGCGTTCAGCGAAGGCTGATCCGTCGTCACCGCCGGACTGATCGAAGAAGGCGACTAGTTCATCCTCCGTGCGTGAGGACACCTCCGCGGACCGGAAGTCCGTACCCATCAGGTCTGCCGGGCGGTACACCTGGGCCTGCCGAAGCTCCTCCACGTGCAGCGTCACAGTGGACGGCGTCACTACACGGACCCTGGCAACCTCCCAAGCGACGTCCGTCAGGCGGGACAGGAGGGGGTTTCGCGTGACTAACACCCGGAGCCGGCGCACGACGTCTCAGCGACGTACTGCGCGCAACGACGCAGTGCTCCGTCGTTAGGGAGGTCGGGGAGCGACTCCCACGCCGCGCGTAGCAGCTCAGTCGTCCGTTCAGCCACGGCTGCGGGGGCGGGAGTGAGCTGACGCAGTCCGGGCAGCGCCGCTCTCTGATGCTGGCGCTCGGCCGTGTCGGCGATATCGCGGATCTGATGGACGAGTTGGGGTGTGTAGGCGAGCTCAACAAGGTCTGTTAGCCACCCCGCTTCCAGCGCGCGGGATTCCTCTACGTCGGTTGTGTAGGTGAGTCCGCGGAGATCAGCGAACACCGCGTGGTCGATCGCCACCACCAGCAGGGCTTCGCTCTCTACCTCCGTGAATAGGTTGGGGTGCCCGAGATCCAGCCACCATCCGTCGAGGATCTCTCCATCTCGACCGCGGCCTCGTACCTCGCCATGTGGGACGAATCCCAAACTTGTCCACATGGCACTGAGGTTGTAGTCACGACGGCACTTGGCCTTGACGCCGAGCCGTTGTGGATACCGCTCCTTGATCTCCTCCACCAACCGCCGGGCAACGCTCCTGCCACGCTGCTCTTCCGCCACGCACAGGTGGGCCAAGCGGATGTGGGCGCTCCTTTTCGGGAGCCCGAACAGTGCATAGCCGATCACCTCTTCCGCTTCAATCGCTACCAGCAGCCCACCATCTTCCGCCGCCTTGTAGTACGCCGGAGGTTTCAGGAGCCCCAATGTCTTGGTGTAGCGATTGCCCAGCGTGATGACCTTGTCGATCAGATCGTTCTGTGCAGGCGCAACCGACAGCAACTTGATCGCCACTACTCCCCCTCCAGAAGGGCCGACCGAAACTGGCCTCAAACTCCCCAGTACGTATGGGACAAGCTGATCGCAGTGGAAGCCGTCCCTCAAGGGGGCACCGAGGGCGCATGGTGCTGTAGCGGTAGCCCCAACGCGGCTGTTGGCGTAGCGAATCCGATCGGTTTGACTTCGGCACCGTGTCGTCGGGTAGAGCGTGTTGTCAGCGTGGCGCCTCTTGATCAATGATTTTCATTGCGCTCTCTTCCCACCCGAGGCGACGGAGGCCCGGGTGACTGCACCCACCCGGGTCTTGCATAGGTCGTAGACCAGTTCATCTGGATGCGCCGTGACCCTTGCTAACCGCCAGGCATCGCTGACGGTAAGCGGAGGCACGTGCCTCAATCGGATGGCCACGGCCCGCACGCTCGTAATGGGGGCAAGTACCGCTCGAATCAGAACCAATCGTGCCCATCGCTGCTGCCTCACCTCATGCCGGGGTCATACCATTGCCGAAGCCATCCGGATCGACGTACAACCGCAACGTCTCCTTGAGCGCTGCCACTGCGGCACCCTGGCGAATAACGACTGCTTCCAGGGATGCACTTCGTGCCTCCGCATTTGCTGCTCGCGCCTCAGCGTCCGCTTTGGCCCTCTCCAACTTCTCAAGCCGAGCAGCCATGCGCTCTGGGGTCGACGGTCCAGACCCAGGCCGCGGCGCCGGGATTCCACGCTTCTCCCTACGGCTCTTCACCCAGTTCTGGACAGTCTGCCGCGGTACTTCGCATTCGTCGGCGACCTCTCGGATGGTGCGAGCACCGTCGATCACCTGATCGGCGAGCGTCTCACGCTCGGCAGCGGTGAATCTGGAGTTAGTGGTCACTTAGTTCCCCTCGTATCAGTCAGGACACTAGAGGAACGTGATCCACCCGAGGGGAGACACTAACCAAACCGCCCGTTCATGCGATTGTGTGAACCTTCACCCGCATAGCTGACTTCTGGTAACGTCCGCCTCCGCGCCCACCGCAGTAAGCGCGACCAGGACCTGCCGGTCCACGGCCTCCGGCAACTGCCGACTCCCGGCATCCACTGCGAGCTACACGAGTACGTGGTCCTGCGATCCTGCGGTCCCACGCTCCGGATGCTGTTCTGCTTGTCCACTCACGAAGTTGATGTCCTGGCGTGCTGGCATGCGCGAGCGAACGGGACTCCAAATCCTTCGCGCACGCACACTCCACTGTGGCCATGGGTGCGAAGTCCCTCGCCAAATAGGCCAAGGCCACCCGAGTCGTCTTCGTAACCGCCCCTGCCGCGGTCCAGCCCCACCCCAGCCCTTCAGTGCGGTACGCCAGGGGCAGAAGCGGTCAGTCCAACCGGATCCAGCACGGCTCGCATGCCCAAGTAACACCTGGTCGGAGCCCTACGGAGTTCCTGGGCGCCGTTGATTCCCAAGCTCAGAGCGCGAGTTCGATTCTCGTCACCCGCTCCACGACAAAGGCCCAGGGCATTGACCGGGGCCTTTCTTGTCGTCTAGACCGTTACGGGGCCGCGTGCCATTCGCGTGCCCCATCTACCGGCGAGGTCACTACGTCGGTGCACCATGTGACCGCTCGGGCTGCTGCGGGAGAACAGGCTCCCGGCAGCCACCCGTGCGTCTACGAGGGAGTCCTACGGCTTCGCGTGGATCAAGGACAGGACCCGTTCCGTGTCGGTCAGGTCCTCAATGACGTGGTCAGCTCCCGCTGCTGACAGAGCCTGGACTGAGGTCGTGCCCGAGGCAACGCCGATGACCCGCGCTCCGCCCTCCTGCCCGGTACGGACGTCTTGAAGGGAGTCGCCGATGATGACGGTGTTCTCGTGGGTGAAGGGATGCCCGTAAGCCTTCTCGGCTCTGTCCTGGGCGATGCGGACCAACGCCGGGCGGTGGGAGTCATCGGAGGCATATCCTCCGACGGCCATGTCGACGTGATCGACAAGGCCGAAGGTGGACAGTTTGACCTCGGCGTTCTCTTTCAGGTTCCCGGTCACGATCGTCGCAACGAGCTGCTGATCCAGGTGCACCGCCCTGAGCGCCTCGACAGCTCCGGGCATCAGACGCCCGTCACGGCGCAACTCCGCCCGGTGACACCGCAGTTCGCCAGGAAGGCGGTCAACCATCAGCCGTGAGAGGTGATCGATTTCCGACGCGGGAACGTCGTTGGCCGAGAGGAGTTCCCGTACGGCCAGGGGCATGGTGACCCCGGTTCCTCTGGCTGGAAGAGCCGTCGCGGTTCGGCCGACCAAGGCGTGGAAGACCTCGCGATAGACCAGGCGATCGGTTTCGCCGACATAGAGCAGGGTCCGGTCAATGTCCCAGAGGACGAGGATCATGCGCACGCTCGCTCCCTCAGCAGTTCTCCGCCATGTTCGATGAAGGACCGGGCAGCCCCCGCGTCGCCAAACCGACGGGCCTCGTGAAGCATTGAGTGCAGGTGCTCGTTCAGCCGGGCGGACTGGACCCCGTTCACCATCGTCAGGACTTCTTCCCCGATCGCACAACCGGCATCGGCATCGGCATCGAGTAATTGTCAAGACCTGTGGATGGGAGCCGCGCCGACCCAGCGGTGGTAGGCGTCTACGTCGACGTTGCTGCCGCACACGATGGTGACGACGTGTCGGCCGGCGAAGCGGTCACGGTCTTCGAGGATCGCCGCGATGCCGAGCGCGGCCGAAGGTTCGACGACGAGGCCGGCGCGGTCAAGGAGCATCCGCATACCGGCGATGATCGACGCCTCCTTGACCAGGACGGCGTCGTCAGCGACCAGGAGGAGGTCGTCCAGGACGGCCGGGATGGGATGTCGGCCGGCGACGCCGTCGGCGATGGTGTCGGTCGAGTCGGTGGTGACGACACGTCGCTGGCGCCACGAGTGTGTCAGCGCCGGTGCGCCCAGCGGCTGGACGCAGATCACCTCGACGTCGGGCGCCAAGGCCTTCACAACATGACCCACGCCGGTAGCCAGCGCCCCGCCGCCGAGAGCGATCAGGACGGTGTCGAACGACGGCGCGGTGTCCACCAGTTCCAGGCCGATGGTCGCCGCGCCCTCGCAGGTCTCGATGTCCAGGCTGTCTTCGACCAGCCGGATGCCGTCGTTCCCTGCGATGGCCGCCGCCCGCTCGCGAGCCAGCTCGTGGTCGCCGTCCACCAGCTCCAACCCGGCGTCCAATGCGCGGATGCGATCAAGCTTGGCCCGAGTCGCAAAGCGGGATGCCACAACTGTGACATCGAGCCCCCGGCCGCGACCGGACCACGCGAGGGCTTGGCCAAGGTTGCCCGCGCTCGCGCACACCACGGCTCGCGAGGCGTTGTCGGCCAGCAGGCTCGCGACTACCTCGGTGCCGCGGGCCTTGAAGCTGCGGACCGGGTTCGCCGTTTCGAGCTTGATGCTCACCGTGCACCCGAGGTCGGGCTCCAGCGCCTCGCAGCGGTACAGCGGAGTGTCGAGAAAGACCGGGTCGATCACCCGGCGAGCCGCCCGGATCCGAGCAGTGTCGAGACGCGTCTCCTGCACGAACAGCAGCGTAGCGCCATCGGTGCGCTGGTCCCATGAGCAACTGTCAGGATTTGCATGTCGGTTGAGGTGTGTCACGCTGCGGCGGGTTCCTCGGGGCGTTCGACCAGGTGACCGTTCTCGAAGCGGGCGCCGTTGCGGACGAGGGCGACGAGGTGAGGTGCGGTGATCGCGCGCCAGCGGGCCTGGGCGGACTCGACGAGCTTGAACACCATCGCCAGGGCCGCGGCCGGGCTGCCGGCCCCGCGGGTGACCTTGGTCCTCAGCTTCTCGGTGCTGAAAGTGGACTCGATGGGATTTGTCGTGCGCAGGTGCACCCCGTGCTCGGCGGGGAAGTCTTAGAACGCGAGGAGTTTGTCGGCCTCGTCGGTGACCTTCTTGGTCGCTTTCGGCCACTTCGCTGCGTAGGCGCGCTCGAAGTCCTTGATCGCCTTCTCGGCGTGGTCATGGTCCTCGGCGTTGTAGATCTCCTGCAGGGCCTTCTTCGCACCGGGCTGAGCCGACTTCGGTAGCGCGTTCATGACATTGCGGACCTTGTGAACCCAGCACCTCTGGTGTCTGGCCTGCGGAAACACCTCCGCGAGGGCCCTCCACAGGCCCATCGCGCCGTCACCGACGACGAGTTCGGGGTCGCGCATGCCGCGTCGGCGGCAGTCACGCAGCAGATCCGCCCACGACTCGGTCAATTCACGCAGCCCCTCGGCCAGCGCGATGAGTTCCTCGCGGCCGTCGGGGCGCACGCCCATGAGGACCAGGACGCAGGAGTGGGCCTGGCCGAGGCGGACCTTGGGGTGGACGCCGTTGGCCCACACATAGACGTAGTCGGAATCCGACAGGTCGCGGGCCTGGAAGGCGGTGTGGTCGTCGGTCCACTGCTTCGTCGGCCGGGTTACCATCGCCGGCGAGATGCCGGCCGAGGACCCAGGAACTGCTCCATCGCGGGCACGAAATCTCCGGAGGACAGTCCGTGGAGGTAGAGCAGGGGCAGGACCTCGCTGATCTTCGGGGACCTGCGGCACCACGGCGCGAGGATCTTCGAGGAGAACCGCTTGCGCTCCCCGGTCTCCACGTCGACGCGTTTGTCGTTCACGCGGGGCGCCTTCACCGCGACCGGCCCGGCGGCGGTGGTCACCGTCCGTTCGCGATGACGGCCATTGCGGACCACCAGACGGCGGCCGACCTCGTCCCGCTCACCAGCCAACTCGGCTATGTACTGGTTGGCTTCGGCCTCCAGGGCCGCGGCGGGCATCCTCGCGGACGATGTCGTCCATCAGAGATCCGGTGTCGGTGGTTCCGTCGTTGTTGACTACGCTGAGCACCGGCGTGCCTTCCCAACCCGCGGTGCTACTCGGTGACCATCAATCGATCACTCGGGAAGGTACGCCCTCCGCGTTTCGCGAGGCACCCCTCCCGAGGCCGATCCACAGGTCTTGAGCATTGCTCCTTCCTGCGCGGCCGCGACGGGCCGGCGCCGTGGTCACGGCCATGTTGTCCGTCCGGTGCGCGTGGCGTGGGAGGGCGATGGTCATGTGTGCGCCTCGCACGGGTGGGGTGTTACGCGTCGAACTCGCCGCGCCAGGCGAAGTCGAGGAGGGCCTCGGGGAGGTAACCGGACTCGATCTCGACCGGGATACCGTTGGCCTTTGCCAGGCAGGCGACCGCCAGCGGAGCGAGAGCCACGATCCCCAGGATGTTCTGGGTGCGGTCCTCGTCCGCGGTCCAGTACTCCTTGTGCCAGCGGACGGCGTCGGCCAGGGCCTCGTTGAAGCCGGCGGCATCGTTGCGCAGGTAGCGGTAGAGCATCATGATCGGCGGGTAACGGAGCTTGGCCATGGTCTCCGCGTCGAGGACGCGGGCCTGCTCCGGAGCGCTCAGGTCCACGGCGCGCACCAGATGCGTGCGCAGGTCGTCACGGCGGAGCCAGAAGCTCTGAAGGGTCTCCACCCACGCGTAGGCGTACTCGTCCAGCGTGCCGCCGAAGTCGCGCAGCAGCGACACCGGGACCCGCGCCAGCATGTCGAGGCGGTCTGCTTCACGGCAGATGACCGCGAGGTAGAAGGCGTCGAGCCAGGTACTCGCGTTGAGGTAGGTCTGTGGCCCGGTGGCGGCGAGGTGGCGATCCTCCTGGCGGATCTTGCAGGTGACCACTTCCCGGTCGGGAACGGCGGCGGCGAAGACAGCCGAATGCACCTGCATGGCCAGCAGCCAGGACTCCCAGGTCTCCAGCATGCCGGCACTGGGGTCCCCGGCGCAGCGGACCAGGGCGACGTTCAGCGAATCCATGACCGCCTCTGACCTGGAGGTGTGCGAGGTATCGATCTTCTTCAGCGAATCGGACAGTTGCTCCTCCATGACGGGAACTACCGCCGCCATCGGGTCTTTCGGGTAGTCCTGGCGCAGCACGATCACGAAAATTGTCCCCTTTTTCAGATCTTGAAGAATTCGAGGGCCCCGGCGTACTTGGCGCCGCCGTGCTGACCTCCACCATGGCGTACTCCAGGTTGCCGCCCGCCCAGGGCCGTCCTGAGCTCCTTGGCAAGGTCCGCGTTCGCCCATACCTTGCCCGAGGCATCGGTCACCTGCAGCATCCGCCGACGCTGTATCTCGGCGATGATGGTCCACGGGTACGGCTCGGTGCCCTGCTTCGCCATGAAGCCTTCGGCCGGACCGACGCCCTTGCGCCACAAGAGGCCGGAGGAGGGCGCCTTCGCCTTGATGATCATCAGCTTGCCGTCCGGACGTCGATACATCTGGTCGAACAAGCTGGAGCCGTTGGGAGCCTCCGACAGCAGCGGCTCCACTGAGCCGGCGAACCTCTCCGGCACGACGTGCAGGCCCGCCGCGGCCTTGTGCGCCCGCTCGGCGTTGGCGAGTTCCACCCAGGCCCTGCGGTCCTTGGCGACCTACTCAAGGTGAGCGATCGCGGGAAGGGTTTCGTTGCGGCCCAGTTCCTCACGGCCGAACCTCGTCTCAACACCCGCTACCGGGCCGCATACGCCTGGGCGAGGATGGTGCTCGGCGGCGGCGGAGTGACCGACCTGTTGGAACCGTACGGCTTCGGCGCGAAGAGCCTGATGCTCAATCTGACTCCTGTGGGAGAAAGTCGTCCGCCGGATGGCCGTCTACACAGCGGCCAGTCTCGGCGGCAGTGCGGCGCGCCTGGAGGAAGGGGCCATCCACACGCACGGAGGGTTCCAGGACAGGACCCTGCCGTTCAAGCCTCCCAGTGAACGGCTCGCCCCGGTACAGCACGCGATGCCCCGGCTCCCCGTCGATATCCGGGGCATCCACGTCGTCGCGAGGCGCCGCGCTCGTCACGCAGTCCGGCTTATGTGGGGAATTCGCCGCACCAGTTGCCGGCGAGGAGGGCGGCCGGCAGGTATTCGGACTCGACCTCGATCGGAATGCCCTCGTTCTGGGCGAAGCAGGCCATGGCGAGCGGAGCGAGGGCGACGAGACCCGAGACCCGGGCCGCCCGACCCTCGTCGGTCCAGTACTCCTTGTGCCACTCCAGAGCTGCCGCGAGGGCGCGATTGAAGCCGGCATGGTCCCCGCGGACGACACGGTGGAACATCTCCATCGGCGGATACATCAACTTGCCCGCGGCGTCCGGATGGGTGGCGACCGCCGGGTCCGTGCCGTCGATCGCGGCCACCAGCTTCGCGCTGAGGCCTTCACCACCGAGCCAGTAGGTCTGCAACGTGTCGATCCAGGCGTACTCAAACGCGTCGAACTGAGCGCTGTTGTCACGGAGCAGCGACAGCGGCACCCGGCACAGGGCCGTGATCCTGTCCCGCTCCCGGCACACCACAGCCAGGCAGAAGGCGGTCAGCCAGGTACCAGGCGTCACGTACTGCTGCGGGCCGGTGGCCCGGAGCGTACGGTCCTCGTGTGCGATCCGGCACCGCACCTGACCCTCGGCCGCGGCCGCGGCCGCGAACACGGCCGAACCGACCTGCATGGCGTTCACCCAGGCATCCCACGTGGGAAAGATCGCCCCCCGCGGATCCGTCAGGCAATGCACCTTGGCCACCATGAGCGTGGTGTCCAAGGCTTCGCCCAGACCAGTCGAATCCGCCTCCAGACCACCGACCCACCCCTCCGCACTCTCCTTGAGCACGGCGAGCGCCGCTTCCGCGTTCTCTGTGGGGAAGGGATGACGGGGGATGACCGAAACCAAGGCGTTTCTCCTAAAAGAGCTTGAAGTCTTTGAGTACGGCTCCAGCATACGTACCGGTGTTTTCGGAGGCCTGGACGAGGACGTAACGCAGTGTCTTGTCCTTGATGGCGTCCTCGATCTCCTTGATGTACTTGGCCTCGCCCGGTGATTCGATGACGCGATCCCTCATGTCAGCCACGATGGTGCGGACGTAATCGAGGCTTCCCTGCTTCACCATGAACGTGCCGCCGCTGGGATGGCCATTGCTTTGGCGCCAAAGCAATGTCCCGTTGGGGCTCTTGGCCTCGACGATGATGAGGTTGCCGTCCTTGCCACGCCAGAGCTGGTCGAAACTCCTCGAGCCGTTCGCCGTCTCCGGTAGGTCGATTAGTTCGTGAGCTCCTTCGAACTCCACCTGCCGGAGCATGTGCCGGCGGGCGGCTTCCTCGCCGAGGGCCTCACCGAGCTTGCTGTTGTTCGCGGCGCCCTCGCCGATCGCGTTGAAGTTCTCCTGCGCGTGCGCCAACTCGTAGGCGTTGTCGAAGCTGGGGTTCTGCTCGAAGGCCTTCTCCCACTGGGTCAGCTCCATGCCAGCCATGCGCTTGGCCGCGACCTTGTCCAGGTGCTTGAGGTCATCGGGCGCGGCTGTGGACCGACCTCTTTCCAAGGTGTCGAGGTGGAATCCTCCCGGGTGCGCGTACGGAATCGAGGACGCGGCCATCCAGCCGCCGCCCGGCTTCTCGACCAGTTTCGGCAGGAGCTGGCCATCGACCAGTTCCTCCGTACTGTTCCGGTAGCCGGGCCCCCACTTGTCGTAGTGCTCGGCCCGCCAGATGGGGTCCTCGTTGGCCAGCCGGACGTGTTCGCGGGTGATCGCTGCGCTTTCGGCGGGCGTCCGATCCTTGGCCGGAACCTCACGGGCGGCCTCGTACTCCGCGTGGTGGGCCGCGCGGGTCGCCTCGTCAAGGGGTGCCGACGGCGAAGGACCGTGGGGGTCCGTTCCGCCGGGACCACCAGGGTGGGAACCGCCCGAGCCGAGGCCGTCGGGGTGGCCGACCGGTGAGAGGTCGCCGGGGTGGGTGCCCGAGCTCGGCCCGTCGGGGTGGGAACCCCCCGAGCCTGGGCCGTCCGGGTGAGAGCCGCCCGTGGAGGGGCTGTCGGGCCGGCCGGCCGGGGACGGATCGCCGTGGCCGCCGCGTGGGGGCTGGTTCAGGTCGTTGCGCGGCATGTTGTCCGGGGCGTGGCCACCAGAGGTGTGGTCGCCCGCGCGGCCCGCAGGGCTGTTGTCGAAGCCGTGGGCGCCTCCGTGGGCGCCGTTGTCCGCCGCGTGGACCGGGTCGGAGATGTCAGAACCGACGCGGATGACGTCGTCGCCGCCTCGGGCGCCGACTCCCGCCAGGACCGGGGCCTCCTGGCGGACCGGGGCCTCCGTCCTGGGGGTGTTCGCGCCCGTGTCGGGCTTCGGGGACGGCTCCGGCCTGGCCTCGTCGGCCTTCTGGTAGAGGCTGCCGTCCTCCTTGTAGAGGTTGCCCGCCTCGTCGGCGTACTTCGCGGGGCCGTCGAAAGGCCACTTGACCGTGCCCGGGGGGAGGGAGGTGGTGCCCTCGGGGAGCTTGATGGTGTCGTCGGAGACCTTGATGGCCCCCTCGGGTATTGGGACATCCTTGGGCAGCCGAATCGTTCCGTCAGGCAGTTCCATCGCGCCCTCGGGCAGGCTGAACACACCCTCGTCGATCCTGGGAATCTCGATCTTCCCCATGCCCTTCAGACCGGCCATCACATCACCGATCTTCGAGACACCGACCCCGGCACCCTTGAACACATACGTCATCGGATCGATCGCACGACCCACCTTGCCCGCGACGGAAATCGCCTTCGCCACAAGCCCCGCCTTGCCCGCACCCGCCGCCGCACCACCGGCGCCACCGGTGAATACCGTCGTCAACACGTTGAACGTGACCGCACCCGCCGCGCGGGAAGGGTTCGAACCCCACTGATCCCACGCAAGAAGCGCCTTGCCGGTCTCCTTCATCGCCGTCCGCGAATCACGGATCCAGGCCGGCAAATCCTTGTCGTCCGTCATCCAGAACACCCCCGCCAACGGTGTCCCGGTGATCACCAGACCCGTCGCGAGCTTCCCCAGCCCCGTCCACGCCTGCCCCGCCGCGTCCCAGCCGTCGAAGCCGACCAGCGTCCCCAGACCCTTGATCGTGCCCCACACGCCGTCAACGATCAGACCCTTGCCGAAGTCATAGACGTGCTCCCACACCTGCCACGCGGGAACCGACTCCTCCACCGCGTCACCCCACGGCAAGGACTTCGCCTGCTTGAGAGCCTCGGCGTCATAGCCGTACATGCCCTTGCCGTTGGAGCCGTCGTTCACCTTCAGCGGCGTACCGCCCACCAACGCCACGATCTTGTCGTGTGCGTGCCGCTCCGCCGCCTGGAACTGCGTCCACACCTCGGCGATCTTGTTCCGCCGATCAAGGTTCTCATCAATGAGATCCCCGTCCTCGATCCAGTCCTCATCGTGCGAGACCTTCGACTGGAACGACGCCGCCTCCGCCTTCAGCTCCTCCAGCTTCTTCACCAGAGGCCGGATCTCCTGCGAGTAGGTGCCCAAGGCCCCCGCGATGGTGCACATGTCGCCGCTGAACGACAGCGTGATGTCCGCGACCGGCTTGGTCACCGCGAACAACTGCTCCGCCTCGGGCGCCTGGTAATACGCCGACATCCCACCGAACGTCGTGTGGACCGACGAGCCGGCGTTCGCCAACGCGCCGCCGTCCGCCGACAACGCCGTCACCTTCTCGTCCAGCACCGACAACTGGCCGGTGAAAACAGGCACTTCGGCGGGATCGACCGGTGCATTGCTCACTTGGCGCCTCCCGAGGCGTCCTTCAAAAGATCCAGGCGCACGTTCTTCGCCGCGTCCTGGGCCTCCTTGGCTGATTCCAGGTCACCTTGGAGGTACTCGTTCGTCGCCTTGGCCGCGCCCAGGAGCGAGGCCTGGACGCGGTCCACCACGGACTTGAGGTCCGTCTGCCGCTTCTCCAGGTACTGGCTGAGCGCCGCGCCCACCGGGCCCGTGCTGCCCCGGTGCGACAAGGGCACCTGCCCTGTCGCCACCGGCCCCTGCATGGCGGGTGAGGGCACCGTGGCCGCCGAACCCGGAATCGCCGTACCGGCCGCGTACGCCGCCTCCGACATGTCCGACATCAGCTTGTTCAGTGCCGTCTCCAGATCGCCCGCCCGCTCACCCGTGAGCTTGAGCTGGCTCTGCACACCCTGCGGCTTGATGTCCCACGACGTCATGGCTCCCCCCGAAGCTCCTACAACCCACTCAGCCGATGTTGTCGACTGCTGCCTTGGCGCGCGCCAGCGTCTGCTGCGCCGTCGCGTCGTTCTTCTCCAGCGTCGTCTTGAGCAGCCGGATGATGTTCTTCACCTCTTGCGAGGCGTTCTTCCAACGCAGTTCCTTGGCGTGGTAATCGTCCGCCACACCGTCCGCCGCGAAGTCCGACATCGCCGCGCTCACCTGCGCCTCGCGCGCCGCGATCACCTGCTCCAACTGGCCGATGACCACTTGGATGTTGCCCTGCGCCTCGGTCGACGCACCCATGTCGTAGGACCGACGGTCCGTGTCACCGGCCATCACACATCACACTCCCCGTGTGGTTGAAAGGTTCTGAAGAGGATCAGCGGCCGGAGAACCGGGCCGCGTCGAAGTTGCCCGCGCCCATCTGCGTGCGCGCGTTGTCGCCCTGCTCCTGGTCGCCGGTCCCGAAGGCCTGCTCCATGCCGGACTGGCCGCCCAGGATGGCCGACAGCGAGGCGTTCAGTTCCTTCGTGATCCCGTCCGACCGCAACTTGAACGAGTCGAACGCGACCTTGCCCTGGCCATTGAACTTGCCCTCCAGGGGCTGCGCCGCGTTGATCAACTGCTGGATCAGCGTTCCCAGGTCAGTACTTGAGTTCCGCGACCCCGACATCAGGCTCGTCAGAACCTGCGTCCCCATGTCGAACTTCATCCCACTCCCCCGCACACTCGGTTGATCACAAGTATGTTCATTTCTATCAACTCACATCGCTGGTGCAACCAGCAACCACGTTGCTGTGACAAAGGCCTGACAAACCCGCGGTCCTGCCGTCACTCGCCCTTCAGGTGCCGCACCAACCGCTCGAAGTCGCTCCATCCCGCAAGGTCCGAAGGATCCCCCGGGAACGGGTAGTACAGCGCCGGGCGGGTCTTCGGTCCCAGTGTGACCGGCCGCACTGACAGCGGTGTGCGCCGTGCGCGGTCGCCCGGCATCGCCCGGACCTCCTCGGAGCCCAGGACAAACGCCAACGGCACACCGGGGCCCTCGAAGCGGGCCGGTACCGCCAGGTCACGGCGTGCTTTGCGGAGCTGTACGAGCATGGAGCGCAGGGGGTGGCGGGTGGCGAGCGCCTCCGCGAGCCGCGGCAGCGCGTCCAACGGCGGTTCCTCGTGGGCCCCGTAGCCGAAGGCGAGCGTGACGTCCTCCTCCACGCCCGCCTTCGTACGGGTCACCCGGACGCCGGCGACGCCCGGCCGCGCCGGGCTCCCGACGACCACGAACCAACTTGGCTCGGGCGACCGCGCATGGGCGACATCGGTCAACCGCGCCGGGGACCAGGGCAGGTTGGCGGGTTCGGCGGTCGCCCAGCCGACCGGTGCCTCGCCGGAGAGCTCTCGCCAGACCGTCTCCAGGGCGCCGCCGAGTACCAGCCGCTCGTCGGCCGGGTGGACCGTCCGGAAGGAGACGGCCAGTTGGCGTTCGCCGGTGTCCGCGAACTCCCGGAACGAGGCCGCGACCGGGGTGCGCGGATCGTCCTCGGTCGCGTCCGGCTGGACGACCGTCGCGAACATGCCCTCCTGCCAGCGCAGCACGGCGCCCGATCGGCCGTCGTAGTAGCCGTCCCGTTCGTCCTGCACGACCCAGCGCGAGGGCCAGCCGGGCAGAGCGTCGCGTACTGCGGGCGTGAGGGTGCTGCTCGCCGGGCTGACGATCTGAAGTCCGCGCTCCGAGGCGGCGGCGGCCCGGAAGGCATCCGAGAGCCAGGCCGTCATCGCGACCACCGGCCGGTCCATGATGACTACGGCGACCTTGTCCGTCAGGACGTCCACCGCGGGTTGCGCGGCGGCCGGTGCGGGGGCGACACCCACGTCCTCGGACGGGACCACGGCCACGGAGAGCGCGGCCTCCGGTGGCCAGGCCGTGCCGCCGGTCAGCGCTGCGACCCGGGCCGCGAAGGTGCCCGCCAGCCGCTCGGCCTCCGCGACGCCGGTGGTGGCGCGGGCCTCGGTCCACCAGAACGGCACCGGTGGCTCCACGGCCCCGAACAGCCGCGCGGCCTCGCCGGGGACCTGTACGAGCATGGGCGCCTCGACGGCCACCAGAGGCCGGCCCTGCGCGTCACAGAGCTGTACGACGGCGCCCTCGCCAGTGGTGTCCACCAGCTTGTCCGGACCGCCGGAGAGCAGCCCCGCGAGCACGCTCCAGGCGTCGGGCATCCGCGGAGTGAGGGCTATGACGTCCTTGGTCATGGGGTCGTACGGTCCTTAGTGGTCTGGCGGTTTCGTCACTCGGGCGTGCACACGGTCTGGATCAGGCGGTTGGTCTGCCCACGCCGGACGAACACACCGCGTCCGGCGGGCTGCTGCGAGGCGTACACGCCGGGGAAGAGCTGGCCCTCGCCGCGGTCGCCCGCCATCACCACGGCCGAGGCCCCCGATTCGCGCAGCCCCTGCACCAGCGGCTCGTACATGCCGCGCGAGGCCCCGGCGACTCGGCGGG
The DNA here is from genome assembly GCF_044751305.1 of Streptomyces sp. NPDC088725. Lineage (NCBI taxonomy): Bacteria > Bacillati > Actinomycetota > Actinomycetes > Kitasatosporales > Streptomycetaceae > Streptomyces > Streptomyces sp. NPDC088725. Next base: position 22,897 of record NZ_JBIVLO010000004.1, read on the forward strand.
TCAGCACGAAGTGCAGACCGATGTCGACCGCCGACGGGATGTACGGCAGGAAAGGAGCGAGCGGCGACTGCCCGGCGGTGGTGAGTACGTCGTAGTCGTCCACGAGGACCACGATCCGGGGACCGCCGCCCCAGCTGCCGGGTTCCAGGTCGTCCAGGGGGACGCTGCCGTCGGGCATCCGCCGTTCCAGCTCAGTGGCGATGCCCGCGGCCAGTCCCGCGCACATCTTGGCGTTGTACGCGTAGCCCCCGTTGAACTCCTCGGGGATCGCTCCGCGCAGGGCGCGGCGCGGGTCCATGATGGCGAAAACCAGCTCCTCCTCGCCGTACCGCTCGATGAGTCCGGCCGCGATGGTCTTCAGCAGGTTCGTCTTGCCGCATTCGCTGTCGCCCATGACCAGCAGGTGCTGGTCATGGGCGAAGAGGTCCAGCAGTACGGGTGCCAGTGCCGTCTGGTCGAGGCCGATCGGTACCCGGCGGGGTTCGGCGGCGAGTCCGGGCAGCAGGTGCGGCTCCACGACGTGCGGCAGTACCCGTACCGGCTGAGCGGCCTCTCCGCTCCAGGTGGCGCGTACCTGGCGGGCCGTGCGTTCCAGTACGCCGCCCAGCTCGGCCTGGTCGGCGAGGCCGTCCGTGCGAGGCAGCGCGACCTGTGCGAACAGCTTCCCGTCGGTGAGGACCCGGCCGGGCTCGTCGGGCGAGAGCGTCTCGGCCAGCTTGCGCTCGATGCTGGACTCGCCGGGGTCGTTGAGGCGCAACTCGACCCGGGTGCCGAAGTTCGACTGGGCGGCGATGCGGACATCGTTCCAGCGGAGCATGCCCGCGACGACGTGGATGCCGTAGCCGCCGCCGCGCTTGAGGATGTCCACGACGGCGTCGTCGAGTACCTCGAAGTCATCGCGCAGCGCGCCGAAGCCGTCGATGACGAGGACGATCTCGGCCGAGGCCAGTTGCGGCAGCCGGCCCGCGGCGTGCAGGGTGCGCAACTGCTCGACGGAGTCGATGCCGTGGTCGCGGAAGAGCTCCTCGCGGGTGGCGAGCATGTTCCGTACCTCTTCGACGGTACGGGCCGCGCGCTCGCGGTCGGCACGGCCGGCGATGCCGCCGACCTGCGGCAGACCGGACAGAGCCTGGAGGCCTCCTCCGACCAGGTCGAGGCCGTAGACGCCGACCTCGCGCGGGGTGTGGGTCAGTGCGAGAGAGAGGACGAGGGTGCGCAGCAGCGTGGTCTTGCCGGACTGCGGTCCGCCGATGACGGCAGCGTGGCCGCCCGCGACGGTCAGGTCGAGGTACCACTCGCCCTGCCACTGCTTCGTCGGGTCGTCGAGCAGGCCGAGTGGCACGGTGAGCCGACCGCGCCGCTTGGCGAGTTGCATCCCGCGCGGGCCGACGTCCAGCGGGCCGGCGACCGTGTCCAGCGCGATCGCGGTGGGCAGCGGCGGCAGCCAAATCCTGCGCACGGGCGCGGCGGCGTGCTCCAACTGTCCGACGATGACGCCCATCTCGGTGGGGCCGGTCTCGCGGCGCCGGGCGGAGGGCTCCTGCGGCCCCTGGTTCTCCAGGTCGGCGAGGGTGTTGAACGCCCTGTACTCCAGGGCGAGGGGACCGGTGTCCTCCTCCTCGGTCCGTCGGGCGGGCCCGCGGTAGCCGCCGGACACGTAGCTCGCTTTGAAACGCTCGTAGTGGCTGGTGTCGACCTTGAGGTAGCCGAAGCCGGGCAGCGGAGGGAGGTGGAAGGCATCGGTGGTGTCCAGGACTGTGCGGGACTCGTCGGCGGAGAAGGTGCGCAGGCCCAACCGATAGGAGAGATAGGTGTCCAGGCCCCTGAGCTTGCCTCCCTCGATACGCTGGCTGGACAGCAGCAGGTGCACGCCGATGGAACGGCCGATCCGGCCGATGGACAGGAAGAGGTCGATGAAATCGGGCTTGGCGGTGAGCAGTTCGCCGAACTCGTCGATGACGACGAACAGGTGCGGCAGCGGCTCCAGGTCGGGCCGCCGGTCGGCGCGCAGCGCGGCGTAGTCGCCGATGTCGGCGACGTTGCCCGCTTCCTTGAGGACCTGTTGGCGGCGCTTGACCTCGCCCGCGAGGGAGGCGTGGACGCGCTCGACGAGACCGGCCTGGTTCTCCAAGTTGGTGATGACACCGGCGACATGCGGCAGATCCGCGAACGGGGCGAAGGTCGCGCCGCCCTTGTAGTCGATGAGGACGAGCGCGAGGTCCTCCGGCGGATGCGTGGCGACCAGGGCGAGCACGAGGGTGCGCAGCAGTTCGGACTTGCCGGAGCCGGTGGCGCCGACGCACAGCCCGTGCGGGCCCATGCCCAGCTCGGAGGACTCCTTCAGGTCGAGCAGGACCGGCTCGCGGGAGTCGCTGACTCCGATGGGCACGCGCAGGAAGGCGCGCTCGCCGCGCGGCGCCCACAGTCGGTCGAGGTCGAGGCGGGCCACGTCGTCGATGCCGAGCAGGTCGGCGAAGTCGACGGGTCCGGACAGCGGGGCGTCGATCAGGGACTCGGCGGACAGCCGCAGCGGCGCGAGCATCCGAGCCAGGCCCTCGGCGAAGGGGATGCCGACCTCGTCCACTGTGCCGTGGGCGCTGATCGGCTCTTCCTGGCGCAGGTCCTCGATGAGGACCCGGTCTCCCTCGACGGTGATCCGTACGCCGACGTGGCCGGGCTCTTGGATCCGCTGGTCGAGCAGGTGCAGGACGGTGACGCCCATCTCGCGCAGGCCGACGGCCTCGTCCGGGCGCGGCAGCTCGACGGCGTCCTCACCGTGTCCGTCGGCGACGACGAGCAGCCGGGAGGTCATTGACAGGGCGTCCTTGCCGGACAGGCCACGACGGACTTCGGCGGCGTAGGAAGCACGACGGCGCAGTTCGGGGCCGAGTCGGCGGGCGAGCTGCGCCGCCGAGGGGGCGATCCGGCGGGCGGCGACGGGGCCGTCGAGCTGCTCGGTGTCGAGCAGATGGGGCATCCACTTGGCCCATTCCCAGTCGTCGAGCCGGTCGCCGGGCACGGCCAGGGCGATGGCGACGTCGTCGGGTGCGTGGGCGGCGGCGGTCTGCACCATCAGGGCGCGGGCGACGCGCAGGCAGTCCTCGCGGGGACCGATGACGGAGACGTTGCCGACGCGGTCGAGGGGGACGGTGAGAGGGAGTTCGGTGCCGTCGCGGAACCGGGTGGTCAGGGCCGAGGCCTCGTTGAGCATGAAGAGGTCGGGCGGGGTGAGGACGGTGGAGCCCTGGTCCGCGATCCGCAGGTCGCGTACGGGCATCTCGCCGGTTCCGACTCGCACGCGCAGGAAGTCGGCGTCGACACGGCGGCGCTCCCACAGCCGGGCCGGGTCGCGCACGATGTCGTAGAGCGCGTGGGGCGGCGGGTTGAGCACGCCGGCGCGCTCCCCTCGTTCGCGTTCCTCGGTGGCGAGTTCCTCGCGGAGGTCCTCCAGGTAGGCGAGATACGCCTCGCGCTGGGTCCGGCGGGTGCGCTGGGCCTTGCCGCGCTGGGAGAAGACGAGTCCGACGGAACCGATGACGGTGACGACGAGGATGAGTGCGCCGAGGCCGGCGAACTGGCTGTTGCGGACGACCGTCATCATCACGACGGACGACATGACACCGGCCACGGGCAGCAGCGACATCGCGATGTTGCCCGCCTTGCCCTCGGGCAGATTCGGCGGTGCCTCTATGACGCGCGCCTCGGTGGCGGCGGGCGGCCTGACCGTCCGGGCCGGGCGGTGGATCAGTCGGGTGCTCATCTTCGTCGTCCGTCGTCGTCCGTCAGTGGCGCTTCTGGGAAAGCTGGAACGCGTCCGCCGCGATGCGGGTGGCGGCCGTCCTGGTTGCCTGGGCGAGCAGGTCGGTGCGGATCGCGCCGCCGTCCGCGAGGTGGCGGTCGTACGGCAGGACATGGACGCTCGTCCCGATGGACCGGAGCGTGCGCACCGCCTCGTCGGTGTCGATGCCCGAGTGTGGGGCCTGCTCGGTGAGGACCACGACGGTGCCGCCGATCACGTGTGGGGGCAGGCCCTGCATCCACTGGAGCACCGCGTGTGTGCTGGCGACGCCGTCGAGGGTCGCGGGGGTGGTCAGGACGCAGGCCTGAGAGGCGGTCAGTGCGACGCGGGCCACTTCCGCGGGGAGTGTCTCGCAGTCGACGACCGTGACGCCGAAATAGCGACGCAGGGCGACCATGACGCGTTCGTAGGAGCGGAAGTCCAGCATGGCGCCGATCTGGCCTTGGCTGCCGGGCAGCAGCCAGGCCATGTCGCGGAGCTGGACAAGGTAGCCGGTGATGTCGAGCAGCGACATCTGCGGTTGGACGATGTCGGCGACGTCCCCGGTGGTCCAGCGCAGTGACTCGGCACCGAGACGGATGGGCAGTGAGCCGAGGGCGGGGTCGGCCTCGACGAAGAGGACGGGGTCCTGGCGGTAGTGGGCGTACGTGGTGCCCAGCAGGGCCGCGACGGTGGACTTGCCCGCGCCGCCGCGGATGGAGGTGACGGCGATCTGACGGCCGGTGGTCACCGGCTGTTGGAGCGATTCGGCGATGCGGGAGACCTCGGCAACCTCGCGGGCGACGGATGAGGATACGGTTCGCCAGATCGCGCGGGCGGCCCGGGCCGTGAAAGGTTCGCCGTTGCGGGGCTTGCGACTCGCTCCGGCGAGGCTCGGATCGACCGCGGGGCGGGAGTCAGGGGTACGGGTCGTCCGGGCGGCGGCGCGGACGGGGCCGTTTGCCGGGGCATGGCTCTGCGGCTGTCGGGCGGCAGACGGGACCTGGGAAGCGGGGTGCGGGTCCGGGACCTGTGGGGCGACGGGCAGCGCGGGATCCTGACCCGGGCCGGCGGGCACGGGCGGGGTAGCTCCCTGCCCGGCGGACCCGGGCCCGTCCTGCGGGGCCGGCTGCCGGCCGCCGCCCCTCAGGTCCCGCAGGACGTCACCCTGCCAGTTGTCTGCGTTTGACATGTCCCCTGCCCTCTTCTTCCGGCCTGTCTGCTCTTCCGGCCTGTCCGCCCCGCGCGGAGCACCTGCGCGTGGACCTCAGAATTTGTCGAGCAACTGCCCGTAGATACCGAACACCCCGACGGCCAGCGGGAACAACCCCACCACCCCGACGGACTCGACGAAGTCGGCCATGCGCCGCAGCCGTACCTGTACGTGGTCCGGCGGCTGCATCGCGAGCCCGAGCAGCGGCAGCAGGGCGGCCACGCACAACACCACGAGGGCTCCCGCGCCGCCGCTGTGTCCGATCCACAGCATCACGAGGCGTACGAGAAGCAACCCCGCCGCGGCGATCAGCGCCACGACCTCCGCGACCAGCGGGAAGGCCCGCGCCCTCGACAGGAGCACCACGGCGACGAGCGACGGCAACACCACGGTCCACACGCTCGGCTCACCGGTCAGCGTCAGCAACCAGCCGGCCGCCACGGCGGAGACGGCCGTGGCGATCGTGGCGAGGGCAAGGCCCCGGTGCGTGGCGGCGAGCGCGTTGCCCACCTGGTGCCGGCTCACGGAGGTACCGCCGGAGCGCCGGTCGTCGAGCGCTGTCAGCCCCGAGGCCATCAGCGCGAGCCGGGGCAGCAGGCCGAGCAGGAGAACGGAGAACATGGCCATGACCGCGCCGAGTCGGGCCGGGTCGTCCTGAACGGATGCGACCACCTCCCACGCGGCGGTGATCGTGGCGATGGCGGCGGCGCCCATGAATCCGCCGCGACCGAGCGGGGAGAACCACCCGAGCATGACGAAGGTCAGGACGAGCGAGGCCGCGACGGCTGCCAGTCGTGCGATCCCCGCCCACTGGTAGGCGTCGGCGGCCGTCCACGCGGTGAGGATGCCGAGTCCTCCGGACGCGAGCAGGAGAGCCGTGGCAAGGCCCCGGTTTCCGTTCCCGACGCGGGCCCCGAGGGCGCCGGCGGCGAGCAGGAGGACGGTGACAACGAGCAGGGCGCCGGCCAGGGCGTCGAGTGCGAACTCGCGGCGGGCGAGCAGCGCGGCGGTCACCGCGAAGGCGACGGTCGCCACTCCCGCGCTGCCCCTGCGGGCTGCGGGGCGCCAGCGCCAGGCCTGGAGGTCGAGATCGTCGGCCACCAGGTCGACGACATCGTGAACGACGGGGGCGGGCGGTGCGGAGTGGGTCCTGACCAGCCGCAGGACCGCGCCGTCGGCTATGCCGGCGCCGGCCAGCGTGCTGTCCTGCGGCAGCGCCGAACCGTCCGACGTCACCAACTGGCGTGTCATGGGCCGCGATGCGGCACGGTCGTCGAGCAACTGCAGGATGTCCGGAAGCAGCTGCCCTATGGGGGTGTCCGAGGGGAGGACCATGTCGGCCCGGCGTCGCTCGCCGACCAGGGTCACCCGGGACAGTTGCGCTCGGGAAGTCGTTGCTGTGCTCACCACTTGCGGGAACCTATCATCGCGGCGTTGCGGCCCTTCAGGGTCAAGGTTTCTACGAATGGGTCGGCCTGGGCGACTTCGTCGCTGACGGCGACGTGCGGGCCTCGGACGGGCAGGGGACTTCGACGGAGTGTGCCGACCTGGCCGGTTCCCGGCCTACGAGGGTGTCGTGGACGGCGGCCCGAACGCGGGCCTGGAGGGATGCCCGGACGCCGCCTTGGACGCCGTCTTCGACGGGGCCGACACCTGCGAGGGGGTCGGAGTCACCGACGGCTGCACGAAGCCCTGTTGTTGCTGATTCTGTTGTTGCTGTTCGGCCTTCTGCTTCGCCAACGTGGCCTGGATGAAGGACCATCCGACGCATCCCGCGCACAGGACGGCCGCGATGGCCATCCCCGCGAACACTTTCCCGAGCCGTTCGTCCGCAGTGCGTCGTGCCCGCCCCGCCCCGAAAAGCAGCGCGTCGCGCATCCTGCGACGGCGTACCGCCACCGACTCCAGCAGCTGACTGTCGTAGTCCCGTGCCATGTGTCGTCCGTCGCCTCCCCCGTGTTTTTACCTGTGCAACATAGAACATCCGTCCCGTTCGGGCACCCCTCTGGGGACTCCGCGCGTCGCGGTCCGGGTCACGGCCCCCTCCAGCTGACACAGCCGTGGCCGCCAGGCCCTCACCATCGGCCGGGCCGAACCAGGAGGTGTGGACCCGCCGCACCGTGCCACATCGTGCCAGTCGGAGCGGTGAACAGCGGTCTCGAACGGCGAGGGCAAGGTAACTCGAAAGCGTTGTCAGATCGCCGTTTCTGCGATTCAGAGGGGTCTCGGCAGCCTGGAGCCAGGGGATTCCCAAGCTCAGAGCGCGAGTTCGATTCTCGTCACCCGCTCCACGACAAACCCCCAGGTCAACGACTTGGGAGTTGTTTGTTGTCTAGTCCAATTCGGGGACCACGCACCACTTGTGCACCACATCCGGCGGCCAATTGGTGCAACGACGCGAGTCTCGGATACCTGCCGAATCTTCATTCGGGCCCGGCGCAGCCCTTCCGCACCACTTGCCTCGTCGGCCACGTCATGCCGTTCTCCCCCGCGCACGCGGGCGTCGAGCCCGGCCACGACCTCCTTCTGCCGCTCCAGCGTCGAGTGTTGGTAGATCAGGGCCGCCTTTCCCGAGGACTGGCCGGCGCGGACCATGGCGTCCTTCGGCGTGCCGCCCGACTGGGTGACGACGGTGTTCCCGGTGTGGCGGAGGCCGTGGAAGCGGAAGCCCTCAGGCAGGCCGAGTTCGCGCGGGCATTCCTCCCCTTCGTCCGGCAGTTCCGCCCCGCTGAGCTCGATCTGTCGGCCGGCTTCGCTCTGGCCAGGGCTCTCCGCTACCGTTCGGCGGCCTGTCTCCTGAGGCAACACACCGCAGTCTCATGCTCCGTGCCGGAGATGCCGAGGAGACCCATGCCGAGAACAAGGTCCGTCGCCGGTTCCGGGTCCTGGATCGGGGCCCCGACCGACAACGTGACGGCCCACCTCTTGCGCGGCCGGGGCCGCTTCGTGATCACGCTGCGGTTCCGGCGTGGGGAACACCTGACCAAGCACCCCAGGGGCGCGGGCCAGGATTTCGTGGCGGAGATGCCGGCCGTGGATTTCGTTGGGCTTTTCGATGACCTCGCAGCCGTCCTCGACGGCGATCAGAACCAGGGCCGCCCATGACCAGCCAACAGAGCCGTAGAGGCCTTGATCCTCGACGCGCAGCGGCTCGGACGTCTGAAATCACCGTTTCTCCTGCGGGTACAGATACGGATGCTCCCCGCACCAAGTACCGGCGCCGAACATCAGCACCCGGAAGTCGCGGCCATTCAGGCCCGTCCGCTACTGAACGTGAACTCCTGATGTCGGTTGAATCGTGGCGAGGTCCTGATTCGAGAGAGCTGGACGCCGCCCTTCCGTGATCACGGGGGCGGCTGAGCCACCGACATATGCGGCCTGCTCACAGGTGGGCGTCCAGGAACTCCCCGAGCGCTGTCCTGGACATCGGACCGCTCCTGTCCGCCACCGGCTCGCCCCGATCGATCAGCACGAAAGAGGGCGCGCCGGTGACGCCGTAGCGCCGTACGGGGCCGGGGCACCTTGCGATGTCGGCCCGCACGACGATCAGTCGGCCCTCGTAGGCGTCGGCCACCTCCCGCACCAGGGGATCCATTTCCTTGCATGCTGCCGCGGCCTTGGGCCACACCCCGTGGAAGTACGCGAGCACCGGCACGTCCACCCTCGCCAGGATGAACTCGAACTCTGCTTCCTCATGGGGTTGTTGGACCCTGTTTGCCATCGGCACTCCTTGACGTTCCACTCGATGCGAGGCAGTGGGTGCCTCCTTGTGTCTCCGCCCACTGACGTCCGTACCGCCCGTCAGTGGGCCTTGCGCGCTCGGGCGGCTTTGCGGGCCTCCGCCATTGTGCGCGCCTCCGCGGCCTTGCGGGATTCCTTCGGCGGGCGGCCCGCGCGGGTACCCAGCCCCCGGAACGCCGCGTTGCCGGTCTTCGCCCCGTCCTGCACCGGCGGGCGCTTCGCGCCTGTGATGCTGGTCAGCCTCTCCTCGCCGGAGCGAACCTGAGCGACCGTGGGCCGGATCCCGGCGTCCGACATCATCCGGTTCACGTCCCGGCGCTGGCCGGGCATGACCAGCGTGACCACGCTGCCGGACTCCCCGGCACGCGCGGTGCGTCCGCCGCGGTGGAGGTAGTCCTTGGGGTCGGAGGGCGGATAGTCACCGAGCGTAGCCCGAGCGCCTCCGCGCAGGGAGCCAGCGCCTCGCTCACCTGCTGCGCGAGTTCCCTTGTCGGCACCAGGACCAGCGCGAGAGGGCGCTTCGGTTCGGCGCGCCGACCCGCCGTACGTGCGAGGAGCGCAAGCCCGAAGGCGAGGGTCTTTCCCGAGCCGGTCCGCGCACGGCCGAGGACGTCCCGGCCGGCCGGCGCACTCGGCAGGGTGGCCGCCTGGATCGGGAATGGCTCCTGCATCCCGAGCCCCGCCGGCACCCCCATCAGCTCGACCGGCAGTTCCAGCTCCGCGAAGGACCCGGCCGGCGGAAGGCCGGGCGCCGGTGTCCCCGGCACCGAGAACTCGCCCCGCGGGGCCCTCCCCCGGTCGGACCTGCCAGGTCCGGAGCGACCGGAGGCCGGCTGCTTCGCCTTCATTGGGGGTACCTCGTTTCGGCGCCCTGAACGGACCTGGGCCCGTACCTTGTCCGGCACGGGCCCAAGCTCTCTGCAAGCGTGGCCCGATCTTACCAGCGCGGGCCTCGCGCCAGCCGTCGCGCGGCCCGGCCGGGCACCCGCCCCGGGGGATCGTCACGCGCTGAAGGCCGGTAAGCCCCTCGGCATCCGGGATGCTCCTGCCGAGCGGTACAAGGGTTCCTGCCGTAAGGTGGCCGGGCGCCGGACGCGAGGGGCCCGCGGCTGGAGACCGTGGCTAGAACGGTCGGGGCGCGGGCGATCGGTGAGTTCGGGATCGATGTCTCGCGCTTGCACTGATACGTGACCAGCATGTCCGTGCACGGCGCATACTCGGCCGAAGGCCAGGACGCCGATTTACGAGTGAGAGCGTGATGGGCCCCTGCTGACGTCCCTCGACGTCGCCGCGCCCGTCCCCCACCGATGAATCCGCAGATCACTTCACATCATTCCGGGAGTACCCATGACCGTGAGCAAGAACATCAACAACCCTGTGGGCATGGGCGGCGGCCAGCGCAAGAGGCTGTCCCGCGCCGAACGGCAGAACAATGGCCCGCACCGCAACCTCGACCGCAAGGGCGCCGCTGACCGAAAGGCGGAGCTGGTGCGCAAGATCCGCGAGAAGGCAGGCGCGGCCGAGGGCGCCGAGCAGACGGGCGACGATACCGCACAGAGCTGACGCACCACTGTCGCAGGGCGGCACGGGGCAGGGCCAGGGCCGCGACGCACGGTCCGGGCCCCGCTGCCGCCCCCGGGGTCTGCGGCCGCACCGGGGGTCTGCGGCCGTACCGAACGCGGCCGCTCCCGCCCAGCTCTCGGCCGACCACCAGCATCTCAGCCGCCACCCGAGGTGGGCGTGCCACTACGTGCCAGTCAGGACGGTGAACAGCGGTCAGCAGGAGCCCGAACGAGGCCACTGCGGCCCGCTCCCAGGGACGCGTTTCCCCAGGTCAGAGGCGGGCAAGCTTAGGCAGTACTGGGTGATTCCCAAGCTCAGAGCGCGAGTTCGATTCTCGTCACCCGCTCCACGACTAAGGCTCAGGTCATCGACCGGGGCCTTTCTTGTTGCCTGGACCATTTCGGGGCCGCCGTGCCCTCCGCGTGCCCCATCTGCCGGCGGAGTCAGCACCTCGGTGCACTTGTGTGACGGCTCGGGCCGCTACGGGAGGACGAGCCCCGGCAGAACGTGGTGACTTGAGTCACCCGCCAGGCTGGCGCGACATCGGGCGAAGAGCATGCCCTCCGCCCGATGTTCAAGACACGGCGGGTTCATAGCGTGTCGGCCGACGCGAGGGCACTTCTGAGCCAGACACCGTCATTTCCCAGTGGAGTCAGCACGACGTGACACAGGGTGGGACCTCACAAGCAGCTTCCTCGGGGGAGGTGACGGATGCCACTGATGTCATGGAGGGCCGCGGCGCCCGCCGGGGCCAGCCCGAATGGCCCCGGGCCGCAGGAGCAGGAAGCCGCACCGGAAGTACCGGTCGACAGCGCGACTGGGAGGCCGATCGCCTACGTCGCCGGACGAGGCGTCACCCGAAGTGAGTACGCCCATCGGGACATGGTGCCAAGGACGAACTCGGTGATCCGAGGAATGGCCGGTTCCGTACATGAGCGAGTCAACCGGATTGGGCAGGCACGGGACTGGCTCGGACGATGGCAGGACAAGATCCAGGGACGGCCCCAACGCCCCATTCGTTCTCTGGATGAATACACCGGCGAGTCCCTCGCACAGTGGGCCCTGACGAACGTTCTGTACGCGCGAAAGCGTCCAGTACCGTCCTTCGGATTCGGGCTGACACCTGTGCTCACGCACAGCGTTGCCGCACGACGACAGCGCAGACTTCGGGGCGCTTTGTTGATAGCGATGCTGCTCTGGCTGGGGGCCGCTCATCTGCAAGGTTTGGCCGCGCTCGTCGTCACCGTTCTGCTGTGGCAGTTTTCCGTAGGCCGCCCTGGCCAGGTGATCGGGCGGTGGGGTTTCAGCGCACTGCTACCCGCTGCGCTGCTAGCCGCCGCGCTGTTCGGCCTCTGGACTCTCGTCAGACCACGCCTGTCGGTGCTGCGCGATGCGGCATTGGACGGGCTCCTTGTCGCGCCGCACCTATTGATCGCTATCACCGCGGTGTACCTGCTGGATCGCTGGGCGTGCCACGCCTACCTGCAGTCGCTGCGTCCCAGCCGCGTGAATATCGCCGAGCGTCCCTTCGCAGCACCGTTCGCGGCAAAGCGAATCGACGGCTGCAAGGTCACCGAGCAGTGGCAGAGCATCGCATATCGCAAGGAAGGTGGGGTGCACCGTTTCGTCGGAGCCGGGCTCGACTCGCGGGCGAGCGGCGCCACTCGTATCCAGCTCACCACGTCCCGCACCGACGAGGACGACGAGGACAACCGGCCATTGGCGCCTTTTGATATCGCCGGCCTCGAAGGGAGCCAGAAGTTCGAGGCGGACGAGCTGCTCGACAAGGTACGGGACGAGTTGGAAGAGCTTCGTGGAGCTCTCATCGAGACCCATGCCCTGCCGAACTGCGACGTCGCGGAGTTCCTTGGGGTTCCCGAGGGGCGATGGAAGAGTTTGAGCCAGAACAGTGGAGGGGGCGGTAAGTCCGAGTGGCCAGAGGCTACCGAGATGTGTACCGAAGCCCGGGACGCGCCCACCGGTCACTTCTCCCGCAGGTACCTCGCCGCGCAAGTCGTCGCCTGGGATGGCCAGATCGTCGTCACCGTGTTTGCGCACGCCGCACTTGAAGGCAACACCCTGCACTTCGTCACCCGTCCGCATGTCTTGGCGCCGCTGCTTCCCTCGGCAAACATGGCCCCCGCCAAGGGCTGGGACCTCGCCCGGAAGCTGGCCGAAACACCGCTCCACGCATGTGGCGACACCGTAGCGCTCGCTGCACGGGCCTACATCGCTGTCGGACGCAGCCTCGGCCTATTGGCAACAGTCACCATGGCCGCTGCCGCTGTGCGCCAGAAACACGACGGCCTGCCGGTGAGCCTGAGAGAGCACTGCAGTCGAGTGGCAACTGAGGACATGCACCAGACCGAGGACGTCCAGCGCTACGTGTCGATCCTGCAATCGCGCATGTTCAGCACGGTGAGCGCCTTTCTTGCGGACCACGGTCTGGCGACTGGCGAGTTCAAGCGCCAGGCCATCGCCATCACCCAGAACTTCATCAGCGGCGACAACAACCAGGTCAACACCGGCAACATGGCCGGCGGCATGCAACAAGGCCACACACCTGGCGGTCCGGCGAACTGAACCAAGAAGGCAGGTTGATCATGAGAATTGGACGAGCAAATTCCGGCGGTGGGACCCACATCACCGGCAGCGGCAACCAGGTCAACACCGGCAAAGTAGGCGGCGATATGCGCCAGGTCCAAGTCTCGGGCGCGGCAGCGAACGACCCCCGGCTATTGGCCGCGCAGAACAGCCTCGCTGAACTGGCGGCCGCGCTCGATGCGCACGCTGACGAGGTGTACAGCATCGACAGTTGCCGCAAGGCCGTCGCGAGGATCGACGAGGAGTTGCGCGAGCCCACACCGGACGGCGGGCGCCGTCTCACCGAGACCCTGGAAACGCTGGGCCTCGCCATCGGTTCTGCTGCGTCCCTGGCCTCGCTCACCGCAACACTCAGAAGCGCGATCGAGGCGCTCCTCAGCTGAGGCACCGGCTCGCCCGTTCTTGGAACGAGACAGCCGGCCGGATCCGAAGACCACGGCCGACGTGGGCAGAGCGGGGTCGACCCTGCCCACGTCCGCCTATTTCTCTCGGGCGGCTGAGCGGGTTCCCGCCGTCTTCCGACGTCCCTCCTGGACCAAGGCGTCGATGCCTGCCGCCACCTCCCGCTGCTGCTCGCCGTCGGGCTGCTGGCAGATCAACGCTGCCTTCTCCGAGGACTGGCCGGCGCGGACGATCGTGTCCTTGAGCGTGGCACCGGACTGGGGGGACAGGGTGTGGCGCAGGTCGTAGAAGCGGATCAGCTCGTCATCGGTCGCCGTCTCCATGATGGCCCTGAGGAGACAGTAGGACTAGGGGCCTGCGATACGGCTCTTCCGTACATCTGGGGCCACGATGGTGCCCGGCCCGGTCGCTGCGGGCACAACCTCGCCGGCCGGTATGCGGCCTGCTCACAGGTGGGCGTCCAGGAACTCCCCGAGCGCGGTCCTGGACATCGGACCGCTCCCGGCCGCCACCGGCTCGCCCCGATCGATCAGCACGAAGGAGGGCGCGCCGGTGACGCCGTACCGCCGTACGGGGCCGGGGCACCTTGCGATGTCGGCCCGCACGACGATCAGTCGGCCCTCGTAGGTGTCGGCCACCTCCCGCACCAGGGGATCCATTTCCTTGCATGCGGCCGCGGCCTTGGGCCACACACCGTGGAAGTACGCGAACACCGGCACGTCCGCCCTCGCCAGGATGAACTCGAACTCGGCTTCCTCATGGGGTTGTTGGACTCTGTTCACCATCGGCACTCCTTGACGCTCCACTCGATGCGAGGCAGTGGGTGCCTCCTTCTGTTTCCCGACCGCGGCGGCCGTACCGCCCGTCAGTGGGCCCTGCGCGCTCGGGCGGCTTTGCGGGCCTCCGCCATCGTGCGCGCCTCCGCGGCCTTGCGGGATTCCTTCGGCGGGCGGCCCGCGCGGGTACCCAGCCCCCGGAACGCCGCGTTGCCGGTCTACGCCCCGTCCTGCACCGGCGGGCGCTTCGCGCCTGTGATGCTGGTCAGCCTCTCCTCGCCGGAGTGAATCTGCGCGACCGTGGGCCGGATCCCGGCGTCCGACATCATCCGGTTCACGTACCGGCGCTGGCAAGGCGTGACCGTGCTGCCGGACTCACCGGCACGCGCGGGCCGGCCGCCGCGGTGGAGGTAGTCCTTGGGGTCGGAGGGCGGATAGTCACCGAGCGTAGCCCGAGCGCCTCCGCGTGGGAGCCAGCGCCTCGCTCACCTGCTGCGCGAGTTCCCTGGTCGGCACCGGGACCAGCGCGAGAGGGCGCTTCGGTTCGGCGCGCCGGCCCGCCGTACGTGCGAGGAGCGCAAGCCCGAAGGCGAGGGTCTTTCCCGAGCCGGTCCGCGCACGGCCGAGGACATCTGGGCCGGCCGGCGCGCTCGGCAGGGTGGCCGCCTGGATCGGGAAAGGCTCCCGTATCCCGAGCCTCGCCAGCACCCCCATCAGCTCGACCGGCAGTTCCAGCTCCGCGAAGGACCCGGCCGGCGGAAGGCCGGGCGCCGGTGTCCCCGACACCGAGAGCTCGCCCCGCGGGGCCCTCCCCTGGTCCGACCTGCCAGGTCCGGAGCGACCGGAGGCCGGCTGCTTCGCCTTCATTGGGGGTTCCTCGTTTCGGCGCCCTGAGCGGACCTGGGCCCGTACCTTGTCCGGCACGGGCCCAAGCTCTCTGCAAGCGTGAGCCGATTTTACCAGCGCGGGCCTCGCGCCAGCCGTCGCGTGGCCCGGCCGGGCACCCGCCCCGGGGGATGGTCACGCGCCGAAGGCCGGTAAGCCCCTCGACATCCGGGATGCCCTTGCCGAGCGGTACAAGAGTTCCTGCCGTAGGTGGCCGGGCGCCGGACGCGATTGCCCCGCGGCTGGAGACCATGGCGGGCACGGTCGGGGCGCGGGCGATCGGGGAATGCAGGATCGGTGTCTCGCGCTTGCACTGATACGTGACCAGCATGTCCGCGCACGGCGCATACTCGGCCGAAGGGCAGGACGCCGATTTACGAGTGAGAGCGTGATGGGCCCCTGCTGACGTCCCTCGACGTCGCCGCGTCCGTCCCCCCACCGATGAATCCGCAGATCACTTCACATCATTCCGGGAGTACCTATGACCGTGAGCAAGAACATCAACAACCCTGTGGGCATGGGCGGCGGCCAGCGCAAGAGGCTGTCCCGCGCCGAACGGCAGAACAATGGCCCGCACCGCAACCTCGACCGCAAGGGCGCCGCCGACCGGAAGGCGGAGCTGGTGCGCAAGATCCGCGAGAAGGCCGGCGCGGCCGAGGGCGCCGGGCAGACCGGCGACGACACCGCACAGAGCTGACGCACCACTGTCGCAGGGCGGCACGGGGCAGGGCCAGGGCCGCGACGCACGGTCCGGGCCTCGCTGCCGCACCGGGGGTCTGCGGCCGTACCGAATGCGGCCGCTCCCGGTCAGCTCTCGGCCGAACACCAACGTTTCCCCAGGTCAGATGCGGGCAAGCGGACGCAGTGCTGGGTGATTCCCAAGCTCAGAGAGCGAGTTGATTCTCGTCACCCGCTCCACGACGAAGACCCAGCCACGGCTTGGCGCGACTGGTGCAACGTCATAGAGCCTCCCTGCTCCGACGCGAGCACAGCGCTGGAGACCGGCCTCACTGTGCGCAGGTTCGCGTGAGCCGACTTGGCTGGCACTTCCCGGCAACCAGCAGCGGACAGAGGAACGACAGCGCACCCAGAGGGGGAAGGCGGCGCTCTGGCAGGCCGCGGCTACCAGGAACACGGATGCGGGGACGCCCAGTTGTTGTGGCAGCCCCCGGGCAGTACGGCCGGGTGCGATTCCCGCCGCGCCAAGCGCTGCCACGGTCGACGCCGAACCGCTTCGAAGCGTGCCGAGGGCAGCCACACCCTGCGCCGCCGCACCGCGCCCCGCTCCTCCTCACGCTCGGCCGCCAAGGCCCCGAGAGCCCGATGACCAGCCGGAGTTCGCAAAGGCATCGGCGGAGAACGGGAGAGGGACAGAGAGCGGAGCCAGGACCGGGCTCGTGAAGCACTCGTGAATACCCTGTGGAGCCGATGTCGGTGGTGCCGCCTATGCTGCACCGACGATCACGCGGTTCAGGGGAGGACGCGGCATGTTCGACAGGCTGTTTGGTAGGGGTGGGGAGAGAACGGCTGCGGATCCGCACGCCCTTCCCGTCCCACGCAGGGGGAAGAACGGGATGTACCGGCTGCGCGCCCTCGGGGACAAGCGGGTGCTCGCGCTGGTGGAGTCGGCAGACGCGGGTGACTGGCAGGCCGTCAAGGCGGGGCTGGCGCCCTTCGATCTCGGCCGCGACCATCACGTCCTGGATCAGCTCGCCGACTGGTCCGGCGTGGAGGAATGGATCGGCCGGGCCGTCGAGGAGGACAAGGAGCACCGGGCGACGGCCCTGCTGATATCCGGGGCCCGCCACGTCGCATGGGGCTGGGAGGCGCGCACCGCCAAGCGCGCCAAGTACGTCACGCAGGAGCAGTGGCGGGTCTTTCACGAGCGGCTGCACATCGCCGAGGAGCAGTTGTTCGAGGCCGCCGAGTTGCGGCCGGAGTGGGTGACGCCGTGGCGGCGCCTTCTCACCTCCGGCCGCGGCATGTCGCTGGGCCTCGCCGTCAACGAGACCCGGCTCGACGCCGCGCTGCGCCGCGACCCGCTGGACCTGGAGACCCACATCGACTGGGTGGCGCAGTTGCAGCCCCGCTGGGGCGGCGAGCCGGGCCAGGCCCTGGCGTTCGCCCGCGACGCGCTCGCCCGCGCCCCGCAGGGGCACCGGCTCGGCTGCGTGATCGCCCTGGCGCACATCGATGAATGGGTGGAGTCGGACAGCGGAGACTGCCTCGAAACCCCGGAGATTCAGGCCGAGTTGCGGGCCGCGGCCGACCACAGCATCCTGCACCCCGCTTACGTGCGGCAGCCGGGCTGGCAGCACGACTTCAACGTGTTCGCCATGGCCCTGTCGCTGGCCGACGAGCGTCACACGGTCCGGCGCGTCTTCAAGGCGCTCGACGGTGCCTACTCGCGCTGGCCCTGGAACTACTTCGCGGAGCCCGAGGAGCAGTTCGCCCGCCGCAGCCGTGTCTGAGCCGTACGCCGAACGCCGTTCCGCCGCACCTGTCGACCCTCGCACTCCGGACTGCCCATGACTCTGCCCGACACCACCGCGAACACGGCCGACGCCGACCACACCTTCCAGGTGGATCTGCGCGGCCTTGTCGATCTCCTCTCCCACCACCTCTACTCCAGCCCTCGCGTCTACCTGCGGGAACTTCTGCAGAACGCGGTGGACGCGCTGACCGCCCGGCGCGGCCTCGAACCGACCGCCCCCTCCGACGCCTTCGGCATCCGCCTGTACGCCGACGGTTCTGTGGTACGCGTCGAGGACGACGGCGTCGGTCTCACCGCGGACGACGTGCACGCCTTCCTCGCCACGATCGGCCGCAGCAGCAAGCGCGCCGAACGGATCGCGGAGCAACGCGGCGACTTCATCGGCCAGTTCGGAATCGGCCTGCTCTCCTGCTTCCTGGTCGCCGACGAGATCCACGTCATGAGCCGCTCTGCCCGTACTCCCGACGCACCCGCCGTGGAGTGGCGGGGACGCGGCGACGGCAGCTACACCATCCGTACCCTGCCCGCCGCCGCCCGCCACCGGCCCGGTACCACCGTCACACTGACGCCGCGCGCCGACGCGGACGAGTGGACCCGGCCGGCGCAAGTGCATTCGCTGGCAAGGCACTTCGGCTCCCTGCTGCGTCACCCGGTGACCTTCGACGACGGCACGGGCGGCCCGGGCGCATCCGTCAACCCTGACCCCGCTCCCTGGGCGCGTACCTACCCCACGCCGGGGACGCGTTCCCGCGCGCTGGCCGCGTACGGCGAGGAGGTCTTCGGGTTCACGCCGCTGGACACCATCGATCTGGACCTGCCGGCCGTCGGCCTGAAGGGCATCGCGTGCGTGCTGCCCGAGGCGGTGCCTGCCGGGCGACGCCTCGGCCATCGCGTGCATGTCAAGGGCATGCTGCTGTCCGAGCAGGCCGCGGAGATTCTGCCCGAGTGGGCGTTCTTCGTCCGCTGCGTGGTCGACGCCGAGAGTCTGCGCCCGACCGCGTCCCGCGAGTCCCTGTACGAGGACGACACCCTCGCTGCCGTCCGCGACACCCTCGCCGAGCGGCTTCGCGCGTGGATCGCCCGGGCCGCCGCCAGTGAACCGGACCTGCTCGCCCGCTTCCTCCAGGTCCACCACCTGGCCGTGAAGTCGCTCGCGGTGCACGACGACGAGATTCTGCGGATGCTGCTGCCCTGGCTGCCGTTCGAGACCACCGACGGGCACACCAACCTCGACGAGTTCGCGCGCACCCACCGCACGGTGCTCGTGACGTCGAGCGTGGAGGAGTTCCGGCAGGTCGCGGCGATCGCCTCGGCCGCCGGGCTCGGCGTCGTCAACGGCGGCTACACCTACGACCGTGAACTGGTCCACCGGCTGCCGGAGATCAGGCCCGGGATCAGCGTCGCCGACCTCGACCCGGCGACCCTCACCGCCCACCTCGACCCCGTCGACCGCGAGACGGAACTGACCGCGGCGGCCTATCTCGCCCTGGCCCGCGACGCCCTCGCCGTCTTCGACTGCGATGTCGCGCTGCGCACCTTCCAGCCCGCCTCCGCCCCCGCCCTCCTCGTCGACAGCCGCGACGCCCGGCACGAGCGCACCCGCTCCCAGCTCGCCCGTGAGCAGGAGGGCGGCCTGTGGGGCGACATCCTCGGCGCGCTGCGCCAAGAGGCCCCGCGGGCCCAGCTGATCCTCAACCAGCTCAACCCGCTGGTCCGCACCGCGATCGCCATCGATGCGCCCGAACTGGCCCGCACCAGCGCCGAAGCCCTCTACGGGCAGGCCGCGCTGCTGTCCCGGCGCCCGCTCAGGCCCGCCGAATCGAGCCTCATCAACCGCTCTTTCCTCGACCTTCTCGCCCACGCTCTCCGCAAGGACAGGTGACGATGCCGACCGCACCCCAGACCACCGACGAGCTGTACCAGGCTCTTCAGGAGAACGACCGGCGCCCCTACGGCCGCGCCCGCACCATCGCCGCCGAGGAACTCGTCGAGGCAGCCGAGCTGTTCACCGAGCCTGTACCGCTCGTCGACGCCCTCTTCGAACTCCAGGAGGCGTACACCTACGGCTCCGAACCCCGGAAGTCGCCCGTCGTCTTCGCCCGCCTGCTCACGCTCTTCGACGAGCAGCCCGATGTCTTCGACGAGCGCCTGCGCCACCTGCTGTTCTGGCGGTTCAAATGGGTGGCCAACGCCCTGCGCGCGCTGCCCGAGATACCGCTGACCAGCCTGCGTCAGTGGCTCACGGAGATGGGCGACCGGTACGAGAAGGCCGGTTTCGGCCTTCAGCCCTACTACGGGCAGGCGTACCAGCTCGCCGCTCACCTCGGCGATGACACCACCCTCGCCTACGAGCTGTGGGCGGGACGCACCCGCACCCCACTCAGCGACTGCGAGGCCTGCGAGATCTGCGAGCGCGCCCTGTACCACCTCGCGGCAGGCGACGACGAGCGGGCGCTGCGCACCTGGGAACCCGTCCTGGCCGGGAAGGAGTCCTGCCAGGAGGAGCCGGTCCGCTCCGTCTCGTACGCGTTGTTGCCCTTGCTGCGCACCGGTCGCACCGACCGGGCCCGCGAACTGCACCTCGCCGGTTATCGCGGCTGCCGCCGCAACCCCTCCATGTCCGGGGAGGTCGGCCGGCACCTGGAGTTCTGCGCGCTGACCGGCAACGAGGCACGCGGCCTGGAACTGCTCGCCGAGAACCGGAGCCTGTTCGACGAGGTGGACTCGACGCTGGACCTGTTCGACTTCTGCACCGGCGTGGAGGTCCTCCTCCGGCGCGTCGAACTCCTCGGCCATGGCCAGCTGCCCGCCGCCGGATACGCGGGTCGCACCTGGACGGTGTCCGGCCTGCGCGCCGAGGTGCGGGGCCGCGCCGACGACCTCGCCGCCCGCTTCGACGCCCGCAACGGAACCACGGCCCACACCGACCGGCGCAGGGCGCGCCTCGACCGTGCCCCGCTCCGGGACGCGCTGGAGCTGACCCTGCGCACCCGCAGCCTCGACAACGTGGCCGCGGTCGCGCCGGCTGCTGTGCCCGCCGCCCCCGCAGCCGCCGCCGTTCCTGAGTCGCTTCCGGAACTCATCGTCCGGGCAAGGGTGTTGGACGAACAGGGGCACCCGGACGCCCGTGCCTGCTGGGTGCGGCTGCGCACGCTCGTCGCCGCGCGCGACTACGCCCACCCCGACGACCCGGCCGTGGGCACGCTCGTACGACTGCGCGCGGACCTGCTGTACGACGAGGCGAGCCGGGCCGGTGAGAAGGACGAGTTCGCCGACGCCGCCGCCCTCCACGAGGAGGCGGCAGGCCTGTACGACGACGCCGGAGCGCCGGGTCACGCCGCGCTCGCCCGTGCCGCCGCCCTGCTCGCCGCCGCCGAAATCCCCGCCGAGGGCGCCGACGGAGCCGAGGCGAAGGCCGCCGCGCTGACCGCCGCCCACGCGTCCGTGGTCCGCCTGCACGAGGAGACCCCCGGGCTCACCCCGTACCAGGAGTCTCGCCTGCTGCGGCTGCGGGCGACCGCGCTCGGCCTGCGCCTGCAGGCCTCGAGGAGCGAGGAGCACGTCGCGTCGGCCTTCGCCGAAGTGGACCTGCTGCACGCGTTCGCCACCCGGCACGAGATCGTCGGGCAGATCTCCGGCGCCCGGCTTCTGCGGGCCAGTACGTACGCCGTCTCCGGTGACCTGCCGGCCGCGACCACCGAGATCGACGCCCTCATCGAAGCGCTGGAGGCGCACGGCCCCGCCTGGCATCTGCCCCGCACGCTCGCACTGCGTGGCCGCATCCAACTCGGCCTCCAGGACGCGCAGGCGGCCCACGCGGACCTGGCCGAGGCCCTGCGACTGGCTGCCGGCTGGTCGGCCGACGTGGTCGACGCCGCCCGCCTCCACGGTGAGCTGGCCGGGGCATGCATGCACCTGGGCCGCCCCGACGAGGCACTGCGGCACCTGACGCGCTCGGCCGAGCTGGACCTTCGTCACGGCAGCCGGACAGACGCGTTCTGCACCTACAGCAACGCGGCCCAACTCAGCCTCGACCTGGGGCGCTTCGAGGACTGCATCGCTCTGCTCGACTCCCTCCTGGCCGACCCTGCCGTCACCGCGGGAGAGCTGGACGACCGGCTCGTGGCCCAGTTGCGCCTGACCCGCGCTCGCGCGCTGCACGCGGGGGAGGACCTCAGGGCTGCCACGGCGGAATTCGTCGCCCTCGCGGCCGAGTCGGCCGGCTGGGACGACGACCCGGGGAGCCACGCCATGATCGCCGCGGAGACGGCCGCGCTCCTCGGCGAGTCCGGCGAGTTCGGCCGGGCCCGCGAGGCCGCGGACCAGGCACTCGCCGCCCACGCCCGGGCCCCGCGCTACGAGCAGCTCAGCGACTGCCTGCGTGAACTCGCCCGCCTCCAGGCCCAGCACCAGGGCCCCGACGGTCTGGCCGACGCCCTCGCCCACCTCGCCGAAGCCGGCCGGATCGCCGACGAGGCCCGCGCCGCCGGGTACAAGCCCAGAGGCCGCTCGCTGGAGACCGCTCTGGCCTACGAACACGGGCGGGTCAATGCCTACGCCGGTGAGTACGAGGCCGCCCTCGCCGCCCTGGAAAGGGCCCTCGCCCTGCTCGGCGAGCCGGCGGAGGGGGACCGCGCCGACGAGTGGGCCGAGTGCGTCCGTCTCGCCGGCGCCGTGGAGGGCATCTACCTGGAACGCCCCGCCCCCGCCCTCACCCGCCTCGACGCGGCGGTCTCCCACCTGACCGCCCTGGGCCACACCGGGGAGTCCGAGCCGCTGACCTCCTTGGCGGCCCGGCTGCGCGACGAGGAGTGACGTGACGGCTCCCGGTGCGGGGCAACCGCCTGCCCCGCACTCGGGAAAGCCGGGCCCTGCGCCCTCTTCCGCACGGCCCGCATACCCATGACACTGGCGCGGGTCGAGCTCCACCGGCCTGTGTTCCGTCCACAGCTCTGATGAACCCGCTTGTGAGAGGACGAAGATGAACTCTTCCCGCGCTTTCGACCGCCGTACCGTCATCCGGGGTGCGCTGGCCACCGGCGTCGGTGCCGTGCTCGTCCCGACGCTGTTGTCGGGCACGGCCCAGGCGTACACCTGGTCGCGCACACTCAGCCAGGGAGCCACCGGCGCAGACGTGACCGAACTGCAGATCAGAGTCGCGGGCTGGGCCGCGGACAGCCCGAGCCACAGCGCCGTCGGCATCGACGGAAGCTTCGGCCCCGCCACCGCCGCGGCGGTGCGCCGGTTTCAGGCGGCCTACGGCCTCGGCGCCGACGGCGTCGCCGGCCCCGCGACGCACGCACAGCTCAACGCCCTGGAGCAGTCGGACGGCTCGACGGCGCACTTCAACTTCAGCGAGTTCACCGACCGGGTCAGCGGTACCTTCGCCGGCGGCAAGCTGAGCACCGCCGCGACCAAGGAGAACGCGCGGCGCACGATGTACAAGCTCGAAGCCCTGCGCAAGAAGCTCGGCAACGTACCCATCACCGTCAACTCCGGCTTCCGCAGCATCGCGCACAACGCCCAGGTCGGCGGCGCCAGCGACAGCATGCACCTCTACGGCACCGCGGCGGACCTGGATGTCCCCGGCGTGCCCAACCGGACCGTCTACCAGAAGGCCGAAACCTGCGGCTTCTCCGGGTTGGAGACGTACACCGAGGACCACCAGCACGTCGACAGCAGGGCCGACCTCGGCCGGGCCTGGTGGTGGCAGGACGGCACGATCTGACGCCCCGCACCTCTTCGCGAACGGCGCCGTGCCCGCGGCTCCTTGTACCGAGCCCGAACGGCGGGGGAGCAACGAAACACCCGTGATCCCCAAGCTCAGGGCGCGGTGCCGACTTCACTGACACGCGGTTCTTCGCACACGCGGGCCCGCCCGTCAGCAAGCCCAGAGAGCGAGTTCGGTTCCCGGCACCCGCTCCACACGGAAGGCCCAGGTCGGAGACCTGGGCCTTCCGCGCATGTCACATGCTTACTTCGTCGTGACCTTCACACCGTCGATCACCCAGTACCAGTTGTTGCTGCCGGTGCAGCGGAAGCGGAAGCTGACGTTGGCCGCTCCGGGCGGGGTGGTCAGGGTCAGGGACTGCGGCTGTGAGATGACGTCCGCGGTGTACGACTTGACGGCGACCGCGTCTCCGAAGGGCACGCCGACGACGTCGCGCAAGTAGGAGTAGAAGGACGAGTCCGGCTCGAAGTCGGCTCCCAGGCGCGGGACGCGGGCGACCGACACGTATGTGCTCTCCAGCCCGACTCGTTCGTCGTCCGCGAGCAGCACGCGCTCCAGGTGCCAGACCGGTTCACCGGTCCGGACGCCCGCATCTGCCGCCAGAACGGCGGGGCAGGGAAATCGGTCGAGCCCGATGAGATTCCGCCCCGGCCCGCGGTTCTGGCGGCGTACGCCCTTCGTGTAACTGGCGAGCGAAAGAGGCTCGGGTGCACCGGGATGGAAGTCGAGCGGCGTCGGATCGTTGTTCGGATGGTCGACGCATGGGATGTTCGCAGATGGGAGCCGTCACCGGGCGCCAGGCCCGGTACGCACGCGGAGCCGGTCGGGCGGACAGCGGGATCGCGGGGAGGGCGCGGCGGGCCATGCCTCTGGGCCACTGGGCGCGGACCGGTCAGCGGGAGACTGCCCAGGGCCTCCAGGACCTCCAGGCCTTCCTGGTGCGGGCGTTTCCTCCTCAAGCTGCTGCCGGGCGCGCAGCCTCTCCGACCTGTGAACCTGTGACGGCCGTGGGCGGTCGACGTGATGGCTGCGGCCGACTGGACGCGGTCAGTTTTCAGTCCGGGGGTCATTTTCGCTGAACCCTCCCGCCTTCGATTGTGGCGGTCGAGCTGCCGGTTTTAAAAATCCGCGCAGGACGGCGATGCGGCAACGACTTCACGTCGAAAATGGCCTGAACTCCGAAAAACGCGCCATTGTCTCGCGGCAGACGCGGACACAGCCTTCCGACACCTCAGCCGAAGGGAATACTCCGGAATTTCTGGAGTCCGGACGCGCGCCTCTGAAGATTCACATTGAAGGCATTCGATGACCGTCGGTGCATGTGGAAATCTCACGAGGGAATTCCGGTCGCCGCTGGCCGAAGAATGCGAACCGGTGGTGATGAATGACATTTCCGAAGCATTCGCCGAAAATATTTCCTTGTCCGGCGGCGATTCTTCTCTCCGTTGCATCATCGATTTCTGATACGCAGCCTCATATCGGCGATCCGGTCCGATTCCCCGTGCACTTGTAGCGATATGCGAATGCGATAATCGATCCCTGTGCCGGCGCGGTCGCGCATTCGGCTATTTCGATCCTGGCCCGCGCTCCCTGAGGCCCCGAATCGCTGTGACGGCCAGGGCGTCATGATGCGGAGGCGCCGGCGGTCGGGGCGCAAGCGACCGTCCGGGCGCCGTCGCGTCGCCGTCGCCGCGGAGCGCGACGCGCGCCCACGCGAAACGCTCGGCCGGAGGACTCCGGCCGAGCGTTTCGTTGAGCTGCTGACAACAGCGGCTTGAGCGGCGGATCCGCCACGCCTTCTTGCACTCACCACCGGGGTCCCGTGCCGTCGGCGTGGCTCCTAGGCCACTGTCAGGTCAGATCGTCGGGGTTTCGTCGACGATCTCCTTGTGCGGTTCGACGATGAACTTCCAGCCGTCGCTGGGCTCCAGGAACCGTACGCGGGTCGGGTAGATGTCCAGGGCGCGGCGGTCGCGGTTCTGGCCGTTCGCGTTCTTCCGTCCGCGGGCCGGCTCCTCGTAGAGGTCGACCTTGACGTCGGGCACCTCTACGGATTCCTCGCTCCAGCGCTGAACGACGCCAGCGCCGAACGCGTCCCGTGCGGCGGAGTACAGCAACTCCAGGGATTCCTTGCTCCCGTCGGGCACGAAGAGAGCGAGGTTCAGGAGGATGCCGGCACTCTGGAGAACTTCGATTTCCTCCCCCGTCTTGTCGGCGACCCAGATCCCGCGCTCTTCGGCATTGTCCGGGAGGATGTGGACTTCCTCACCGAAGCTCGTCCTCGCAGTGAAGGACCCTCCCTCAAAATTCTTACCCGGCTTCGTAAGGAAAGCCGGGGAGTAGCAGTCGAGAGGAAGGCCATCCATCTCTGCCGAGACGAAGATGCCGTCCTGGAGACCCAGCTCCGAAGCTTCCTCGGTCGTAAGACGTCGAGCCGTGACCTTCTCGGTATTCACGCCATTCCCCTTTTTTTGCGGCGTCCGGTAAATCCATTAAGACTCTACCACGAAAATGATCAGCCAGTTTCCGTCACGGATGCCTTCATGTCTACGGCCGCACCGGTCGACCCTGCGAGTAATTGATCCTGGGGAAAATGACACCCACAGAGGAAATCCGTGGAGCCCGAGAGGTGGCCCACCCGGTTCGACGGCATTTTCGGCAATAAAGTCGATCGCCGAACTGAATGCGAGCGGACTCGACCGAATGGCAGAAAAACAGACACATGCCGCCTTGTCGCGCCCGCAGCGCGCGCTGTGACGACGCCCCCGTGCCCCCCGGAAGTCCACCCGGCCCGGACCCCGCCGACCCGGCGCGGACCCCGCCGACCCGGCCTGGGCTCCGACCCGGCCTGGGCGCGGCCCGCCGCGTCAGCTCGTACGGCTGAGCACCCCCTTTCGGGGAGTCAGGGAGGTGTGTCGCCGCGTCGCGCGGTCGTGTCGAGGAGTTCCGGCAGGTCTTCGAGCCGGTCGAGCCCCTTGACCGCGCGGGCCATGCGGTTGTTGGCGGCCAGCCGGTCGCGGTGGCGGTGCAGGAAGGCCCAGTATCCGGCGGTGTAGGGACAGGCGCGGTCGCCGGTGCGGTGCGTGGGACGGTAGGCGCAGGGGCCGCACAGATCGCTCATCCTGTGGATGTAGGCGCCGCCGGACGTATAGGGCTTGGTGGTCATCAGGCCGCCGTCCGCGTATTGGGACATGCCGACGACGTTGGGAAGCATCACCCAGTCGTAGCCGTCGACGAAGCACCGGTGGAACCAGTCGGTGACGGCGGCCGGGTCCCAGCCGTCCTGGAGGGCGCGGCTGCCGAGCACCATCAGGCGCGGGATGTGGTGGGTCCAGCCGGTGTCCCGTACCTGGGCGAGCACGGTGGACAGGCAGTTGGCGGTGACCGCGTCGGCGTCCAGGTGGAGGAACCAGTCCGGCAGCGGGGCGGTGTGACGCAATGCGTTGCGGTGACGGTAGTCCTCGCCGAAGTGCCAGTACAGGTGCCAGACGTACTCGCGCCAGCCGGCGATCTGCCGGACGAAGCCCTCGACGCTGTTGAGGGGCGCGTCGCCGTCGCGGTAGGCGCGCTCAGCGCGTTCCACGCATTCGGCCGGGTCGAGGAGGCCGAGGTTCAGGGGTACGGACAGCAGGCTGTGGCTCATCACCGGGTCGGCCGCGAGCATGGCGTCCTCGTAGCGGCCGAAGTCCGGCAGCCGGTGAGTGATGAAGTGCCGCAGCGCGGACAGTGCCTCGCGCCGGGTGGCGGGGAAGAGCCTTGGCCCGTCACGCCCGACGAAGGAGACCTCACCGTCGCGTTCCCACCGGTCGAGGTCGTGGCGGACTTCCTCGTCGATGGCGTCCTCGCGCGGCCGCCAGGGACCCCGGACGTCAAGGGTCTCCCGTCGGCGCGGTGGGGGTTCGCGGTTGTCGTGGTCGAGGTTCCACCGGCCGCCGACGGGCTCGCCGCCGTCCATAAGCAGGTCGTGCCGCCCGCGCACCCAGCGGTAGAAGCTCTCCAGTCGCAGACCCTGTCCGCTGCCACGGCCGGCCCACTCCGCGAAGTCGTCGTGACTCACCATGAAGCCTCTCGCCGGCAGGACCTCCACCTCCTTCCGCGCGACGGCGAAGTCCAGCGCCCGGCGCGAGGTGGGGTGGCAGACCGTCAGCCGGTCACCGGCCGCGCGCTTACGCGAGGGGTTCGCGCTCCCGTGCCGAGTGCTTGACCGGCGAGGTGCGGGGTGCGGGGCGGCCCGTTCCAGGCCCTCGGCGTACGTCTCGGCCCGGACGTAGGTGACCCGGTCGCCGAGTTCGGCGGCACGGTGGCGCATCGCCGAGAGCACCAGATGAGCTTTGGCGCGGTGGAAACGCCGCCGGCGCAGCACCGAGCGCGCCTCGATCATGACCGCCGGGGCCTGGGCGTCGGGGCCGCCGTGGTGGGGGTCGAGGAAATGCGGACCGAGTTGGTCCCCGAACAGCCAGTGGGTGCGTGGCGCCATGGGGTTCTGCCTCTCACGGTCGTTGTCCGCGCGCGGGTGCGGCGCCGGGGTGACGGCGGGACGGGGACGGGGACGGGAGCGAGTCGGAGACGCCGGGGCAGTTGACCGGAGAGGGGCCGACGCGCTGCGCGGCGAGGATCGAATCCGCCGCTTCACTGATGCTGTCAGCCTCCAGTGGCACCCGTACGCCGACACTCCGCCAGGCCGGTGCACGCGTGGCACCGGCGACCGGACTCGTCAACCGGCCCCCGCCGCACGGCGCGTGCTCTCACACTTGCCTGGCTTGTGACTTCCGTGGCGTATCCGGCCGGTGGGCCGGGCCGTGTATTCGTCCCGCCTCCGGGACGTCCCCGACTCCAGGGTGACCGGCCCTTGCGCGCCGTCCCGCACGGCAATGACGGCGGCATCGCCCGATCCGGTGTGGCCGGGGTGGCGCAAGCGGCCGGTGCCGCAACTGGCCGGGTGCCGGGGCCGGAACCTTCCGGTTGCGGCACCCGGCACCCGGCACCCGGCACCCGGCACCCGGCACCCGCATCGAGTCAGAGCAGATAGCCCAGCACGTTCAACACGATCAGCACGACCACCATGGCCAACAGACGCACTGTCGGACGAACCTGTCCACGCGGCGAAACCCGAAGGCGGACTCCCACCTTGATCTTGACGTCCGCACCCTGCGTCGCCTTACTGGTTTTCTTCTTGCTCATGGCATCCTTCTGCGCTCGTTCGTTGATGACGCAGGGACCTTGACGCAGCCGCGGGTTAGCCGCGCAACCTCCAGGTCCGGCGTGCCCGGCTGCCTCTCGCTAATGGCACCGGCGAGCTCCTGCTCGGCGGCGGCCTCGGTCTCGTCCTTCCCGGCGGACGCCGGCTCGACGTCGGCGAAGGGAGCAGCCTCTTCCAGCCGCTTCCGCGCCGGCCGGGGTGTTTCCCCTCCGGGGTTGTTTCCCGTCCGGGTGTTTCCCCTCCGGGCGGAGCCGACATCGCGCAGAGTGCTCCGTATGACGACACCCGCTGAGCTGCTCCGCTCCTTCGCCCGCACCCGGGCCTCGCTCGACGGCGAGGAGGTCACCTACTGGTGGTCCGGAGACGTGTACGCCTGGGCCCCCGACGAGCCCTACCAGCGCGTCTTCGGCTTCGAAGGGGTCAACGTGGCCCGCCTTGTCCAGGACGCGGAAGACGGCCCGGACACCTGCCAACTCCTCACCCGGGAGGCCGCCTTCTACCTGGACCCCGTTACCCGCGCGATCCTGGAGACCTGGCAGGACCTGCCGGTGACGCACGTCTGGAACGACCCGGCGAACCAGAAGTGGCGCCCTTTCCCGATCCCGACGACCGAGCTGGGCGAACAGGTCTGCTTCAGCCTGGAGATCCCACTGGCCTACCCCTCGCCCCTGCCGGTGGCCCAGTACCCCTCCCACTCCGCCGGCGACACGTACAGGGCCTTGGAGCTGTTCCAGTTCTTCGCCGACCGCGCCGACCTCTCCGGCCCGGCGCCCAGCGTCCCGGCCACCATGTCGTGGACCCGGATGTCCCCGTGGCTCCCGTGGATGGCCCGCGGCCAAACGCCCGGCGGACTCACCTTCCACTGCCGGGGCCGCAAACTCGGGTCGTACGCCGAGGTCCCCGAGCGCACCCGCGCTTATATCGCCGACCACCAGCCGGAGTTCGCCCGGGCCCCGGAGAAGTGGAGCGAGCCGAACGAGACCAGCTGGACGTACTTCCGCAAGCTCAACCCGCCGAAGTAACGTCCCCGTCAGGCCTGTTCTGTCAAACCCTCGAACACGTGAGGCAACTGTTCATGAAAAGCACTGACGTGTCACAGGATTCGGCGGACGTCGTGGCCGCGGAATGGGGAGACGTACTGTCCTGTGGCCCGGAGCGGATCGACCCGATCGCTCCCCGCACGGCTTACGGGCACCCGTCGCTGCGGAGTCTCTTCCCCATGTCAGCCACGGGGTTATGTACTTGAGCCGGTGCACCGAATATCCGTGGACACACGACGTCGGAACCGCTATCCCTGAGGCCGTCGGCGGTTACCGAGTGCGCCGCACGTCCGACAACACACTCATCGGAGAGGCAGACACGGCAGAGGATGCCTACGCGCTGATCGCCGCCCATCTCCCCGAGGACTGCGGGCCGGCTGTCGACGGCTCACCGGACGACCTGTGACCGCTGACGTCGTATCCGTGGGGTACTCCGGGATACGTGGCTCGGTGGCGGGTTCAGCACTGGGTTCAGGACGAGGGACGACGGTGTGAGACACCGAACCGTACAGTTGCACCCTATTCGTATGCCAGGGCGACTCGCTCTACCTTATGTGCGGCGCTCGCCCACGGCTTCTTCGTACGACAGCAGGAAATCGTTGAGCACTGAACCCGAGAACGGATCCCTCGCCGGATCCTCCGGGGTGACGAGGCTGACCGTGAAATAGGTGGACAGAAGCAGGCCGATACCCTCCGCAGCCTGCGTATCCTCCGAATCGGCGCACTCGACTTGCGTTACCCGGCGTGCGCGGAGCGGCTGTGCGCGCAGGTGGTAGAAGATCGAGAACGGCCCCTCTCCGCTGGAATTGAGGGCGTATCCGTGCTCCTCCCAGAAGCCTTCCATTTCCTGCCCGGCAGAGAAGGTGATGACGTTGGGAAAGCCGTCGTCATCGGGATCCGGGAGCCTCCAGTCGGTCAGATCCGATATGGCGAAGGGCTCCGCGTAGAGGAACAGGCCGGGCCAGCGTCGGAGCTGCCGCTGGATGAACCGCTTCATCACCGCGGGCAAGGCCGCATCCGCGATGAAGTCGCTCGAACTGCCTGTGATTTCCACAGCTGCTCCCATCGCTTCCGTCGGCTCCCGTCGGCTTCCGTCGGCTTGCGTGCGACCGGACGGGGCCCGTTGGCGCGGCTGAAGGTCGCCCCGCGCCGGGTACCGCGTCACCGTACGGCGGACCGGCCGGAGGCGGGCGTACAGATTGCCTCGTCCCATGATCCTGGCCAAGGTGTCATGTCCGTCGGCGGGCCCGGCGCTCGCTCGCCGTGACGGCCCGACGCTCCCCCGCAACGGCCGATCGAACACGACAGCGCCCCTCCGGTCGCCCGCGCGTATATCGGGAGGAAAGAAAACAAACCGCCTTATGGTGGCCTGATGCGACTTGTACCCTGGTGGGCGTTGCTCTCGGCGGGGTTGGCTCCAGTCCTGTTGGTTGCCGGCTGGACGACCGCGGAGAGGTTGCAGGGGCCCGGCTACAACCCCAGTACCAAGACGATCAGTGTTCTGGCGGCTTATGGTGCTCCCGGCTACTGGGTGATGACCGGCATGATGATCGCCCTGGGCGTCTGTTACATGGTCACCGCCCAAGGGCTCCGCGGTGCCGCGCTCGCCGGGCGGGCGGCCCTCGCCGCCGGCGGGGTGGCCGCGATGGTGCTGACATTGGCCCCCGCCCCGCCCTCCGGGGGTTCTTTCGGACATGGCGCGGTGGTCACGGTCGGGTTTGTGCTGCTGGCCGGGTGGCCGGTGCTGGCCGCCGATCGCAGTGGCATCGCCCCCTGGGCGCTCCAGCCCACCGTGGCGATCGCGGTGACCGCGCTGATGGCCGCGGGCGCGGTCTGGTTCCTGGTCGAAGTGGCGATTCAGGGGATCGCCGGAATCGCGGAACGCGCTCTGACGTTCGCTCAGGCCCTGTGGCCCCTGCTCGTTGTCGTGTCGTGCGCGCGCCATCCCGCGCGCAGCGAATCTGCGCCGTGGTTCAGCCGCGGATGACGCGCGCTTCAGGCGCGGCAGGGGTTCTCCGGGGCCCCGGCCTGGTGGACGGGGCCCCGGCCTGGTGGTCGGCGCCCCCGGCCTGGTGGACGGGGGCCTCGGAGGGTGGTTGGTCAGGCCGTGAAGTGGTGGGTGCCTGAGCCTGCCGCGTAGACGGCGCAGCCCTCCGCCGTTCTCAGCAGCTTCGCCGTGCCGTGGCGCGTGGCCTTGGCCGCCTTCTCGGTCGGGACCCATACCTCCGCGGTGGTGTTCGGGGGCACCGAGACCGTGAGGTCGAAGCCTCCCTCCGTGGTCCACCGGGTGGTGATGGGGCCGTAGACCGAGTCGAAGCGGGCCTCGGCCTGCGTCACACCGCCGCCGGGGCGCGGTCTGATGGTTATCCTGCGGAATCCCGGGGCCGCCGGAGCGATGCCCGCGATGTTCGCGTACATCCACTCGCCGACCGAGCCGTACGCGTAGTGGTTGAAGGAGTTCATGCCGGCGTCCTGGAAGGTGCCGTCCGGCCTGATGGAGTCCCAGCGCTCCCACATCGTCGTGGCGCCCTTGTCGATCTGGTAGCCCCAGCTCGGGAACGTCCGCTGGAGCAGCAGCCGGTAGGCGACGTCGGTGTGTCCGGTGGCGGTGAGTACGGGCAGCAGGCGCGGGGTGCCGAGGAAGCCCGTGGAGAGGTGCCAGTCCTTGGCCTCGATGAGCTGGACGAGACGGTCCGCGGCCGGGGCGCGGTCGGCGTCGGCCAGCAGGTCCATGGACAGGGCCAGGACGTACGCGGTCTGGGTGTCGCCCTTGATCCGGCCGCCCGCCGTGACGTACGCGGTGCGGAACGCGTCGGTGATCTGCTGGAAGAGGGTCCGGTAGGGCGCCGGGTCCTTGCCCAGCGCCTCGGCCGCGCGCGCGACGAGGTCCGCGCTGTGGGCGAAGTACGCCGTGCCGATGACGTCCTTGGGGGTCTCGTCCTCGATGTTGAGCCAGTCGCCGAAGCCGTCCGCGGGGCGCAGCAGGCCGCTGCTGTGTGCGCGCAGGTAGTCGAGCCACCGGAGCATCGCGTCCCACGCCTGTTCGAGCACGCGCAGGTCGCCGTACGCCTGATACAGCGCCCACGGCACGGTGACGCCCGCGTCTCCCCAGCCGGCCGAGCCGTTGCCGCCGGGGCCGACGGCGGGGGCCACGTCGGTGAAACTGCCCTCGGACGTCTGGCTGTCGCGCAGGTCGGTGAGCCACTTCGTGAGGAATCGCGCCGATTCCATCGTGTAGGCGGCGGTGGGCGCGAAGACGTTGATGTCGCCGGTCCAGCCGAGCCGTTCGTCGCGTGCCGGTGTGTCGGTGGGGACGGAGAGGAAGTTGCCGCGCTGGCCCCAGGTGATGTTGCTGTGGAGCTGGTTGAGCATCGGGACGTCGGTCCGGAAGCTCATCGTGAACGGTGCCGAGGTGTGGATGACCCGTCCCACGACCGCGTTCAGCGCCGGCGTTCCCGGGTAGCCGGTCACCTCGACGTAGCGGAAGCCGTGGAAGGTGAAGTGTGGTTCGTACGTCTCCTCGCCATCGCCCGACAGGGTGTACGTGTCGGTCGCCACGGCGGTGCGGAGGTTGGTCGTGTAGACCGTGCCGTCGGGGTTGAGCACTTCGGCGTGGCGCAGTCGCACCGTCGTTCCCGCGTCGCCGGAGACGCGCAGCCGGACCGCGCCGACCATGTTCTGGCCGAGGTCGAACACGTAGGCGCCTGGGGACGGTTCGGTCACCGACACGGCGGAGATCTCCCGCTCCACGCGTACGGCGCCGTCGACTTCGGCGACCAGTCGCGCGGTGACGCCGTCGGTCTTCTCGGCCTGTGCCCATCCGGACATGTCGAAGCCGGTACTGGTCCATCCGGGCGTCTCCAGGCGGGCGTCGTAGTGCTCGCCCATCAGCAGATCGGCGTCGGTCACCGGACCCGTCGCGACGCGCCAGCCGGTGTCGGACACGATCCGGTCGGTCGAGCCGTCGGTGTACGTCACCTCCAACTGGGCCATGAAGGATGGCCTTTCGCCGTACTGATGCGGGCCGAACGAGGCGATGTTCCCCGCATACCAGCCATTCGCGACGGTCACCGCGAGCGCGTTGGCGCCGGAGGTGAGCAGGCCCGTGACGTCGTACGTCTGGTACTGGACCCGCTTGTGGTAATCGGTCCAGCCGGGGGCGAGTTGGTCCTCGCCGACGCGCTCGCCGTTGAGGTGGGCCTCGTACACGCCGAGCGCCGTCGAGTACAGCCGTGCGTGGGCAACTGCCTTTTCCGGCAACGGGAATTCGTGGCGGAGTTGTACGGCGGGAGCGGCGGCGGGAGCCACTTCGCCCCAGGGGCCCGCGCCCCACGCGGCCAGCTCCCTGGCCGCCGCCCAGCCGCTGTCGTCGTAACCGGCGGACTGCCAGTCGCCCGGCGGTTCCTGGTCGGTGGTCTTCCAGGAGGCGCCGGTGGCGAAGGTCGTGGAGCCGTCCGCCGTGGTCACCTCCAGCAGGCCGAGCAGACCCGCGGGACTCTCGGACGCGTTGGTCGCGGCGACGCTGATCACGTTGGCGCCCGCGCTCAGTTGGCCGGTGACATCGAAGACGCCCGGCCGCTTCCAGTTCTCCGCCGGACCGTCCGGCTCGGTCTGCGCGATCCGCGTGCCGTTCACGTAAGCCGTATAGCCGTCGTCGGCGGTCAGGACGACGCGCGCGCGGGTGACACCGTCCGGGACATCGACGCGGCCGCGGAACCAACGGGTCCCGGCCGGGGCGCTGTTCGCCGGGTCGCCCTCCGGGAACCAGATCCACGACGCGCTGTTCAGCGCGGGCGGGGCACCGAGCGAGGCCGGTGCGCCGATCCACTGCGCGGTCCAGTCGGACGCCCCGGTGAGGCCGGTCTCCCACCAGGAGGGCTCACTCCACTCGGAGGCCGTGTCGTCGGCGTCCCATACGCGCACCGACCAGTGGTAGCGCGTACGGGCCTGGAGCGGCGGGCCTCCGTAGGCGACGAGCGCCGACTCCGGGGACGCGACCTTGCCGCTGTCCCAGACGTCGGGGTCCTCCAGACGCTCCGGGGCCGTGGCGACGCGCACTTGGTAGGCGCTCTGCGTCTGATCGGCTTCGCCGGATTCCAGCGGCCAGCTCAACCGCGGCCGCTCCACGTCGAGTCCGAGGGGCTGCTTGACGTACTCGACGGTCGCACCGCCGACGCGTACGGCGTCCACTTCGCGCCTGCCGCGCTCGGCGGCTCGGGCGGCCGGCGCCATACCGGCGACGGCGGCCGCCGCCATGGCCGCTCCGGTGGTGGTGAGCAGTCGTCTTCTGCTGATCATCTTGGCTCCGTCACGACTCGGCAATGAATCGTTTCACGAGCCGCGAAACTAGAGTGACGCACGCACACTGTCAAGAGTTCTGTGTGACTTTCAGGGACTGCCTGTTTTTGCGGCGGATCCATTGACGCGGATGCCGGCGAGGCCCTAGCTTCCGCTTGTTGAAAGGATTCACATCCGGAGCGGCAGCCGGGTCAGGGCACAGGGGTACGCGGTCGGGCGCCGCCTGCCGTCGGCACGCCCTTCGCCTCGCCTGGCGACGCGGCGTTTTCACGAGCGGGCGGACTCTGGCGCACCGCCGCATCAGGCAGCCTGCCGAGACCGCCCGACAGGCCACGCCGGCCACCACCCCGCCGGCCATCAACACCATTGCCCTGTGGGCCCATTCGATGTGCGGCCATGACGCGTGATCCCGAGCCGAGGACAGCGCGGCGCCGCGGCCGGCCCCTGGCCGTGCGCGGCCGCCCGGCACGGATGGCGTCCTGGGCGGCGCGTTCGACCTCGCCGCTGAAATCCGCCCCCTGATCCCGCCACCGCGACGGCGTCCGGAACGCGACGACGGCCCGCTGACGCACGCCCGCGTCATCCACCACCACGGCCACAACGGCGCCGCACGTCACCACCACCACGGCCCGAACTGTGGACATTGGATCTTGCGGTCAAAAGTATAGATTCGACAAGGAAGCGTCAGGTTATTGCGCGACTATGTCGGGCAGATTACGGTCCTCCTTGCGCCGTCACCCGTCCTTCAGCGTCCACACCGGCACATACCGGTCCCCGATCAGCTCTTCGTCCGCCGTCTCCCGCGTCGGCGAGGTGCCTTGCTCTGCCCTGCTCCCCTGCGTACTCGCTTCTCCGTTCCCCTGACCGCGGTGCCGACGGTGCAGGTCCGGCATTCCGTGCCGAAAGGAGCAACACGTGTTCCAGTCCACGCGAGTTCTGAGAGATCCGAGAGACCAGCGCCACCTGCCACACCTGACTGATCTGAGACGTGTGCTCGTCTGGCTGGTCAGCACCGCGATGGTGGCCGCCGCCGGGCTCCTCGCGCTGCCGGTGCAGTCGGCCTGGGCGGCCGCGGCCGTTGCCACCGGTGGCAACGGCGCGAGCCTGCCGTACGTGGAGGTCCAGGCGGAGAACTCCGCCACCAACGGGTCCTCGATCGGCCCGAGTTACGCCGCCGGTGAGCTGGCCGACGAAGCGTCGTACCGCAAGGCCGTGACGCTCCAGGGCAGCGGGAAGTACGTCACGTTCACCACGCCGGTGGCGACCAACTCGATCGACTTCCGGTACAGCATCCCGGACGGCCCAGGCGGTTCGGTCTACACCGCTCCGCTGTCGCTCTACATCAACGGCACCAAGCAGGACAACTTCAGCCTGACGAACGCCTACAGCTGGTATTACGGCAGTTACCCGTTCACCAACACGCCGGGCAGCAACCCGCATCACTTCTACGACGAGGCGCACCGCCTGTTCCCGACGTCCTATCCGGCCGGTACGACCTTCAAGCTCCAGGTCGACTCCGAGGACACCGCGGCCTCGTACACGATCGACTTCGCCGACTTCGAGCAGGTGGGCGCGGCGCTGCCGCAGCCCTCGGGTTCGGTCTCGGTGACCAGCAAGGGCGCGGACGCCAGCGGTGCGACCGACTCCACCAGCGCGTTCAACGCGGCGATCAGCGCGGCCGGTTCGGGCGGCACGGTGTGGATGCCGCCGGGTACGTACAAGATCCCGGGCCACATCAGCGTCAACAACGTCACGATCGCCGGTGCCGGTATGTGGTACTCGACGGTCACCGGTACGGCGCCCGGCTTCTACGGCAACTCCGCTCCTTCGCCCAGCACCAACGTGCACCTGCAGAACTTCGCGATCTTCGGCGACGTCCAGGAGCGCGACGACAACGCCCAGGTCAACGGCATCGGTGGCGCGATGAGCAGTTCGACCGTGTCGAGCGTGTGGATCGACCACATGAAGGTCGGCGCCTGGATGGACGGGCCGATGAACGCGCTCACCTTCAGCGGCATGCGGATACGGGACACCACCGCCGACGGCGTCAACTTCCACGGCGGGGTCACCAACTCCACGGTCACGAACAGTGAGCTGCGCAACACCGGTGATGACGGCATCGCTACCTGGGCGGACTCCGCGCTGGGCGCCGACGCCAACGACACGATCTCCAACAACACCGTGGAACTCCAGATACTCGCCAACGGCATCGCGATCTACGGCGGTCACGACAACACCGTCAGCGGCAACCTGGTGCGGGACACCGGCCTCGCCCAGGGCGGTGGCATTCACGTCGGGCAGCGCTTCACGTCGACCCCCGTCGGCACGACCACGATCTCCGACAACACCATGATCCGCGACGGCGGTCTCGACCCCAACTGGCAGTTCGGGGTGGGCGCGCTGTGGTTCGACGGCAGCCAGGGGGCGATCACCGGGCCGATCAACGTGACCAACGCGCTGATCCAGCAGAGCCCGTACGAGGCCGTCCAGTGGGTCGAGGGCACGGTCAGCGGGGTCAACCTCAACAACGTGACCATCGCCGGGACCGGCACCTTCGCCCTTCAGGAACAGACCGGCGGCGCGGCC
The DNA here is from genome assembly GCF_044751305.1 of Streptomyces sp. NPDC088725. Lineage (NCBI taxonomy): Bacteria > Bacillati > Actinomycetota > Actinomycetes > Kitasatosporales > Streptomycetaceae > Streptomyces > Streptomyces sp. NPDC088725. Next base: position 60,208 of record NZ_JBIVLO010000004.1, read on the forward strand.
AAGTTCACCAATGTCACGGCGACCGGCGTCGGCGCGCCCTCCCCGGTCTACAGCTGTGAGGGCGGCAACTTCGCGGTGACCGACGGCGGCGGCAACTCGGGCATCACCGGTACGCCGATCTGCGGCCCATGGCCGGCCCCGGTCTTCCCGCCGTACCCGCCCGAAGGAGTGACGGCCACCCCGAGCGCGCTGAACTTCGGCTCGGTGGCGACCGGTTCCACGAGCGCCGCGCAGACCGTGACGGTCTCCAACCCGACCGGCGCGGCCGCGGCCGTCTCGTCCGTCGCCGCCAGTGGGGACTTCACCCAGACCAACACCTGCGGCTCCTCGATCCCTTCGAAGGGCTCGTGCACGGTCAGTGTGAAATTCGCGCCGACCGCGACCGGGGCCCGCAGCGGAACTCTCACGGTCAACGCGGGCGGTACGACCAACACCGTCAGCCTCTCCGGCACCGGCACCGCGCCTGGCCCGATTCTGAACGCCACGCCCGGGGGCCTGTCCTTCGCCGCCACCGTGGTCGGCTCCTCGGCAGCCGCGCAGACGGTGACGGTGACCAACAGCGGCACCACATCGGCGACCGTCTCCAAGGTCGCCGTGACCGGTGACTACACCGAGACAGACAACTGCGCGACTCTCGCGGTCGGCGCTTCCTGCACGGCGAGCGTCACCTTCAAGCCGACGGCCGGAGGCGCCCGTACCGGCACCCTCACCGTCACCAGCAACGCCAACAACAGCCCGACCACGGTGGGCCTGAGCGGCAGCGGCATCGACAGCACGACGAACATCGCCGCCGGCCAGCCCGCTTCGGCCAGTTCGAGTTCCAGCCCCTACGTCGCCGCCAACGTCACCGACCCGGACGCCTCGACGTACTGGGAGAGCAGCGGCGCGCTCCCGCAGTGGGCCCAGGTCGACCTCGGCAAGAGCTACAGCGTCGGCAAGGTCGTCCTCAAGCTCCCGCCGTCGGCCGCGTGGGCCACCCGTACGCAGACCCTGTCGGTCCAGGGGTCCACGGACGGCTCCAGCTTCTCGACGCTCGTGGCGTCGGCCGGTCGCACCTTCGACCCGAGCGCCAACAACAACACGGTCACGCTCACCTTCAACGCCGCCACAGCCAGGTACGTACGGGTGAACATCACGGCCAACACCGGTTGGTCGGCTGCCCAGTTGTCGGACTTCGAGGTGTTCCCGGCGAGCGGCGGGGGCAGTTCGCCCTCGGCGACGCTGTCGGCGGGACCGTCCTCACTGACGTTCGACACCCAGGCGCTCAACACCACCAGCGCCGCGAAGACGGTCACGGTGACCAACTCCGGCACCGCGGCCGCGGCCGTCTCCGGCATCGCGACGACGGGTGAGTTCGCGCAGACCAACACCTGCGGTACGTCCATCGCGGCCGGTGTCTCCTGCACGGTCAGCGTCAAGTTCACCCCGACCGCGTCAGGAACGCGCTCCGGCAGCCTCACGATCACCAGCAACGCGGCCAACAACCCGACCACGGTGGCGCTGAGCGGTACGGGCGCGGGGACGGTGAGCACCAACCTGGCAGCGGGCAAGGCGACAACCGAGTCCAGCCACAGCGATGTGTACCCGTCGTCCAACGTGACGGACGGCAACCAGGACACCTACTGGGAGAGCGCCAACAACGCCTTCCCGCAGTGGGTTCAGGTGAACCTCGGCTCCGCGCAGAGCGCGAGCCGGGTCGTCCTCCAGCTCCCCGCGAACTGGGGCGCCCGCAACCAGACGCTGTCCCTGTCGGGCAGCACCGACGGCACCACCTTCACCACCATCAAGGCGTCGGCCGCGTACAGCTTCGACCCGGCGACCAGCAACCGCGTCACGATCAGCTTCCCCGCGACCACCCAGCGCTACTTCCGGGTGACTGTCACGGCGAACAACGCGTGGCCGGCGGGACAGCTCTCGGAGTTCCAGGTCTGGAACGTCTGACCTGCCCCGTCAGCAGTGGCGTCGGTGCCGTCGAGTACACACGTACTCGACGGCACCGTCGTGTGCGATGAGCGCGTTCGTCAGGTGGGCCGCTGAGCGTGCGCGCGGGCTGCGTAACGGGCGCGGGCTCGTAGGGCGGCGGTGACCAGGGCGCGGACCGGGGCCGGGGGGCGGCGGACGCGCAGCGCCGTGCGGAGCGGGTCGTCCAGCAGCGTCGCGGCAACCACCGGTGCGAGGGCCGCCAGGAAGGACGGCAGCCGGGCCGCCAGCAGGCCCTTGCTGGTGGCCTGCCAGAGCGTGTGGGCCGCCTCGCTGGGGGCGAAGTGGCGCCCCTCGAAGTCGATCATCCAGCCCTCCACGTCATCGAGTTGGCCGCCCGGAGCGTCGGGCAGGTCCAGCGCGCGCGACAGACTCTGGTGGAAGGCGTACGCCGCTTCACGTTCCTCACCCGTGGCCGGGCGGTGGCCGTGGCTGTCGATGAACCGCAGTGGGCACACCGTGAAGCAGGCCAGGACGTACCGCATCAGCTCCGGCGTGATGCCGGGGCGGTCGTGGACCCGGCGCAGGCCCTCCACGATCTTCCGGCCCCCGGCGCTGTCCGTCCCCCGCTCGATCAGGGCGAACATCGCCACCCCGGTCGCCTTGGCGCGGCCGCGGGCGTCGGTGGTCATGCGGCCGGTGCCGTGCAGCACGCGGGCGATGTCCGGGACGCCGAAGGTCCGTACGAAGCCCAGAGTGAGCCCGATCCTGGACTCCTCCGGCATCGTCTCCAGGACGAGCCGCGCGAAGGCCCGGTGGTCGCCGCGCGTACCGGCGGTCATCCGGCCGCTGAGGCGACGGCCAGCGCTTCGCCGGTCAGAGGCGCGTCCAAGTAGCGTGCGACTCGCACCAGATGAGCCCTTTCCTCGGCCGGTTCCGTGTCCAGACCCGGCAGTTGCGACTGGTCCTCGCGCGAGCGCGGGGGGACTCCGGCGTTCAGCGCCCCGACGGCGAACCGCAACGCGGCTGCCACGGTCAGCGCCGCCCGGTCCTCCTCGTCCAGGCCGGCGCGCACGGCGGCCTCTCCGGCCGCGGTGACGACGGATGGAGCGATCCATGGTCGCAACGTCAGCTGGCCGTCCCGTATTTCCAGTCCGCGACGGGCGGTACGCCACTCCAGGTCCCGGAACGCCAACCGCTCGGTCCAGACCGACGGAGGCGCCTCCAGGGCCAGGCGCCGGTCGGCCTGGTACACCAAGTCCCACAGCGGGCGCAGGGCTTGATAGTCGCGGCGGCGGTGCGTCCAGGCGGCGACAGCCGGTCCCGCGAACCCGGCGGTGATGAACATGGCGCCGAGCGCCGCGAAGGCGGGGCCGAGCGCGGTGCTCAGCCACTCCGCCCCGGTCACGCCCGCGAGGGCCGCGCCGATCGCGACGAGCTTGCACCCGACGTAACCGCAGGCGACGAACCCGCCGACGGCGACGATCCGGATGCCCCGGCGCAGCCAGCCGTACGGCAGCCGGGAGGCGTGCCCGAGGCACACCCTGCTGATGTCGATCAGCGCGAAGCCGAACAGTGCCTGGTAGATCACCAGGAAGATCGCGATCTCCGGGATTGTTCCGAAGGCGGTGTCGAAGGTGAGCGGAGTCAGCGGGCTGTCCGCTCCCCCGAGGAAGAACAGGACGATCATCACCGGCACCAGGACGGCGAACACCGTCAGACGCAGACGCACTTGGCGCCGGACATCGGTGGTGGTCGTGATGTCCGCCGAGGCCGAGCCCGCCAAGCCGGCCACACTCGTGTCCCCGGGCGGCGCCTCCTGGGCTCCCGAGTTCGCGCGCTCCTTCGACGGCGTCCACATCCGGGCCAGCACCACTGCCCCGGCGGAGAACCCCGTAATGCCGAGGTAGACCAGCAGAGTTGCCAGGTTCCCGTGCCGGGACACCCGGCCGATCATCCGGTACGTCACCGGCGCGGCCAGCACGAACGCGGTGGCCGGCGCCGCGATCGTCAGCGCGACGACGAGCAGCCCGGAGGAGGGATCCCGGTGCCACGCCCGGAACTTCAGACACGCCACGACCCACGCGACCGTCCCGATGCCGAGGTAGACCACGTTGTACGGCGCGTCGCCCAGGTCAGACATGCTGTCCCTTCCGGTGCTCCAGCGCGGGCGCAAGCTGGGACGTGCTTCCGGCGCCGGGCGCGAGCATGAGCGCGCGTGTGAGCTCGGCGCCCAGGATCTCCGCTTCCTCTTCCGCGGCGCCCTCGTAGTGCGAGCGGCCGAGGACCAGTCGGATCATGTCGGCGTCGATCGTCGGCAACTCCACGTGGTCCGCGGCCCCTTCCTCCTCCGGCGGCTCCGCCAGATGTCCGCACAGCAGGTGCGCGAGTTCGTGGCAGATGATGTGGGCCTGGTGCAGCCCCGATGTCTCCTGCTCGAAGTGGATGACATCGGCGTCCGCGCGGCGTTCCACGAATCCTGACGGCTCGCCCACCCGCATCCGCCGGGGAACGAGCCGCACGGGCCGCCCCGCCCGCTCGGCGACCGCCGCGCACAGCTCTTCCACCGTGCTCACCCGCGGGAGATCCAACTCTCGTGCCATGGCCCGCATTCGGCGGCGGGTACGTCCAAGGTCTCGCACGTCATCCCCATCAGCCGGCCGCCAGTGTCCCAACGGCGTCCGCCGGTAGTCGCTCACCCCTCGGGACTGCCGTCGGGCAGCCCGACCGCCTTTCGCAGTTGTTCCACCACGGTGAGGGCCGCGTCCTGCATCTCAGGAGGCAGCCCGGCCGCCCGCATCGCGATGCGCTCCACCCGGGCGTCCCGGAGCGCTTCGATCTTCCGCAGGTCCCGTTCGACGGCCTGCGCGGTGGCGGAGTCGCTGAAGTAATCCAGCGGGATTCCGAAGAACTTGGCGATCTTCACCGCGTTCTCCAGGCTGGGTTTCTGCGTGCCCTTGCGGAGGTTGCCGATATAGGTGCCGCTCAGCCCGGTGCCTTCGGCGATCTCCGTGTCACGCCAGGGGCGGCCCAGATCTTTCGGGTAGATCACCGAGATCACGCGGCGGAATCGTCCCGCGAAGTCCAGAGAGTCCGTCGGCTCCGGACCGTCGCCGGGTCGCGGAGCCGACGCTTCTGGTCGCGGGGAATCGGTGGCCATGTGCCGGATCATAGAACTCTTCGGTCAGCGACGGGGCTTCGGCGGCCGTGACGATTTCCACGATCGTGGCGAATGAAATGACCGAATTTCGCAATAGGCATCAAATCATCGACACCCAGCCATCAAGTAATCAACTTTAGTTGACTTATCCCCAACTCCCGTACAGGATCGACAACGCTGGCGCGTGCACCTCAAGGCCCCTCCGCCGGCGCTGGGCGCCGCTGCCCCACGGGGGTGGGCAACAGCGCCCGGCACGCGGTGCGTCCGCGGAGCCGCCCCAGCCATAGCCCTCCCACTTACAGTGCCTAACGCAATGAGGTGGATCGGTCTGGTTGCCGTGTCCGCGTCGGGTGTTGGGCGTTGTCCGGGCATGGGGACTTCGCCGTGGATCGTGTCGGATGGCCTGTGGGAGCGGATCGAGCCGCTGCTGCCCCGAAGAGAGCGCCGGTTTCGGCACCCGGGCCGCAAGCTGCTGGCAGACCGGCAGGTGTTGTGCGGCATCTTGTTCGTGCTGCATACGGGCATCCCATGGGAGTAGGTGCCGCAGGAGTTGGGCTTCGGGTCGGGCATGACGTGCTGGCGGCGTTTGCGGGACTGGAACGAGGCTGGAGTCTGGCAGCGGCTGCACGAAGTGCTGCTGGCCGAGCTGAACGCGGCGGCTCGTCTCGACTGGTCGCGGGCGGTGGTCGACTCCAGCCATGTGCGGGCGATAAAGGGGGGACCAGACGGGACCGAGTCCGGTCGATCGTGGCCGAGCCGGATCGAAACACCACCTGATCACGGACGGGCATGGCACCCCGCTCGCCGTGATCCTCACCGGCGGCAACCGCAACGACGTCACCCAGCTCATGCCGCTGATCGACGCCATTCACCAGTCAGAGGCCGGGTCGGGCACCCACGACGCACACCGGACTCACTCTGAACCGTTCCGGGTACGACCACGACGTCTACCGCGACCAAGTCCGACAACGCCGGATCGTGCCGGCCATCGCCCGCCGCGGCACTCCTCACGGCTCCGGACCGGGCGTCTACCGCTGGGTCGTCGAACGCAGCTTCGCCTGGCTCCACGCTTCAAACGCCTCCGCACCCCCTGGGAACGCCGAGCCGACATCCACGAAGCCTTCCTCAAGCTGGCCTGCTGCCTGATCACCTGCCGACAGATCAACTCATTGTGTCAGCCGTTGTTACTGCGCTCCCGTATCTTCCTGACCCGCCAAAGCCCCCCAATCCACCGCACCCTTCAGTCCGGCTCGCGACCCTGCTCAAAGCCCTCCGACCGTATCCTTATCGCCTGGGACAACCGTCCTCAAAGGGCCTGTGGCAAGGACACGCCAGAGACTTCACAGGAGGGCGCGCAGATCGTGAGCCGGGTAAGCCGCGTTGAGCATGTTCGACGGCCGATATCCATTTGCTTTCAAATACCCTTCGGCCCAATCGTCCAAACGGGCGAGCCAATGAGAGGGAGCCAAATCTCCGGGTATCGGGGTAACGGCACCGAGCCCTTCGATTGCCTCGGCCCAGTCGCTCGTCTCGGGCATGATTCCGCGCAACTCGTCGAGTTCCCGGCGCGCTGCGGCGATCCGGTGGTCCGACATTTCCTCGAGCCGATCGAGTACCACTGCCTCGCTCGGCGCAGGAGATCGCCATGTCGCGCGGGATACCAACTGCGATAGATTAGGGAACCGCTCGCGCCATTCCCACGAGGAGTCCGGGGGAATGGGCACCTCTCGGTAGCCCTCGTTCTCGAAGGCAGCCAGGTACGGAATCATTCCCAACAGGCAGTCGATCCGGACCTTGCCGCGAGGCGGGATGATGGGCGGCATCGTGGCAAGGCAGGCCCTGACGTCCCAGTGGTTGATCCCGAGGTGGATGATCTCGGCGATCTCACGGGTCGCGCGAAACGGTCTGGCTGGGTAGTAGACGGCCACTCGGAGGTAGCTGCGCATACCTCGAGACGGAGCGTCTTCGGAGTCAACGAAGCACTCATCAGCAGGCACTGGCACGGACCGGTACGCCTGGAGCAACTGCCTGAGTTCGGGAAGCCATTCTGCATCGGCGCCAAAAATGTCTTGCTGCGTCATCGCCTCACGCCCCATCGGGTGCGCTGTGGTCGGCGAGCAGGGTCTTGGCGCGGAGAAACATGTCGTCGTCATCCATCCTGACCGCCTGGGCAGTGATGTCGTCGACCAGCCGCTGGAGGACCTTCAGCCACTCGCGCAAGAAATCAGCTGTGTTGAGAATGAGCTCGCTCCGTTCATTCAGCAGGAACTCGTAGCCGCCGAGAACACTTTCCCACCTGGAGTCGATGACCAGGTTCTCACCGTCCCGGCAGATGTCCCACGTGGTGGAGAACGAGGAGGCGCCAGTCTCCAACCGCGCCCCAGTGAATCCGGGCTTCTGGAGCATCTCCAGCAGGATAATGATGTCGTCGATGAAAACATAGATATCCTCGGCGTAGTTGACTGCCACCGGCACACCGTTCCAGGACAGCACCAGGTATTCAGTGCGGGAACGGTAAATAATGCCAATCGCTTCGAAGAAATTGTCAGCGACCTTGTCGACGTCTTGAAATTCGGGATTTCCTGTCTGAATCCAGAAGCTCATCGCTGTCCTATCTGGTGGTTGGATATGCGTGGATCGTACCGTTAGGGCGAACTTTCACAAAAACAGAATTGGGCTTGCGTATCGAACCATCCGGCATATATTCGACACATTCATTCCCCTTGGGAAGTTTAAAGAATCCCGTTTTTCCGGGACCGAGTTCCGCGCCTTTTTCGGTGGCAAACTTGACATCGGCCGGGCTTCCAAACCGCCCCTGCGGTTTCCCATCAACCTTGGCGCGCTGAGGCCCCTCGTTCCAGTCAATCCCGTGCTTGGCCCCCTTCGTCAGGGCGCCCTCGGGTTTGAACTTCTGACCGTCCTTTTCTATGCCCTTGTTAACTTCTGCTATCTGTTTATTCTTGCTGAGTCCAGAGAGTTCCTGCTGACTCTGCGTGAACGCCTCTTGCTGTTCCTCAGAAATCGGCACCGGATCGGCAGCATCGCCTGACGTGCCCTGTTTGCCGCTCCGGTCCCAGGCATTTCCGGTGTCCCCCTCGGACATCCGGGTTATAAAGTCGCCGAACCCGGCCAGAGCGAGCGCTCCGCCCGTGCCGATGACTGCGACCCCCGCGATATTTATCGGAACGCCTATCAGCGCCCCGACCCCGGTGATGTCTAGCGCGCCCCCGCCCACCTCCATCGCGCCACCCGCAGCCATGAGGAAGGCTCCGAGAGCAACCGACCCGGCATCCAGCATGTTGCGCCAGCTGAAGACCGAGGACATGAAGTCGCCGACATCCTCGATGCCATGCTCAAAGGGGTCACTGATGTATTTTTCGAACCACCCCTTCTTCTTGGGCTTGGGCTCTGGCAGCGGAGCGACCCCGTTGAACGCATCCAGCGGCGTGATGCCCTGACCGAAGCCATGCTCATCGCCCGCCTCGTCCGCCATGTCGCACCGTCGCCTCACCTCTTTGGCGATGGCGGGGAGCTCCTCGCCCAGCGAACCGGGAAGCTGAGCGCCTACCCCGGGCGACGTGGAGTGCTGAATCTTCTGCAGCTCAGGGCTGTTGGTAGCTTTCTTCCCCCCATCCAGCGCCGCCTCGGCGTCCTTGAGTATTCCAGCAACGCGGCGGTGTAACCCGGGCGCGTCCCGGCCCGCTTTGTCCAAGTCTCCCGCCAGTTTTCGCACCCGATCGGATTTGAGCCCTCGAAACCCCATCAGCGGCTCCCCGACATGTGGTTGGCCTTCTCGTCCAAATGCCCTGCCTCGATCTCCCACCGGCTCGCGTCGGCAATCAGGTCCGAGGCCAAGCGGTGCAAGGTGGCTTTGCGGGCCTGCAGGGTGCGGGTGGTGTCGGTGGCGTATGGTCCGATCCAGATGAGGTCGGCCCCGGTACCGGAAGCCCGTTTGACCTCGCGATCGAGGTAGGTTCCCATCTCGTGGGCCGCGCTGCGGGCCTGACGAGCACAAGTGCGCAGCGCGTCGGCACGCTTGCGTAATTGTGTCGGCGATTCCTTATGGGTCATACGGGGCTCATCCCCTTCCCCTGGATAGCTTGCGTCCAACGCAACAGGCTAGTGGGACAGTTCACCGCTCAGCCGCCCCGCGATCCTTCTGTGGTTCAGGTAACAGACTCATAGAGGGTCAGTAACGGCACCCGACCGGGGGACGGTGGGCCACCCAGCTCGACTCAGCCCGGTCCCAGGCAAGCCGAAGAGCGGGGAAACGCGAATGGGCCTCGATCTCCTTCGGGCGTCCGGAGCGGGGGCCGAACCGCGTCCGCGCCCCGGGCCGTTGGCTCGGGGCTCGGGTGGTGCCGGGGCCCTGAGGGCCCGCAGGGCTCAGACGGTACCGAAGGCCGCGCGCAGGGTCGTCGTGGCCTGGGTGATGGCGGCACGGGCCGTGGGTTTCGCTGAGGGCGTTCAGCATGACGAAATCGTGGATGATGCCCTGGTAGCGGACCGCCGTCACAGGGACGCCCGCGGTGCGGAGCTTCGCCGCGTAGGCCTCACCCTCGTCGCGCAGCACGTCCGCCTCCGCGGTGACGACCAAGGCCGGCGGCAGCCCGCGAGTTGGGCGGTGGTGGCGCGCAGAGGGGAGTCCGTTATCTCGGCTCGCTGCTCGGGGTCGGTGGTGTACTGGTCCCAGAACCACCGCATCGCGTCACGGCTCAGGAAGTAGCCCTCGGCGAACCTGTGGTAGGAGGGGGTGTCGAACGCCGCGTCGGTGACCGGGTAGAAGAGCACCTGGCTCACGAAGTGCACGTCGCCGCGGTCCTTGGCGAGCAGGGTGAGCGCCGCGGCCATGTTTCCGCCGACCGAGTCGCCTGCCACGGCCAGCCGCGAGGCGTCCAGACCACGGGCCGCGCCTTCCGTGACGATCCAGCGGGCGGCCGCGTAGTTCTGCTCGATGGCCACCGGGTACCTGGCCTCCGGGGAGAGGGCGTACTCGGGGAAGACGACCGCCGCCCCAGCTCCGACCGCGAGTTCGCGCACCAGCCGGTCATGGGTGCGCGCGTTACCGAACACCCAGCCCGCACCGTGGATGTAGAGGATGACCGGCAGTGTGTCTGTGACGTCGGTCGGCTTCACGACGCGCACCTGGACGGTGCCGGTGGGGCCGCCCTGGACGGTCACCCACTCGTCGGTCACGGCCGGGGTGTCCACTTCGCCGGACTGCACTTCATTGACGGCCTCGCGCCCCTTGGCCGGGCCCAGATCGAAGAGGTACGGCGGGTTGGCGGTGGCCCCGGCGAACGCGGCTGCCGCGGGTTCGAGGACCGGACGGGCGATAGCCGAGTCGGAAGCGGATGCTGACTCGGACATCTCGTTCTCCGCACGGAATGGCACACCCGGCGGTTCTGGCCGCCGGGTGCGACGGGGTGGGTGACTCCCAACAGGAAGGTAGGGCTCAATTTAATTGAACACAACTGACTAGCCCGCTATACGATCGCGTAGCGGGCACATCCGCTCCCGTACCGTGCCGATACACGACAGAGGAGGAGGCGCCATGAGCGACGAGACGGAGACCAGGCCCGAGCAGGGCTTCACACTGCTGCTGGACGACCAGCTGTGTTTCGCGCTGTACGCGGCCTCACGTGCCGTGACCAGCCGGTATCGCCCGCTGCTTCAGGAACTCGGCCTGACCTACCCGCAGTATCTGGTGATGCTGGTGCTGTGGGAGCGGGGCCCCGTCCCCGTACGGGATCTCGGCACCGCGCTCGAACTGGATTCGGGAACTCTCTCCCCGCTGCTCAAGCGGCTGGAGGCCAACGGCCTGATCCACCGCGAGCGCCGCGCCGACGACGAGCGGTCCGTGCTGATCCGGCTCAGTGAGGGCGGTGTCGCGCTGCGTGAGCGGGCCAAGGCCGTGCCGCTGGCTATCGGCGAGGCCATCGGACTGACGTCCGAGGAGGCCCAGACGGTCCGCACGATTCTGCGCAAGCTGACGGCAAACGTCACCGGCGAGAGCCACCGCACGGCGTGAGCCCCGGGGCGTGCTGCGATCACCGTGCGCCGCCCGTTCGCGGACGGGCCGAGGGCGACACGTAGGCGCGGAAGCCTGGTAGTCCTGTCACCTGCGGGAACGGTGTGGAGCGCCAGGTGTGTGCGTACGCCGGCGCTCGGTGGCCGAGGGGGACCAGGACCGCTACGGGTTGCCGCTGCGCCAGTGCCAGCAGGGCCGCGCGGCTGATACTGGCGTCGTGGCCGGCGATCTGGCGGGACGCGCAGCCCGCGCTGAAGCCGATCCGTACGGCCTCGATTCCGGTGACGGTGCACGGCGGTCGGACGCCCAGGCGGTGGAGTTCGGTGGCGATGCGGCCGACCGATCCCCTCGATGCGCGGCTGCGCTCCGCGAGGCTGTGCAGGATCACGTACTGCGACCCCACGTGGAGCAGCAGGAGCAGCGCGACGGCGGGGACAACCGGCCTGCGCAGCGCCGGGCTCGCGGCGGTGACCAGGTGGTGCAGGCACACGGCGGCGGGCAGCAGGAGCAGTGCGTAGGTGGCCAGCAGGAAGCGGGGCGCCGCGTAGTCGATCATCAGCAGGTACGGCACGGCGAGGGACAGCCCGGTCAGCGCCGGGACGATCACAACGGCCCGCAGACGGGTGCGCATCGCGGTGAACACACCGCCCGCGGCGAGCAGGGGCAGGGCGAACCACCAGAGGGCCGACCACGGTCTGCGCCACGGCATGTCGCACGGCCGGCACAGCGAACGCCCCTCCAGACCGCGCAGTTGGTCTCCGAAGGCGAGGTGCCAGCCCATCCCGCCCTGGATCTCGCTGGCGCGGTGCAGCCGTGCGCCGAGCCCGCCGTACGCCGTGTACGCCTCGACGACCCACTGCGCGGCGCCGAGAGCCACACCGGCCGCGAGGACCAGCAGGACGACCGGCCGTCGCCAGGACCGTACGGCGCACGCGGCCACGGCGAGCGGCAGCGCGAGCCACAGGGCGTCGGTGGGCCGCATGAGACCGGCCACGGCGAGGGCGCATCCCATGCCGGTCAACGAACCAGTCCCGGTACGCCCGTTGGCGTCTTCACGCACCGCTCGCAGGAAGCATCCGGTCGCGATGAGCGCCGAGAGTGCCACCGCCAGGTTGGGCATGACCTGCGGACCGTAGAAGAGTGTGATCCACAGTGTGGCGAACAGCGCTCCCGCGAGAGCCACCACCGGGCCGGGCAGCAGCCGCCGCCACACCCACAGCCCTGCGTAGAGCGCGCCGCCGGTCGCCACGGCGAGGTAGCAGCGCAGGACGGTGACGGAGTCCGTCAGCCCGGTCACCGGCGCGACGAGCAGGCTGATCCCCCGGGCGCGCGGTGCGCTGAAGAACGCCGCGGGCGCGTGCGGGCTGACCTGGCTGACGTAGACCGTCTCGTCCCAGCCGAGGCCCATACCCGGTACCACGAAGGCGAGTTGGGCGAGCGTGAAGCCGATCGCGACGACCGCTGACCAGAGCCGCGGACGCGCTTCGCGGCCACCGGCCCGAAGCGCGTCCTCGCGGGACTCCTCCTCCGGCCACCCGGCCGTGAGGGACGTGTCGTACATGGGCAAGCTCCAGAGGGCCTAGGACCTGGGCCTCAGGCGTGCAGGCGGAGGCGCTGTCCCGGGAAGATGACGTCGGGGCCCTGGTCGAGCGTGTCCTTGTTCAGTTCGAACAGCGCGTCGGTGCCGCCGGGGATGTCGGCGCGCTGGGCGATGACGGAGAGGCAGTCGCCCTGCTCCACAACGTACGTGTCCTCGCCGGAGATCTTGTCGGTCGCCGGACCGGGGGCCTTCTGCACGTGCTGCTTGGGCACGAGTGGTGTGGACGGCGACTGGTGTGTGGCGCTGCCGTGCGAGGCGGTTCCGTGTGAAGTGCTGCCGGTCGCGGAGTGTCCGGAGGACGACGATCCGCGGCGCCCGCAGGTGGGCCACGCGGACAGTCCCTGGCCCTGGACGATGCGCTCGCCGACGGCGATCTGTTCGGCACGGGTGGCGAGGTCGGCGCGGGGGGCGTACCGCTGCCCGCCGTACGCGCGCCAGGTGGAAGGGGCGATCTGGAGGCCGCCGTGGTAGCCGTTGCCCGTGTTGATGTTCCAGCGGTTGCCACTTTCGCAGGCGGCGATGGCGTCCCAGTCGGTCTCCGTGGGGACGGACGTGGTGACGGCGGCCACAGCGCTCTGACCTGCTGCGATTACGATGCCGAGAACGCTCAGCAGAACCAGCAGCAGGGCCTGGATCGCTTCGGCGGACTGTCTGGCGGTCCGTTTGACAAGGGGTGAGAACGGCATGACGGTACTCCTCCGCTGACTCGGGAGCGCCGTGACGCGGTGCTCGCCACGGCCGGTAGGCACGCACCAAGTAACCAGCCGATATGGTTTTCGGTGCATCTGATGAGCCCGACTTGCGGTTTTTCACCCAGGTGGACGCTCGCCTCCGACATAGCCGCCATCCGTGGTCGGTCGTAAGATTTTCAACGGCCCATGGGGCCCGTGACCGTGTCGAATCGCGCCCGCTCCCGTGTCACACACGGCGACCGGGCAGTCGGAGCAGGAGAGAGACAGATGAGCCAACCCCCGGCCGCCGCCGAGGCGTTCGACCGCTTCCTCGTCCAGCTCGAAGCCGGATCCGTCGGGTCACTGGAACTCTTCGGCCCGGCCGGGGGCGACGCGGCGCCCGGCGCGGGTCCGGACGCGGACCACGAGCGGGACGTACCGGCCTGGCCGGCTCAGGTGGTGAGCGTCCTCTTCAACGGTCAGGATGCCGCGGGGGCGAAGGGCTGGGCCCGGCGCGTGCATACGGAACTCGTACGTCTGGACGGTCACGTGCCGTTTACGGTGGTGCACGACTGGCACGCCGGGACCGTCATGCCCCTGCTGGCGGAGGCGAACGAGCGGCACGGCGAGGGAGCCGGGGCACAGCAGGCCGTACAGCGGTTGCACGCGCGCGCGGCGACCGGCGAGCGGGTGGCGGAGGACGAGTGGCGCGCCGCGCTCGGGCCCGCGTTGCGGGAGGTCTACCGACACGCTTACGCATACGAAGACGCCTTCGCCACCGCCTCGGCCAACGCGCGGGCGTACGCGACGGCCAACGGCTACGACGAGGACAAGGCCGTAGCGTTCGGCGAGACCTACGCCACGCTCAATACGACAGCCAACGCCACCTCGTACGCCGATGCCAACGCCCTCGCGAACACGGCGGCCACGGCTTCCGCCTATGCGGCGGCGGATGCGCGGGCGTACGCCGAGGCGTATCCGTTCGCCTCCGTACACGCCTATGCCCTCGCGCACGCGCATGCCCATACAGGCCAGGACGAGGCGGCGGAACGGGACGAGCGACTGCGTGTGGCGTACGGGCGCCTTGCCGACGGACTGGCCGACAGCCTGGCGCGGGCCGCCGGGGGAATCGGAGCGGTCGGGACAGCCGGAACGGCTTCCTGAGCCCGTCCGTCACGGCCGCCCCGTGGCCGCCGGCGCCCGGGAGACCCGCGCCGGCGGCAAGCGGTCCGGTATCCGGCGGCAAGCGGTCCGGTATCCGCTCAGGCCTTGGGCCGTGTGCCCTCGATCGCGATGCGCCGGCCGTAGCGGGAGTGCGGGTAGTAGTCCCAGATCGCGTGGTGCTGGGTGCAGCGGTTGTCCCAGAACACCAGTGTGTTGGGTGTCCAGCGGACCCGGCAGCTCAGCTTCTGCTGACGTGCCACCAGGTCGAACAGCATGTCGAGGAGCGCCCGGCTCTCGACGGGCGACAGCTGAACGATGTGCGACGTGTAACCGGGGTTGACGTACAGCAGCTTGCGGCCGGTCTCGGGGTGGCGTACCACCACGGGGTGCTCTTCCTTGGGCGGGACGTATCCGTCCGGCGGGGTGTGGCCCTGCCAGGCGACCATGCCGTCGTGAATCGCGGTCAGGCCGTCGAGGAAGGTCTTCATGGCGGGCGAGAGCGCCTCGTACGCCAGGTGCATGTTGGCGAACAGGGTGTCGCCGCCGCTGCCGCCGTCCGGCGTACGGGTGACATAGAGCATCGAGCCGAGCGAGGGCGCGGCGTCGGCGCTGCCGTCGCTGTGCCAGCCGTCGCCGGCCACGACGTGTGATTCCTTGGTGGCGCTGATTTCGAGGATGTACGGGTCGGAGCCGGGCTCCGGCAGTGTGACGGGGTGCAGGTCGCCGAAGTGACGGGCGAAGCGCTTGTGGTCGTCGTCCGACAGTTCCTGGTCACGGAAGACGAGGACGTGGTGCTGGAGGAAGGCCTTCCGCACCTCCGCCACCTGCGTGTCCGACAGCTCCTTCGACAGGTCGATGCCGGACACCTCGGCGCCGATCACCGGTGTCAGTGTGTCGACGGTGATGGTCTCGTACGGTCCCTGCTGACGCGTGACGATGCTCTCGATCGCGTCGAGTTCGTACTGTTCCATTTCGCTCTCCCGCGGTGTGGTGGGTGGTGGTGTGATGGGTGGTGATGTGACGGATCAGGGTTCAGTGGCCGGGATGTGGGCGCGCCCGGTCTGTCACCGGCCTCACAGCCCGCGGCCCAGCAGGTCGGCGAGGATCAGCCGGCCGAACGCCAGGTTTCCGTGGATCACGTCGTCGGCCTCGCACAACTCGGGCCGCTGGAAGCCGGTTTCGTCGGTGACGCGGGCGCGCAGATCGACAATTTCGACGCCGAGTGCGAGCAGAGCTTCGCGCACGATGTCCTGGGCTGCCATGAAGACCGCCGGGTCGGACTGAGCAGGTACGCGTTGCGGTGGCATCACGGCGAGTACCCGCAGGCCCAGGCCGCGCGCGTGGCGGTAGAAGGCCAGCGCGTCCCGGACCGTCGCGCGGACGATGTCCTCGAACAGCCCGCTCGACAGGAAGCCCGGCGCGAAGCCGGCCACTCCCTTGTCGCTTCCCTCGCGCGCCGAACGGACGCGGTACACCTGCCAGTTCTCCGTCGTCGCGACGAAATGGGCGCTGAAGCCGAAGGTCGACACCAGGGGCACGTCGAGCCCGCCGAGACCCGCCACGCCCAGCTCGTCCAGGAACGTGCGGTAGAAGCGGTCCGCCTCCGGCTTGCGGAAGACGACATCGTCCTCGCGCGGATCGAAGAACCCGGCGTTGAACTCGCGGACCGCGCCGATCGGTCCGCCGGAGAACGGGATGCCCGCGCCCTTGGCGGCGCGTCCGATCGGCCCGGCGTGCGAATCGCCGAGCAGCAGGAACCTAGAAGGGGTTGTAGTAGTCGAGTACGGCGTCATCGCACAGGAATTCCTCTCCGCTGGTCGGCTCGGCGCGGCGCTCCTGCCGTTTCCCGGCCGGGACTTGGGCCAGCGCGCCGAAGAACTGGCGCATGACGAAATCGACGCCTTCCGGTGTGACCGTGCGCAGATTCGGCTCGAAGAACACGCCCTTGAACGGGAAGCCGGTGATGATCTCGTACGACGGGAAGTAGTCGATGTAGTCGTGTTCCAGGGCGAGTTGCCCGGCGACGGCACGCAGCACGGACTTGGAGTACGTGGTGGCCGCGAGCGCGTGGCCACCGGTCGCGGTCGCGGTGAGCGGCACCGGCGACACGGTGAGCAGGACGCGCAGGTCCGGGTTGGCCGCGCGGGCGGTCGCGATGGCGGCGGTCAGGTCGCGGTGCACCTCGTCGAAGGTGAAGTTGTGGAAGACGTACCGCTCGGCGTCGAAGGTGCCGCGTACGGTGCCCGGGCAGACGGGGTGGACGGTGCCGTCCGCCCGGTCCAGCCAGGCTTCGGTCAGGCCCAGTGTGAAGATGAGGCAGCTCGCGTCGGCTACCGCGCCGCGCATGGCCGCGAGCGTCGCCTCGCGCGCGGCCGTCACCGCCTCGGCCGAGTCGTAACCGCCGGGCTCGACGGACGGGCGGTACGGGTCGTACCAGCGGGCGTCCTCGTGCCAGACCTCGGCGGGCGGTGTGGACTCGCCGTGGGCCCAGGACAGCCACTGCGCCAGGGTGGCGGCGGTGTAGATGTTGCCGGTGCGGAACGAGAAGGCGCCGTAGCCGCGGGCCTGGCGCTCGTCCTCGGTGAGCCCGGGAGGCGCCGGCTCGGAGTCGCGCCAGTTCATGCCCTGTTCGAGCAGGGCGCGGCCGATGTGGCGGGCGAAGCAGGAGCCGGCGGTGAGGACGGGGTCGTCCTGGCCGATGGCGAACTTCGGTTTCCACAGGTCGCCGATGGCGAGCATGTCGGGGTCGGCCACGGCCGAGCGCCAGAACGAGCGCGGCGGCAGTGATGCGTACGGGTTCATGGGGTGGGCCTCGGCTCGTCGTACGAACAACTGGGTTCTGACGCGAGCGACTTGGCGGACCCGGCCGACCGGGAGATGCCCCGGCCGGTGGTCGGCCGGGTGGTGGGGGTGGCCCGGTCGCGGGTGTCCAAGTCGGTCTCTTTCTCGCGTGCTTTCTGGCGCGCTTCCTCGCGCGCTTCCCTGCGTGGTTCCTCACGCGCTTCCTCGCGTGATTCCTCACGCGCTTCCCTGCGTGGTTCCTGCCGCGCTTCCTTGTGCGGGCGGCCGTGCCTCAGTGGTTTCCCAGGACCGGCAGCGACGCCGCGTTGATGGCCTCGGCCACCGTCCGCACCTGGGGCGGCCGGACGATGTCGTAGTGCGTGGTGTCCAGGACGACGCTGCTGACAAGTCCTCGCAACTGCTGCTGCCACGAGCGCTGTTGCTCATCGGGCGAGCCCAGTTCCGGCAGTCCGGCCACCGGCAGGCTCGCCAGCCACAGTTGGCTGGGGGTGCGGTCCGGGCGTGGCAGTTCGTACCCCGCCATGCTCGCGAGGTTGGCCCGGCAGCAGTGCGCCAGCCGCTCCGCGTACGCCTTCGCCTCCTGGCCCGCGCGCTCCCGGGCGCCTCCCTGGCCCAGCTCGTGCGTGAACATCGCCTCCAGCTCGGCTTCGTCGTACGCCCGGAAGCGCGGCCCGGCGCCCGGGGGCGGCGGGTCGAGCAGATAGAGCCCGGCCACCGGGCTGCCCTCGGCCTCCGCTTCGGCCGCCATGCCCAGTGCGACCCAGGCGCCGTAGGACCAGCCGGCCAGTTGCCGGCGCCATTCGGTCTGCGGAAAGCGGGCGTTGAGCGCGCGGTGGTAGCGCTGGACCCGTTCGTCGAGTGACCAGGCCGCCCGGTCGGGCCACTGGAGCGCGGGATCGGCGATCAGGCAGACGGTGAGCCGGGGATCCAGGGCGGACACCAGCGCGCGGTACGCCTGGATGTCACCGCCCACCGGGTGGATCAGGCACAGCAGGTCGCGCCCGCTGCCCTGCTGCCAGACCTCGATCGCCACCGGATCCGGGATGGACGCGGTGCCGGAAGCCGTCGCGCCCATCCGCGCCAGGATGTCGGCGAAACTGGCCCGGTGGCTCAGCTGGGACAGCTCGATGTCGACGCCGGAGAGCCGTTTCACCTCGCCGATCAGGTCCAGCAGGGTCAGCGAATCGGCACCCAGGTCGTAGAGCGAGGCGTCCGGATCCAGTTCGTCCAGGCCCAGCCAGTGGCACAGCCACTCGGTCAGCTCGACGGTGGCGGAGACCCGGGACCCGGTGTCCGATGCCGTGACAGCAGCCGGGACCGACGCCGCCGCGACGGCCGCAGGGGCTTCGGCGGGCGCCGCGTAGAAGCCGCGGGATTCCTCCAAGGTGGCCGTGGAGACGAGCAGTTGGGGCAGTTGCAGCTGGAGTGCGCGGGCGAAGATCCGTTGTCCTTCCGCCACGTCGAGGCCGACCGCCAGGTGGGCCTGGTGACGGGCGTCCGCGCGCAGGGCCCGGCGCGCCATGCCGACCTCGCTCCAGATGTCCCAGTCGATGCCGACCCGCAGAGTGGTCTCCGACTCGTCGGCCCGGTGCCGGGCGAAGCCGTCCAGCAGGCCGTTGGCGGCGGCGTAGTCGAGTTGCCCGACGCCACCGAACAGCGCGGCCATGGACGAGCAGTACGCCGCGAAGGCCGGACGGTAGCGGGCGATCAGCCGCTCTACCAGCAGGGCGCCACGGAGCTTGGACACCGTGGTGAGGCGCATCGCGTCGGCGTCCCGGCGGGCCATCAGCCCACCGGCCGCCGTACCGGCGGCGTGCACCACACCGTCGAGCCGGTCGGTGTACCGGTCGATCCGGGCCAGTATCCCGGCAACCGTCCCGGTCAGGTCGCCGTCGATCAACTCCACCCGATCGGACCACGGTTCGAGGACCGGCGGCAGCTGGGGCCGCCGCGCCATCAGCAGCACCCGGCAGTCGGCCCGCTCCAGCAGCCAGGCCGCGAGGCTGGAGCCGATACCGCCGGTGCCGCCGAGGACCAGGTACACACCGTGCTCGGCGGGGAGCACCGACGGCGCGGAGGCGGCGGGCGCGGCGACCGGCAACAGGGTCGGCTGCCACCAGTAGCCCTGCCGCAGCGCCAGCCGCCGCGGGCTCACCGTGTCCACCTCGGTGTTCGCCTCGGTCAGCAGCGCCGGAAGCAACGGCGTCCAGTTCCCCAGGTCGCTTCCGGGCAGGTCGAGCCAGTGGCTTTCGACGGCGCTCTCCTGCGGTGTCACCTCGCAGGCGCCTGCCAGCAGCCCCAGCTCCGGCCGCCGCACCTCTCCCTCGACCGGCTGGGCCTGATACGAGAGCCACCAGACCCGCAGTCGTGGCGGCCGGTCCATACCGGCCACCGCCTGAATCAGCGCGGCCGGTGAGTCGAGGCAGGCCCAGCGGGCGCGGGCCAGCGCGTCGTCGTCCACGGCCCCTTCGACCGCGAGCGGCAGGGCGTGCAGCCAGTCGATACGGGCCTCACCCGCACCGGCCTGTTCATCGGGGAGCAAGCCGGACAGCGCGTCGAGCAGCTGCCGCAGCGAGGCGGCGTCGGCCGGGTCGACCTCGTAACCGCCGTCCTCCAGGCGGGCGAAGGCGTCACCCACGCTGACCCGTACCACCTGCTCGTAGGCCGCTTCGAAGGGCCGCAGCGCCTCGGGGGCGAGCGGTTGCGCCGTCATCGCCACCAGCACGCCGGACGCCCGCGAACCGGTGGTCGCGACGGCGCGCCGCAACCGTACCCAGTGCGGCTGGTGCAGCCATTCGGGCTCGGGAAGCCGCCGTACCGCCGGCTCGAGCGCAGGTGTCGCCTGCTCGGCCGGGGGCGCGGCGCGCTCGAAGTCGTACTCGGCCAGCTCGAAGGCCGGAGGCGGGAAGTCCCACGGGGCCTGCGCGGGACCGGACGGCCCGCTGATAGACGCGCCGGACAGCCAGGCGGCTGCGAGCTCCTCGGCCGTGACGTCCGCCGCCACGACGGGCCCGGCGGGACGGCCCTCCGCGCCCCGCGTCACCAAGTGCGCTTCAGCATCGCGTAGTTGTACGACGGCGTCGGCCACGCCCGCGCACACGACCGCCAGCCGATACCGGCGCGGCGGCCGACCCGCCTGAAGGTGGCGGAGCACCTGGCCGTACGCCTCGGGTCTGGCCTCCAGGTAGTCGGCAACGCGGGCCGCGTCGGCGATCAGTCCTGCCTCGCTGTTACTGGAGAGCGGCAGGCACGGCACCAGGGCGGACGGTACCGACTCCAGGTTCTCCGGGTCCGGGCTCGTCGGCGCGCCCGCCTCAAGCACTACGTGGGCGTTGGTACCGCCGATCCCGAAGCTGCTCACGGCGGCCACCCGCTCCCGGCCCGCGGGCCACGGTGAGGACTCCTCAGGAATGTAGAACGGCAACACATCCGTGCCGATCTGCGGGTTGAGCCGGTGAAAGTCGACGTTCGGCGGGATCACGCCGTGGTGGACCGCGAGGACGGCCCGCACGAGCCCGACCACGCCCGCGGCCGCGCCCAGGTGGCCGATCTGGCTCTTCACGGAGGCCAGCGCGCAGTGGTCGGCCTCGGCCAGGTCGAACGCCTGGCGCAGAGCGCCGATTTCGACCGGGTCGCCCAGCTGCGTGCCGGTGCCGTGGGCCTCGACGTATCCGAGGTCGGCGCCGGTGCGACCACTCCGGCGCAGCGCGGTACGGATCACCTCGCGCTGGCCCGCCAGTGAGGGCGCGCTGTAACTGAGCTTGCTCGCGCCGTCGTTGTTGATGGCGGAGCCGGTGATCACCGCGTAGACGGTGTCGCCGTCGCGGCGCGCGAGGCTCAGCGGCTTCAGCACGACCACCCCGACTCCGCTGGCACCGATGGTGCCGCTGGCGTCGTCGCTGAAGGGCCGGCAGTGTCCGTCCTTGGAGAAGATGTGCTGCGGACGGTACTGATAGCCGTCGGTGAGGAGCGTGTCGACCAACACCCCACCGGCCAGCATCACGTCAGCGTCGCCCTGGCGCAGCAGACCGGCGGCGACATGGACCGCGATCAGCGAGCTGGCGCAGGCCGCCTGGACGGAGAAGGCGGGACCCGTCAGGCCCAGGTGGTACGCCACCTTCGTGGTGAGGAAGTCCTTGTCGTGGTGCAGGGCCATCTGGAAGCCGTCGGGCAGCCGGGCGGGGTCGGCCTCGCGCGACAGGCTCTGGAAATAGGTGTTCTCGCCGCATCCCGCGATCATTCCGATGCGCTGTCCGGCCGGTTCGGCGATGCCGGCGTGTGCCAGCGCCTCCACGGAACTCATCAGGAGGTGGCGCTGTTGCGGGTCCATCAGCCGGGCTTCCTGGCGGCTGATGCCGAAGTGCTCGGGGTCGAAGGAGAGCAGGCCCGCCATCTGGCTGCGGGCACCGACCAGGCCGTCATCGGCGTCGAAGTGCTCGATGCCGCGACCGCCGGATTTCACCATGTCCCAGAAGGCGGCCAGATCGTCGGCGCCCGGCAGCCGTACCGCCATGCCGATGACGGCGACGGGGTCGTCGGCCGAGCGCTGACCGGGCGTACGGGCGTCCGCCGTAGTCGCAGGTCCCGGGGGCGCGGGCTGCTCCCCCGGCTCCAGGAAGCGCGCGAGGCTCCGTACGGTGACGTGCTCGAACAGGTCGGGGATGGTGAACCGCAGGCCCAGCTCCGTTGTGCAGTACAGGTGGAAGCGCATCAGGCCGAGGCTGGAGGCTCCGGCGTCGAAGAAGCGCTGGTCCGGCCCGATGGGCTCACCGATCACCGTCTCGTACGCCTCGGCGAGCTGTGCCTCGCGCACCGACAGGACGGGCGCGGCGGCGGCGCGTGATCGCAGCTCCTCGCCCGGTGCGGCCAGCGCGCGGCGGCGGTCCAGCTTGCCGCTGGGCGTGAGGGGCAGCGCGTCGAGCCGCCGGTAGCGGGCGATCCGTACGTACGCGGGCAGGAGCGGCGCCAGGTGGTCCGCCAGCGCTTCCGGGGTGGGCGTCTCATTCCGGCATTGCAGGCACGCCACCAGTTGCCGGCCGTCGCGCACGACCACCGCGTTGACGATGTCCGGGTGCTGGAGCAGCGCGGCCTCGACCTGGCCCAGCTCCAGACGGTGACCGCTCAGTTTGACCTGCTGGTCGTCGCGGCCCAGGTAGTGCAGCAGGCCCTGACCGTCGAACCGGGCCTGGTCACCGCTGCGGTAGAAGAGGCCGAGGCCCGGCAGCTCGACGAACCGTTCCCGGTTGAGTGTTTCGTCGCCCAGGTAGCAGGGCGCGGCCATCGTCCCGCCGATCAGCAGGTGGCCCGAGCGGCCGGGCGGTACGGCCTCGTCGGCGTCGTCGACCACGCGCAGCCAGGCGTTGTCCACCGGTCGCCCGATGGACGGGCGTTCGGGCCAGAGGGCCGGGTCGCCGTCCAGGCACAGACCGCTGACCACGTGGGTCTCGGTCGGGCCGTAGTGGTTGAACAGCCGGGCGTCCGGCAGTCCCGCGAACCACCGGCGGATGGCATCCGTGCACAGCAACTGCTCCCCCGCCGTGATCACTTCACGCAGCCGCGAGGGGTAGAGCCCGAGGTGTACGCCGTGCTCGGCGAGGAGTTGCAGCGCCACGTACGGCATGAAGACGCGTTCGATGCCCGCCTCTTCGAGGTGGGCCAGCAGCGCGGGCGCGTCCTGCCGCCAGCCGGGGCGCACCAGGTGCAGGGCGCCGCCGCCGCACAGCGTGCTGAAGATCTCCTGGAAGGAGACGTCGAAGGACAGCATGGAGAACTGCTGGGTGACGGCGGGCGCGCCGAGGCCGCCGTCCCCGCCCTGCCAGTGCAGCAGATTGCACAGGGTGCTGTCCGGGACCTGCACTCCCTTGGGCGTACCGGTGGATCCTGAGGTGAACAGGGTGTAGAGCGGTCGCTGTCCGGAGTGCGGGGGCAGGGCGGACGCGGAACCGGCGGAGGGAACGGACCGGGAGCCGGTGTCGTCGGCCGGGGCTGCCGACAGTGTGACCGGGTGGCGCGGGAGGTTGTCCGCGCCCTCGGCCATCGCGTCGAACGCGGCTTCGCCGCCCGGCGGCAGGAGCACGCACAAGGGCTGCACCTGTCCCAGGACCTGGCGCGACTGCGCCGCCGGGTACGCGGGATCGAGCGGAACGATCGTGAGGTTGAGCCTGGCCAGTGCCAGCAGCGCGACCACGTGCTCGACCGAGGGCCCGAAGTACAGCGCGACGCAGCGCGGCAGGTCGTCCCCGGGCGGCAGCGGGTGTGCCGCGTGGAGTTCAGCGGCCAAGGCTGCCGCGTGGGCGTCGAGTTCGGCATACGTGAGACTGCGGCCGTCGGACACCAGCGCGGGCGCGTCGGGCGTCAGCCGTACCTGCCGGTCGAAGCCCTCGGCGACGGTGGTGAAGGCGTCGGGTGTGGAGACGGCCGGTGCAGAGGCGGGCGGCGCGGCGGCGGGCAGCGTCGAAGCGCCACGGCCCGGGTCCGGCAGACTCCGCCGGTACGGGGCGACCAGCTCCGCCAGGGTGCCGGTCCCGCCCTCGGCGAGCCGGTCGAGTCCTTGCCCGAACAGGTCGGCCATCGCGGCCACCTCTTCGGCGTCGAAGTGGTCGTCCGCGTACTCCCACAGGCAGTCGAAGCCCGACTCGTGCTCGATCACCGACAGGGTCAGCGGGCACTTCGCCTCGGCGGGGACCGGCCATTCCGGACGGGAGGCGCAGCCCGGCAGCGCCAGCGCGGAGAAATCGGTGTTCTCCAGCACGAACATGAAGTCGAACGGCGTTCCCTCGGACCGGAATCCGCCCTCCGCCCGCACGTCGGCCAGGACGTCGGCGAGCGCCACGTCCTGCCGGTCCAGCACCGCCTGGGCGTCCGCCGCCTGCCGTATCAGCTGGGCACGCAGGCCGTCCCTGGGCGCCAAGTCCTGCGGAAGCAGCACGGTGTTGGCGAACATACCGACGCTGTCTTCGAAGTCCCGCACCGGCCGGCCCGCGACCGGTCCCGCGATGCGCGGCCGCACGCGGCCGGTCACGCCGTACAGGCTCCACGCGAACACGCTCAGCAGCAGCGGGAAGCGGGTGAGCCCCAGCTCGGCGCCCAGCCGGTCGAGCGCGGCACGGCGTACGAGGTCGAGCGGTGTGCGCAGCAACCGGCCCTCGGGGCGGGGCGCGGTGCGTACCGGCTCCAGCGGCGCCGCCTCCTCCGTACCGCCATAGTGGGCCGCCAGTGCGGCCCGCTGGGTCAGGTAGGCGGGGCGGGTGAACCAGTCGGCCTGCCAGGCCGCGTAATCGAGCGGGGTAGGGACCGCCGCTTCGTGCTCAGCCGGTGCCGTGCCGTCCAACTCGGCTGCGTAGTCGGCCGAAAGGGCACGGAACAGAACGTTGAGCGACCAGCCGTCGACCGCGATGTGGTGCAGGTGCAGCAGCAGGACGCCACCGCCGTCCTGCGGCAGCCAGCACGCCTGGAACATCTCCGGCCGCGACAGATCGAAGGGTACGGAGAACAGCCGGTCGGCCACCCCGCGCCAGCCGTCCCCGTCCAGCGGGTCCGGGGCCGTGCCGGGATCCGTCCAGGGGTCGTACGGCTCCGCCACCACCTGGCGCAGCCCCTCGGGCGCGGCCTCGAAGGCGGTCCGCAGCGCCGGGTGGCGCTCCACCAGCCGCCGCACCGCCCGCCGCAGCGCGGCCGTGTCGACCGTGCCGCGCAGCCGGAACGCCATCCCGACGTTGTAGGCGCTGGACCCGGGTGTCTGCTGTTGCAGCAGCCACAGCCGCTGCTGCTCGGACGTGGCGGGCGCCGAACGCGCGTCCGCCGGAGCCACCGTGGCGGGGTAGGGCGAGTCAGCCGCTGACCTGCCCGCGTCGATCGCCGCCGCCAGTTCCGCGAAGTCGCTGTGCAGGACAAGGGCTTGGGGCAGCTCGCAGCCCCAGCGCTCCCGGACCTCGAAGCGCAGCCGCAGCGCCTTGAGGGAGTCGCCGCCGTTGGCGGTCCAGCGGTCGCCGAGCCTCAGTTCGGTGACGCCGAGCACCTGGCCCGCCAGCTCAAGCACCTCACGCTGCCAGGCGGTCGCGGCCGGATCCGCGTGCTGTCCGTCGGACTCCGAGCGACGCCAGGGCTGGCCGTCGCGGGCGAACAGCGCGGCCTGGTCGACCTTGCCGTTGGCATTCAGCGGCAGCTCGTCCACGAGGTGGACCCGGTGCGGCCGCATGTACGGCGGCAGCGCGCCCGCCACGTGGCGCTCGAAGTCGTCGAACGTGAGGTCGTCGCGGAGCACGAGGTAGGCCAGCAGTTCGTTCACCCCGTGGACAGCCTCGCGCCGGGTGCAGACGTACGCCTGCCGCACCGCCGGGTGGGTCACGATCTGCCGTTCCAGCTCACCCGGCTCGATACGGAAGCCGCGCACCTTGACCTGGCGGTCGGCGCGGCCGACGTACTCGACGTGGCCCGCCGCGTCACGCCGTACCAGATCGCCCGTTCGGTAGTGGCGTTCGTGGCCGCCGTCGTGCCACGGGAGCCGCACGAAACGGCGCTCGGTCTCCTCGGGCAGGTTGCGGTAGCCGACCGCCAGCCCCTCCCCGGCAAGGTGGAGTTCGGCGACTTCGCCGGGTGCGGCGAGGCGTGTGCCGTCGACCACCAGGAGCGCTTCGGTGCCGGGCAGCGGCTGTCCGATGGGCACGACGTCCGCGTCGAAGTCGCGCGGGATGGGGTGGCAGAGGGCGAAGGTGGTGGACTCGGTGGGGCCGTAGACGTTGTGCAACCGGGTGCCGCTGCGCGCGTTGTCCCGGTACCAGCGCTGGATCAGCCGGGCGTTGAGCTGTTCGCCGCCGACCAGGACCTGTCTGACGTCCGCGAAGCAGTCGGGCACCTTGTCGACCACCGCGTTGAACAGTGCCACGGTGATGAAGAGTGTGTCGATGCGCTCGCGCCGCAGTGTGTCCGCCAGGAGATGCGGTGTCTGTACGGCCTCGTCGGCGAGGATCACACAGCAGCCGCCGGTCAGCAGCGGCACCCAGACCTCGAAGCTCAGCGCGTCGAACGCCGGGTTGGACAGGCAGGCGAAGCGCGCTTCCTCGCGCAGCCCGAAGTATCCGGGCCGCGCCAGCCGCAGGATGCCCGCGTCCCTGACCTCGACGCCCTTGGGACGGCCGGTGGTGCCTGACGTGTAGAAGATGAACGACGCCGGTGCGGCGGCGAAGGGCGGGAGGTCGTCGGTGTCTTCCGAGTCGTCTTCGAGCAGCTTGGCGACCTCCAGCACACCGACACCGTCGGGAAGTCCCGGATCGGAAGCGGCGGACGCACTGTGGATCAACGTCACACTGCCCGAGTCGGCCAGGATGTGCCGCCTGCGCTCCGGCGGACTCTGCGCGTCGAGCGGCACCACCACCGCGCCGAGCCGCAGGATGCCGAGCATCGCGCAGACCAGCTGCCACGAACGCGGCAGGCTGACGGCCACCGCCTGGCCGGGACGTACGCCGTGCCGGAGCAGCCCCCGGGCCACGGCCGCGCTCGCGGCGTCGAGTCCCGCGTAGTCGAGGGACACACCGCCGTCGACGAGCGCGAGGACGTCCGGCGTACGACCGGCCCGCGCGAGCACACGGTGTGCCAGACCGGCGCCATCCGGGGAATCGGCCGGGGAATCGCCCGGGAGACCGGCCTGTGCCTGTTCGTTCGTTCCGCGTGCCATCAGATCTCCCGCGCCAGGACCGAGCCGGCGGCCTGTCCCGCGGACGATGCCGGACGGGCTGCCGCGAAGCGGTCCAGCTCGGATTCGATCAGCGCGGCCACGCGCAGCACCTCGGCGGTTTCCAGGATTTCCCAGTGGTCACAATTCACCGACTCCACAAGGAAGTCGGCTTCGGCGCGGCGCTGCCAGAAGTCGCGCACCGCACGCAGGACGTCGGTGTCGAGCCCGTCCACCACAGCTTGGAGGAACACCAGCCGGGCGGACGACGACGGCGTCGCATAGTCCCGTGTGGTCAGCCTGTTGTGGTTGTAGATGTGGAAGTACTGGTCGATCTGCTGGTCGTCGATCCCGGGGTACATCCCATTGAACTTGACGAGTTTGTCGCGGAATTCGTCCTTGTCCACGGGGTCGATCCTGCTGCGGTCCGCCGGATCGTCGGTGCCCTGGGTGTCGAGCAGGACCACACTCACTTCGGTGTGTCCCGTCAGCGCCAGGCGCCGTCCCATCTCGTGCGCGACCAGGCCGCCGTACGACAGCCCGGTGATCACCAGCGGCCCGCGCGGCCCCTGTTGACCACCGTCCGGCGCCTTCGCCAGCAGCGGTTCGATGAGCCGCAGGTACTCCTCCGCCATGGCCTCGATCGTCGGCAGGAACTCCTCGCCGGGGTTCACACCGGGCGACTGGATCCCGTACACACCGCAGTCGTCGCCCAGCGCCTTGGCCAGGGACAGGTAGCAGAACGCGGTACCGCCCGCCGGGTGTACGGCGACCACCCGGCGCTCGCCCGCTCCGGCGCGGAACTCGATCAGGTTGCTCGCCGGGCGGCCCGAGACGCCTTGGCGCAGCAGTCCGCCCAGCTCCTCGATGGTCGGGTGCAGCATGATGTCGCGGATCGGCAGGCTCTCGCCGAACGCCTCGCGGATGGCGTGGGCCATCTTGATGGCGGAGATCGAGGTGCCGCCGATGTCGAAGAAACTGTCGCTGATGCCGATCTCGGGCTGCAACAGCAGCCGCTTCCATATCTCGTAGAGCGTCAGCTCGATGTGGTCGCGCGGGCTGACCTGATTGACCTGTACGGGCCCGCCGGTCCGCGCGCGCTCCAGCAGAGCCGCGCGGTCGAGCTTGCCGTTGGTGGTCTGGGGCAGCTGCGGCAGCTCGATGACGAGCGCCGGGATCATGTACGCGGGCAGCCGCCGCGAGAGCGCGGCGCGCCAGTCGGCCG
Source organism: Streptomyces sp. NPDC088725 (assembly GCF_044751305.1). Classification (NCBI taxonomy): domain Bacteria; kingdom Bacillati; phylum Actinomycetota; class Actinomycetes; order Kitasatosporales; family Streptomycetaceae; genus Streptomyces; species Streptomyces sp. NPDC088725. The sequence goes on from NZ_JBIVLO010000004.1 coordinate 88,451, forward strand.
GCTGCCACGGCGCGGTCCCGCCCCGGCCGACGCCCGCCACCAGGCGCGGTTCGCCCGCCGCGTCGCGGTCGGCGAGCACGGCCGCCTCGTGCACACCGGGCTGGTCGAGGAGCGCCGCCTCGATCTCGCCCAGCTCGATACGGAAGCCGCGCAGCTTGACCTGGTGGTCGCGGCGGCCGACGTACTCGAGCGCGCCCTCGGGCAGCCAGCGCGCCAGATCACCCGTCCGGTACATGCGTTGCCCGGCGGCGAACGGATCCGGCACGAACCGCTCGGCGGTCAGGTCCGGCCGCCCGAGGTAGCCGCGCGCGAGGCCCGCGCCCGCGATGTAGACCTCGCCCGCCACGCCGATCGGCACCGGTTCGAGCTGTGCGTCCAGCACGTAGACGCGGGTGTTGGCCAGCGGGCCGCCGATCGGGCACTGGCGTGCCAGCGGCTTCGGGTCGAGGTAGGCGGTGCTGTAGAGCGTGGTCTCGGTCGGCCCGTAGCCGTTGATCAGCCGCAGTCCTGGGAGCAGTTCCCGCATGCGGTGCAGGGCGCGTTCCGGCAGTGGTTCCACCCCGGTCAGCAGCCGGCGCAGCTCCAGCCCGGCCAGCCGCTCCTCGGGCGCCTCGTCGATCCATTTGATGAACGCGGGCGGCAGGAACGCCTGGACGACGCGGTGCGTACGCAGCCAGCCCATCAGTGCTTCCGGGTCGCCGCGCAGGTCGTCGGGGACGAGGTGCAGGGTGGCGCCGGTGGTGAGCGGCATCAGGATCTCGTGGACGGAGGCGTCGAATCCGAAGCTCGACCACATCGACGCGGCCTCGCCGGGCGCCGAGCCGATGCGCGTCAGCCAGTTGTCGAAGAGGTTGAGAACGTTGCCGTGGGTCACACCGACGCCCTTGGGGCGGCCGGTGGAGCCCGAGGTGTAGATGACGTACGCGAGGTTGGCCCGGCGGGGAGCGATGCCCGGCGCGTCGTCGCACTCTCCTTCGGCCTCGACCCCGGCCTGCGGGAGCCACCCGGTCTGCGGCGCGTCCGCGTCGCTCAGCACCAGGGCGGGCGCGGCGTCCTCCACCATCCCGGCCAGCCGCTCCTGCGGCAGGGTGGGGTCGAGTGGCAGGTAGGCGGCGCCGGCCTTCAGGATGCCGAGGACGCCGACCACCAGGCCCGCCGAGCGCCGCGCGTGCAGGCCGACGACCTGGTCGGGGCGCACGCCCCGGGACATCAGCGCGTGGGCCAGGCGGTTGGCGCGGCGGTCCAGCGAGGCGTAGTCGAGGCGTTCCCCGTCGCAGACCAGGGCCGGTTCGTCCGGCCGCTCCCGCACCTGCTCCTCGAAGCGCTCGATCAGGCCGCCGCGCGGGGCGGTGTCGGTGTGTGTCCCCGTGTCGGTTTCGCTGTCGGTGTTTTCTCCGGTGTCGGTGTGACGGTGACTACGGTCCTCGAAGTCGGTGTCGGTGTCATTCCACTCCGCCAGCAACCGGTGGCGTTCCCGCTCGTCGAGCAGAGTGAGCGCGGCCGTCGCCCGCTCGCTCTCCTCCACCATCTGCTCCAGTACCCGCCGCAGGTAGCGGCCGTAGCGTTCGGCTGTCCCCGCGTCGAACAGCGCGCTCGCGTAGTCCAGGGTGCCGACGACGCGGCCGTCCTCCTCGCCCAGCGACAGGGCCAGGTCGAACTTGGCCACGGTGTAGGGCGATTCCATCGGCGACACGTCGATGCCGGGCAGGTCGAGGTCGCCGCTCTCGTTGTTCTGCCAGGCGAACATCGCCTGGAACAACGGCGTGTGGTCGAGTCCCCTGGCCGGGTTGACCACTTCCACCACCTGCTCGAACGGCAGGTCCTGGTGGGACAGGGCGCCCAGCGCCACCTTGCGTACCCGCTTCAGCAGCTCGCCGACCGTCGGTGTGCCGGAGAGGTCGATGCGCAGGGCGAGTGTGTTGACGAAGAAGCCGATCAGCCCTTCGAGTTCGGCGCGGCGGCGGTTGGCGGCGGGCGTGCCGATCACCACGTCGGCCTGACCCGACAGCCGGGAGAGGACGAGCGCCCAGCCGGCCAGGACGGTCATGAACAGCGTGCTGCCGTTGCGCCTGCTGAACGCCTTGAGCGCGTCGGTCAGTTTCGCGTCCAGCACGATGGGCAGCTGTCCGCCCCGGTAGTCCTGCTCGGCAGGACGCGGACGGTCGGCAGGCAGTTCGAGCAGTGCCGGGGTGCCCGCCAGGGCTTCCTTCCAGTACGCGCTCTGCTCGGCCGGGACCCCGTCGGCGAGCCACTGGCGCTGCCAGGCCGCGTAGTCGGCGTACTGCACGGACAGCGGGGGCAGCGGGTCCGGCTCACCGCGCTCGAACGCGGCGTACAGCGAGCCGAGTTCCCGCGTCAGGATGCCCATGGACCAGCCGTCCGAGACGATGTGGTGCAGCGTGAGCAGCAGTACGTGCCGGTCCGCCGCCAGTACCACCAGCCGACCGCGCGCCAGCGGGCCCTCGGACAGGTCGAACGGCGCTGTCGCCTCGGCCTGTTGCAGAGAGGCGAGCCGGTCTTCGGGGTCGGGCAGGCCGGTCAGGTCGTCCACGCGAAGGGTGAAACCGGTGTCGGCCGCCTCGATCCGCTGGAAGGCCTCACCGGCCACGGTGATCAGGCGCGTACGCAGCACCTCGTGGCGGGCGACGAGTGCGTCCAGCGCGCGCCTCAGGGCCTCGCGGTTCAACGGGCCGTTCAGCCGCAGCGCTTGAGGCATGTGGTACGCCTCGCTCGCGCCCCGCATCTGCGCCAGGAACCACAACCGCTGCTGGGAGAAGGAGAGCGCGAGCGGCTTGGCGCGGTCCGTCAGCGGCTCGATGGGGGTCTGTTTGCGCACCGCGCGCGCGGGCCTGGAGGCTGAATCGCGGTGCGTCTGGCTGGTCGGCAAAGCTGGCCCTTTTCCTCGGCAGGAGGCTGGTTCAGGAGGCTTGTTCACGGGGACCGCAGGCGGTCGGGCCGGTCTTGGCCGCGCCTGCGAGCTGCCTTCCGGAGATACACCGGAAGACGCTTCAGGTCCTACGGACATCTGGCGGGCTGCGGCACGCCGGGGGCGCTCGACGCGGGAACGTGCCCACGCTCGGAAAGGGGTAAGTGGCCACTTCCGCTGTCGCGTCGCACGTCCCGGGACGTCAGAGAGCGTCCGCCGCGCCGTTGTCCGCGGCCGGTACGCCGGCCACGCCGGCCACTCGAAACGGCCACGAGGCGCACCACCTTCCGCTTTCCGAGCTGACGGGCCGACCGACGTAAGAGGTTCCGTTTGGGTGCCCGTACCGGCCACCTGGTCAACAGGGCGATGATCGATCAATCGTTCAGAGCCTGTCAATGGCGACAAGTTCTGGTCACCAAGGTCACACTCCGCGGCCGGACTCCGATCCCGATGCTCGCGACCGGACGGCGCACCATTGCCCGCATACGTGCTCCCACCTGGGCATTCGTTACGTTCACATGAACAGGTGCGTCCCCGGGCCGTGCCAAGCGGACCGTACGAGGCGGAACGCGCACGATCCTCAGGGCAGACGAAGGTTGGGCAGACCCGGTGAAGAGCTGAGAAGTTCAATCAAGGTGTTGCATATTCCGCTTACGATCAGGCAGATTGAATCACCCGACCGGTCTGGGGTCTCCCTCAGCCGCAGTAACCGGGACAGCTTCCCCCTCGGAACGTCCCACGACGGTGACAGGACGCGTTCGATGTCCGATGGTCCTGCCGGCGCGCAGCATCTCCCGGCCCAGATCCGGCCCGAGGCGCGTGCCGCCTCCGCCGCGCAGAGCGGGATCTGGTTCAACGAACAGCTCGGGGACTGCGGGGCGGTGCACCACGTCCCGTTCAGTGTGCGCTTCGACGGCGAACTCGACATCGACGCGCTGCGCCGCGCCTGCGACACCGTGTTGCTCAGGCACCCCGTGCTCAGCAGCCTCGTGGAGGACCGTGCGGGCGCGCCTTTCCTCGTCCCGGCGGCGGTCCGGCCAGCGCTGCTGATCGAGGACGCGAGCGGGAAGAGCGCAGGCGGCCAGGGCAGTCGGCCCGTCGCCGACCTCATGCGCGAGCACATCGTCGCGCCCTTCGACCTCGCCGGTGGCCCGTTGTGCCGCCTGGTGCTCCACGTTCTCGGCCCGCGCGAGTACCGGCTGTTGGTCGTCGCGCACCACCTGGTCTTCGACGGCCTGTCGACGGAGGTGTTCGTCGCCGACCTCGCGGCCTTCTACCGGGCGCAGACCGCGCGGAACACCCCCGCTCCCGACCAGTCCGCACTGCCCGACCAGCCCGTTCCGCCCGTGCTGCCCGCGCTGTCCCCGGCGGAACCGGCCGGTGCCGAAGAGGCGCGGATCGCCGCCCGGCTGCCCGCCGCGCGTGAGTACTGGGCCACGCATCCGCTCGGCGACGACGAGGTGGTGCTCCCCGGCCTCGACCGCCCGGCCGAGGGCGTACAGGACGGCGAATCACTGGAGTTCAGGCTCCCCGACGACCTGCGCACGCGCGTCGGTGCGATGGCGGAACGCCTCGGTGTGACGCGGTTCGAGCTGATCGTCGCGTCGCTTCACGCCCTCCTGTTCCGTTACGGAAACGGCGCGCCGGTCACCGCGCTCGACCTCGGCACCCGTACGCCGGACCAGCGGGACCGGATCGGCATGCACGTCAACGAACTGCCCTTCGCCTCAGCGCCGGAGAGCGGCACACCGTTCGCGGACTTCGCCAGGACGGTCAGGGCCGGGCTGCGTGAGCTGTACCGCGTACGTGACGTCCCGCTCGCCCGTACCGGCACGCGTGTGAAGCCGGGCGTCGCGCTCGCGCCCGTCTCACTGGCGTACCGCCGTACGAGTACACCGCCGGCGTTCCCCGGCCTCGGCGTGTCGGTGGACTGGGTGCCGTCCAACCACACCGCCCGCAACGCCCTGCGCGTCGAACTCGTCGACGCGCCGGAGGGGTTGAGTGTGCTGGTCCAGTACCCGCCGCTGTCGATCGCGCGCGAGGCCGCCGAGAGCATCAGCAGGCACTGGCTGGCGGTGCTCGGCCATGTCACGGTCACACCGGAAACCCCGCTGGCCGGGATACCGCTGCTCGACCGGGCCGAGCGTGCCGCCGTGCTCGCGGGGCCGAACGACACCGCCGTGGAGTATCCGCCGCTGACCGTCCCCGAGTTGGTGGCGCACCAGGCGGCGCGTACGCCCGACGCCATCGCCGTCATCCATGCCGACCGCCGCCTGACCTACGCGGAGCTGGACGCCGCCGCCGAACGGCTCGCGGACCGGCTGCGGAGCAAAGGCATCGGACCGGGCACGCTCGTCGCGATGCGGGCGTCCCGGTCGGAACGCCTGGTGGTGGGGCTGCTCGGCGTCCTCAAGTCGGGAGCTGCCTACATCCCGCTGGACGCGGAATACCCGCCTGAGCGACTGGAGTTCATCGCTGCTGACTCCGAGGCGGCCATCGAGTTGGGAGACGCGGACCTCGCGTCCGACGCGGACCTCGCGCCGGACGGTCTCGCACCGGGCGGCCTGGCGCCGAACAGCCTCACGGCGGCCGATCGCGCGGCGGCGGGAGCCCCGGCGCCGGACGACCTCGCCTACGTCATCTACACCTCCGGCTCCACCGGGCGCCCGAAGGGCGTGCAGATCGAGCACCGGTCGCTGACCAACCTGCTTCTCGCGATCCGGGATCTGCTCGACGTCCGTCCCGGCCACTGCTGGTTGGCGCTGACCTCGATCTCGTTCGACATCTCGGGCCTTGAGCTGTTCCTCCCGCTGGTCACCGGCTCCACCGTGGTCGTCGCGAGCGAGAGCCAGACGCGCGACGGCGGCGCGCTGCGCGAACTGGCCGCCCGCCACGGCGTCACCCACGTACAGGCCACCCCGACCGGCTGGGCGATGCTCCTGGACGCCGGCTTCGACGCACCCGACGTCACCGCGCTCACCGGCGGCGAGGCGCTCCCGCTGACGCTCGCGCGGCGGCTGCGCCCGAAGGTCGGCAGGCTCGTCAACGTCTACGGTCCGACCGAGACGACGATCTGGTCCACGTCCGACGAGATCGGCCCGGATCCGGACCGCGTGACGATCGGCCGCCCGCTCGCCAACACCCAGGTGTACGTGCTCGACGAGCGGCTGACCCCGGTCCCGGCCGGAATCCCGGGCGACCTCCACATCGCCGGAGCCGGTCTTGCCCGCGGCTACCTCGGCAGGCCGGATCTGAACGCCGAACGGTTCCTGTCCGATCCGTTCGGCCCGGCGGACGGCCGGATGTACCGCACCGGCGACCGGGTACGGCTGCGGGCCGACGGGCGGCTGGAGTTCCTCGGCAGGGCCGACGACCAGATCAAGCTGAGGGGCTACCGGATCGAGCTGGGCGAGATCGAGTCCCGGCTCCTCGCGGTCGCCGGTGTGAAGCGGGCCGCGGTGGCGGTACGGGACGGCCGGCTGGCCGGCTATCACGTCGGCGACGCGGACGCGGGTGAACTGCGCCGTGAGCTGGCGGCCGCGCTGCCCGCGTACATGGTCCCCGAGGTCTTCGTCGGCCTCGACGCGCTGCCGTCCACGCCGAACGGCAAACTCGACAGGGCCGCGCTGCCGTCGCCGCCCGAGACGGCGCCCACCTCATCGGCGGACTCCGACAGCGTGCTCGAAACGGTGCGCGAGATCTGGTGCGAGGTGCTGCGGCTTCCCAGTCTTGACGACGACGAGGACCTGTTCGACCTCGGCGGCCACTCGATCACGATGTCCCAGATCTCCACGCGGATCCTCGACCGGCTGGACGTCGACGTCCCGTTGGACGCGTATTTCGAGGCGCCGACGGTCCTGGGCATCGCGGACATCGTCGCCGGGCTACAGGCGGAGCTGTAGCGGACGAGCCCGGAGCCGGCGCGGACGAGCGCGCGGCCGGACCCGGCCACCCGGCCACCCGGCCACCCGGCCACCCGGCCACCCACGATACGGCCCGCATCGGACATCGCCGGGTCCGCCGCAGCGCGGGCGCCCGACCGCAGCCCGGACACCGCCACCCGTTTCGGAGCGGACCGCGCGGGCACTCGGCGGGTCTGCCCGTCGTACGGCCATGCGGAAGAAGCGCGGAAGAAGCGCGGATGAAGCCCGGCCGGGCGGCGGCAGACGAGAGGCAGGCGGGCCGGAAGTGAGCCAGCATGAAGTGTCGACAGGCATGGAGTGCCGAGCGGCAACGAGTGTCGCCGTCATCGAGTGCCGGGTGAAGCCGTCATTCGCTGCCGGGCCTTCCGCCGGTGCCGTCACGAGGCGATAGACCGAGGAGAGTGGCATGGCGAGTGAGCGATCCGAGTCCGGCGACCTGACGCCCCGGGACCCCGGACTGGCCCTGCCGGTGGCCGACCGCGCCGGGTGGGGCCCGGTGGACGTACGGGCCGTGGACACCGTTCGGGTGCTTGCCGCAGACGCGGTCCAGAAGACCGGCAACGGACATCCGGGGACGGCGATGAGCCTCGCGCCGCTGGCGTATCTGCTGTTCCAGCAGGTGATGCGGCACGATCCGAACGACGACCAGTGGCTGGGACGCGACCGGTTCGTCCTGTCGTGCGGGCATTCGAGCCTGACGCTCTACATTCAGCTGTTCCTCTCCGGATACGGCCTTGAGATGCAGGATCTGCGCGAGCTGCGGACCTGGGGCTCGGCCACGCCGGGACACCCGGAGTACCGGCACACCCGTGGCGTGGAGATCACCACCGGGCCGCTCGGCCAGGGCCTGGCCAGCGCGGTGGGCATGGCGCTGGCGGCCCGCCGCGAGCGCGGCCTGCTGGACCCGGAGGCAGCGCCCGGCAGCAGCCCGTTCGACCACCACGTGTACGTCGTGGCCTCGGACGGCGACCTGATGGAAGGCGTCACGTCCGAGGCCAGCTCGTTGGCCGGCCATCAGGAGCTGGGCAACCTCGTCGTGTTCTACGACTCGAACCACATCTCCATCGAGGACGACACCGACGTCTCCTTCAGCGAGGACGTCCCGGCCAGGTACGCCGCGTACGGCTGGCACGTGCAGACCGTGGACTGGACGCGCACCGGCGACTACGTCGAGGACGTCGACGCGCTGCTGGACGCCGTCCGGGCCGCGAAGGAGGAGACCACCCGGCCGTCGCTGATCATGCTGCGCACGATCATCGGCTGGCCCGCGCCCACCAAGCGGAACACCGGGAAGGCCCACGGCTCCGCGCTCGGCGACGAGGAGGTCGCGGGTACCAAGGCGCTCCTCGGCTTCGACCCGGAGCGCACCTTCGTCATCGAGGACGAGGTGCTGGCCCACGCCCGCCGGGTCGGCGAACGCGGCCGTGAACTGCGCGCCGACTGGCAGCCGCGCTTCGAGGCGTGGCGTACGGAGAACCCGGAACGGGCCGCGCTGCTCGACCGGCTCCAGGCGCAGCGGCTGCCGGACGGCTGGGCCGACGCGCTGCCCACGTTCCCGGCCGACGCGAAGGGGATGGCCACCCGCAAGGCGTCCGGCGAAGTGCTGACCGCGCTGGCTCCGGTGCTGCCGGAGCTGTGGGGCGGCTCCGCCGACCTGGCGGGGAGCAACAACACGACGATGTCGGGTGAGCCGTCGTTCGTGCCCACCAAATGGCAGACCGAGGAGTGGAAGGGCGGCCCGTACGGCCGCACCCTGCACTTCGGCATCCGCGAGCACGCGATGGGCGCCATCCTCAACGGGATCGCGCTCCAGAGCCTGACTCGCCCGTACGGCGGTACGTTCCTGACCTTCAGCGACTACATGCGGCCCGCCGTGCGGCTGGCGGCCCTGATGAAGCTGCCCGCCACGTACGTATGGACGCACGACTCGATCGGCCTCGGCGAGGACGGTCCGACCCACCAGCCCGTCGAACACCTCGCCGCGCTCCGCGCGATCCCGGGGCTCGACGTGGTGCGTCCCGGCGACGCCAACGAGACGGCGGTGTGCTGGCGCGCCATCCTGGAACACACCGACAGGCCCACGGGTCTCGTCCTGACCCGGCAGAACCTGCCGGTCCTGGAACGCGGTCCGGACGGCACGAGCGGCGACGGGTACGCACCTGCCGAGGGCGCGGCACGCGGCGCGTACACCCTGGCGGGCGGCTCGGCGGCGACGCCGGACGTCATCCTGATCGCGACGGGCTCCGAGGTGCAGATCGCACTGGACGCGCGCGACCGGCTGGCCGGCGAGGGGATCACGGCGCGCGTGGTGTCGATGCCCTGCCGCGAGTGGTTCGCCGCGCAGTCCCTCAGCTACCAGGACGAGGTCCTGCCGCCCGCCGTACGGGCCAGGGTCAGCGTCGAAGCGGCGGTCGGCCAGGGCTGGCGCGAGGTCGTCGGGGACGCGGGCCGCATCGTGAGCCTGGAGCACTACGGCGCCTCGGCGGACTACGAGCGCCTGTACCGCGAGTTCGGCATCACCCCGGAGGCGGTGGCGCAGGCAGCCCACGACAGCATCCGCGACGCGGCGTCCCCGACCCGGCCGGGCGGCCGCCAGCACACGTCGGCCCCGACGAGCGGAAGCACGGGGGACGGGCCGCGCTGACGGCGACGGCGTGAGCGGCGTCAACCTGTGCTCCTGGAGGGCTGGTTGACGCCGCTTCCGTCACGCGGACCCCACGCCGCCCCGCGCCCGTCAGCTCAACAGCGCCTGGCCGAGCGCGTATCCGGCGTACACCGCGCCCATGCCGACGCCGATCGACGCGAGGACGTTGGCCGCGGCGAAGGCTCTGGCGCCGGTTTCCGCCAGGCGCAGGGTCTCGTAGGAGAAGGTGGAGTACGTCGTCAGCGCCCCGCACAGGCCGGTGCCCAGCAGCAGTTGGAGATGGTGGCCCGACGAGCCGGACAGGGCCGCGCCCGTGACGAGTCCGAGGATCAGGGAGCCGATCACGTTGACCGTGAACGTGCCCCAGGGGAAGACGGTGTCGTGGCGGGCCTGTACGGCCCGGTCCGTCAGGTAGCGCAGCGGCGCGCCCACCGCGCCGCCTGCCGCCACGAGCAGGAAGTCGATCACTGCCGCCGCCCCTCCGCCGCGCGCGTGCTCCGGCTCATCCCTTGCTCCGTTCCGAGAGAAGCCGGCGCGTGCTCCACGCGCCTGTCGTCACCGCCGCGAGCGCGGCCACCGCCGTGGCCGCCAGATAGGTCACCGCGATGCCCGGCCGACCGGTGTCGAACAGGCGGTGGATGTCCACGCAGTACGTGGAGAACGTGGTGAAGCCGCCCAGCACGCCCATACCGAAGAACGGCCGCAGCAGCCGGTGGGCCGACCAGAATTCGGTGACCACGACCAGGAACCAGCCGATCACCAGGCAGCCGACCGCGTTGACCAGCAGCGTCGTCCAGGGAAAAGCGTCGTCCCCGGTCGGCCAGAGCCGCGCGGCCCCGTACCGTGCCACGGCCCCCAGCGCACCGCCGAGCGCGATCACCGCGAGGACGCCGTAGTGCGAACGCCGCAGCTCGCGCCGCTGGCTTTCGTCCGCGAGGTCGACATCGGGGTCGATCGGCTCCGCCGCGGCCTGCGGCCTGTTCTCTTCCGAACGCATGCGTCTCCCTACGCGCGTGGGCGCCCGTCCACGGGCACGGACGCGCCTGTCACGAGTAGGGACCGTTGGCGGCGACCACCACCGCGGTTCGGGTACGGCGGGCCCCACCGCCGCGGACGTCCGCTCGTGGAACGGCCGCCCTCAGGGACGAGCGTAGCGGGCGTGGGCGGCGTTTCCCGGCGGGAAGAGTCCGCGCACCGGGCCGGTTTCAGCCCGCCGCCCTCGTGTAGAAGAAATAGTCGCCCTCCTCGTGGGAGTACGCGTATCCCTCACGCTCGTAGAGCCGACGGGCCGGATTCCTTCTGTGGACGCCGAGTTCGAGGGTGGTCGCGCCCGAGGCGGCGGCCGCCTCGGCGAACGCGCCCAGGAGACGGGCGCCCAGGCCCCGCCCGCGCAGTCGCGGGGTGACGGCGATCGTGACGAGGGTGGAGCGTCCGGTCTCGGTGGCGGTCCACATGGCGTATCCGGCAGATTCGCCGTCACCGTCACCGTCGCTGCCACCGTCACCGCCGGTTCCGGCTTCGAGTACGACCGTACGGTCGAGGTTGTCGACCCACAGTGCGAGGTTCCGGTCCAGCGCAGCCGTCCAGCCGCTCTCGTTCTCCGGCTCGATGTCCCGCATGTAGCGCAGTTCGCCGCGATAGATCATCGGCAGATCGGCGGCCCGCGCCTTCCGCAGCCGGGTGTGGTGGTCGGGACGCACGGGTGGTCGCCTTTCGTGGTGGCGGATGACACCGGGGGCCGGGCGTCACCCGCATCCTGCCCGACATCTCCCGCGGGTTCTTGCCGGTCGCGCACGGCGGCCCGCGACGCGACCAATCCACTGACGCGTTCACGCCGAATAGGGGGCAACGATGACCGATCGCAGCCCGCCCGCGACTCGTCGGCGGACTGTCCGGAAGGGGATGCACCGACGTGACAACACAGCGCACAGCCCGCCTCACGGCGCTCCTGGCCCTGCCCGCCGTCCTGACACTCGGCGCCGCCGCACCGGCACTCGCACACAGCGGACATGACGGCATGTCCATGAAGGCGGAGGCCGGTCAGACGTACCAGATCGACCTGGAGCAGCTGAACGACTCCGGTGCCAGCGGTACGGCGATGCTCAGCGTCGACGGAACGAAGCTGACCGTGAAGATCGACGCCACCGGTCTCGTGCCCGGCCAGCCGCACGCCCAGCACATCCACGGATCCACCGACGGACACGACTTCAGGTGCCCGGACGCGAGCGCCGACAAGAACGGCGACGGCATCGTGACCACCGCCGAGGGCCTGCCCATGTACGGCGACATCAACATATCCCTGACCACCAAGGGCGATACGTCCAAGGACAGCGGTCTCGCGGTCGACCGGATGCCCACCGCCGACAAGGACGGCAAGCTCAGCTACTCGCGCACCATCACCGTCTCGCAGACCGTCGCCGACCACATCAAGGACCTGCACGTCGTGCAGCACGGCATCGACCCGAACGGCAACAAGGCGTACGACTTCGGCAAGGGCAAGAGCGAACTCGACCCGAAGCTCCCGCAGGAGGCCACCGCACCCGCCGACTGCGGCATGGTCAAGGGCGCGGCGGTCGGCTCCATGCCGGTGGGCGGGGTCGAGACCGGCTCCGGCAGCACCCAGGGCGTCGAGTCGCCCGGGATGCTCGCGGCCGGTGGCGTGGCGCTGCTGGGCGCCGGCGCCCTGTTCGCGGCCGGACGCAGGATGCGCCCCGCGAGCGCGCGCCGGAACAGCTGACCTCGGCACTGTGACCCAGTGGCCCTGTGACCCTGCGACCAGAAGGGCGGTAGCCGGATGAGCGACGGACGTACGGGCGACGGGGGTACGCGCCACGGGGGTACGGGCCACGGGCCGACGGGGGACGGTTCGCCGAGGGCCGGAGCGCCGGCGGCCGAGGAGTCGGACGACGTCACGTCCGGCCCGGCGGGGACGACCCGCGACGGGACGCGCCGGCGCACCGCCCTGCTGGTCGCGGCCGCCGCCCTGGTCGTGGCCGGCGGGCTGCTCCTGGCCCTCGGGCTCGCACGGCAGCAGCCCGCCCCGCCCGAGGCCGTCGACAAGGGCGGTCCGGCCGCCACGGTCCCGGCGAAGCCGCCGTCCGGGACGCCGACCGCGACGCCGACCGCGACACCGCCGACCGCGTCCGGGGACAGCGGCCGGGCTCCGGCCGCCCTGCCCGCGTCGGAGCCCGTCGAGGTGACCATCCCGTCCCTCAAGGTCTCGTCCTCGCTGGAGAGCCTGGGCCTCGACGGGCACGGCGCCATGGAGACGCCCCGTGACCCGGCCAAGGCCGGCTGGTACCGCCCCGGCCCCACTCCGGGCGCCGAGGGACCCTCGGTGATCGCGGGCCATGTCACCTGGAACGGCACTCCCGCGGTCTTCTTCCGGCTCGCCGAACTCGACCCCGGCGACCGCGTCGAGGTCGAGCGGCGGGACGGGCGTACCGCCGTGTTCACCGTGGACCGGGTGGCCACCTACGCGAAGGACGCCTTCCCCAGCGTCGAGGTGTACCGCAACCTCGACCACGCCGGACTGCGCCTGATCACGTGTGGTGGGACGTACTCGAAGGCCGACCACCACTACGCCGACAACGTCGTGGTGTACGCCTCGCTGACGTCGACCAGGTAGCCCCGTAAGCCGGTTGATGCCGGCTCGCCCCGCACACAGTGGCGCCGACACCTCCGGGTGACGGCGCCATGTCGTATGCCCGCGCCACTTCACATGCCGGAACCCGCCGACGCCACTTCACATGCCGGAACCCGCCGACGCCACTTCACATGCCGGAACCCGCCGACGCCACTTCACATCCTTGAGCACCATTCCACATACAGCGCGGCCCCTTTTGAGTGTCGTTGCCCCATCTGGTCGTTCTTCATGGTTTTCTACTCATTGCGCGTTGCCATCCGACGCGCGGTGATCACCTGACCGGCGAAGGCGCGACCTCCAGGCGCCTTCGTGGAAGCCGCCCGGACACGTACTGCTGTCCCGCCCGCTGGGTCGAACGGATCACGTCTCCCCCCACCGGAACTCCCCCTCCTTGCCGTGCGGCGAAAGCCGCACGCGTGGACCGGGCGGATTCTCAGACGAGAGGAACCCCATGAAGTCCCCCTCATCACGGCCGCGTTCACGACGTACGCTCGATCACTCCCTGCTCGTCCTGGGCGCCAGCGCGCTGGCCACGGGACTGGCCGTGCTCACGCTCGCCCCCGGCATCAGCGCCGCCTCCAGCCACCGCGAGGCGCCGGTGATCGCCGGTGACCCGCGGGCGGACAACACCGACGTGTACGCGTTCACCAGCCCGGACCGCACCGACTCGGTGACGATGATCGCCAACTGGATCCCGTTCGAGGAGCCCAACGGCGGCCCGAACTTCTACGCGTTCGCCGACGACGCCCGCTACCACATCAAGATCGACAACACCGGTGACGGCCGCGCCGACGTCACGTACACCTGGTGCTTCCGCAACAAGATCCGTGACGCGGCGAACCAGTTCCTGTACAACACCGGCCCGGTCAAGACGCTGGACGACCCGAACCTGAACTTCCGTCAGGTGTACGACCTGACCGTCACCCACGACGGCCGTACGGAGACGCTGCTGCACGACGCGCCGGTCGCGCCGTCCCGGGTCGGGCCCGCTTCCATGCCCGACTACGCGTCCCTGCGCGGCCAGGCCGTACGCCAGGTCCCCGGCGGCGCAAAGGCGTTCGCGGGGCAGGCGGAGGACCCGTTCTTCGCCGATCTGCGCGTCTTCGACCTGCTGTACGGCGGCAATCTGAGCGAGCGCGGCAAGGACACCCTGGCCGGTTACAACGTGAACTCGGTCGCCATCCAGGTGCCGAAGAAGCTGCTGGCCCTGCGCGGCAGCGCGACCCGCAACCCGGTCGTCGGCATCTGGTCCACCACGGAACGCCGCGGTGCGACCGTCACCGACAGCCGCACCAAGGCGGGCGGCGACTGGCGCCAGGTCTCGCGTCTCGGCAACCCGCTGGTCAACGAGGTCGTCGTACCGCTCGCGTACAAGGACGCCTTCAACTCGATCTCGCCCGACCAGGATCACACCGTGCAGCCGGTCGTCGACAAGGTCTACGACCCGATCCTGCCCAAGCTCATCCAGCAGGTCTACGGGGTGCCCGCGCCGAAGACGCCGCGCAACGACCTCGCCGAGATCTACCTGACCGGCATCTGCAAGGCCTGCGGCCCGATCAAGGCCGATCTGAACGCCCAGAGCCTCAACAAGGACGCCGATCCCCGGCAGATCATCCCGGCCGAGGAACTGCGGCTGAACATGGGCGTCGCTCCCGCGAAGAATCCCCAGCGGCTCGGTGTGCTCGCCGGTGACCTGGCCGGTTTCCCGAACGGCCGCCGGCTGACCGACGACGTCATCGACATCTCCCTGCAGGCCGTGGAGGGCGCCGCCCAGACCGGCAAGCTCGTCCCCGCGCTGGCCGCCGGTGACAAGGTCGACAAGAACGATGTCGCCTTCGGCACGCGCTTCCCGTACCTGGCCCTGCCAGAGACGAAGAACGTCAACTCCGGTGGCTCCGGGCGCTCGGGCACGCGGCAGGCATCCCTGGTGAACCCCACCAGCGCCGTCGCGGTCGGCGGAGTGGGCGCGCTGCTGCTGGGCGCGGGCGGGTTCCGGCTGCGTCGCCGCCGTACGACCGGCTGACGACCCACGTCTCCGGGACCGCGGCTCCGGGCCGTTGGGCGGGTGGGGCTCGCAGCGGGCCCCACCCGCCCGGGAGCGTCTGCCGGTCACGCCCGTACGACCGGGCCATTGACCTGGATGGCTCCGTCGTCCCGGCCTCCCTGCCGTTTCGACCACGCCGTCGTCCCGACCGCCCCCGTCCGTACGCGTTCCGCGAGGAGGACCGTGACCCAGCCGACCGCTGACCCGAAACCCCCGTCCACCGGCCGCAGACGGCTGCGCGGCACGGTCGTCACCCTGGCCCTCGGCGTGACGCTGTTCGCGGTGGGAGCCGTGGGGCTCTCCCCGTGGAACACCGAGCAGGACCGGGCCACGGCCGCCGCCGGGGCCCCGGCCACGGCGGGCGGCGCGCGGGCGGACTCGGTCACCGCACTGCGCGAGCAACTGCGGCGACTGCCGCAGAACGCCTCCGCCTGGGCCCAGTTGGGCATGGCGTACGTCCAACAGGGCCGCGTCACGGCCGATCCCGCCACCTACGCCAAGGCGGAGGCCGCTCTCCGGCGCTCGCTGAAAGAGCTGCCGGACGACAACTACCAGGCGCAGGTGGGCATGGGCGCGCTGGCCGCCGCCCGCCACGAGTTCACCGCGGCGCTGGCCTGGGGCCGCGAGGCCGCCGCCGCCAACCCCTCGAACGCCCCTGCGCAGGCGGTGCTGGCGGACGCCCACACCCAACTCGGGCAGTACGCCGCGTCGTACCGCGCCGTACAGCGCATGGTCGATCTCCGGCCCGACACCTCCTCGCTCGCCCGCGCCTCCTACACGTGGGAGCTGCGCGGCGACATCCCGCAGGCCCGCGCACTCATGAAGCGCGCCCTGGACGACGCCTCCGGCCCCGCGGACCAGGCGTTCGCCCGCGTCCACCTCGCCACGCTGGCGCAGGAGTCGGGCGACGCGCGCACCGCGCTGCGCGAGGCGGAGCAGGGCCTGCGCGCCGTGCCGCGCGACGCGGCGCTGCTGGAGGCACGGGCCCGCGCGCATGCCGCGCTCGGCCACGACCGCCAGGCGGTGGCGGACTACACGGCGGCCGTCGCGATCGCCCCGCTCCCGCAGTACGTCATCGGCCTCGGCGAACTGGAGCAGTCGCTCGGGCACACCCGGGAGGCCGAGGCGCAGTACGCGTTCCTGCGTACGCAGGAACAGCTGCGCCGGGCCGGCGGCTTCGCGCCCGATGTGGACGACGTCCTGTTCGAGGCCGATCACGGCGAGGCCGGACGCGCGGTCGCGCTGGGCCGCGCGGCGCTGAAGAACCGGCCCTTCATCGCCGTACAGGACGCGTACGCCTGGGCGTTGCACCGTGCGGGACGGGACGCGGAGGCGCTGACGTACGCGGACCGCGCGCTGTCCCTCGGCACGCGCAGCGCGCTCTTCCACTACCACCGGTCGGTGATCCACCGCATTCTCGGCAACACCGCGTCCGCCGCGAAGGACCTCGACCGCGCGCTGGCCATCGACCCGTGTTTCCATCCCCTGCACGCACGAGACGCACGGGCCGAGCGGGACGCACGTGACGGACGTGGCGCCCGTACCGCCGACATCACTCGTGCCGCCGACACCGCCCGCACCCCCGGCGCCGCCCGTGCCGCTCAGCAGCGAATCGACTCCGCCTCATGAAGCTCATGCCCCTCACGCGTGTCACACCGCGCCGCGTCTTCGCCGCCTGCGCGCTGGTGGTCGCCACGGCCGCCGTGCCCGTCGTGGTCGCGCCCGCCGCCTCCGCCCACCCGCTGGGCAATTTCACGGTCAACCACCACACCGGGCTCACCCTCAGTCCGGACCGCGTCGACGCCCGTGTGGTCGTCGACCGGGCCGAGATCTCGACCGCGCAGGAGGCCCCGCGGATCGACCTGGACGCGAACGGCAGCGCCGACGCGGCCGAGAAACGGGCCTACGCCCGCGCGCAGTGCGCCACCGCGTCCGGTGAACTCCGGGTCGAGGCGGGCGGCCACCGGCTCCACTGGGCGGTCGGAACGGCAACGTTCAGCTACCTTCCGGGCGAAGGCGGCCTGCGGACGAGCCGGCTTCAGTGCACGCTGACCGCCCCCGCCGATCTGCGGCGACCCACTGACGTCTCCGTGCACACCGGATACGACAGCCGCCGCATCGGCTGGCGGGAGATCACCGCGCGGGGTCGCGGAGTCGTCGTCAGCGAGTCCGACGTACCCGCGGTGTCGTCCACCGACGAGCTGCGCCACTACCCCGCGGACCCGCTGGCGAGTCCGCTCGACCAGCGGTCCGCCACCCTGCGCACCACGCCCGGCGGGAGCGGGAACACGCCGCTGACGCCGCGTGTGACGACGTCCGGGTCCGGACCGGTCGCCACGGCCCTGAACGCCCTCTCCGGGGTATTCGACTCACTCGTCGGCGCCCGCGAACTGACCATCCCCGTGGGCGCGCTGGCGTTACTGCTCGCCATTGTCCTCGGCGCCTCGCACGCGGCCATGCCCGGTCACGGGAAGACCCTCATGGCCGCCTACCTCGCGGGCCGCCGGGGCACGCCGAAGGACGCCGTCACGGTCGGTGCCACCGTCACACTCACGCACACCGCGGGCGTCCTCGTGCTGGGTCTGCTGCTGCCGCTCGCCACCACACTCGCCGGTGAGACCGTACTGACCTGGCTCGGCGTGGCCAGCGGGCTGCTCGTCACCGCGATCGGCCTGTGGCTGCTGCGGGCCGCCGTGCGCAACAAACCCACGCACCCGCACGGTCACACACACCGTCACCCCCACGGTCACGGTCATGAACACACGCACCACCACCCGCACCAGCACGACCGTCCGGCGTCCCCATCGACCGTCGATGCCACCGCTCACGCCACCGCGAACCGCGGTCCGGCCGTCGCCGTCCTCACCGAAGAACGCGTCCCCGCGCCGCACCCCCACACCCACCACCCGGCCGCGACACGCGGCGGCCTCATCGGCATGGGCATCGCGGGCGGGCTCGTGCCCAGTCCTTCCGCGCTCGTCGTCCTGCTGGGCGCCGTGGCGCTCGGACGTACCGCCTTCGGCGTGCTCCTCGTCGTCGGATACGGCGTCGGCATGGCCGCCACGCTCACGCTGGCCGGCCTCCTGCTCGTCCGGCTGCGCGACCGTATCGACCGCCGCGCGCGCACCACGGACGCGGCGCGCTGGGCCGGGCTCAGGCGCCTGGCCAGGTACGGACCGGTCGCGACCTCCGGGCTCGTCCTGCTCGTCGGAGTCGGGCTGACGCTGCGGGCCGCCGCCGGGCCCTGGTGAGCGGCGCGCCCTCGTGGCCGGCAGGCCCTGCTGACCGGCGGTGCGGTCGGCCGGACCGGAACCGACTCCGCACGCGCTACTTGCTCAGTACGTTCACCGCCACGATGAACAGCCCCAGCATCAGATCCACACCGCCCACCCGGCACGACGCGGGCCAGGTCCGTCCCGCGACCCGGGCCGCCCACAGACCCCAGCCGAACAGGGTGGCCACGTTGAGGGCCAGGGCCGCTTCGACGGCGTGGTCCTCACCCCACAGCCCGGCGTACGCGCCGAGCAGCGCCGCCAGTGCCGGCACCGAGGCGATCACCAGGGGCCACTCGGTCAGCATCGACCGCAGGGCGCTGACGGTGACGGCGGATTCGTCGGCCGTGCGGTGGGCGATGGCGTGCGCGTAGCCGTGTGCCGCCGCCGACGCCAGGACCGCCACGAACACCCACAGCGCGTCGTAGCCGGGGTCGGGCGGCCCGCTGTCGTTCGCCAGGGCCGCCGCCAGCGCGCTGGTGAGCACCGATCCGTACACACCGCCGAACAGCAGCCGCTGCAACGGTTCCGCCCGGCGGCCCGGCCGCGCGGGGCCGCCCGCGAGGCGGCTCCCTCCGCCCCCGCTTCCGTCCCCGCCACGGCTCACCGGGTCGCTCGGTCTGTCGCGCAAGGCGCCACCTCTCAAAGCGGGAGGATGTGGAAGAAAACATCAGCTTTGAGAGATCTAACAGCACATCGGGCGGATCTTTCCGGAGCTATGCCGACAGGCTCGCGTCGTCGAGCGAGGCGTAGTAACGGCCCACGGCCGCGAGGTACGCGGGATCGCTCGTCTCGCTGTCCGTCGTGAACCGGGGCGCCTCCTTGATCTCGTCGCGCGTGCGGGTGACCTTGACGGTCCGCGCCTCCATGTCGATGGCGGACACGGCACCGGCCGGTACGAGCATGCTCTTCCCGAAGACCCAGACGCCGGTGTCCACGATCAGATGCCGCATCCCCGTCCGGTCGACCTGCCGGTCCACATGGCCGATCGTGCCCGAGGGGGTCTCGACGGTGAATCCCACCAGCGACTGTTCCGGCAGGTAGCTGACCTGCGGCGGGTAGGTCCAGAGGTTCTCCATGAAGGTGTCTCTCTCTCCGCGCTTGACTTTTCGGCTGATTAACTTGAAGGTCCTTACCCCATACCCCCGTAGCGACAGAGAAGGCCCGAAGTCCGGTGCGCACTCTCACTCGTACGGTAGGGGCGTGCGTGCGGGCCGACGTGGTGGGCAACCGCACGATCAAGTGGCAAGAGCTGTACGAGATGTTCGGGGCGGATAGGCGTGAGCACGAACCGGTACGACGACCCGACGCCGAGCGCGCCCCAAGCCACGTCCGCGCCACCGCGGATACCGCCGCAGCGACCACCGCTGATACCACCCCAACTGCCGCCACTGATACCGCCGCAGCCGCCGCGCAGGCCCCCGCAGAACTCTCGGCGAACGCCGGCGCCGGCTCCGGCACCCCCGCGGACGCGGACGCCGGAGCCGGCCCCGAGGCCGGTCGCACCGAGGCCGCCCGTGCCCGCCCCGAGGCGGGTCGCGCCGAGGCCGCTCCCGCGAACTCCCGCGGAGGCCAGGGCCCTTGTCCAGGCCGTTCTGCACGAGCGCTGGTACGAACTGGACGAGCTGGTGATCGCCGACGCGCTGCTCGTCACCTCCGAGCTGACGACGAACGCGGTACGCCACGGCGGTGGCATCACCCGCTTCGAGGCCCGGATCGCCGATGACTGCCTCGTCCTGCTGATCGCGGACCGCAGCAGCGCGCCCCCCGCCGCCCTCCCGAGGCAGGGCGAAGATCCGTCTCAGGGAGGCTACGGCTGGCCCCTGATCCGCCGGCTGACCCGGGAGATCACCGTCATCCCCGCCCTCTCCCCCGGCGGCCCCGGGGGCGCTGTGGGCGGAAAACAGATCCTGGCCGTCGTGGATCTGCGCCAGGCGCCTCCGACCCGGGGCGAGTTCGGTTCCGGCTTCGGTGACGGCCCCGGCGGCGGTTACGAGGACGACTTCGAAGAGGAACCCGAAGAAGACCTGTGACCGGAGGAAGAGCTGTAGGCGGGTGAGGGCAACGGGCTGGGCACCGGAGGGTCCTCCGAGGTCACTACGTGGCATGGACATGGCCCTTGGCGCGTGGCACTCTGACCGCGACCCGACAACGTTGTCCGGCCGGTGATCCGTCCGGCCGGCGATACGTCGTCGCGTCGTCGCAAGGCCGTACGCACTCACCCCCACCCGGGCGAAGGCCCCGACCTGCCCGGAGACTTGGAGCTGCCTCCATGAGACGCGCCGCCACCTTGTTCAGCACACTGGCACTCGCCGCTACGGGCTGCATGCTCGGCACGGCCCACGCGGCACCGGCCGGCACCTCGGCCGCCGCTGCCACGGGATCGCACAGCACATCCGTCTCCGCCGCCGATCAGCAGGCGGCCCTGCGCTTCTGGACCCCTGAACGGCTGCGCGGAGCCCGGGAGATGACGGCTCCCGCAAGCCGAACCACCACCGCGACACCGGCAACGGCCGCCCCCGGCGCCCCCGTTGTGGTGCCGCCGCTGGCCGCGCCCGCCTCCGCCGCCGCCGCGTCCACCCCGGGCGTCGGCACCTTCGCCTCCTCGCCCACCGCCTGGACCGGCGGCGGCCTGATCAGCACCACCGTCGGCAAGGTGTTCTTCCAGCGCGCGGACGGCGGCACGTTCGCCTGCTCGGCCACCGTCGCGAACAGTGACAACAAGTCCGTCGTCCTGACCGCCGGCCACTGCGTCGTGGACGCGGGAACCGGCGAGGTCTACCGGAACTGGGTCTTCATTCCCGGGTACGCGAACGGCAACCGCCCCTTCGGCACGTTCACCGCCACCCGCCTCTTCAACGTCGCGCAGTACGTGTCGACCGGCGGCAACGCCAACTGGGACTTCGCCTTCGCTGCCCTCGGCCAGGTCAACGGCCGCTCAGTGGCCAACACCGTGGGCGCGGAAGGCATCGCGTTCAACTCGGCCACCGGCCGGCACACCCACTCCTTCGGCTACGGCGGGTCCGACGCGGAAGGCAACGGCGAGCGCCTGAACCACTGCGAGGGCGACGAATTCCCCGACGCGGGCCGGGCCGGCTCCACGATGTGGGGCATCGACTGCGTCCAGAGCGGCGGTTCGAGCGGCGGCGGCTTCCTGGCCGACTTCGACACGTCGACCGGCGGCGGAAGCCTCGTCGGCAACATCAGCGTCAGCGCGGGCAGCAACGAATACCACCCGACGCTCGGCAACGAGGCTCTGGACCTCTACCGCCAGGCCGGCGCCGCCTGACCGGTACGGATCTCCGTAACGCGCTCCCCGCTCCCCGTACGGCACGCGCCGTGCGGGGAGCGCACTCGTTGACGCGGCAGCTTCTATTGGATTCATCAATAACAGCTATACGCAGAATTCGTTGGCGTTAATAACAGTCTCCTCGCAGAATTCCAGCGAGGGCCCAGAATGGAAAAGGGCCCCGCAAAGCGAGTGAGGTGCGGAGATGTCGTCATCGAAGGGGTCGAGGCCGACAGCCACAGCGGAATCCGCCGCGTCACAGGAAATCCTGGCCGCGGTGGTACGGGAGCCCGGCGGACCCTTCCGGTTGGAGAAGCTGGAGGTGGCGCGGCCGGGTGCCTCGGAAGTCCTGGTCCGGATCGTGGCCACGGGTGTCTGCCAGACCGACGCGCACAGCAGGGACCAGTCGTATCCGGTTCCCCTCCCCGTGGTCCTCGGCCACGAGGGCGCGGGCATCGTCGAGCAGGTGGGAGACGCGGTCACGTCGGTGTCACCCGGCGACCACGTGGTGCTGTCCTTCCCCTCGTGCGGGCAGTGTGTGTCCTGCCTCGGCGGGGATCCGGCCAACTGCGAGCGCGGCTTCGAACTCTCCTTCGGGGCAGCACGGGCCGACGGCGGAAGCCCGTTCACCGATGACGAGGTGCACGGATACTTCTTCGGCCAGTCCTCCTTCGCCACCTACGCGCTGACCTCGGAGCGCGGTGTGGTGCGGGTTCCCGAGGACGTTCCTCTGGAGATCCTCGGCCCGCTCGGCTGCGGCATCCAGACCGGCGCCGGGGCAGTGCTCAACTCGCTTGAGGTTGAACCCAGTTCCAGCGTCGCGGTATTCGGCGTCGGCGGTGTCGGCCTCGCGGCGATCATGGCCGCGCGGGTGGCGGGCGCCAGGAGCATCATCGCCGTGGACGTCAACGACGAGCGGCTGGCCCTGGCCCGGGAACTCGGCGCCACGCACAGCCTCAACAGCCGCGCCACGGACGATCTGGCCGCCGCCGTGAGGGAGATCGAGCCCAGAGGCGTCGACTACGTCCTGGAGACCACGGCGCTGCCGCAGTTGCTCGCCCTCGCCGTGGACGTACTCGCCCCCATGGGGACCGCCGGTCTCATCGGTGGCGCCCCCGCGGGCACGACCGCGCCCATCGACATGAACCAGCTGCTCAACGGAGGCCGGAGGCTGCGGGGCATCGCCCAGGGCGACTCCGTCCCGCAGGTCTTCATTCCCCAGCTGATCGAGCTGTACCGGGCCGGACGGTTCCCGTTCGACCGCCTCGTCAGTTTCTACGACTTCGCCGACATCAACGAGGCGTTCGCCGACACCAGAAGCGGCAAGGCCATCAAGCCGGTCCTGCGCATCGGCGCGGCCTGAGCGTCCCGCCCGCCGGCCCACCAGCTCCTCCGTGATCGCCGATCGCTGATCGCCGGTCGCGCGAGGTCCACACCGACCACACCACATCGCAGCGCCCCGGGCAGCGAAAGAAACCGTCCGCACGGCGCGCGTACAGCAGCAACCGTACGAAGGAGAAGACACCATGTCTTCAAGCACCGACCGTCCCGACTGGCTCGTCGAGGACCTGGGCCCCAAGGGCGCCGCATTCGTGAACCTGAGTGACTTCGCGGTCCCGCCGGAGGAGTCGCACGGCTCCCTGTTCCTCCCGGACCGCCTCGCCAAGGGCTACCACGTCGAGGAGATCAGGGACGGGGTCTACTGGGTCTCCGTCGGCTGGTACGACTGCATGTTCGTCACCACCGGCAGCGGCGTGATCGTCCTCGACGCGCCCCCGGCGCTCGGCGAGAACCTGCTCGCGGCGATCGAGGAGGTGACCGATGAGCCCGTCACCCACGTGATCTACAGCCACTGGCACGCGGACCACATCGGCGCGGCCGCGATGTTCGGCGCGAATGTGCAGATCATCGCGCACGAGAAGACCAAGGAGCTGCTGGAGCGCTTCCCCGACCCGTTCCGGCCCGTGCCGACCGAGACGTTCAGCAAGGACGCCACGCTGGAGGTGGGCGGCGTACGGCTGGAACTCTCGTACAAGGGCCAGAACCACTGCGAGGGCAACATCTTCGTGCACGCCCCCGCGCAGAAGGTGCTCGCGGCGATCGACATCGCCAGCCCGGCCTGGGTCACGTTCCGTGACTGCGACTCCTCCGAGAACCTGAGCGGCTGGGAGCAGGCACACCACCAGATCCTGGAGTACGACTTCGACACCCTCATCTCGGGGCACGTCTCGAAGCTGGGCAACCGCGACGACGTCGTGGAGGGCATCGAGTACATCGACGACCTGGTCCGCTACTCGCGCGAGGCGCTGGAAACCATCCCGATGGAGTACTTCCACGAGAGCATGGACAACACCTACCGCGCCGCCTTCCGCGCGGTGGAGGAGAACTACTTCGCCGCCCTGGTCAACTACGTGACGAAGAAGACGCTGGAGCGGACGACGTCCAACGGGAAGCGCTGGGAGGAGCGGCTGAACGGCGCCGATGTGCTGACCAAGCACAACGCCTTCTCCATCCTGGAGAAGACCCGCCTGGAGCGTACGCACAACGGCTACATGCGGCGGGACGGCTCGGCACCGGAGAAGTTCTTCATCTGAGCCAGATCCGCACGCGGACCGGTCCGGCCGGGCCCACTGACACGCGGGTGGAGCCGGACCGGTCGTCGAGCGGCAGGGAACCGAGCAGAGGAGAGCAGACATGAAAGCCGCGATTCTCGAAGAGGCGGGCGGCGAACCGGTCATCGGTGCCTTCCCCGATCCGCGAGAGGCCCCCGGCACCGCCGTGGTGTCCGTACTGGCCGCCGGCATGAACCCGATGGATCTGCTGATCGCCGCAGGCCGCTTCCCGCTCCGGGTGCCCGAACCGCCCGCCGTGCTGGGATTCGAGGGCGTGGGCGAGCTGGCCGACGGCAGCCGGGTGTACTTCGTGGACGCTCCCGCCCCCTACGGCTCGTTCGCCGAGCTGGCGCCGGTGAACGAGGCCTCGCTGACGCCGGTCCCGCCCACGCTCGACCCCGCGCTGGCGACGGCCCTGGGCGTGGCGGGAACGGCCGGCTGGACGGCCCTGGAGTACCGGGCCCGGCTGGCACCAGGCGAGACGGTCCTGATTCTCGGCGCCAGTGGTGTCGTCGGACAGCTCGCGGTCCAGACGGCCCGGCTGCTGGGGGCCGGGCGGGTGGTCGCCGCCGCCCGCGGTGACGTACGGGAGAAACTGGCCGCGCTGGGCGCCGACGCGGTGGTACGGCTCGACGGGCCGGACGGTCTGGAGGACGCCCTGCGCGCGGCCGCGCCCGGGGGCTGCGACGTGGTGCTCGACCTGGTCTGGGGCGAGGCGATCCCCCATGTGATCGCCGTCGCCAACCCGGGGGCGCGGCTGGTGCAGGTGGGTAACGCAGCGTCCGCCACGGCCACGGTCACGGCCGCGTCGTTCCGCAACAAGACGATGTCCCTGATCGGGCACAGCGTCCTGCTGGCCCCGGCGGACGTACGGCGGGCGGCGTACGTCCGGATGACGGAACTCGCGGCGGAGGGGAAGATCGCACTCGACATCGAGCGCGTCCCGCTGAGCGGCTTCCGGCATGGCTGGGACCTGCTGAAGGCGGGATCGGCTCACCGCAAACTGGTGGTGGTCCCCGGGTCCTGACCGGGGGCACTGACCGACCGCCCGGCGGCCGGACTATCAGGGCGGTCGGGCACGCGGGGCGCACCGGGCACGTCGAGCACCGATAACGATGAGGCAGGCACATGGAGTTGCGGCAGCTCGAGTACTTCGTCGCCGTCGCCGAGGAACTCAACTTCACGCGCGCCGGCGCCCGCGTACACGTCTCACAGTCCTCGCTGTCGGTCGCCATCCGCACGCTCGAAAAGGAACTCGGCCCGGCCTTGTTCCACCGCACCACGCACAGCGTGCGGCTCACCCCGGCGGGCCAGGCGCTGCTGACCGAGGCCAGGACGGTACTGGCCGCCGTCACCGTCGCGCGCGACGCCGTCGCCGGGGTCGAAGGAGGGGTCAGGGGGACACTGCGGGTCGGCATCATGCAGTCACTGACCGCGATCGACCTCGGCGGTCTGCTGACCCGCTACCACCAGGAGCGCCCCGGGGTGGAACTGCTTCCCGTGTCGTCGGTCGGCGGGTCCGGGGCGCTGGCCCGCCAGGTGGCCGAGGGGATGCTCGATGTCGCGTTCGTCTCGCTGCCTGCCGGGCGGCCCAAGGGAGTCGAGGTGCTGCGGCTGGCCCGGGAGCCGCTGGTGCTCCTCTGTCCGCCGGGTCACCGTCTCGCCGGGCGCGGTACGGTCCCGATCGCCGAGTTGGCGGGCGAGGAGTTCGTCGACTCCCCGTCGGGGTGGGGCATCCGCGCCGGCGTGGACCGGACGTTCGAGCAGGCGGGTATCGGCCGGATCGTCTCCGTCGAGGTGGCGGACGTGTTCACCGTCGCGGAACTCGTCCACGCCGGATTCGGGCTCGCGTTCCTGCCGGGCAGCATGCTGCCGGGCAACCGCGCCCACCACGTCTGTTCGGTCGACCCCGCGCCACAGTTCGAACTGAGTCTCATCCGCCCCGACGACCGGCCGGTCACCGCCGCGGCCCAGGCGTTCATCGACCTGGCCCGCGCGACGGCCACCGCCGGGGGCACCCCGGGCTCGGAGGACGCCGAGGGCTCCGGGACCACTGGCGAGGAAGACACGCCCTAGGATCGGACGCCATGCCGATTGGCGGTCAAGAGGCCGCCCCTGCCGGGGAGTTCGTACCGATGGATGTACTGACACTGGTGTCGGCGGCGGTGGCGCTGGTCAGTGCCTCCATGGCCGCCCTCCTGGGCTACTGGCAGCAGCGACGGCTGCGGACCATGGAGCAGCGCAGCCTGATGGACACGTACGGCGCATCGCTGGCGTGGGCCGCCTTCGACCTCCAGAGCAGGCTGTTCAACATCCTGCACGGACACGCCCTGGACAGCAGTGGCGGTCCCGGCAAGGGATTCATCACCGCCTTCCTCACCGACGGCACGGCTGAGGAAGCCGAGTACGTGCGGCGCAGCACCGTCTTCGTGCTGGCCGAATACCTCGGCTGGGTGGAAATCCTGCGCCGGGACGTGCGGTTCCTCGATCTCGGGCGGACCGCCACCAATCGCGATGTCATGGTGAAGATCTCCGACATCGGGGCGTCTCTCAGTTTCGCCCATGAGCCCGGTCCTGGCGGAAACCCTTCCGTGGGAAACGAGTTGCGTCTCTTCCGGGTCCATCAGCGGGCGATCGGTGAGCTGATGGTCCACCCGGAGGGCGAACCGGGGCGGCGGCGCTGCCTCGGGTACGTGGAGTTCTGCGCGAAGCTCGAAGCGGACGACGGCTTCCGCCGCTGGTTCGCGCAGCCGCTGGCGGACATCGACCGGCTGGCCGCGGACACCCGTCCGGCGGTGGCCCGACTGGAGGTCATGCAGAAGCAGTTGATCGCCCTCGTGGACCTGCTGGACCCGACGGCCGAGCGTTTCCCACGGTCCCGGCAGCTCTTCCACGGCGCCCAGCACCTCGGGGCCGGCGCAGCTTCCCTACCGGACTGACGGGGACCGGGGCCGGAAGTGGCGGGGACCGAGCCGGAAGTGGCGGCCGCACCCGCCACCAACCGCCCGCCTTCGCGCGGTCTTCGCGCCGTCCTCGCAGCCCGTGCGGTCCTACGGAACGCGCGCGACGCCGACGTAGAAGGAGCAGTCCTCGTCCGCCGGGGCGGGGGCCTCCTGGTACCACTGCGGCGCCGTCACCAGGCCCGGGGCCACGAAGGCGAGCCCTTCGAAGAACCGGGCGACCTCCGCGTGGGCGCGCAGCCGCAGCGCGATGCCGCCCTTGGTGTACGTACCGGTGACCTGACCGGCGAGCTGCGGGTGGAAGTCGGCGGTGCCCTGCGTGAGCACCAGATAGCTGCCGGAGGGGAGTGCGTCGACGAGGGTACGGGTGATGCCGTACGGGTCCTGCCCGTCGGTGATGAAGTGCATGAGCGCGATCACCGACAGGGCGATGGGACGGCTGAAGTCAAGGGTGGCGCGGGCGTGTTCGAGGATGACCAGCGGCTCGCGGATGTCGGCCTCGATGTAGTCCGTCGCGCCGTCCGCCGTACTGGCCAGCAGGGATTCGGCGTGCTGGAGCACAATGGGGTCGTGGTCGGTGTAAACGACGCGCGACTTCGGATTGATGCGCTGGACGATCTGGTGCAGGTTCGGTTCGGTGGGGATGCCCGTACCGATGTCGAGGTACTGATCGACGCCCTCGGAGGCCAGCCAGGCGGCGGCGCGCTGCATGAAGGCGCGGTTGAGGCGCGCGTCGCGCCGTGACTTCTCCGGCAGCAGGGCGCCGACCTGCCGATCGGCCGCGAAGTGGTCTCGGCCTCCCAAAAGATAGTCGTACACCCGTGCCGAGTGCGGCTTGCTCGTGTCGATCTGGGGCTTGGGGGTGCCTGTGGTCATCGGGCGCTCCGTGGGGTGTCTGGTCGCGTGCGTCTGTACGCGCGTAGAAGGGGAAGTGCGTGAGCGGGCATGGGCATGGGTCAGGCGCTCTGGGCCGGGGGCGGGGGTGAGCGTGTCGAGCGCCAGGTGCGGCGACACCGGGGGCGGTGGTGTCAGGTACGTGTCATGTCGGACCGTAACGCCGGACCGCGAGGAGCGGCACCGCCCTCGGCATCCGCACCCGTATCGACATCCGCTCCGGCATCGGGTCGCGCTTCGGCTCCGGTATCGGGCGGCTCGACAGGGGACAGCGGGGCCCGGCAGCGGTCGCCACCGGACCACTGCCACGATCACGCAGGGCAGTTGACAAACCCTGACATCGCCGTCACCGCCACAGGCAGGGCGCGGGAGTGACGGGCGGCGGCCGGCGGACCGCGGCGTCGAGAGGGCAGGACTTCTCATCCCCCGTACGGTGTCCGTTCACGGCCCCACCCATGTCCCGTCCGGCGCGGCGGGGTCCGACGTAGGCTCAAATCGATCCCCGTGCACGCTCGGCGCGGAGCCCGCCCGAGGGAGAAATCCACGCGCCCCACGACGGCCGCGACGGCGACCCGCCCAGTGGCGCCCGTCACGTGTCACGCTCATATCCGGTCGCGATTGTTCCTCTTTTTAGCCATTTCGCGGCAGAACGCAACACCAAAGTGAATTCTTGTCGTCCATGATGACACCTTCCAGTGACTGGATAATGGCGGGAACCGATACCATCGACGCTCTGCTGCCAACGAGTGCTGGAGTGATCTGGACGTGACACGACCGCGTGTGGGTGTGGCTGTACTGACCATGGGGACCCGACCCGTCGAGCTGCGGGCTCTGCTGGACTCCGTGGCCAAGCAGCGGGAACCCGCGCAGCGGACCGTGGTCATCGGCAACGGCGCGCCGCTGCCCGAGCTGCCCGACTGGGTCATCGGAGTGGAGCTGGAGACCAATCTCGGCGTCTCCGGCGGCCGCAATGTCGCCATGGAGAAGCTCCGCGAGGCCGGTGACGTCGATGTCCTCATCGATCTGGACGACGACGGCCTCCTCATCGACGCCGACGTGATCAGCCGTGTCGCCGATCACTACGAGAACGATCCCAAGCTCGGCATCGTCAGCTTCCGTATCGCCGACGAGACCGGCTTCACCCAGCGCAGGCACGTGCCGCGCCTGCGGGCCGACGACCCGATGCGCGGCGGCGAGGTGACCACCTTCCTCGGCGGCGGGCACGCCCTGTCCATGCGGATGCTGGCGCAGACCGGTGGCTGGCCGGACGAGTTCTTCTTCACGCACGAGGAGACCGACCTCGCGTGGCGTGCGCTGGACGCCGGCTGGAAGATCCAGTACGACCCCGAGCTGGTCCTCCAGCACCCGCGCACCTCCCCGGCCCGGCACGCCGAGTTCTACCGGATGACCGCCCGCAACCGGGTGTGGCTGGCGCGCAGGCACCTGCCCGCGCCGCTCGTGCCGATCTACCTCGGTACGTGGATCCTGCTCACGGTGGCCCGTACGCATTCGGTCAGCGGCCTGCGCGCGTGGTTCGGCGGCTTCTTCGAGGGCGTACGGACGGCGTGCGGATCGCGGCGGCCCATGCGCTGGCGCACGGTCGGGCGGATGACCCAGCTGGGGCGCCCGCCGGTCATCTGAGGCCGCGGCCTCTTCACGCCACAGCGCCTCCTCGCCACGGCCCTTCTTCGCCGGTAAGTCACTTGTCCCTCGCCCGGAACTGAGCCTAGGTTTCGCTTAGTTAAGTCCGGGGAGGTACCGGGCTGCCGTCAGGGAGGCTTCCCGCGTGCCCAGATCCTTCGCACTCCGTGTCACCGTGGCCGCCACCGCTCTCGCCCTCACCCTCGCCGCGTGCGGCGGCGGCAGCGACGAGCCCGCGAACAAGGCGTCGGACGCCGGCACGCACACGGTCTCGACCGTGATGGGCGAGGTGAAGGTCAAGGACGCCCCGAAGCGCGTCGTCGTGCTCGACACCGACGCGCTCGACTCGGCCGTCACCCTCGGGTTCACACCGGTCGGCGCCACCACCGTGGCGGACGGCGCGCCGTTCTCCACGTACCTCCCCGAGGACAGGCTGAAGGGCGTCAAGCCCGTCGGTGTCATCGGCGAGCCGAACCTCGAAGCCATCAACGCGCTCAAGCCCGACCTGATCCTGAGCAGCAAGGTGCGCGACGAGAAGAACTACAAGTCCCTTTCCCAGATCGCCCCGACGGTTTTCTCCGACACGACGGGACCGACCTGGCGCGAGAACTTCGAGCTGCACGCCGACGCCCTCGGCAAGAGGAACGAGGCCGCGTCCGTCGTCGCCGGCTACGACGCGCACATCAAGCGGCTGACCACCACGCTCGGCGGTCCCGCCGCCGCGAAGAAGATCAAGGTCGGCTTCGTACGGTTCGTTGAAGGCGCGGACACCCGGCTCTACTTGAACGACACGTTCGTCGGGTCCGTCTTCAAGGATCTCCAGGTCGGCCGCCCCGCCAACCAGGACACCACCGGCTTCTCGCTCGACGTCAGCCCCGAGCAGATCGACAAGGCCAACGCCGACGTCATCTTCTACTCCACGTACGGCGACCCGAAGCAGGCCAAGGAGACCGACACCGTCGGCGGGCCGCTGTGGAAGAGCCTCGACGCCGTGAAGAAGGGCATGGCCTTCAAGGTCGACGACAACGTGTGGATGCTGGGCATCGGTTACACCGGTGCGGGCAAGGTGCTGGACGAGATGGAGAAGGACTACACCTCGGCGGCGAAGCGGTAGAGCCGACGCGGGCTGAGCGCTGGACGTGTTGCGGTGACGGGACCCCGTACGGACGCTCGTACGGGGTCCCGTCGGCAGACGTACGGACCAGGCGCGTCAGAGGCGTTCGAAGCCGCGCATGCGCTCCCAGTCCGTGACCGCCCCTTCGAAGGCGGCCAGTTCGGTGCGCGCGGCCTGCGCGTAGTGGCCGACGACCGCCTGCCCGAAGACCTTTTCGGCGATCTCGCTGCGCTCCCAGTGGTGCAGCGCCTCCGTCAGTGTGCCGGGCAGCCGCGGTACGGACGTGTCGGCGAGCGCGTTCGTCTCGTGCGGTGCGGGCAGTTCGAGGCGGTGCTCGACGCCGTGGAGGCCGGCCGCGACCGCCGCCGCGACGGCGAGATACGGGTTCGCGTCGCCGCCGGGCACCCGGTGCTCGATCCGCAGCGAGGCGCCCGCGCCGACCACCCGTATCGGGCACGTGCGGTTGTCGCGGCCCCAGGTGATGCCGGTCGGCGCGAACGCGCCCGGCTGGAGGCGCTTGTACGAGTTGATGTTCGGCGCCATCAGCAGCGCGAAGTCCGGCAGGCAGGCGAGCTGTCCGGCGACGAAGTGCCGCATCAGCTCCGACATTCCGGTGCCGTCGGCCGCGTTCTCGTCCGCCAGTACCGGCGTTCCGTCCGTGCCGCGCAACGACAGGTGCACATGGCAGGAGTTGCCCTCGCCGGAGTCGAACTTCGGCATGAAGGTGAGCGCCACGCCCTCCTGCGCCGCGATCTGCTTGGCGCCGTTCTTGAAGAAGACGTGGTTGTCGCAGGTCGTCATCGCCTCCGCGTACCGGAAGACGATCTCGTACTGCCCGGCGTGACACTCCCCGCGCGCGGTCTCCAACTTCAGCCCCGCGCGGCCCATTTCCCGCCGGATACGGCGTACGACGGGCTCGATCTCGGACAGACCCTGGAGCGAGTAGTCGACGTTGTACGCGGTTCCCGTGGACAGCCCCTCGTACCTCGACTCCCAGGCGCTGCGGTACGAGCCGAGGAAGAGCAGGAACTCAAGTTCCGTACCGGCGAAGGCGGTCAGCCCGCGCTCCGCCAGCCGGTCGAGCTGCGTGCGCAGGATGTGGCGCGGCGCCACCTCGACCGGAGCGGCCTCCGGACCGGGCCAGACGGGATCGGCGAGGATCATCGCCGTGCCGTCGTCCCACGGGAGCGCGGTCCGCAGAGTCCCGGCGTCCGGACGCAGGGTGAAGTCGCCGAAGCCGCTCTTCCAGGCGTCGATGGCGTAGCCGGGACCGGTGCCCATCTCGACGTCGGAGGCGAGGAGATAGACGCAGGCACCGAAGCCGTTGCGCGCGACCTCCTCCAGGAAGTACGCGGCGGACAGGCGGCTGCCCTGGAGCCGGCCCTGAAGGTCGGGGACCGCGACGACGACCTCCTCGACGGTGCCGGCCTCGACGGATGCGCGCAGCTGCTCGTAGGCCGTCATTTTGTCTCCTCGGAGGTTCCGGCGAGCCGCCCGGCACCCGTGTCGGTCGGGTCGGCAAGGGGGTTGGGCACAGTGCCGTGGACGACGTCGAAGCCCTCGTCTCGCTCCGAGCGGTCGTGGAAACCGCCACCGAGCAGCTGTTCCCGGTTGAGCGCGACGCGGTCGAAGTCCGGCGCGAAGAGGCCGAACGCGGCGAATCGGCCGGCCAGTTCGGGGAAGCGCGCGTGATAGCGCTCGATCTCGGCCCGGACCAGCCTCCAGAAATCCGCCTCCGGCACCCCGAGATGCTCGGCGGCCAGCGGTGCGAAGAACCGGAAGTGGCCGGCGAAGACCGCGCTGAGGAGTGAGTGCGCCAGCTCGTGGGCCGGCCAGCGCAGCAGTACGGCGTCCGCCCGCTCGGACAGGCCCGCGTACTCGGGGTGGTGGCCGGGGAGGAGGTTCACGTCCTCCGCGAAGTCCTTGACGGCGATGCCGATCGGGGTGTCGTCGCTGTCGAAGAGGACGACGGTGTTCTCGCCGTGCGGGCAGAACGCGACGCCGTAGCGGTAGAGGTAGTGCAGGAGGCCCGGGAGCAGCGCGCTGAAGAATCGTTCCAGCCACTGACGCCCGGACAGCCCTGAGCGAGCGGCGAGTTCGGCGGCGAGCGCCCGGCCGTCCACTCCGGTCTTGAGCAGCGCGGCCATGGTGCGGGCCTTCTCTCCCTCGCCGAGGAGCGCGGAGACGGGCTCGCGCCAGATGGCGCCGAGGAGTTCGTGGTAGCGGTACGGGGCGTCCGTGACGGACTCGTACAGCGGATGCGCGACGGCGACGGCCGCGACCTCGCCGAGCGGATGGAACCGCAGCTCGTCACGGAGGTACGGATCGGAGTCCCTTACGGAGTGCAGCCAGGCGCTCACATCGGGGGCGGCCTCGGTCGGCACGGTCGAAAGGCCGCGCCACACCAGGGTGTTGCGGATGAGCAGGGGCACTTTCACATTGCGGCGGTGCGGGTGGTCGAGGTTGGCGAGGGTGCGGATGGACTGGAGCGCACGGTAACGGTCGTCGCTCCGGCCGAGCAGCACGACGCGGCCTTCGGCGAGGTACGGCGCGAAGAGGGTGGCGACGGCCTCGTCCCAGTGGAAGGGGTGCACCGGCAGCCAGACGAACTCGTCCGGTGCGTAGGGCACTTCGCTCCGGTCGGACGCATCGGCGAGCACGGCGGCGAATCGCTCCCGTGTGCCGGGATCCAGCTCCTCCGCGAGCAACTGCTCGGCGTCCAGGCCCGGAGCGCCGGAGTAGGCGGCGAGGCTGTTGTGCACGGCGGCCCAGAGGATACGTATCGGCCGGCCCGCCTCCGGGGCGTACGCGGCGGCGTCGGCGGCGGAGAACCCGAGCCGGCCCTTGTTGAGCAGCATGCAGGGATGGCCGTCCTGGTACGCCTCCAGGTCCAGGTGGTCGAGTTCGGCGAGCGCGGCGGCGGGCAGCGCGCGGGCGAGCGCGTCGGCGTCGGCGCGGCGGGTCGCGGTCAGCTCGCGCAGCACCTCTGCGGTGGTGGGCCCGTCCCAGCCGAGGACGCCCCGGGCATCGAGCAACAGCCTTTCGGGGCCCGGCTCCTGGCCGCCGTCCGCCGCCGCGTCCGCCGGGTGCCGTCGCAGGCTGCCGGGCTCGACGCGCCAGGTGGCGAAGGTGCCCCGGTCGGCACGGAAGGTCCAGTGGACACCGGCGCCGAGGTCGAGGCGGTAAGCGCGGGCGGTGCTGACGGTGTTGGCGTCCGGGTCGGGGACGGTGTCCGGTCCGGTGTCCGGGACGGGGACGAGCAGTTCCTCGTAGGCGAACTCCTCGACCGCCTTGACGAGCAGTCGCCGGCCCGCCTGCGCCCAGGCGTCGCGGGTGGGATGGTTCATCGGGGTTCTCCTCGGTGTACGCGGGGACGGGGACGGCGGTACGCGGGTGCTCGGGTGCGTGGAGCGGTGCGGACGAGGATGCGAGCGGGGATCCGGGCGACGGTGTGCGCGGGGGCGCGCCGCGCTGCGCGCTGTGGCGGTCGGGGCGCGTGCGACGGTGGACGCGGCGAGCGGCGGCCGCCGGACACACCGGTGCCGGCCGGCCCGGCGGAGTCGGGTGCGATAACGCAGTCTCCTCAACTATCCCGCCCCTCGGCGCGCTTGGCGGGCTTTCCCGCGTATCGGAGGGCGGGCGGCCCGTGACGCGGCGCGCGCTTCGTATCGGCCAGCCCCGCAGCCGACCCCACCGCCGCCCCCGCGCGACACCCGGGCCGGCGCCGGCCAACAGGCGCTCACCGCCCCGGCCGGCACGGTCTATGGCGTACGCCCGTCCAAAGCCCTCAAGGACGCCCGAGACCGGGGAATGCCCGGCGCCTCCGGCACCGCCGGCGCCCCGAACGTCGTCCAGGCGGCCCGCTCCGGTACGCGCAGCACCGTCCGTCCCGCGACGGCGTTCAGGATCGTCGCCGCGCGCCACGCACCCAGCGTGAGGTCGGGAGCGCCCACGCCGTGGGTGTGCAGTTCGGCGTTCTGTACGTAGAGGACGCCGGACACGCGCGGGTCGAGCGCGACGCGGTAGTCGCCGTCGATCCGGTAGCGGCCCTGGTCGTCCCAGTCGACCAGCTTCGCCATGCCGTTCAGGAAGGAGGGACGGCCGGCCGCGTAACCGGTGGCGCACACGATCGCCTTCGTACGGATCTCGAAGATCGCGTCCTGTTCGATGTGCCGGCAGGTCAGCAGATAGCCGGCGCCGGGCCCCCTGGGGCCCACCGCGACTCCGACGATCTCCACGCCGGGATGGAGCGCGGCGCGCGGTTCCGTGCCGCCTATCGTCCGCTCGTACAGCTCGTCGTGGATCTCGGCCAGCGTCTCCTCGCTGACGCCCTTGTACAACTGCCACTGCTCGCCGACGAGTCGGCGGCGCCGGTCGGCCGGCAGGGCGCGGAAGTAGCGGATGTAGTCGGGCGTGAAGTGCTCCAGGCCGATCTTGGAGTACTCCATGGGCGCGAAGGCCGGGGTGCGGGCGAGCCAGCGTACGTACGGTCCGCCTTCGCCGTTGCCGTCCTGGTGGCGGAGCAGGTCGAGGGTGACCTCGGCGCCGGACTGACCGGCGCCGATGACGGTGACGTCGTCGGCGGCCGCCAGCGCGGCCCGGTGGGTGCGGTAGTCGGCGCTGTGCAGCACACGGCCCTCGTGTGCGGCGGTGACCAGCGGGCGCAGCGGTTCGGGGACGACGGGGAGTGTGCCGACGCCGAGCACGATCTGCCGGGCCAGCACCCGCGAGACCGTGCCACCGTCGACAACGGCAGCGGTATCGGCACCGGCACCGGCACCGGCGTTGACACCGGCATCGGAGTCTGCCGTTTTCGCCGTCCGGTGGGTGACCGCGAACGCCTGGGCGCCCTCGTCCCACTCCAAGGCTGTGACGCGCGCGTCGAACCGGCACGACGGCAGCCGCTCGGCCACCCACCGGCAGTAGTGGTCGTACTCCCGGCGCGGGATGTGGAAGCGCTCCGAGAAGAAGAAGGGGAACATCCGGTCGTGTTCCCGAAGGTAGTTGAGATAGGACCACGGGCTCGTCGGCGCGACCATCGTCACCAGGTCTGCCAGGAAGGGGACTTGGAGCGTGGTGCCTTCGAGCAGCAGACCGGGGTGCCAGGAGAAGGCGGGCTTCGCGTCGAGGAACAGGGTGCGCAGCTCGGGCGCGCCGTCGGCCAGCGCGGCGAGCGACAGGTTGAACGGGCCGATGCCGATGCCCACGAGGTCGTAGACGGTGGTTGCGTCGGGCGTGCCATCTTCGTGATCGGTCACCGCGTCGCCTCCGCGAGGGGGTTGGGAAGATCGATGTAGACGGACTGGGTGTGGACGTCCCCGACGAGTTCGTCGAGACCGTCCACGCACGTGAGGTAGTTCCCCTTGCAGCGCAGCACGGACGCGTCGAGCAACAGGTCGAGCAGCCCCTTCGCGCCGGGCTCGGTGGCACGGAGCAGTTCCAGCCGGCCGCGCAGTACGCGCAGCAGCTCACCTTCGTCCGCGAGCCCGAGCGCGCCGAACGCGCCCACCAGACCGAGGAGGTTGTTGATGCCCAGGTAGTACGCCACCCGCTCGTCCACGAACGCGTCGTCGAAGACCAGCTCGAGCCCGTCGGCCGCGCCGGGCAGCAGTTGTTCGACCTCGGCGGCGCGGGAGGAGGCGACGTAATAGCCCTGGCTGTCGCGGTACCACCCGGCCCGGGGCAGCCCGTCCGCGCCCAGCGCGACGAGGGTGTTCTGGTGGTGCGGCTCCAGGGCGATGCCGTACCAGGCCTGGAGCCGGATCAGCGGGACGGCGAGTACGTCGAGGTACGCGGCCAGCCAGCGGGCGGACGCCTCGGCGGTGGAGATCCCGTGGGTGAGGGCCGTACGCGACACGGCCTCCGACAGGAGGGCCCGGTGGCGCGGCGGGGCGCCGTCGCCGGGACCGGTGCGCTCGGCGAGCAGCCCGGCCACGCACTGCCCTTCCATGGCCCCGGTGCCGAAGCCGGTTGTGGCGGACGTGACGTGGCGGACTTGACGGAAGGGATTGTCGCGGAAAGCGGTCTCCAGGCCGGTTTCCGCGTCGTCCGGCCCGACCGACACCCAGGCGAAGTCGCGCAGGATGGCGAATTCGGGATGCTCGGCGCGCAGCCGCCGCGCCGGGCCCGCGGCGAGCAGGCGAGCCGCGCGTACGCCGAGTCGCATCT
The DNA here is from genome assembly GCF_044751305.1 of Streptomyces sp. NPDC088725. NCBI lineage: Bacteria > Bacillati > Actinomycetota > Actinomycetes > Kitasatosporales > Streptomycetaceae > Streptomyces > Streptomyces sp. NPDC088725. Next base: position 125,584 of record NZ_JBIVLO010000004.1, read on the forward strand.
CGGAACGGAGGTTGTTGCGCCGGGAGTTGGTGATCCGCATACCGAGCGACAGCTTGAGCATCACCTCGGCTTCCGGCCGGTGGACGGTCCGTACGGACGAGGTCGGGGACCAGGCGGGACCCGCGGGACCGAGAGGCCGCAGCAGACCGGCGTCGAGCAGCGCCGCGATCTCCGGGCGGTCCAGTATGTCGCGGGCCTGCCAGGGGTGCGCGGGTACGGCGACCATGCCGGCGGGCGGTTCGGGTCCGTCGGCGGCGAGCGAGCGCAGCAGCTCGGTGGGCGTACGGCCGTCGATGCTCTCGCCGACGAGGACGTCCGGGTGCGCGGCGAACCAGTGGAGCGGGAAGGATCCGCGCAACTCGGGCGAGTAGGCGTCCAGTTCGCGTTCCGACGCCTCCTCGCGGCTCTTCGGCGCCGGGTGGAAGGGGTGCCCGAGGAGCAGCGCCTGCTCGGCGCCGAGGAAGGGCGCGGGGCCGTGCGCGTCCGCGTTCTCTCCCGACCCGCCGTGCTGCGAGCCCTTGGCGGCCTTCGTGGCTCCGGCCGTCTCGGCGCGGCGGCGCTCGATGTGCACGGCCGTGCGCGCGGCCGAGTTGAGTACGCGGCCGACGGCGTCACCGCCCAGGTGCGGCGCCGCGCCGCGTCCGAGCGTGCTCTCGCGGATCAGCGCGGCGGCGACGAGCGCGGTGTCGGCGGGCAGGAACGGCGGTGCGTCGGCCGGTCCGGAATCCGGCGCTTCGGTCTCTCCGGATCCCGGCGCGTCGGCCTCTCCGGATCCCGGCGCGTGGGCCGGTGCGGTGCGCGGGGGGCCGAAGCGGTGCCAGCCGGAGACCGAGCGGTAGCGGACCGGGACAGTCAACCGGAGTCCGGTCGCGGCAAGTCCGAGGACGAGGTCCGATCCGGCCGCCGGTACTTCCGTACCCGTCTCGCGCACGTACGCGCGCAGCAGCGTCTCCATCGCCGCCGCGTGTCCGGCGTACAGCGCGTCAGGATGGTCGAGCGGGTCGTCGGCCGATGCGTGAGCCGCCAGAACGGGATGGTTCACAGCGCCGCGCCCTCTTCTCGCGCTTCCCGCGCCTCGTTCGCTTCCCGCGCCTCTTCTGCCTCTTCCGCTTCCCGCGCCTCGTTCGCTTCCCGCGCCTCTTCTGCCTCTTCCGCTTCCCGCGCCTCGTTCGCATCGTTCGCCTCTTCCGCGCGGCCCGCGGCCACGACGGCGAGCAGCAGTCGTTCGACCTCGGCCGAGGTGGTGTGCGGGTTGAGCAGGGTCAGCTTGAGGCGTACGCGGCCCGGCCCGTCGCCCGGCAGTTCCGTACGGCCGACGACCGCGCGGCCCTCGCGCAGGAGACGGCGGCGCAGCGCGGCGTTGATCCCGTCGGCGCGTGCCGGGTCGGCGGGCAGGTAGCGGAACAGGAAGGCGGTCAGGACGGGTTCGCCGTGCAGTTCCAGCTCCGGACGCTCCCGTACGGTCCGCGCTCCCGCCACCGCGAGGTCGTGGCAGGCGTCGACGAGCCTGCCGAGTCCTTCTCGGCCGAGCGTCCGCAGCGTGACCGCGATCTTGAACGCGTCGGCGCGGCGGGTCGTACGCAGCGACAGACCGAGGAGGCTCGGGTAGCCGGCCTCTTCGTCGTCGGCCGGGTTGAGGTAGACCGCGCGCCGCGCGAGCGACGCGTACGTCTCCGACTCCCGGACCAGGAACACCCCGGCCGCGGCCGGCTGCCAGCCGAGCTTGTGCCAGTCGAGGGAGACGGAGTCGGCGAGGCCGAGGCCGTCCAGCAGCGGCGCGAGCCGGTCGGAGAGCAGGGCGCCACCGCCGTACGCGGCGTCCACGTGCAGCCAGGCGCCGTGCGCGGCGGCCAGTTCGGCGCAGGCGCGCAGCGGGTCGATGGCGCCGGTGTCGGTGGTGCCCGCCGTGGCGACGACGGCGACCGGCAGCTCTCCGCGCCGGGCGCAGCCGTCGAGGGCTTCGGCCAGCGCGGCCGGTTCCATGCGCAGGTGCCGGTCGACCGGCACCGGAAGTACGGCGTCCTCGCCGAGCCCCAGCAGGGCCGCCGCCCGCTGCACGGAGAAGTGCGCGGCGGCCGAGGCGAGGATGCGGGGCCGCGCGCCCCGGCCGGCGACGCCGGACAGCTCGATCTGCTGCCCGGTGGCTGCGCCGAGCACCCGGTCGCGGGCCAGCATCAGGCCCATCAGGTTGGACTCCGTACCACCGGAGGTGAGAACGCCCGCCGCGCGGCCGGGGTCGTATCCGACGAGCTGCGCCAGTTCCTGGAGGAGCAGGGTCTCCATGGCGGTGGCGGCGGGCGCCTGGTCCCAGGAGTCCTGCGAGGGGTTGAGCGCGGACACGGCGAGGTCGGCGGCGACGGCGACGGCCAGCGGCGGGCAGTGCAGATGCGCCGCGCAGGCCGGGTCGGCGGGGTCGGCGCTGCCGTGCGCGAGCAGTTCGGTGAGCCGTCCGAGCGCGGTGGCTCCGGTGGCGTTCAGCCGACTGAAACCGGCGGCCACGCCTGCCGCGATGCCGTCCGGCGCCCCGGCTGTGACGGGCCCGCCACGCCGTCGGGCGCCTTCGGTGAGAGCCGCCAGCACGGTCTCCAGCAGCGGTGCCAGGGCGGCGGGTCCGTCCACGCCACCGGACAGCGCGGCGGGCCGGAAGGCAGCCGGATCGGGCTTGTCCGTCGCGGTGGGCCGCAAGGCGGCCGCATCGGGCGTGTCCATCGCGTGGCGCGGGCGCGGCACCGTCACGGCGTCGCGCCCAGGGGCCGCCCCAGGGCCCGAAGCCGAGGCGGCCCCGGACCCCATCCCCGGAACGGCCCCGGCCCCCGGCCCCGACGCCAGAGCCGGCCCGGAACCCGAGCCCGAAGCCGCCCCGGAAGCGCGCGCCGAAGCAACCGCTGCCGCCGAAGCAGCCGCGGAAGCCCGCGCCGAGGCAGCCACGGAAGCCGAAGCGGCCGCAGCCGCCCTCTCCGGTCCCGACACCTGGCGCGGCAGCGACACCACGTCACGCGCGGGAGCCTCGGCGCCGCTCCGCTCCTGGACCGGCATCTGACGGGGCACACGCACGGTCTCGCCCACCCCCCTCGCCCCGGACTCCTGCCCGGCCCCGGAATCCGGCCGGGCCTCCCCGGACACCGGGCCGGCCGTATGCCCCAGCGGGCCGCCCTCCGCGACCGGCGACCCCGCACCCGCGGCCATCCGGGCAGCGCCCGCGCCCGTTCCCGCCCGCGTGGTCAGCCCGTCGCCGTACGGCACACCCCCCGTGCCCTCCGGCGGCATCTCGTCCATCGCCGCGCCGAACGCCGCTCCCGTGCCCGTCGTCACGCCCGTCCCCGTCGCCACAACCGCCACCGTCACACCCGCCGCCGTCACGCCCGTCCCCGTCGTCATGCCCGCCGTCCCGCCGCGACCTCGTTCAGCGCGTCCGCGAGGCGGTCCAGGACCGCCTCGGCCTGCTCGTCCGTGATCACCAGCGGAGGCAGCAGCCGCACCGTGGAGCCGAACCGGCCGCCCAGTTCCACGATCAGGCCGCGGTCCAGGCAGGCCGCGCGGACGCGTTCCGCGCGGTCCGGAGCGGCCGGGCGGGCGCCGCACGAGTCCTCGCCGGCCTCCGGGTCCACGATCTCGACGCCGATCATCAGGCCGCGGCCGCGTACGTCGCCGACCATCGGGACCTCCGCGCGCAGCCCCTCCAGCCGCGCCGTCATCCGCGCGCCCACCACGGCCGCGCGCTCGGCCAGGCCCTCGCGGGCCACGTACCGCAGCGTCGCCGCGCCCGTGGCCATCGCCAGGGTGTTGCCGCGGAACGTGCCGGTGTGCGCGCCCGGCTGCCAGCCGTCGTACGCCTCGTCGTACACGATCACCGCCAGCGGCAGGCTGCCGCCGATCGCCTTCGACATCACCATCGCGTCCGGCACGATCCCGCTGTGCCCGACCGCCCAGAACGCGCCCGTGCGCCCGACGCCGGTCTGTACCTCGTCCACGATCAGCGGGATCTCCCGCTCGCTGGTGATCCGCCGCATCTCCCGCAGCCAGCTGTCCGGCGCGGGCACCGCGCCGCCCTCGCCCTGCACCGCTTCGAGGATCATCGCGGCGGGCCGTACGACACCGCCCGAGGGATCGTCCAGAAGCCGCTGCGTGTATGTCGCGGCCAGTTCGGCCCCGCGCTCGCCGCCGACGCCGAACGGGCAGCGGTAGGAGTACGGATACGGCAGCCGCGTCACCTCCGCCGAGCCCACCGCGACCCGCTCCTTCGCCGCGACACTCCCCGTCGCGCCCAGCGCTCCCGCCGTCATGCCGTGGTAGGCGCCGGTGAAGGCCGCGACTCCGCGCCGTCCGGTGGCGGTCTGCATCAGTTTCAGCGCCGCCTCGACGGCGTCCGTGCCCGCCGGGCCGCAGAAGTGGATCCTGGCCCGGTCGGCGAAGGCGGACGGCAGCGTCGCGAAGAGCGCGTCGGTGAAGTCGTCCTTCTCCGGGGTCGCGAGGTCCAGTACGTGCAGCGGGGCGCCGCTGTCCAGGGTGCGGCGTACGGCTTCGAGGACCACGGGGTGGTTGTGGCCGAGGGCCAGCGTGCCCGCGCCGGAGAGGCAGTCCAGGTAGCGGCGGCCGTCCGCGCCCTCGACCGTCATGCCCGTGGCGCGGGCCGGGACGATCGGGAAGGAGCGCGCGTACGTACGCGCCGAGGACTCCCTCGCGCGTTGCCGGAGCAGGATGCCCTCGGCGGCATCGTCTCCGGCGGAGGACGCGGTCGTGGGCAGGGCGACGGTGGGAACGGTCATGAAACAGCTCCGGATGAGAGGTCTGAGAAGCTCAGAGCAGATGGCGCTCGGCGACCGGGTGGCCGAGGAAGGCGTGCATCGCGAACTCCCAGCCGTAGGAGCCCGCATACGGGAAAACGACGAGGTCGCCCGCGCGCACACGGTCGATCAGGACGTCACGCAAAAGGGTGTCCTCAGGAGTGCACAGCTCGCCGACGACGGTGACGCGCGTGTTCTCGGCCGCGGGGCGCGGACAGTCCTCGGCCCAGTCGTCCACCGGCAGCACCGCCACGTTGTGCACGATGTCCCAAGAGGTGGGCAGCTGGAAGTGGTTGATGCCGCCGCGCAGTACGGCGTAGGCCTCGCCGTAGGAGAATTTGACGTCGGTGACCTCGGCCGCGTACCAGCCGCAGTCGGCCACCAGGAACCGTCCGGGTTCGAGGACGACCTTCACGCCGTCCGGCGGCCGTATCTCGTCCGCCAGTTCGCCGAACCGCCTGACGTCGAACGGCTTTTCGCCTTCGAAGGCGACTCCGATCCCGCCGCCGATGTCCACATGACGCAGGTCCGTGCCGGCCTCGTGTGCCGTCCGTACGCTCCACTCCACGCACCAGCGCAGGTACGCGGCATGGGTGGACGCGTCGAGGTTCCCCGACGCCGCGTGGATGTGGAAGCCGACGAGATCCAGGCCCGGCAACCGCTGTGCGGCGAGCAGCACTTCGGGTACGTCCGGCTCGGCGACGCCGAACTGCGAAGGCGCGCCACCCATCAGCAGCGAACCGGTGAGCGGGATGTCCGCCGGGTTGACGCGGAGCGCGACGCGCGCGGTGACCCCCTCGGCGACGGCGATCCGGCTGATCCGGTGGAGTTCGAGCAGGCTTTCGGCGTTGATCGCCTCAACTCCGGCCCGTACCAGTGCCGTCAGTACGGGTACGGACTTCGCGGGACCGGCCGCGACGACCGGCGGCACGGCGGCGCCCGCGAAGTCACCGGCGTCCAGGGCCAGTCCCAGTTCCGACACGGACGCGACCTCGAAGCCGTCGACGTACGGCGCGAGCGCCCTGACGACTCCCGGATGCGAGTTGGCCTTGACCGCGTAGTAGACGGAGGCCCAGTCCGGCAGCGCGGCGCGCAGCTGGCGGGCCCGGCCGGCGGCGACCTCGCCGTCGTACACGTACGCGGACACCGGATCGGCGGACTCCGCAAGTTCCAGGAGGCGTTGACGGACCGTGGCGGGCAGGACGTCCACCGGGTAGGCGGAACGAGGCGCGGCGGAGGGCGGGAACTGGACGGACACGACTGGCTCTACCTCGCGGTGGGGGACGGGGAAGCGAAGAACCGGACAAACTTAGGTGAGGCTAACCTAAAGCCTCACTTCGGCGATGCCAAGCGCACGGCGCTTCGCGGCGGGTCGGTTTCAGACACTCCCCAACTCGCCGTCCGGCACACCAAAAACGGGCGAGACATGGACGAGACATGACGAGAACCAGACGCGCACGAACACGCTCGGACGCGCCCGAACAGGCACAGACGCGCACGGGCGCGCGCGAACACATGAACACGCGTGAACGTGCGCACCGAGCGGGGCACTGAACACGCGAGGAAAGCGCCGGACAGGGCGCCGAGGAGACGACACGGGCGCCGGAGGCCGCAGAGGAGAGGCCGACAGGAGCGTCGCACACGAACAGAGAGAACGGCAGGCCTGGCGGGGGCGAGCGCCGCCCGGTCACGAGGTGAGCACACGGCTCCAGATGTCCGACGCCGCACCTGGCGCCACACCCACTCCCGAGCCCGTACCCGCAGCCACCCCCGGAAGCCCGGCGACCGGCACGCTCAGCTCGCCCAGCCGGGTCCAGCCCCAGGAGCGGAGCACGGCGACCGCGGGCTCGTTCGCGGGATCGACCCGTACGGTCACCAGCGCCGCGTTCGCACGCGCCAACAGCCGTTCGACCAGGCGCGTGGCGACCGCGCCGCGCCGGAAAGCGGGCAGCACCATCAACTCGGCGATGACGAACACCCGTCCGGCGACGGTCAGTTCCTCCGCGTCCCACGGCACGTCCTGGCGCAGACCGCGCCACCACTCGCCGTCGCGGTCGAGGAGGAATCCGTACCCGTACGCCGCCGCGCTCCCTCCGGCGGCGCCCCCCACCACCATGTCGAAGCCGGGCCGCCGCACATCCTCCGCGAACGTCTCCAGAAACGCCGCGCGGTCGCGGAATTCCTCGCCGTAGATCCGCCGGTACGCCTCGACGTACACATCGGCGACGGCTTCCCGCTGCTGCTCGGCCTGCCACCTGCTCAGGCGCCGGATGAACACCTCGGCCATGTGCCCTCCCCCAGACATGCGCACCGGACGTACACCTGCGCACATCGTCGCAGGCCGGACATGTCCACGGGAACAGCAAACGGGAGGTTTATACGAACCGTGAACCTTCGGTGCGCCGCCGCCGGCACCTCGACAGGACCGCCCTGCGCTCTTCTGCGGCCTTCCGCGACCGGAGTACGGTGGAGGGACAGGGGACATTTCGCCCTACAAGCATGTTCCCGGCAGCGTGCACGCTCCCGGAAGGCACCCGGGAAGACACCCGGAAGAGGTGAACGCCGAATGATCGGACTCATCACCATTCTGGTGATCGTCGCGATGGTCGTGATGTTCGTCGGCGGAATCTGGGTGCTGCACCGGATCAACGGGCAGCGCGACTCCCGTATCGCCTCGTACGGCTACAGCCGCAGCCTCTGGTCGCCTCGCGGCAGGCCCCCGGCGGACGCCAGGACCGGTGCGCGCCTCTACCACGGAGACAGCTCGCGCAGGTAGAGCAGACACCTCGCGACCTGCGAAAACCTCACTTGTGAGCGTGCTCGCCCACGTAGAAGAGGATCCAGACGAAGCCCGCGAAGAGGTGGGTCGCGAAGATGTAGACGAAGACGCGGAGCGCCACTCCGCGTTCCTTCCAGCTCTCGCTCTCACTCACCGCCGGCCTCCAGCCCGAGAAGACCGCGCTCCGGAGCGCGGTCTTCTCCAGCGTACGGCGACGGCGCCCGGCGCCCACCTGGAACGCGGTGTGACGTACGCCCGCACCACCCGGCGGTCTGCCCGCGCGCCCACGCGCGCGCTGACAGGCCGCACACACGAGCGGGCCACACACGCGCGGGCAGCCCGGCCCGTGTGTGCGGTCACGTCACGGACACGCCGAGGCCCGTACCCCGTGGTGTCCGCGCAGGTCCCACTCCGCCGCGACCGTCTCCAGCGTCTGCCACGCGTCCTCCGGGCGGTCCGTCTCGCTCGGATCGCCGTTGAAGGTGTCGAGCGGTACGGTGCCGGCGCCGAGGTCGCTCAGCTCCGCCAGGTCCGCCACGACCTGCTCCATCGTGCCCACACCGGCCAGTCGGTCCGCGTCCGTGACCGGTGAGCCGGTCAGCCGCAGCGCGATCCTGGGTGCCGGCTCCGGCACCGGCCGCTGCTCCTCGTACGCGATCGTCCGCAGCCGCTCCAGCGCCTCGCGCAACCACGGCATCGTGAACCGCAGCGGGTGCCACGCGTCGCCCAGGCGCACCGCCCGGCGCAGCCCCGCGTTGCTGTGGCCGCCCACCCAGAGCGGGATCCGCCCGGCGGGGTAGTCCTCGTCCTTGTCGTGCTCCCACGCGTCCTTGATCACCCGCGGGTACGCGTCCGTCAGGGCCCCGCGGCGCTCGAACGGCACACCCAGCGCGGCGAATTCCTGCCGCGCCCAGCCAACACCCAAGCCGGGCACCCGCCGTTCACCCCTGAGCCGGCTCAGATTCGCGCCCATGCGCGCGGCGAGCAGGGGGTCGCGGTACGGCACGATCAGAACGGGCGCCCCGGGCCGGACCCGTTCGGTCACACCGGCCGGCCAGGAGAGCGTGGTGAAGGGCTCGCAGAACGGCGCCGGGTACCGCGCGGCCACGTCCGGTGTCACCACGACGTGGTCGGAGACCATCAGCAGGCCGGAGCTGAGCCCTTCCACCGTCCGTGCCCAGTCACGCATCACTCCGGATCGGTCCGGGGGCCGAAGTTCGGTGATTTCACACCCATTCTCATGCCGTGCGGCCAAAGGCCGTCCTGTGGGAGTACCAGGCCCTTCTGGTGTCAACTCACCTCAACCGGCCCCAACTGGCCTTAAGGTCTTTCATCACGCCTTCCGCTCTCATTCGCCCGCAGTTACCGCCTTCGCCCCGGGCCGCGACTGTACTTACGCCCGCTCAAGTGGACGGCGGGATTCCCCCGGCCGGCCATTTCGTACGACGACGCGCTGGGGACAACCATGCAGAACGAAGACGGCAGACTTTCGCACGGAGCTGCCACGGGCCGCCGCGGCATCCGGATCCGAGTCGCGGTGGGCACCGCCATCGCGCTCGCGGCCGTCAACCCCTGGACGGTGGCGGGAGTGGCGCAGGCCGCCGCGCCCGCAGCCGCTGCCACGCAGGCAGCCACGGTCACCACCGTCCTGACGCCCAACTCCAACTCTGCTTCCGACCAGGTGCGTTGGACCACCGACAGTGTCGCCCCCGGCGTACAGGTACGCACCGGTGTCATCCAGAACACCAAGGCCAGGCCGGTCTGGACGATCACCCTCCAGGCGCCCGCCGTCAACCGGCTCACCGGTGCGGCCACCTGGGCCCCCGTCGGCGACCGCACCTGGGCCGACACCACCGCGCGGCAGTTGCGCGCCGCCGGATTCCAGCCGCGTGTGGAGGAGGTCCGCTGGGAGGACTACTCCGACACACCGCACGGCACCATGGGCTGGCGCGTCCGGGTCGGCTCGTACGCCGCCGAGGCCGAGGCCCAGAGCGCGAACCAGGGCGTCACCGCCACCGGCCTGCGTACCGGCGTCGAGTGGACCGGTTACGACGGCCAGCAGACCGCCGACCGGCAGAGCATCCACGTGGCGGTCATCGACCCGGCCACGTTCCGGGGCACCGTCGAGTCCACCCACGGCGACAGCGTCGCGGACCGCGAGACGACCTCGTCGGCCGCCGCGAAGGCCAAGTCGCTCGTCGCGATCAACGGCGGCTTCTTCATCACGTCCGACGGCGACGGCGTGCAGGGCACGGTGGCCGGTATCTCCGCCTACGAAGGCAAGTTGGAGTCGATGGCTGTCGGCTCGCGGGCCGCGCTGATCCTGGCCGACGGCGGACGGCACTCCCGTATCGCCGACCTGTCCACCACCGTCACCGCGCGGTCCGGACTGTCCACGTACGCCGTGCAGGGCATCAACCGCGCACCGGGCAAGATCCGCAACTGCGGCCGCCCCAACGCCACTCCGACCGCACTGCCGCACCACGACCTCACCTGCACCGCGCCGAACGACCTGGTGAAGTTCACGCCGAAGTTCCGCGCCAACCTCCCCGAGGGAGCGGGCACTCAGGTCGTCCTCGACTCCAAGGACCGTGTCGTCTCCGTCGGTTCGCTCGGCGGTAAGGTCCCGGCCGGCGGCTCGGTGCTCCAGGGCATCGGCTCCGGCGCCAACTGGCTCACCTCGCACAGCCGTAAGGGCCAGCGCATCGCCGTCACGGAGGTCATCCGCGACGCCAAGGGACGCCAGGTCAGGCTCGGCGCGCACGACACCATCGTCAGCGCCTCGCCGACCCTGGTGGAGAACGGCCAGGTCCACATCGACGCCAAGGCCGAGGGCACCCTCGACCCGAAGGACCTCTCCTTCGGCTACGCCTGGTCGAACGTGCGCCAGCCGCGCACCATGGCCGGCATCGACCAGCGCGGCCGGCTGATCCTGGCCACGGTCGACGGCCGTCAGCCGGGCGTCAGCGAGGGCTTCACGCTCGCCGAAGCCGCCCGCTTCATGCGTTCCCTGGGCGCCAAGCAGGCCCTCAACCTCGACGGCGGCGGCTCCAGCGCGATGGTGGTCGGCGGCAAGCTCGTCAACATCACCTCGGACGCGACGGGCGAACGCGCGGTGGGCGACACCGTCCAGGTCCTCCCGGCCCGCCGCGGCTGAGTACGCGCTCCGGCTGAGTAGGCTCACCGCATGGCGACGGTGACGGTGACAGAGACCGACCTCGAACTGAGCGACGGCCACACCCTCCATGTGTACGAGGCCGCCCCCGCGGGCGGGGACCCGGCCCTGGCGGTCGTCTGGCACCACGGCACACCGAGCACCGGCGCCCCGCCCGAGCCACTGTTCCAGGCCGCCGCGCAGCACGGCATCCGCTGGGTGTCGTACGACCGCCCCGGCTACGGCGCCTCCACCCGCCACCCGGGCCGGGACGTCGCGTCGGCCGCCGAGGACGTCTCGGCGATCGTCGACACCCTGGACATCGAGCAGTTCGCCGTCCTGGGCGCCTCCGGCGGAGGGCCGCACGCGCTGGCGTGTGCGGCGCTCCTGCCGGACCGCGTCCTGGGCGCGGTCTGCGTGGCGGGGCTCGCCCCGTTCGGCGCGGAGGGCCTGGACTGGTTCGCGGGCATGACGGCCTCCGGCGAAGCGGAACTGCGCGCCGCCGCCGAGGGCCGCGCACCACTGGAACAGCTGCTGTCCGCCGCCGAGTTCGACCCGGAGATGTTCACCCCGGCGGATCACGCGGCGCTCGCGGGCCCGTGGTCCTGGCTGGCCGCCGTCGCCGCGAAGGGCCTGGAGGGCGGTATCGGCGGGGCAGTTGACGACGACCTCGCCCTCGTCGGCCCCTGGGGCTTCGCTCCCGAACAGATCAGCGCGCCGACGCTGATCGTGCACGGCGGCCAGGACCGGATCGTCCCCAGCACCCACGGCGCCTGGCTCGCCCGCCACTGCCCGGACGCCGAATTGGCGCCGCGCCCCGCAGACGGCCACCTCTCGGTACTCAACTCCGGCGCGCGGGCGCTGAAGTGGCTGCGCGACCACGCCGAATGAGCCGGATGCCTCACGCCTAGGCTGAGCTCCGGTCTCCGATCCCCGATCGAGACTGCGCACAGCACCAGGCACAAGGCACCAGGAAAGAAGAACCACCATGCCCACCAAGACGCTCCAGATACCCACCGCGGACGGCCAGGCCGACGCCTTCGCCGCCTTCCCCGACGGTGACGGGCGGCACCCGGGGGTGCTGCTGTACATGGACGCCTTCGGCCTGCGGCCCGTGCTGGAGGAGATGGCCCGCGAACTGGCCTCACACGGGTACTACGTACTCGTCCCCAACCTCTACTACCGGCACGCCCCCGCGCCGGTGCTCGACCTTCCCGAGCACATCGGACAGGACGTCCGGCCGACGATCTTCGCCCAGCTGAAGCCCCTGATGCAGGCCCACACCACCGAACGCGCCCTGCGCGACGCCGACGCCTACGTCACGTTCCTCACCACCCAGCCCGAGGTCAGCGCCGGACCGATCGGCGCGATCGGCTACTGCATGGGCGCCGCCCTGGCGCTGCGCACCGCGACGGCCCACCCCGGCCAGGTGGCCGCCGTCGCCGGATTCCACCCCGGCAAATTCGTCACCGACGCGCCCGACAGCCCGCACCGCCTCGTCTCCGACCTCGACGCCGAAATCCACCTCGGCCTCGCCGAGACCGACTGGACGCCCGAGGACATCAACGAGTTCAACAAGGCCTTGGACGAAGCGGGCGTCGACCACACCACCGAGATCTACCCCGACACCGTCCACGGCTACACGATGGCCGACACCGAAGCCTTCAACCCCGCGGCACTCCAGCACCACTGGGACCGCCTGCTCCCCCTCCTCAGCCGCGCGCTGCCCCGCACCTGAGACCTGGCGCCGGGGGAACGGCCTTGAGGCACGGCCTCTCAGGCCCAACCCCGGAGCACCGCTTCCGGCGATCCGTCGGACAGCGGACGGGCTGGCCGGCGGGCGCGGTGCTGCGCCCGTCGGTCAGCCCCGCCCCGGAGGGACGGGTCACCGCCGCACAGACGTCCCCGGGACGCGAAGAAAACGCCCGGGACAGCCGGCCCGGCGGCCACGAGGGACCGGTCACTTCCGCCAGAACAGGTGATGCGTCACCCCGCTCGCGCTGGGCACGGCCTCCAGGTGGAACCGGTCGAGCAGTTCGTCGGGGGACTCCCAGAGCCGCACTCCTGACCCGTACGTCACCGGCGAGACCACCACATGCAGGGTGTCGACGAGGTCGGCGTCGAGGAACTGCCGGATGGTGGTGGCCCCGCCACCGAGCCGGACATCCTTGCCCTGCGCCGCCTCCCTGGCCTGTTCGAGGACCGTGGCAGGGTCGCCGTCCACGAAGTGGAACGTGGTGTCGGAGAGCGTGAGCGAAGGACGCTTGTGGTGGGTCAGGACGAACACCGGGGTGTGGAACGGGGGCTCGTCCCCCCACCAGCCCTGCCACTCATGGTTGAGCCAGGGTCCGCGCTGGGGACCGAACTTGTTGCGGCCCATGATCTCGGCGCCGATGTTGCGCGCGTAGTCCCGCGTGAGGTAGTCGTCCAGCCCCCGACTGCCCCCGGAGTCTGTGCGCATGGGCCAGCTCGCCGTAGCACCGGCCCAGGCGAACAGCCTCTCGGGCTCGACGTGCCCGAACGGTCTCTCAAGGGTCTGCTCCTCGCCGGCGGCGATACCGTCACTGGAGACGGTGAAATTCTGGACTCGCAGCAGCTGCGCCACGGGTTCCTCCTGAGCTGTCGACAACGGTGGTGAGACGCGAACGGTGGTAAGACGTACCGGGCCGGCAAAACTCATCGCCGCGTCCGTGACCGGTCAGGAATCGGGCCACCCAGCGTCCCGACACGTCAGGTACGCCGGGCATCGCGCACTCGTTGAGCCGGCCGTCGCGACCCCGGGCACGACGAAACCGCCGCACCTCCGGTGTCCCGGTGGTGCGGCGGTCCGCCCGAACAAGTCCTGCCTGGGCAAGTCCTGCCTGATCAACTCCTACGCGTGGAGCGCCGGTTCCTTGGTCAGGATGACGGGTTCCGGCTCGTCCTCCTCGAAGGCCGCTCCCTCGACGTCGACCGACGGCAGGACGCGGTCCAGCCAGCGCGGCAGGTACCAGGCCTTGTCGCCCAGCAACTTGAGGACCGCGGGCACCAGGGTCATGCGGACCGCGAAGGCGTCGATCATGACGCCGAAGCCCAATGCGAGCGCGATGGGCATGCTGTTGGGGTCCCTGGTGAACAGGAAGCTCACGAACACCGCGATCATGATGAGCGCCGCAGCCGTGACCACCCGGGCCGAGTGGCGTGTGCCCTCGATGATGGCGTCCTCGCTGCGACGGGTCTTCGCGTAGCGCTCGCGCATGGCCGAGACGAGGAAGACCTCGTAGTCCATGGCCAGCCCGAACAGCACCGCCATCACCAGGATCGGCACGAAGCTCGCCACCGGCCCGACGCTCGGCACGCCCAGCGTGTCGGCCAGCCAGCCCCACTGGAAGACCGCCACCGTCGCGCCGAACGACGCACCGACCGACAGCAGGAACCCGAGCGTCGCCTTGATCGGGATGGCGATCGAACGGAACGCCACCATCAGCAGCAGGAGCGAGAGCCCCACGACGACGATCGTGAAGGGCAGCAGCGCGCCGCTCAGTTTCGCGGCGATGTCGACGCTGACCGCCGTGATGCCCGTGACGGCCACGTACGTGCCGGTCTTGGTTTCGACGTGGGCCGTGACGTCGCGCAGTTGCCCGACGAGGTGGCTGGTCTCCGTCGTACGCGGGCCTGTGGTCGGGATGACCTGGATGCGGGCCGCGAGTCCGTCGGCCGACGGCTGGGCGGGGCTCGCGAAGGCGATGCCCTTGGTGCCGGCGAGTTCCTTGACCATCTCGTCGGAGGCCGCGGTCACCTTGTCCTGGCTGCCCGGCGTGCCCTCGACGAGGATGATGAGCGGTCCGTTGGCGCCGGGGCCGAACGCGTCGGCGACCTTGTCGTAGGCCTGCCGGGTGGAGGAGGTCTTCGGTTCCGAGCCGTTGTCGGTGAGAGCGAGCTTCAGGTGCATGGCCGGTACGGCGAGCACGAGGAGGCCGAGGACGACCGCGACCACGGTCCGCTTGGGACGGCGCAGGACGCCGGTGACCCACCGGGTGCCCATGGTCGAGCCGTGCGTACGGGTCTCACGGCGCGCGGCGCGTGAACCCGGCTTCGGGATGAGCCGGTCGCCGGCGATGCCGAGCAGCGCGGGCAGCAGCGTGAGCGCGAGGGTGACGGCCACCGGCTACCGCCGCGGCCGCGGTGAGCCCCATCGAGGTCAGCATCGGCACGCGGGCGACGGTGAGTCCCACGAGCGCGACCACCACGGTCAGCCCCGCGAAGACGACGGCGCTTCCCGCCGTCGCGGTCGCCTTGGCGATCGACTTCTGCACGGGCATGCCCTGCGCGAGCTGGGTGCGGTGGCGCGACACGATGAACAGCGCGTAGTCGATACCGACCGCCAGCCCCAGCATCATCGCCATGACCGGCGCGGTGTCGGAGATACCGATCACGGACGAGAGCCCGATCATGCCCATCATCGTCCCGGCGACACCGAGGATCGCGGTCAGCAGCGGAAGTCCGGCCGCGAGCATCGAACCGAAGGTGAGGACCAGGACCAGCAGCGTCACCAGTACGCCGACGACCTCCGTCGGGCTGACGGCCGGGCCGGACTCCTTGTAGGCGTCACCGCCGAAGAGCACGGAGGCTCCGGCGTGTTCCGCCTGCGCGCCCGTCGCCTTGAGCCCGTCGAGGGTCTGCGCCGGGACCGTCGCGTCCTTCGGGGTCGAGAAGGTCACCTGGACGACGGAGGTACGTCCGTCCTGCGAGAGCTGGGCAGCCGGTTCGCTGACCGACGTCACGCCCGGCACCTTCGCGGCGGACTCAAGGCCGGACTCGATCGGGGCTTGCAGACCTGGCTCTTTCAGGACATGTCCTGGTGGCGCCTGGATGACGATCTCGGCGGTCTGGGTCTCCGAGCTGGGGAAGTGGTGGTCCATCTTGTCCAGCGCGACCTGGGCGGGCGAGCCCGGTATCGAACCGCTGGACACCATCGTGCCCGCGAAGGAGACGCCGAGCGCGGCGATCGCGGCGATGGCGAGCAGCCAGCCGACGAGTACCCGGTACTTGTTGCGGCTGCTGAGGGCTCCAAGACGGTAGAGCAGCGTGGCCATGGAGGGCTCCTTTCTGAATGGCGGTGAAGCCGGTGTGTGGTGAGGCCGGTGTGCGGTGAAGCCGGTGCTTCGGCCGGGGCCGACAGCGAGCCGGTGGGACAAGGCAACGGTTGTAAAGTCACACCCGTGAGTAGATCTGCGAACCGAACGAGAAACCTGCGCGGCGAAGGTCTGCGCCTGCGCGGCGAGATCCTTGGCGCCGCCCGTGAGCTGCTGGAACAGACGGGCAGCGAGGAAGCGATCACGCTGCGTTCCGTCGCGCGCCAGGTCGGGATCTCGGCGCCGTCGATCTACGCGCACTTCGCCGACCGGGACGCGATCGTCGACGCGATCGTCGCGGACACCTTCCACGACCTGGCCGAGGTGGCACAGAAGGCCGCCGCCTCCGAGCAGGATCCGGTGGACCGGCTGCTGGCCCTCGGCCACGCGTATCTGCGCTTCGCGGAGGAACAGCCGGAGCGGTACCGCGTGCTGTTCAACCGCTACCGCCCCCTCGACGCCGGCGGCCCCGCGCCCGCGACGGCCGCCGATCCCGTCGTGGAGGGACTGGTCGGCGGGCGGGCGTTCGCCCCACTGATCGACGTCATCACCGCGTGCGTGGAATCCGGCGAGTCCGACAGCCGGTCGCCCTTCGAGGACGCGGTCGCACTGTGGGTGACGCTGCACGGCTACAGCTCGCTGCGCCAGCGCATGCGCACGTTCCCCTGGCCGGACGAGGAACCGTTCGTCCGCACCTTCATCCTCCGAGCGGCCCGCGTCACCCCACGTACGCGGGACGCACAGGACAGCCGCGCGTCCGCGCATCCCGAGGAGACCGAGGAGACCGAGGAGACCGAACAGCTTTCCTGACGATTCAGGCGCTCCCCCGGAAAACGCAGGGCCCACGCCCCGGCCTCCGCGCCTACAATGGCGATAAACGCCAGAAATCCCCCATTGCGCCTGTCGGGCCGTGCGCCCGCCACGCGCCCGGAGGGTTCGCATGAGCACCTACCTGATCAATCACCTGCGCATACCGGGTGACATTCCCAACGAGGAAGCCGTCTCCTACCTGGAACAGGTGGAAGACACGGCCAAGAACCACGGCGGTAAGTGGCTGGCGCAAGGCGAGGCGCGGGCCGTGGAGGGGACGTGGCCGGGGGCGGTCGTCCTGATGGAATTCCCTGACATGGCGCACGCGGAGACCTGGTACAACCCGCCCGAATACCAGAAGATCCTGCCCCTGCGCGTGAACAACGCGATCAGCGACCTGGTTCTGGTGGACGGCGTCACACCGGACTTCACCGCGGCCGGCTACGCCGGACAGATCAGGAACGCGATCGCGGCCGCCTCCGCGTCCGACGGCCGGGGGCGCTCATGACCACCCCGCGCGATCTGCTGATCGTCACCATGGACATGGCGCCCTACCGCTCCGTGGAGCGCAGCAAGCTGTCGCTCGCACTCGCCGGTGCCGAGCTGATCGACCTCCTGGCCGACGGGATCGTACGCCTCGGAGCCGAGCGCCGCATCGCACCCGTGGACGGCGAACACCCCTCCGCGGAACCGGTGTTGGCCGAGGCCGCAGAGGGACTGGTCCGGGAGCCGCCGTACGAGCCGGTCGACGACTGGCTCTGGCGCAGGGGGCGCGGCCTGTCCTCGCGCTATCTGGCCGCCCTGGAGAAGGACGGGCAGCTCGTCCGCCAACAGCGCCACCACCGGATGCCGTTCTTCCGTACCGGCCGGACGTCCCTGGTCGATTCACCCGATCGCAGCCGGGCGGCGGCGCGTTGGACCGCCGACGAGCCCGTTCTCGCCGCGCTCGCCACGACCGCCGGCATCCACGACAAGCGCACGGACGAGTCACCGCGCGTCACGGACGACGCGGTGGCGACCGTACTGGCGGCCCTGGACGACGCGTGCGACGAGCTGTCCACCGAGGCGTGGCGACGGGCCCACCGACGGGACGACGCGGCTGTCACCAACGTCCAGCGCGGCTACTGACGTTCGCCGCCACCGCACGGCCAGCCGGATGAACGGTGCTGCTCAACTCACCGAGTAGGCGCCCGCGTCGAGGTCTTCGATGAGCGTCGGACCGGTGGGCGTCCAGTCGAGGAGCTTCCGCGTCCGGTCGCTGCTCGCCGAGAGGTCCATGCCGAAGAACCGGCCGATCCAACCGAAGTGGTCCGCGACCTCGTCAGGAGCGATGGACTCGACCGGCAGGTCGAAGGCGCGGCCGATCGCCTCCGCGATCTCGCGCGTGGGGACGCCTTCTTCGGCGACGGCGTGCAGCCGGGATCCCGCGGGCGCCTTCTCCAGGCCGAGCGCGATCAGGCGGGCCGCGTCCGAACGGTGCACGGCGGGCCAGCGGTTGGTCCCGTCACCGGGGTACCCGGCGACGCCCTTCTCGCGCGCGTTGGCGGCGATGAGCGCGATGAACCCGTGGTCACCGGCGCCGTGCACGGTCGGCGAGAAGCGCAGGCTGACGGTCCGGACACCACGCTCGACGAATTCGAGCGCGAGGTTCTCGCTGCCACCTCGCGGTGCGTCCGGGCCGTGGAACGGCGACGCGTCGTCCTCGGTGCTGGTCCTGCCCTGGACGAGCCCGGCGACGCCCGCCGCGAGCAGGAACGGACGGTCCGTACCGACGAGCGCGTCGCCGATGGTCTGGACGGCGGCCCGCTCGGCCGCGTCCGAGGCGGCCGGGTTGGACCAGTCGTGCTTGTTCGCCAGGTGGATGACGGCCTCGGCCGCCTCGGCGCCGGCGCGGATGCCGTCGAGGTCGTCCAGGTCACCGCGGCGCACGCGGGCGCCCTTCGCCTCAAGGGCCGCGGTGGACGCGTCGGACCTGGCCAGCCCGGTGACCTCGTGGCCCGCGGCGAGCAGTTCGTCGACGGCGGCCGAGCCGATCCAGCCGGATGCTCCAGTAACGAAAACACGCATGACGTGATCTCCTTCGACGCCCGCCACCGGGCGAGCGGATTGATCCGAGCGATGTCGTGACTGATGTCTGTGACTGACGCCTGAGGCGGATACCTACGACTGACACGTACGGCTGATGTCAGTCACAGACATAGCCTACACCCGCCATGTCAGTCCCTGCCATCGCTACACTCGATCACATGGTGCGTTGGAAACCGGGGGCCCCGGAGCGGCTGCAGAAGGCCGCGCTCGAATTGTTCGCCACCCGCGGGTTCGAGCAGACGACCGCCACGGAGATCGCCGAGTCCGTTGGTCTGACCGAGCGCACGTTCTACCGCCACTTCAGCGACAAGCGCGAAGTTCTCTTCCACGGGCAGAACCTGCTCCTCGGCGCGTTCGTCGCCGGAGTGGACGCGGCGCCGCCGGGCGCGTCGCCGATCGAGATCGTCGCCTCCGCCCTGGAGTCGGCGGCGACCTTCTTCCCGGACGACCGCAGGCCCTACTCCCGCACGCGCCAGTCCGTGATCGACCAGAACCCCGCACTCCACGAACGCGAGCTGCACAAGCTCGCCGGCATCGCCACGACGGTCGCCGATGCCCTGCGCGCACGCGGCACCGCCGAACTCCCGGCCGTCCTGGCGGCCGAATCGGGTGCCACGGTGTTCAGGATCGCGTTCACGCAGTGGATCCGCGACGGCGAGGAGCGTTCCCTCACCACCATCACGGCGGACGTACTCCGCGAACTGCTGACCCTGGCAGGGGAAGCAACGGCTGCACACAAGTCGCCGTGATCCCGACCCCGTCCGATCTCGCGGTGCCGTGTGTTCTGACACTTGCTCTGGTCTGACGCTTGGTCCGAACAGCCCACTTGACCTGGGGTTAGTGCGATCCGACGCCGTTTTCCGGAACCGAAGTCGCTGAGACAGAACCCGGACATCGGCAGGATCATTTCAGGATCGACTCGGCCCTAGTGTCCTCGGTGTCAGCAGAAAACACCGCAACGACAGCCGTTGGAGATCATGATGCGCTCGCGTCTCGCCGCCCGTTCCACCCGTCTCGTCCTGGCCGCCGCGGCCGTGACGGCCCTCGCCGCGACCACCACCGCCTGCGACCCCGACGACATCGCGGACGCGAGCAACTCGGCGGCCCCCGCCACCACGGCCTCCGCCGGCAGCGACACCCCCGCCGCAGGCGGCTCCAACACCAGCGCCGGCAAGGGCGGTTCCGACACCAGTGGCTCCGGCTCCGCCGACACCCCCGACTCAGCCGACGGCGGAAAGAGTGGCTACGGCCAGTCCTGCGGCACCAACGACCTGGAGTTCACGGTCACCCCGGAGACGCAGGCCGGCGGCTACTACCTCGTCACCGCCAAGGCCAAGCCGGGCATCACCTGCTACCTGGACATCAACACCCCCAGCGCGTCCTTCGGTTCAGCCGCGGACGGCGTCGCCGCCCCCGTCGGACAGGGCGGCGAGGACCCCATCAAGCTCACCGGCTCCGCCGTCGCGTACACCGGCATCAACCCCAAGACCACCAACACCAACGACGGCAAGGAATTCGACTTCGTCATCTTCGCCGTGAGCGAGGAGGACCCGAACCCCACCGAACTCAAGCTCCCCGACACCGCCACCGTCGACAAGCCCATCGTCACCAACTGGGCCGGCAACCGCGCCGAGGCCGTCCCGTACATCGTCTGACGAACCGCTCTGGACCACGACTCGCGCTCCACACCACGGCGCCCGTCGATGTCCAGCACCTGGGGAGACCGGCAAGACCGACGCTCGCCAGGGCGTGTGCGGCAGCAGTAACGACCCGCTCCACTCCTTGGGAACGACCGCCGTGCACGACGGATTCGGCGGCCCCCAAGCCAGAACACAACACCAAGACGCGTCATGCGCTGCGTTGAACCCGCAGCGCACAGCGCACCGCCTCGGTCCCCGGCCACCACGCGACCAGGCCTTCCGCCTCCCCGGCGTCGACTACGTCGAAGTCGTCCACGACGCAGCCAACCACGCCAGCGGTGCCGTCCCGGCACGACTCGGCTTCACCGAACACCTCCGCCGTCCCACCGAGACCGGCAAGGTTCAGGTATGGCGGCTGACTCGCCCCACTGCCGACGGAACAGCCGCAGACGCACGTTGACGGGCTCTGACGGAAGATCCAGAACCGACGCCGCCGACCGCGTCGGAGCTTCCACGAGTCCAGCCCTCACCAGCAGGCGGGAGCGAGTGTCCCGCCAGCCGGAGACAGGACAAGCGTGAGTACGCAGCGTGGTCGGCTGTCGTCCTCCGGTTCGGCCGAAGGGACGACAAGGCCCCGCGCCTCCGCCCGGCCACGGGCCGG
Source organism: Streptomyces sp. NPDC088725 (assembly GCF_044751305.1). Classification (NCBI taxonomy): domain Bacteria; kingdom Bacillati; phylum Actinomycetota; class Actinomycetes; order Kitasatosporales; family Streptomycetaceae; genus Streptomyces; species Streptomyces sp. NPDC088725. Next base: position 146,614 of record NZ_JBIVLO010000004.1, read on the forward strand.
CCGGGGCACGGAGTGCCTACGCTGGCGCCGCCACGGAAAGGCGGTGCGCCATGGATGCTGACTCCCGGATCAGGGCCGCGATCGAGGAACACTGGCAGGCCTCGGAGCGCGGGGACATCGAAGCCGAACACGCCATCTACGCCACGGACGCGATCCTCGACTACCCGCAGTCCGGTGAGCGGTTCCGGAGCCGCGCGACAATTTCGGCGCAACGCGGCGGGCACCCGGCCGACCGGCACTTCACCGTCCGGCGGATCACCGGCCACGGGGATCTGTGGGTGAGCGAATGCACCATCACCTATGACGGAGCGCCTTCGTACTCGGTGAGCATCATGCAGTTCACCGACCGGCACGTGGTCCACGAGACGCAGTACTTCGCCGATCCCTTCACCGCGTCGGCCTCGCGGGCGGCGCTCGCGGAGCCCATGCCGGGCCGGACCCTCGCCTGAGCCTGCCGCTGCCGGAGACTTCCAGATGGTTCAAGGTGGTCCACGGAACCGATCACCGAACGGCCGTCCCGAAGGAGCAAGCAGCATGTCGACCACCCCGGCGCAGAAGATCACCACTTTCCTCATGTTCGAGGGCAGGGCCGAGGAGGCGATGACCTTCTACGTCTCGCTGTTCGCCGACGCCGAGGTCATCGACATCACCCGCTACGGCGCCGACGAACCCGGCGCGGAGGGCACGGTGCGGCACGCCACGTTCGCGCTCGCCGGGCAGCGGTACATGTGCATCGACAGCCCGGCGAAGCACGACTTCGGGTTCACTCCCGCCGTGTCGCTCTACGTCCAGTGCGAGAACGAAGCCGAGATCGACCGCCTCTACGCGGCCCTCGCCGAGCAGGGCGCGGAGCTGATGCCGCTGGGGTCCTACGGTTTCAGCGCCAAGTTCGGCTGGGTGAATGACCGGTTCGGTGTCTCCTGGCAGCTGACCCTGCCCGTGTAGCCGTCACCGCGTCCGGTCGGCGGCGCCGACCGGTGGCCGCGATCGCCACCGTCTGCGGCACAGCGACCGTACCGGTGCGGGAACCGACGCGGACCTCTGCGCCACCGTCGCCTGCCACCCCCGGAAAATCCCGGTAGCGGACGGCGGGTCGGCGTCCCCACCACGGCCGCCGACCCGCCCCTCTGCGCCGCACACGCGTGGACGACATGATCTCCGCCGGAGCTAGTCGCCGGTGGTGCCGTCGAGCAGTTCGCGCAGGATGTCCAGGTGGCCGTTGTGTCGGGACGTCTCCTCGGTGAGGTGGAGGAGGATCCAGCGCAGGTCGACGTGGAGGCCGCCGCGGACGGCCCGCCGGGCCTGGTGGTCCAGGCCGTGCCCGGCGACCAGTTCGCGGTAGCGGGCGCTCTGTTCGGCGAATTCGTCGAGCAACCGCGGGAGCGGGAAGTCGACGGCGATGCGCATCTCGCGGTCTGGGTCCTCCTCCGTCCAGGGGCCCTGGTCTTCCTCGCCGAGGAAGACCACCTGGAACCAGTAGTACTCGACCCAGCGGAGATGGTTGATCACTCCGCTCATGGTCATCAGCGGTGAGCCGGGCAGGGGCGCCTTGCGTGCGTTCTCTGCCGAGAGCCCTTGGCACTTGGCGCGGGCGGTGTCACGGGCGTAGTCGAGAAACGTGGTGAGCTGAGTGCGCTCGTCCCACGCGGGCGGCGTGTCATCGATTCTTGTCATCGCGCGCAGCCTCCCCGACCGCCACGACCGGTGTCGAGGTATTTGTCGACGGGCCCGACCTACCGCCATCTGACCCTTCGTCCGGCGGGTCGCCGCAGCGATGCGGCGCCGGTGGGCCGCCCGGCACCGACTGCCGGACGGGCTCTACGCGGCAACTGGTTCACAGGCCGGGCAGTTGCCCGGGGTTGGGGATCGGAAGGCGTGGTCGCAGTTGTCGCAGTTCTGGAGGGGGGCCGGGAGGGCGCTACTCGTGTCGGCCACTGCGGGGAGCGGGGGCGGTAGTTGGGTGGTGAGGCGGTGGGCCAGGAGGGCTGCCGGAGAGTTGATGGGGTCTGCCGGGAGCCTGGACGTCAACGCGTGTTGTACGGCTGCCGGTTCGACGCCCCTTTCCAGCCACGTCGACACGGCGGACGTGAGGCGCGTGATGTCACGCTCGGACAGCATCAGCCGGGGGTCATGGCGACGGAGTCCGGCCAGGATTTCGGCGGCTGTGCGATGGCGGGCGAGGTACGGGTGGTCCGGCTCCGGCAGGCGCGGGACCGTAGTTGAGGGCGCGGGGGCGGGGGCGGTAACCGTGGGGGTCGCGGGTGCGGGCGGCGACGGCTGTACGGGCGCCGACTGCACGGGCCCGGACTGTACGGGCAGTACCGGGCGCGGCGGGAGCGGTGCGGCCAGGGCCGCCGCCAGAAGCGCCGCCGGTGACTGCGAATCGGCCTCCGGCGCGGCAACGGGGGCGGGGGCGGGTGACGGCAGGGGCTGCGGTGCGGGTTCGGGCGCGGGTACAGGGGCGGTTGCCGGTACAAAGGTCGGTTCGGGGGCCGGTGTGGGTTCGGATGCCAGTACTGGTGCTGGTGCGGGTTCGGATACCGGTGCCGGTGCCGGTGCCGGTGCTGCGACGGGCGGCGGCACAGGGACCGCTACGGGTACGGGCGGCGGCATCGGTGCTGCGGCGGGCGGCAAGCCGGGAGCCGGTGTGAGCTTCCGCTCCTGCGACTGACGCTGCGGCGGGGGCGCCTGCTGCTGCCGTTGCGGTGTGCGGCGCTGCTCCGGTACGCGCGGCGACGGGCGCGACTGCCTCAGATCCTCGGGGATGTCGTACGCCAGCGTCCTCGTCATCCAGCGGCCTGCCGACGTGCGTTCACGCGTCCGCGACAGGTAGCCGTGGGCCTCCAGCTCCCGTAACGAGGCGGCGATCGCGACTTCGCCCTCCACGAACTTCTTCGCGAGCGCCTTGATGCCGATCTCCGAGCCGTCCGGCAGCGACTGGATGTGCACGCCCAGGCCGATCGCCGTCAGCGACAGGCTGTCGTGCTGGGAGAGGTGGTTGCCGACCACGGTGAACCGGTCGGAGTGTCGGTACCTGATGTGTTTCACGCCAGTCTGGGGAACTGCCCCTGAAATGACGGCATCTGCGCGCATAGGCGCGCTAAAGTTGTTCTCAGCCATGAGGAAGGTGTCTGCTTCCGCGTTGGTCAGGCCCCCGATTGGGATTGCGAGTCCCGGCCGGGGGCCGACGTATGTCCGGTGTTGTTCGCTGAGCGTAACCACACCAATCCCCCTCCAACGACCAAACGGCGCAATCTTCACCCCTGCGGGTGAAGGACGGCGGTGGGGTCTGGTGGGGTTCTTTCACTTGTTACTTGAGTGTTTATGCAGGTCGGGCCCTGCCGGGACCCTGCAAACCAAGACGCGGAAATCCACGATCCGGTGCGGGCGCCGCCTCACCGGGCGTGAGCGTCACACATGCACGGCGGTTCTAGTTTGATTGCGCATCGCGTTCGAATGAGCCCGGTTGGCGCGGGAGGAGCACGCCTCGTTGCCGGCCTGCGGACGGCATACATCGCGAAGCATTCTTGTTGCGGGGAGCATGCCCAACATCACCGGCGTCGTTGCCCGAGTCTTCGTGGACGATCTGGAAGCCGCGATCCCCCTGTACCAGCAACTGGCCCAGACCGCAGCGGTCAACCGCTTCGCGTTCCACGAAGTCCAGCTGGCTCAGGTCGGACCGTTCCTCCTGCTCAGTGGCGACACAGCGGCCTTCCGCGACAGAGTGGCGACCGTCCTGGTGCGGCAGATCCCTCCTGTGATCGCTGCCATCGAGCGCGCCGGCGGGCAGATCCTCGACGGCCCCTCCCCAGCGCCCAACGGGGACCGACTCATCGCCCGGCACCCGGACGGATCGGTCTTCGAGTACATCGAGACAGGCGACACCGAACCACCCGCGTGACCGGGACAGCGGGCCAACGCTGAACGCCACGAATGCCACCGCCATGGTCACCGGCCGCCGGAGAACCGTTACGGCAAGAGCCGTAGCCGGAACGAACAGGGCGATGTTGAGCAGAGCGCTGGAGGAGGTGAGCACGTGCCGTGGCATGCCCGCGTCGCACTGCCCGCTCGATATGCCGGCGCTGCTGGTATTGAGAAGAAACAGCCTACTTAGGGGCCTGGGCGGTACGTCCGCGGTTTCACTATCAGCCCTTTGTGCCGCAGCTTGTGCAGCTCGGCAATCGCGCGCAGCTGGCGCCGCTCGTATTCCGTGCCCGCCCGTACGGAGGCCCAACGACTTGTCCACGTAAGGCCGGTGGGCCGGGAGAGATTCACCAGCGGCCCTGCAAAGTCGTCCACCACGCCGACCATGTCGTAGGAGCGGTCATAGACAACCATGCCGATACACAGGCCCGGTGGCGTCGGTTGCGTATTCATGGCCGGCTCTTTCTGCTCAGCTTGTTCCGTTCGGCCACGAGTTCGCTGAGCACATCGTGGGCGGACTCGTCCTCGGGCTCCTTGTAGTCGGGGCACAAAGAGTGCCCGCACTCGCACGGCGGCCACCGCAGAGCCGAACCGGGCACCAAGTCCGCGCCGTCCGCCGCCAATTCGGACTTCTGAACGATGAGTACACCGTCCGAGCCGAACTCCTCTGTCAGCCGGGACAGAAACCGTCGTGCCTTGCTGTCCTTCATTCCACCCATCGCCTCAGTCCGTTGAGCACGCGCTCCAGCAGTTCTGCTGTCACCGGGTCATACGTGGCGAGTTCTTCGGTGCTGTCGGCCGCCGCCTCGTTTGGATCTCGCTCGCACATGGAGGGGGTCGCAGCCTTCCGTCATCACGTAATTACCGTCTGTGCGACAATCATCGGCTTTCGGGCGTACGATCAGAAGCCACTTGTCTCCCAACAGGCCGACTGGGATAAGGGGTTACTCTGATGGCACCACACCCGCGAGAACTGAATCCCGATCGCTCGGTTCGAGACCTCTTCGGGTCCGAAATGCGCCGCTATCGCGAGCAGGCAGGAATGAGCCTCGAAAACCTGGCGAGCATGCTGAGATATGCGAAGAGCTCGCTCGCACGCTATGAGACGGCGGAATCCATGATTCCGCCGGATCTTCCGAAACGGCTGGACGCTGTGTTCGGCGCAGACGGCTTGTTCGGGAAACTATATGAGGTTGCCCGCAAGGAGAACCCAGACGGTTTCCGGCGCGTACTGGAGTTGGAGGCTCAGGCTAAGAGCATCCAGGACTATTCGGGGCAGCTCGTGCCAGGCCTGGCGCAGACCGAGTCTTACGCTCGCGCCCTCTTCGAAACCTTCAACCCCAAGGCGTCGCGAGACGAGATCGAGAGGCTGGTGACGGAACGTATGAGTCGACAAGCCCGCCTCACCGGCGAGTCGGCGGTCGATTTGTGGACGATCGTCGACGAGGCGACACTGAGACGTTCCTATGGCGGTCCAGTAGCCATGCGGGAACAGTTGAACCGCCTTGCGGGACTGACACAGACGCCGAACACCGTATTGCAAGTCCTCCCGTTCGAGAGTGGGGGGCATCCCCTGGCCGGGGGTTCGCTCAAGCTCATGACTATGAGAAACGGCACGCGCATTGCCTACGAGGAGAGCATTTCCACTGGAAACCTGATCGAGGAAAGAGAAGCCGTCGAATCCCGGCAAAGGGCCTACGATCTCCTGAGAGCGTGCGCATTGTCGCCCAGAGACTCAGCCGCGCTCATCCGATCCGTAAGGGAGACGCTTCCTTCATAGCCGCACCCCGGACCTCTCCCGCACGAGTGGGTCAAGTCTTCATACAGCGGCACCGGAGCCAACAGCTGCATCGAGTGGGCCCCCGCGCACGTCACCGCCGCTGGTGTCGTCCCCGTACGTGACAGCAAGGACCCTGCCGGTCCGGGGCTTACGCTCACGCCTGCCGCGTGGGCCGGGTTCGTTGCTTTCGCCGCGACCCACGCGGACGTGCGCTGAGGCAGGGCCAGTTGACGTACTGCTTCAGCGGATGCCGAGTGCGACGATCTGGGTGACCTCGTCGTCGGCGAAGTTGTCGTCGCTGACCAGGAGCAGGGTCCGTTCGCCGTTCCGCAGCGTCGGGCCCCAGGTCATGCCTTCGATGTTGTCGACCGTGGACAGGCCCAAGTCAGTGAAGTCCGCCACGAGTTCCTTACGCATCGGGATGACCTTCTGCCCGGCCAGGGAGTCCAGGTTCTCCATGACGGTCGCGCCGCGCGTCGTCGTGTCGTAGAGGCGGATCCGGAAACCTGAGCCTGCCACCCAGCTGCGCTCCAGTACGAGGTAGCGGCTGGGGTCGTCCCGGAAGGCGACGATCGAGGGCACGCCCGCGTCGGGCGGCCACGGGCTGGACGGGTCGGGCTTGGTGAGGATCTTGTCCAGCGGATAGGCGAACTGCCCGAGCACCTCGCCCGTCCGGCTCTGCCGGGTCAGGCGGACCAGCGCGCCGAGTTCCAGGGTGGGCTCCGGGCCGTCCTGGAGCAGCGGGCCCTCGGCCACGCTGGTGAGCACGCGGTCCCTGTCGCCGAACGTGATCGCCTCGATCGCCTTGTTCCGGCGCAGGCCGCGATCGTCCATGGTGTTCACGTACTGCGCGGGCAGGGGCAGTTGGCCGAGGTAGCCGCCGGACGGGGTCGCGAACTGGATCGACGGCTGGATCACCGGGTCACTCGCCGACTTGGGCCGGTCGCCCTCCTGCGCCCACCAGTACCGGCAGGTCCGCGGGTCCACGCGCAGCTCTTCCGGGTCCACGGCCTTGCCGTCACCCGCGCTCGCCGGCGGGTAGACCTGGCCGTCCGGCTGGAGGAACGGGTGGGTGCCGGTGAAGTCGACGGAGTGCACCCCGGCGCCGTCCACCGCGATCCTGGCGGTGTAGAAGCGGGCGGGCTGGAGGACCGAGCGGTCGTCGCTGATCATGACGTACTCGCCGGTGCACGGATCGCGGTCGATGCCGGAGAGACCGCCAACTGTCGTGTTCCTGAACGGCAGTTTGTGCGGAACGATCTTCTCGCCCAGCAACCGGGCTCGCACTCCGGTATCGGACGGTGCGGCTGTGCCGTGCGACTGGGCCGCCATCGCCGGGGCCATCGTCGTGGCCATCACCAGGGCCGCGCCGCATGCGCGACGGATCAAGGAAAGTTTCATGTCTTGCGTTCCGTCTTACGTTCTCGTCGTGAGTCCGACCGGTCGCTCGTGAGATCGGTGGACCCGCGGGGCGGGTGATCGAGGAAGAGGAAGCAACGCCGGAGTCGATCCCGCTCGGCTGTCGCGGCTGGCCGCCCCAGCCAACTCCCTTACGGGCGCGGGACTCCCGCATTCATCCGAACGTGGGCGAGGCCCGGCAGGGGTGACGAGGGCGCGGGCCAACAGAGCTGATGCGGATGGGAGTTGGCGCCCTGGAACCAGCGCCGGCCGACACAGCCCCGTTCCTCGCACGGCCCCGGTTCCACCCGGGGTCATCGCGGTCCGGTGCGCGCGGCGGACGGCCGGTGTGTCGACGCGGGTGTCCCTGGGGACGCGCTGCGATGATCCCCGGTGTCGCCATGTCGGAGTGTTTCCGGATATGGCAGCCCGTCCAGCCCTTCTCCCTTCTTCCGAGGTGGCACGTGTCGAGATTCCCAGCCTCCCGTTCGTCCGGTACACCCCGTACCCCGCTCGCGGGCCCGCTGCGCGCGCTGTTGGGGGCGTTGGTCGCCCTGGCCCTGCTCCTCACCGGGTCTGCCGGGTCCGCGGTGGCCCTGACGCCCGCCGGAGGAACGCCGGGACACGGCGTCGCGGCGGTCGTCGCGGAACCCAAGGCACCGTTGACCGACGCCCAGTGGCGCGCGCACGTCGCCGAGGTCCAGCGGCGCCTGGACCAGGCCGTGGCGCAGGGGCAGGAGACCGACGTCCGGTACACCGTGGGCGGTGACCGCGAGCACTGGTTGCCGTCGCGCGTGCGTCGTCAGCGCCAGGTCGCCGACGAGCTGTACGCCCGCGGCGCGTCGGTGCCGAACGAGGGCCGGGCGGTGTTCACGGGCGGTCCGATGGGCGCGGGGAAGACCACGGTGCTCACCAAGTACTCCGGCATCGACCTGTCGCGCTACCTGGTGGTGAGCGCCGACGACGTCAAGGACGTGATGTGCGAGCACGGAATGATCCCCCGCATCGCGGGACTGACACCGCTGGAGGCGAGCCTGCTGATCCAGCCGGAGTCCTCGCTGATCGCCAACATGATCGCCGCCCGGGCCTACCAGGAGCGCAAGAACATCATCTGGGACTTCTCGATGTCCTCGCGCGGTGCGGTCGAGTCGCGCATGACGGCCATGCGCGCGGCGGGCTACGGCGAGATCAACGCCGTCTTCGTCGGCATTCCCGTGGAGATGAGCGTGCAGCGGGCCGATCACCGGCACCGGGTGGGCCACGAGGCGTTCCGCAACGGGCAGGGCTGCGGCGGACGTTACGTCGTTCCCACGCTCATCCTCGCCGGTGCGGACCCCGTCTGGGGCAGCGTCAACCGCCGCGCCTTCGAGGAGACCAAGGACCAGTTCGACCACTGGTCCCTCTACGACTCGTCCGGCTCGGCGCCCGTACTCGTGGCCAAGGGGACCGGCGGTGACGCGGGCCGGTCGTGAGCGAGGTCACCGACATCCTCTCCGCGCTGCGCACCGGCCGCCTGAGCCTGGAGCAGGCTGCCGAGCGGATGCGCCGCGTCGACTGGCGTCATCCCCGGCCGGCGCCGGGCCTCGGGCCGCGTGATCCGGAACCGACCGTCCCGAACTCGTTCGAGGAGGTCGTCCTGGCGTACTCCCGCCACGAACTGACCGACGCGCAGTACGCCGTCCTTCTGGACGCGGCCACCGGCGGGGACCGGGACGGCGCCGGCGGGGCGGGAGGCTGACGGGCCGGGCCCGTCCGTACGACAGGGGTGCCGCGCCCCCGACGGGGTGCGGCACCGCCCGGCGATGTGGCGGACGGTGCGGAATTGCCACTCCATGCCGGATGTGAAATGTTGCGATTGAGCCCGCAATGCGGCTTCCGGACGAGGGGTGCCGTACCCGGTGTGCGACAAGACGGCCCACGGAGGTTGTCATGTCGTGGTTGATTCTTGCCCTCTCGGGCGCCCTGGAAGCCGTGTGGGCCACCGCTCTGGGCAAATCCGACGGGTTCAGCCGGCTGACCCCGTCCCTGGTCTTCGCGGTCGCCCTGGCCGGGAGCATGGGCGGGCTGGCCTATGCGACGCGGGACCTGCCCCTCGGTACGTCGTACGCGGTGTGGGTGGGGATCGGCGCGGTGCTCACCGTCCTGTACGCGATGCTCACCGGTGAGGAATCGGTGAGCGCGCTGAAGCTGGTGTTCCTGGCGCTGATCGTCGGGAGCGTGATCGGGCTCAAGTCCGCTCACTGAGAAGGCGATTGACCGCCGCTACGGGCTGCCGACGCCCACCGGTCCCGTTACCTGCCGCCTTTGCCGACCTTCGCTGTCACGGCGGTGACGATGAGGTCGAGCGCGTACTCGAACTCCTCGTCGTGGCTGAACCGGGCCAGATAGGGCGCCGCTTCGACGAGCGCGGGCATGCCGGACGCTTCGAGGTCACGTTGCCGCCGTGCCGTGGCCTCCGGAGCGACCGTTCCGAACGTCGGCCCGTCGGAAACCTCGCGCAGGAGCGTTCCGACGACCGAGGCCAGCAGCGTCCTCAGCAGATGGACCGACTCCTCGGGCCCGCAGCCGGCCGCGCGGAGCACCGACAGGACGCGGGCGACGGGCTGAAGGCCTGCCCGGGAGGCGAGTTGGCGGGTCAGTACGAGGGTTCCGGCGCGCGGGTGCGCGAGGGTGTTGGCGCGGAACGTCCGGCCGATGGCGCGCAGGTCCGTGTCGAGTGATCCCGTCGGTTCGGGCAGCGCGACTCCGGCCAGGATCTGTTCGGCGACGGCGTCGAGGAGGTCGTCCTTGCCGTCGACGTAGTTGTAGAGGCTCTTCGCGTCGACTCCGAGGCTCCGCGCGACCGTGCGCATGCTGACGGCCTCGATGCCCTCGCCGTCGATGACGGAGAGCGCGGCTCTGACGATGACATCCCTGGTCAGCGTCCCGACACCCTTGCGGGGCCGACCGCGTCGGGGTGCCGGTCCCGGCTCGTCGCCCGTGGGTGCCGTGTGCGTTGTCACCGCTTCATCATGCCTCATTCTTGCGAAAACCCACGGCGTGGGCTATACCTGTGACGCGCAATACCCACAGCGTGGAATTAGTGCGGAGAGAGCGTCGAAGGAGCCGAGTGGAGGCCTGGATGCGGCATTTTCCGTGGAGCACGGCGAACGTGGTCGACCTGCCGACGATCGGCACGCCCGTCGACACCCTCAGCGATCCGAGCCGGTCACCCGGAGGGCCCGGCGCGCGGCTGGCAGCGGTCCGGCTCGAAGGGGCCGCGTTCAAGCGGGAGTTCGCGACGACCGGCACTCCCGACACCATCACGACCCACGACCTGGTCACGCTGCCCTACCCGACGCGCTTCGGCCTCTTCCGCGCGTCGCGGGCCATCGCGCCGTTCCTCTCGATCACCAACCGCATGCTCGTCATCCGGTGGCACGAGACCGACGGGCGGGAACGCGTCCTCCTCTTCGAGCCCAGCGACGTCGAACTCGGCCGCTACACGCCGTACTTCGACCGGCTCGCGCAGCGGACGCCCGATGTCGTCGCGCGCCGGATGCTGACCGAGCACGGGACGGTACGGGACCACCTCGCCGGCCTCGGCATCGCGCCGGAGGACGTCGACTACCTGCTGTTCGACCATCTCCACACACAGGATCTGCGGCGCTGGATCGGCACCACGGCGTATCAGGCGGACCTGGGCGATCAGCCGGCAGCGGCCTTCCCGAACGCCAAAGTCATCGTGCAGCGCGACGAGTTGGCCGGCATGGCCGAGCTGCATCCGCTCCAGCGGCCCTGGTACCAGCCGGGCGCCTACCGTGATGTGCCGCCCGAGGCGTTCCTCCCGATCGACGGGTCGGTGATCCTCGGGCCGGGCGTCGGCGTGGTGAAGACGCCCGGGCACGTGTTCGGCAACCAGAGCCTGATCGTCAACACCTCGACCGGCATCTGGGTCAGCAGCGAGAACGTCATCGCGGCGGAGTGCCTGACACCGGAGCACTCGAAGCTTCCCGGGCTCGCGAAGTGGAGCCGGGAGTGGGAGCAGGAGGTCGTGCTCAACGCCAACTCCATCGAGACCACGGCCGATCAGTACAACTCGATCGTCCTGGAGAAGACGCTCGCCGACCCGAGCCAACGCGACCCGCGATTCCGCCAGTTCTTCCCGTCCAGCGAGCTGACGGGCGCCTGGACGAACCCCGGCACGACACCGACGTTCAGCCACCGCGCCCTCACCCACGCCCACACCCACACGAGCTAGCGAGCCATGACCATGAAAGCCGTGCCCACGAAAGCCGTGCCCATGAACCGCTTTGTGCTGCCCGACGAGTCCATACTCCGCGCCCGCGAGAAGCTTGTCCTCGACCACTTCCAGGACGAGGTCGACCAGGACTGGGGCGCCACCCTGTCCACCTTCCCGCACCCGCACTACGAGTTGATCGCGCAGATGAAGGTGCACGACGGGGAGGCGGCCGTGCGCGAGTACTACGACGAGACGCGCGTCGCCTTCCCGGACCAGCACCACGAGATCATCGCGTTCCGGCACAGCGTCGACGCCGTCATCGTGGAATTCTGGCTGCTCGGCACACACCGCGGCCCGCTCGGCGAGATCCCGGCGACGGGCGGCACCCACCGCACGCGCATGAACGCGTACTTCGTCTTCGACGAGAACGAGAACCTCGTCACCGAGCGGATCTACTTCGACCAGCTGACCATCCTCAAGCAGCTGGTCGAGGGGGTCGACAGGCGCAAGCCGAGCGGGATACTCAAGCTGCTCCGGATCCTCAAGGGAGTGCTCGCGATGTCGGGCGGCGCACCGGACGCGCGCCTGCTGGACACCACCCCGCCGGACTTCGTCCGCCGGGACTGACCGCCGAACCCCGCGGGAAACTCCTCCGGGGCGCCCGCGGAACTCCTGCGAGGCGCCCGCGGACCTGCCGCCCCGCGCGGACCCGGCCGGTTAGAGTGGGCCGCCGGACAAGCGATGTTTCGACCCTTTCGCCCACGACGACCGGCGACGCGACTCCCGTGCCGGTCGCCACGGTCGCGCGTCGCCGACGAGGAGACGGTGACCATGTCCATCGCCGGAGAACTCGTCACCGGGACACTCGGCTACGACGGCGGTCGGCGCGTCACGGCGTACGTCCCGCCGCGTGCGCCCGAGGCGGTCGTGTTCGCCGGTGACGGCCAGTCGGTCCCGCGGTGGGGCGGGGTTCTGGAGACGGCCGTCGGGCTGCCGCCCACGATGATCGTCGGTGCGCACCGGTCGACCGACGAGACATCGCGGCTCCATGAGTACTCACCGGGCTTCGATCCTGAACGGTTCGCGGCGCACGAGGAGTTCTTCGTCAACGGCGTCCGCCGATGGGCGCGCTCGCGCTTCGGACTCGCGCTGCCCGCCGCGCGCACCGCGGTGTTCGGCGTCTCCGCCGGCGGGGAACTGGCGCTCGCTGCCGGGCTCCGGCACCCGCGGCTCTACGGTGCGGTCTTCTGCGCATCGCCGGGCGGCGGCTACCGGCCCTGTGGCCCGCTGCCGGGTCCGCTGCCGCGCGCGTACTTCGTCGCCGGCACGTCGGAGCCGTTCTTCCGCGAGAACGCGACGCGATGGGCGGTCGCGCTGCGCGACGCGGGCGGGGACGTCGTGATGACCGAGCGGACCGGATCGCACGGTGGCGCGTTCTGGCGTGAGGAGCTTCCGCTGATGGTGGCCTGGGCGTTCGGGCCATGAGCGTTCGGGCCATGAGCGTCGACCCCGCCCTCTCGCGCCCCACTCGCCTGCTGAAGCGTTCCGCCGCGCAGACCACCCACCGTCGCGCCCTGGCGGCGGAGCTGGAACCGCGCGCTGCCCGCGAAGGCGGATGGCCGGTGTTCGCGCCGGGCAGGGAGGGGCGGCTGCACGCGTTTCTCTGACGGCTCCGATCGTCCCGGCGGGTGGCGCGGGACATCGGGACTTCGGACATCGGCGAGCAGGGGCCTCCGAAGAGGCGCCCCAGGGGCGGCGTTCAGGCACAGGCGGCGGCCCCGGCGCGGGCGGCGTTCAGCGCAGGCGGCGGTTCAGGACGACGACGTGATATCCAGGATCGCGCTGTCCGGCTTCAGGGCGGCGATCCGCACCGTCACCGTCCCCGTGCCGTTCCCGATCGTTCCTCTGCCGCCCTGGCCGCCGAACGTCATCGAGCCGGAGCCGCCCGAGGGCTGCGCGTGGTGCAGCCGGACCGAGCCGTTCTCCACGGACGCCGTCACCTTGAGCGTGCCGACCGTGAAATCCACCGGCTTCGACGTGATCAGGATCTGGCAGGCGCCGTCCTCGCACGCGCTCGTGTCCGTACCGTCCGCAGCCGCCGGCAGACCGCCCGCCGTCGGAGCGGGGGTCCGGGCCGGGGCCGGAGCGCCGGGGCGGTGGGCGCAGCGCGGGGCGAGGTCGTACGCGGCGGCCAGCTTCGCGTTCTTCGCCACCAGGTCCGGCAGGTCGGGGTGCGGGGCCTTGAGGGACGCCACCAGCTTGGCCACGCGCTGGGCACGGCTGACCTTCTCGGCCGCTGGGAGATTGCCGACGGTCATGAAATCGGCGAGCTTCGTGACCTCGGGCCGGATGCCGTCCACGCCCTTCGCCTGGACCGCGCGCAGGTGGTCCGCCTCGGCGATGCCCGACGGGTCCAGGCCCGCGAAGCCGCGCGCGACGGTGTTCAGCGAGGTGGACATCTGCGAGAGGTAGCTCTGCGCGCCGTAGCCGGATTCCTGGCGGAAGACCGGGTCGTCCATCGGGTGCGTGATCTCCTCGATGGTCTGCGCGCTGCTCTTCTGCGTGGCCGCGAGGGCCGACGTCGTCTCGCACATCGTGTCGACCCAGACCACCAGCGCGCGGCTCGGACTGCCCGACCCGCCGGGCTTGCTGTCCGTTCTGGCGGAGTCACCGCCCGTGTTCGACGCCGTACAGCCGCCGACCGCCAGCGCGAGCCCCGCCGCCAGGCCGGTCGCCAGGAGCGCGGTGCGCCGGCGCGTCGCCCGTACTCGCGGCGCCCTCATCGCGTTCCTCGCCTTCATCGCCCTCGTCGGCATACGAAGTCCTCTCCTGACCTCGGCTCTGACCACGGCTCCACCAGCTCTGACCACGGCCCTGACCACGGCTCCGACAGCTCTGACCACGGCTCCTGATCGCGGGAGGAGCGTAGCCAGGCGTGGGCCAGATCACACCTGATGCACACTATTCGGACATCAAGTTCACTCGCGAGAGGGCAATGGCCGGAATAGGTCATCCGCGCCTTCCGTTATATGGTCAGTTGAATTTTCAACCAAACACCTGGAAAGGGTGAGCGCGATGCAGTTCGGGATCTTCACAGTCGGTGATGTCACCACCGACCCGACCACCGGACGTACGCCGACCGAACACGAGCGGATCAAGGCGATGGTGACCATCGCGCGGAAGGCCGAGGAGGTGGGGCTCGACGTCTTCGCGACGGGCGAGCACCACAACCCGCCCTTCGTTCCCTCGTCGCCCACCACGATGCTGGGCTACATCGCGGCCACCACAGAGCGGCTGATCCTCTCCACCTCCACCACCCTGATCACCACGAACGACCCGGTGAAGATCGCGGAGGACTTCGCGATGCTCCAGCACCTGGCGGACGGCCGCGTCGACCTGATGATGGGACGCGGCAACACCGGTCCCGTCTATCCGTGGTTCGGCGAGGACATCCGGCAGGGCATTCCGCTGGCCATCGAGAAGTACGCGCTGCTGCACAAGCTGTGGCGCGAGGACGTGGTGGACTGGGAGGGCAAGTTCCGTACGCCGCTCCAGGGCTTCACCGCGACGCCGAGGCCGCTCGACGGCACACCGCCGTTCGTCTGGCACGGCTCGATCCGGTCCGCCGAGATCGCCGAACAGGCCGCGTACTACGGGGACGGCTTCTTCGCCAACAACATCTTCTGGCCCAAGCAGCACTTCCAGAAGCTGATCGGTCTCTACCGCAGGCGCTACGAGCACTACGGCCACGGCACCGCGGACCAGGCGATGGTCGGGCTCG
Organism: Streptomyces sp. NPDC088725; assembly: GCF_044751305.1. Taxonomy (NCBI): domain Bacteria; kingdom Bacillati; phylum Actinomycetota; class Actinomycetes; order Kitasatosporales; family Streptomycetaceae; genus Streptomyces; species Streptomyces sp. NPDC088725. The sequence goes on from NZ_JBIVLO010000004.1 coordinate 161,719, forward strand.
GCGGGCAGGCGTTCATGCGGAAGAACTCGCAGGACGCGGTACGGGAGTTCCGGCCGTACTTCGACAACGCTCCGGTCTACGGGCACGGGCCCTCGCTGGAGGACTTCAGCGAGCAGACACCGCTGAGCGTGGGCAGCCCGCAGCAGGTCATCGAGAAGACCCTGGAGTTCCGGGAGTCCTTCGGCGACTACCAGCGCCAGCTGTTCCTGATGGACCACGCGGGGCTGCCGCTGAAGACCGTGCTGGAACAGCTGGACCTGCTGGGCGAGGAGGTCGTTCCCGTGCTGCGCGAGGAGTTCGCACGCAACCGGCCGGCGCGGGTCCCGGACGGGCCTGTGCACCCGGCTGCCGTCGCCGGTTCTGCTGCCGGTTCTGCGAGGGAGGTCTGACCATGGAGAGAGACACCTTGAAGCTCGTGGCCGTGTCGGCCGGGCTGAGCAAGCCGTCGTCCACGCGGATGCTCGCCGACCGGCTGACGGAGGCGACGCACAGCGCGGTCCCGGAGGGGCGCTCCGTGGACGTACGGGTGGTCGAACTGCGCGATCTGGCCGTCGACATCGCGAACAACCTGGTCACCGGCTTTCCGGCCGCTCCCCTACGGGAGGCGCTGGACGCGGTGACCGGCGCGGACGCCCTGATCGTCGTGACGCCGGTCTTCGCGGGCTCGTACAGCGGACTGTTCAAGTCGTTCTTCGACCTGGTCGAGCCGGACGCGCTCGGCGGCACGCCCGTACTGCTCGCCGCGACCGGCGGCACCGCACGCCACTCGCTGGTCCTGGACCACGCGCTGCGCCCGCTCTTCGCGTACCTGCACGCGCTGACCCTGCCGACCGGTGTGTTCGCGGCCACGGACGACTGGGGCTCGGGCGCGGACACGCACGCGGGCGGGCTTCCGGCCCGAATCGAGCGGGCGGGCCGGGAGCTGGCGGGGCTGCTGGCCGGGTCGCTCGCCGGACGGTCGGCCGGACCGTCGGCCGGACCGATCACCGAGCAGCCCGCCGGACAGGCCGCCGGGTCGCCCGGGAATACCCCAGGGCCTTTTACGCCTGAAGCAGATGCAGACGAAGTGGTGCCTTTCGAACAACTTCTCGCGCGACTTGCGTGAGTCTGTTCCGCGGGTTTGTTCCGGGCAATGAAGGTGACCGATCACGCTGACCGGTCCGGAGAAGGAGAGCGTCATGGGCAAGATCGTGGTCGGTGTGGACGGCTCGGAGTCGTCCCTGAAGGCGCTGGCCTGGGCCGTGCGGCAGGCCAAGCTCACCGGTGACAAGGTGGAGGCCCTGATCAGCTGGGAAACCCCCACCAGCACCTGGGCCGTGATGTCCCCGGCCGTACCGGCCGACTTCGACCCCGAGCAGCTGGCGGGCAAGATACTGGCCGAATCCGTCGAGAAGACGGTCGGCGTGGACGCCGTCTCCACGATCGATCAGCAGGTGGTCGGCGGACACGCCGCGCAGGTCCTGGTCGACCGGTCGGCGACGGCCTCGCTCGTCGTGGTCGGCGACCGCGGGCACAGCGAGTTCGCGGCGGCGCTGCTCGGCTCGGTGAGCCAGCACGTCACGCATCACGCGAAGAGCCCGGTGGTCGTGGTGCGCGGTGAGCGAGCCGAGATCTGACCGGCTGTCGAGAACGAGCGGAGGAGGGCGACGGTCCCTGGCATCAATGGGACCGTCGCCCTCCGGCTGTTTTCGGGGCTGGGGCTGGGGGCTGGAGCCGGGGCCGGGGCCGGGGCCGCTTGAGGCTCACACGGCCTCAGATGGTCGGAATCGTCCCGCCGTCGATGACGTGCTCGGTGCCCACGACGGACGAGGCGCGGTCGGAGACGAGGAAGGCGACCAGTTCGGCCACCTCCTCGGGCTGGGCGGGCCGCCCCAGCGGGATGCCGCCGAGTGAGTCCATGACCTGCCGCAGCGCCGCCTCGCGGTCGATGCCCGCGCCTTCCGCCATCCGGTCCACCAGTCCGTCCGCGCCCGCGGTCTGGATGAAGCCGGGCGACACCGTGTTGACGCGTACGCCGTGCGGCGCGACCTCGTTGGCGAGGCCCTTGCTGTACGTGTTCAGCGCCGCCTTGGCCGCCGCGTAACCGAGGGTCGCCTCGTACAGCGGCATGCGGTGCTGAATCGATGTGACGTGCACGATCGCCCCCTTCCCTCGCTCGATCATGCCGGGCAGCAGCCCGCGGTCCAGGCGTACGGCGGCGAGGAGGTTGGTGTTCAGCTCCGCGTCCCAGTCCTCGTCGCTCAGCGCGGCGAACCCGCCGGACGAGCTGTGCGATCCGCCGAAATTGTTGACGAGGATGTCGATCCCGCCGACGCGCTCCCGCGCCTGCGCGACGACATTCCGCGCGCCCTGGGGAGTGGTGAGGTCGGCGCCGATGAACAGTTCGGGAGCGACGTCGTCGGGGCGGCTGCGCGCGGTCGCCAGGACCGTCGCCCCGGCCTGCGCGAGGCGCAGGACGATCGCGGCGCCGGCGCCCTTCGTGCCGCCGGTGACCAGGGCGCGTCTGGCATCCAGGGAACCGCTGACGGGCTGTGGCATGGCGTGCGTCCTTTCCCGTCGTACTAGCCGTCGTACTAGCCGTCGTACTAGCCGTCGTACTAGCCGCTCCGGTCCGAGGCGGACCGGAGCGGCGAACGGTCGCGTACGGTCCGGCCGCGTTCACCGGCCGTACGCGACCGGCTCCCGTCAACTCGCGACGGCCAGCGGCTCCTTCAGCTCCACCATGTCCGCCACCACGCACGCGATGTTGTCCGGGCCCCCGGCCCGCCTGGCCAGCTTGACCAGTTGCTGTACGGCGTCGTCCGGCTCGGCGGCCGTGGTGATCACCTCTCGTACCTCCTCCGGCGCGACCACCGCGAACAGGCCGTCGGAGCACAGCAGATAGCGGTCCCCGGGCTGCGTGTCGTGCAGCCGCAGGTCGGGGCGCCTGCGGCCCTCGTCGCCCTCGGGGCTGTCGATCCCGTTCGGGCCACCGGGTCCGTCGAGCCCGTCGAGCGCCCTGAGCAGCATCATCCGCTGCGGATGCGAAAGCGCCTCCTCGGCGGTGAGCGCGCCCTCGTCGATCATCGACTGGACCACGGTGTGGTCCTGGGTGATCTGGAAGAACGCGCCGTCCCGCAGCAGATAGGCGCGGGTGTCGCCGATGTGGACGAGCGCGAGCTGCGAACCGGTCCACACCATCGCGGTCAGGGTGGTGCCGGAGCCGGAGTAGCCGTCGACGGCGCGGTTCGCCGCCTTCACGGACTCGGCGAGCGCGTTGAGCAGGTCCCCGCCGTGGACCGCCTCGGCCGGCGGCCTGATCGCCTCGATCGCGGCCGTACTGGCCGGAGCGCCTTCGCCCCCGTACCCGTCGGCCACGGCGAGCAGCCGCGAACTCGCGTACACCGCGTCCTGGTTGGTCTCACGAACCAGACCCCGGTCCGACCGGGCCGCGTAACGCAGCCCAAGAGCGTTTGACATAGCAGCAACGCCTTTCCCTGCCGGATGGTCCGACAGATGGTTGATGAGGAAGGTCGCCAGTTCCCGGCGATGGGCGGTCTCGGCCTCGACCCGCGCCCAGTACGCCCGGATGTCCTCGGCCGCCCTGGCGGCTCCGGCCGCGTCCGTCTCGCAGAGATCGCACACGTCGCGGATCCGGGCCAGTGGCATCCCGATGCGCCGTAACCACGCCACCAGCCGGGCCCGCTCCAACTGCGCCTCGTCGTAGTACCGGTAGCCGTTGTCGGCGTCGACGCGCGCCGGACGCAGCAGGCCCAGGTCGTCGTAGCGACGCAGCGCCTTCGCGGACAGCCGGGACATACGGGCGAACGCACCGATCGTCAGCGGGCCCATGCTTCCCTCCCTCCGCCGGGCTCTCCGCCCGGCACCACTGATGCTTGGGCTTCCCTGTGGAGGAAGGTCAAGAGGAGGCGGTGAGGGGACGGGCGGCCAGGATGCGAGGCCAGGGAGCGAGGGGCCCGCGCGCACGCGCGGAACTCGCGGCAGTACTTACTGCTCACGACCCACCGCCGCGCGGCACGCCCGTGCTCCTGCTCCGCGCTCGCAGTACTTACTGCCGCCGCACGCCCGTCCTCGCGGTATTTACGCGGCACGCCCGCGCTCCGCGCGCGCAGTACTTACTGCTCGCGCATGTAGAACCAGTAGAAGCTGATCAGCACCGCGCCGATGCCGACACCCAGCCCGATACCGCACGACCTGTAGATGCTCGCCCCGGTCAGGGCGTGCAGGAAGCCGACCGCCCCGCCGATCAGTACGCCGTACGCGGCGGCCCGCAGCTCGCGTGGCAGGACACGCTGGAAACGGGTGAGGACGAAGACCAGCACAGCCAGCCCCAGCCCGGATATCAGCGCGAGAGCGAGCTGCCCGTAGGTGGCGGCTCCACCACCGCGCGCGAGGAACGACGTATAAGCGCCGTAACAGATACCCAGAAAGATCGACAGAGCGGGAGCGAACGGTGAGACATGGTGTCCGGGTCGACGGGCGCGATGCCGCGCGGGTGCTGCCGCTGGAGTGGCCATGACTGATGACTCCTTCCCTCACACCCCCCGCGACCCCCACCCATCCAGGGCACACCCGCATGCCATGAGCGGCAAGTCAGAGGGGCCGCGGCCGCCCCGCGCGAGCCGGTCACCGTACGGCGGCGCACTGCTCGCGCCGCCCGTCGGGCCCGCGTTACCTGAGGATGTGCGGACCTCCCTCTCCACGGCCCTGACCAACGTTCTCTCCGCGGTTCTGATCGTCCTGCTGACGGTCCTGACTCCGCTGAGCGCGGTCGCGGCGTTCATGAAGCTGGAGATCGGCGACAGCGACCGCTTCGTCGCGACGACCGCTCCGCTCGCCTCCGACCCGCACGTACGCGCGGCCATCACCGAGCGCGTCACCGACGAGGTCATGAAGCAGATCGACGCGGGACCGCTCCAGGACCAGGTACGGGCGCTGCTCCACGACGCCGTACGGTCCTTCACCGCGACCCCCGCCTTCAAGACGGCGTGGACGGCGGTCAGCCGTGCCACCCAGAACGCCACGGAACAGGCGCTGAGCAGTAATCACGACAACGGACGGGCGGTCACCATCAATCTGGCGACCGTCACGGAACAGGTGAAGCGGCAGTTGGTCCACGAAGGGGTGCCGCTGGCCGACCGGATCCCCGTCCAGCACACCGACATCACCCTCCTGGAACCCGACGGCCTCGGCGGCTGGCTCGATCTCGTACGTGACCTCCAGGCGGCCGGGATCTGGCCCGCCGTGGGAACGCTGGTGCTCGCGCTGGCCGCGATGCTGCTGCCCCCGCGCGGACACCGGCGGCGCGCGGTGGTCGCCACCGGCCTGGCGTTCGCGGTCGGCGCGGTGGTGCTGTTCGTGGCGATCTCGATGGGGCGGGGGCTGACGCTCGACAATCTGCCGTCTCCTTCGGACCGTTCGGCGGGCCGCGCGGTGTACGACGCGCTGACCGCATCCCTCCGTACGACGGCCTGGTCGGTCCTCTCGGCCGGAATCGTCCTCGCGCTGGCGGCCGTACTGACGGGGCCTTGGGTGCGTCACCGGCGGCTTTACTGAATCTTTATCGCCAGAGACCTTTCCCAAATGTCGCCTTTGCTCCGTTTGGAGCACCATGAAGCTATGAGCCAGAACACAGCACAGCGCCCCCCCAACACCACGGGCTACGGCGCTGGCCAGAACATGGGCACAGGAGCAGGAACAGGCATGGGCGCCGGAACTGGCACGGGCTCGGGCACCGGCGCCCACTCACATGTGGGAAGGAGCTCTACCTCGCCGAGGGGCGGAAGCCTGTTCGCCTCGGTCGTCCTGATGGTCATCGGCGCGACGAACATCCTCCAGGGTGTCGCGGCCGTCCGGAGGGACAGGGTCTTCACCAGCGTTTCCGGCTACGCGTATGCCTTCAACCTCCACGCATGGGGCTGGATCCACGTCGGCCTGGGCGTCCTGCTGGGCGTCGCGGCCCTCGGGATCCTCATGCGGTCGCGCATAGCCAGGTACATCGGGATCGCTTTCGCGTCGCTGAACCTCGTAGCGCAGTTCATGTGGCTGCCGTACCAGCCGATCTGGGCCGTGGTGGGCATGGCGCTCTCCGCGTTCGTGATCTGGGCGCTGGCGATCGACTGGCACGCCAGGAGGACGGCGTAAAGATTCACACCTGAGGCTCGGAGCGGCCACCCCCTTCGCGGTGCGGTGGCCGCTCCTGGCCGTTCCGGAGCGTGTCGCGAACGCACCTGATGGACGTGAACGAGCGTGGATGAGCGAGAACGAACGCGGAGGGACCAGTCGCCATGAGCACCAGCACGCCGGGCAGCACCTCGGGCAGCACTCCTGGCAAGGACGGCCAGATCCTGGACAACATCAACGAACTCGTCGCGGAGGAGCGCTCCCTGCGCGCACGCTCCACGGAAAGCCGCGGGCTCGGCGACGAGGAACGCGCGCGGCTCAACTCCGTAGAGGTCCAACTCGACCAGTGCTGGGACCTGCTGCGTCAGCGCCGCGCCAAGTCGGAGTTCGGCGAGAACCCGGACGAGGCGGCGGTACGCCCGGCGAACGAGGTCGAGGGCTACCAGGGCTGAGGCCGGCGGGGAACCCGGGCCCATGAGCGGCAACGAAGCCAACGGCAAGGGCACTACCGGTGCCCGGCGCGCCGCGCCCCGCCTCTACCCGCCCGAGTGGCTGCTCGCGAGCCTGCGTCCGCAGCCCGTCCCGATCCCCTGGGCCGCCGCCGCGCGCGCGGTCGTGGCACTCGGAGTGCCCCTCGCGGTCGGCCTGGCCACCGGCAGGACCGTGTACGGCGCGCTGGTGGCCATCGGCGCGCTGTTCGCCGTGGTCAGCGACACCGCCGACGCCTACCGCATGCGGCTGCTCACCATCACGGTCCCGCAGCTCAGCGGCGCGATCGGGGTCACACTCGGTTTCCTGGTGTTCGGCAGGGGCTGGGTCGCGGTCTCCGTGCTGACGCTGCTCGCCCTGATCTCCGGCATGATCTCGTCGATCGGCGCCGTGGCCTCCACTTCCGGACTGCTGCTCCTGCTCGACGCGGAACTGGGCGCGGGGATCCAACTGCCGGGCCCGTGGTGGAAACCACCACTGCTGTTCAGTATCGGCGGCCTCTTCGTCCTCGCACTGACGCTGGCGGCCTGGCCACTGCGCGGCCGTGTGCCGGAACGGGCCGCGGTGGCCGGGACGTACCGCGCGACGGCCGACCTGCTGGAGGCGGCCGGCACCGAGCGGTACTCCGGCAGCCGACAGACCGTCAGCCAGGCCCTCAACCAGGCGTACGACCTCGTCGTCGCCCGCCGCGCCCGCGACTACGGCCGCCGCAGCCCGCTCGTACGGCTGCTCGCGCAGCTCAACGCGGTCATCCCGCTGGTCGAGGCCGCACCGGCGGTCCACCAGGCCGGCGGCGTACGGCACGCGGCGATCCCGGCGGCCGTGCGGGAGCTGGCGGACGCGGTCGCGGCCGGGCGTACGGGCGGCCGTGCGCCGCGGCTCCCCGAGCCCGGCGGCCCGTCCGAGCACGCCGTCGACACCGCGCTGCGGTACGCGGCCGACGTCGTACGGCAGACCGACCCGACCCGGCTCAGCACCGACGACCGGCTCGGCCTCCCGGCCACCCTCGGCATCCGGCTGCGCCGGGGGACGCGCAACGTCCTGCTCTCCGAGGCGTCGTGGCGCTACGGGCTGCGCCTGGCGCTGTGCGTGGGACTCGCGCAGACCTTCGTGTCGCTGGTCCCGCTGACGCACTCGTACTGGATCGCGCTCACCGTCACCTTCATCCTGAAACCCGACTTCGGCTCGGTCTTCTCGCGCGCGGTCCTGCGCGCGCTGGGCACGGCGGTGGGGCTCGTGACCACGGCGGCGGTACTGGCGGCGGGACCGACGGGGTGGTGGGACGTCGGCCTGGTGGCGGTGCTCGCGGCGCTGGTACCGGCGGTGTTCGCGAAGGGGTACGTCTTCCAGACGGCGGCCATGACGCCGGTGATCCTGCTGCTCACCAACCTGCTCAACCACGAGGGCTTCAACCTGCTGGTGCCACGGCTGTACGACAACCTCATCGGCTGCGCGATCGCGCTGATCGCGGGTTACCTGCTCTGGCCGGAGAGCTGGCACGCCCGGATCGGACACCGGCTGGCGCAGGCGGTGGAGGACGCGGCGGAGTACGTGGCGTGCGCGTTCGGCGGGACGAGGGCGTCGGAGACGGCCGGGCCCCCTGCTGCTCGGGACGCGGGCGCGACTGCGTCCCCGGGCGCGGGCTCGGCTCCGGGCTCGGCTCCGGGCTCGGCTCCGGCTGCGGACGCGACTCCGGCTCTTGAGTCGGCTCCAGCCCCTGCCTCGGGCTCGGCTCCACTCTCGGACCAGGGCGAACGGGTGCGCAGACGCCGTCGCCTCTACCGCGACCTGTCGGCGCTGCGCGCCGAGTTCCAGCGCGCTCTGACCGAACCTCCGCCGGTCAGCGCGCGAGCGGTCGCCTGGTGGCCGCTGCTCGTCGCCGTGGAACGCGTCGTCGACGCCACCACGGCGGCCCACGTCCGCGTCAACCACGGCGCCCCTCCACCACCGCCGGCCGAAATCGCCGATATCGAGCGGCAGTTGCGAGGCCTGGCGGAGGGGGTGCGGTCGAGCGAGGAACTGGTGGAAGTACGCGCGGAACTGACCGGCGACGAGAACGGCGTACTGGCTCCGCTGCGGCAGGAAGTGAGAGCGGCGCGGGCGATCACCTCACCACAGGGGAGGGCCGGGCTCACCGCTCGGTGACCTTGAGGGTCACCCAAACCCGCTTGCCGGGCCCCCTCCTGGGCGCCACGCCCCAGTCATCGGCAAGCGCGGCGACCAGCGCGAGCCCTCGCCCGCTCTCGTCCTCAAGGCCGGGCGTACGAGGCCGGGGAACCGTGTCCCCGGCGTCCTCGACCTCCAGCCTGAGCAGCCCGGCGGCGCGGCAGAGAGTGACGGCGATCTCCCTTCCGGGCGGACTGCCGTGCCGCAGGGCGTTGGTGACCAGCTCGGAGAGCAACAGAGCGGCGGTCTCACCCGGCTCCCCGGAAAGCGCGATGTCCACCTGCAGAACCTCGCGCGCCCGCCCAACGCTGCGCGGGTGGCTGGGCAGCCGGAACGTCACGTGCCGACCGTACTGATCCTGCTGATCATGCCGGTCGTACTGATCGCACTGTTCATGCTCTTCGTACTGGTTGCACTGCTCACCATCGTGGTTCATGGCAGTGACCTTCCCTGCGGCGAGGCCTTTTACTGTCCGTGAGACCAACGTGACGATCCGAAGTGACCCGAGGTGGGAGGGCATCTGTCAGAGGCATGTGCCGGGTGAAGGCCGGGACGTGCCTCTGACAAGAAGCTGCAGCGGGCCCCGCCCAGTGCGGCGGGTGACGGGCGGAAAGGGAAGACCGGTCGTAGTGTCCGCGTGGATCTGGGAGAGCGGCAAGGGTCTGGCACTTATGGACGACCCGGCCAAGGTGGATGCCGCGAACGAGCGCGGTGAGGATTGCATTGGTACGGCGATGATCGGCCCGGCGCTCCATTGTTCACCGAAAGAAGCGTCGCCTCGGATCGTCAGAGCGACGCAGTTGCCCACGCGCATGGACAGGTCCAGACGCGGAGCCGAAGGCCACCAACAGCTTGTCGGACAGTGCAATCCCGAAGCACGCCGTCAGCGCAGCGCCCCAGCCACGCCATCTACCTCCTGGAGGGTGTTCACCGTGACTGAGGCCATGCCGCATCCGGGGCAGTGACTCCCCATGCTGCCGGACCGCGACCTCCCGCTCCTCGAGCGATCCCAACACTGACGGCATCCAAGGACATTCGGCGCCTCCACGGATGAGGGCACCATGCGTCATCTCTACTGCGGGAAAAGTGACTTCTCTTCTGACCAGCAGAGACCAGTGGGTCGAGTCCGATCATTCCTGCGGCCTGTGTTGAAAAGGGGTAACAACCGACGTCATCCGGGTGCCTGCCTCCGACGCGGACCGCCGCTCCGATCCGCGCGAAATCGTCGACTGGGCCCCACCCTCGCGCAACTCAGAGTCCCACCTGCAGTGCTTCTCCGCCATGACGCTCAACTCTCCCGCAGTGAGGGCTCCGCGCTACGAGAAAATGGACACCTCGACGTGCAATCGTCCCACTGTCGGACTGCGTTGCTAGGGTGCTGGAACGCCGTAGGAGGGGGAGTCATGGGGGACAACAGTGATCTCGAAGTCTCGGACGAAGACCTGGTACTCGATAAGCATGTGGGGCAGACCGATACCCAGTTGCTGAGTAGGCTGCGCGATCAACCCGCCATCGCCGCTGCGTCCACCTTCCCCGACCTTGCGATCGCACAGAAGGTGACTCAGGATTCGATGGACGAGATAGGGCCGGATCCCAGCAAGGCAGAAAATGCGGACAAGCCGAATACGGGAGTCAACAACCCCCAGAAAATCGAGAACTGGCTATCAAAGCCGCGCAGGGACAACTCAATACTGGCGCTGGACACGGTGGAATTCGATTATGCCACCGGAAGGACCATGCCTGCCGGATCACCATCAGCGAGTGACACACACAGCGTTAAGGTAGTACTCAAATACAAGAACGGCATCGACCCTCCGTATGTCGTCTACACTTCTATGCCAACCCACCCCTAGTTCCTTAAGCGAGTGAGATCGTGAGCGTCGCCAGACTGCCCGAATGTGCGACCCAACTCTTCGACGAGCGAAGCGCCTTTCTGTTTTTGGCACAGCGGGCGAACGAGGATTGGGTCCATGATGCGTTGTCGGTGATCCAAGGCTCGAAGAGCGGAGACCGTATCGGGGTCGCCCCTGTCGCGATGTTCGATGCCGTCACATCGGACGATCTGCGCCAGAGCCTACTGTCCGTGAACCGCCGTGGCGCCGAAGATCTGCTGAAGCTCCTCGCGGTCGGTTCCTTTCATCTGGGCCCCGACGCGTCACTGCGAGAGGCGAATGAAGTCAGAGACGGCTGCGTCAGGGGGATTGTCCGCGCCGTGGGCGAAGAGGTTGAATTCTTCACCAACCACGGCCATGCCGAAGATGGAGCCGATGCGGATTTTTTCGCATCCAGCTTCCACTTTAATTCACTGTCGACAGTGCTCTATGACGTTTGTCTGATTGCCGTCTCATCGCAGTATCTCCTCGTCGCCTGGAGATTTGAAGATGCGTAGTGACAGCTATCCGGACGCGCCGGTTTTCGATTCTCAACTTTTCAAGGTTTCAGCAATGCCAATCCGGAATAGATCCGCCGGCTACCTCGACCGAGAGACCGCTCAGTGGTGTACCCAACAGGTGGTGACGCGCAACGAGCAGGTCATCCACCGCTGGCTTTCCCAGTCGACACGGCAGCGCCTCACTATCGAGGGCACCTGGCCGTCCCGTCCGCATCCGATCGGGCGTGTCCTGTTGCAGGCGATGATGCTCGCTGGGCGTGACGCTGTCGATGTCCGCGCTGCCCGTGTGATCCTGAAGCGAGATGCCGCAACCCCGCACGGTTTCACTGTGCACGCCACCTTCCCGATCTACCTCTAGAGGCGCCCGTGTCACTGAAGCCGCTCGAACACGACCGTAGATACGGCGAGTTGGATCAGGTCATGCGTGCCTATCTGGGCCGTACCGCCGAGGACGAAGAGGCACTCACCGCGTATCTGCGGCACCACTGGCGTACGCGCCCCTGGGCGATCGCTGCTGCCGAGCACCAGTTGCGGGAGTACGCCAAGAATCCTCCGGGTCGGCTTCGGCTACGCCTTGGTGAGTTTTATCCCGTTCCCGATGTCGGACTTGCAGACGCCGATATTCAGGCGTGGCTGCTCGGGCTTGCCAACCGTCTCAGGGAGAGCGTCGAGAATGGCGAGGCACCGCCGCCTGCTCCTCCACAGACTCACTGGGAGTGGCACGCCCGCTTTCCCGAGCTCGCCCAGTTGCTGGGGGGCTGGTTTTCTCAGGACATGCCGAACGAGTTCGAGGACCACGAGGATGCGCTCCAGGACTATCTCGAAACCACCGATCCGGGGATCATTGCCCAGTTGACGGGTGAGCTGCACGATCTGCTGGTGCTGCCCTTGGAGGAGTCCGACTACGCTGTCGCGGTCGCCGAGTTGGGCATGGAGATTGATCCCCCAGCCCCGTACAGCCCCAGCGGTTGGCTCGCCGAACTCGCCGGGCGGTTCGCGGTGGCTGGTACCTCTGGGTGACCAACACGACCACGAAGCTGTGCGAAGGCAATAGGCCTGAGCATCCCAACCCTGCCCGCCCTCGGCCCGAACCCGTAGATAACAACCCACCCCGCGTCAACAATCTCGACATGAGCGGACGCGAGTTGGCTCACTTTGGTCCGGCGGAAGCTCAGCGCCGACGGCCCGGTGAAGTTCCCCCCGGGTCCTGGACGGCAGGTGTTTACGCTGCGGGGGTGAGGTCCTGCCTGAGCAAGGTTCTCGTTTCAAGCGGGGTGACGTACCCGTACTCGGGGTGCCTGCGGAGTCGGCTGCGGTTGTATTCGATCTCGATGTAGCGGAAGACGTCGGCCCAGGCGGCCTCTCGGGTCTCCCAGACGGCGGTTCCGATCTCCGCTTTGAGGACGGCGAACCAGCTTTCCGCAGCAGCGTTATCGAAACAAGAGGCGTCGGAACCCAGAGTGTGGGTGTCCTACCTTGCGGTACCCGACGCCGAGGCGTGCTGGGTCTGTGGCGTTCCCGCGGTGCTGTTCTTCTGCGACGACAGGACGCAGTGGTTCACCTGCGTCACGCACCACGGGGCGATAACGCTGCGGCTGCTGCGCGGCGACCTTGTGGGTACGCCGACGTAGCACAACGCGTCACCGGCAATCACAGGGACGGTCGGCGGTCAGCCGGCGCTCAGGCACATCACCACGTACGCGAAGACCGCCAGGGCCGCCAGGGCCAGCGCCGCCACCGCGCAGCCGGCCAGGCCGGTGACGCTCGCTATGACGGACCATCCCAGCCGCGTCGCGCGGGCGGCGCGGTCGACGGCGGCTTCGTAGGCTCTGTCGTCGTTCCAGTCGCGTTCGCTCATGGCCTCATCCTCACCTGGCGGCCCGCACGGTCCGCAGGCGGAGCCCCATGCCCTCAAAGCCCCTGGAGCCGGTCCAGCTCCCTCCGGTCGCGCTTCGTCGGGCGGCCGGCGCCCCGGTCCCGGGTCGCTACCGGGGCCACGAACTCGCGGGGCGGGGGCGGCGGGCTGTTGTCGACGTAGCACTGCACCGCCGCCGGAGGGCCCACGCGCTTGCGCACGATGCGGGACACGACCACCACCCGTTCGTGGCCGGAGTGCCGTACGCGGACCTCGTCGCCCGCCTTGACCGCGTACGCGGGTTTGACGCGCTCGCCGTTGACGCGGACGTGGCCCGCGCGGCAGGCCGCGGCCGCCTGGGAGCGCGTCTTGGTGAGCCGTACCGACCAGATCCAGGTGTCGACCCTGGCCGTGCCCGTCACCTCGCCCGGCGCCGGGGTCCCGCTGGTACCACCTGTACCGCCCCGCGCGTCCGGTTCGCTCGCTGCTGCTGCCTCGGAAGCCATACGTCGAGGGTACGAGAGCCGGCTACGGGAACGAGCGCGGAACGTTCCGCGACAAGTCCGCTACCGATATTCCGCGACCGATACCCGGCGCCTCACCGCACACTCACGACTACGATGCGTTCGATCTTCCGTTTCTGACACACCGACACATGAGCACGACACACACGACACATGGGCACGACGCGACGTACTTCCCGGAAGCAGTGAACGCCATGCGCAGCAACCCAGGCAGGGGGCTCCAGCCCAATGTCCTCGGTACCTTCGACACCGTCGTGATGGCCGTCGCGGGCAGCGCGCCGGCCTATTCGCTCGCCACCACCACCGCCGTGCTCGTCGGCGCCGTCGGGCTCGCCAGTCCCGCCGCGCTGCTCTACTGCGCGATACCGATGCTGGGGATCGTGTTCGCGTACGGCAGGCTCGGGCGGCTCGACGCCAACGCGGGCGCCGCGTACTCGTGGGTGGCCCGTACGCTCCACCCGTTCCTCGGCTTCCTCTCCGGCTGGGCGCTGGTCATCTCCACGACGATCTTCATGGTCGCCGGATCGCTGCCCGCCGGCGCGATGACGCTCGCGCTCCTCGACGGCCCCGACGGCCCTCTCACCGGCGACACCCGCCTCGCCACCCTGGTCGGCGCGGGCTGGCTGCTGATCATGGTGCTCGTGGTGCTCGGCGGCGCCAGAATCACCGTACGGGCGCAGCTCCTGCTCTCCGGCGCGGAGATGGGACTGCTGCTCATCTTCATCGTCGTGGCGATCGCCCATGAAGGCTCCGCGCGCCCCTTCGACTGGTCCTGGCTGGGGTTCGCCCACTTCCACGGCGCGTCGGGCTTCGCCTCCGGCGCGCTGGTGGCCGCCTTCTACTACTGGGGCTGGGACATCACCAGCAACCTCAGCGAGGAGACCCGCAACAGCCGCAGGACGGCCGGACTCGCCGCGCTCATCGGTATCGGTGTGGTCTTTCTGCTCTTCGAGGCGTTCACCATCGCGGTCAACATCATCCTCAGCGACGAGCAGCTGGCGGCCGGCAGCGCCAATGTGCTCGGGGCACTGGGCGAGGTGCTGTGGCCGGGCATCGGCGGCAAGCTGCTGATCGTCGCGGTGATGCTGTCGACGGTCGCGACCCTCGAAACCACCCTCATCCAGGTGACGCGCTCGCTGTTCGCGATGGGCAGGGACCGTACGCTGCCCGCCGCGTTCGGCAAGGTGCACCGGCGGTTGAACACGCCCTGGGTCGCGATCACCGTGACCGGGGTCGTGGGGCTCGGCATGCTCGCGGCGGCCACCGCGATCGGTTCCGTGACGGAGATCGTCGCCGACTCCGTCACCGCCATCTCCCTCCAGATCTCCGTCTACTTCGGCCTCGCGGGCCTCGCGGCGGTCGTCGCGTACCGGAAGGTGCTGCTGCGTTCGCTCAGGGACTTCGTCTTCGCCGGGCTCTGGCCGCTGGGCGGCGCGCTCTTCATGTTCTGGATCTTCTTCGAGTCGCTGAGCGAGCTGAGCCGGACGGCGATCGTGATCGGGATCGGCGGCCTGGCCGTGGGACTGATTCCGATGTTCTGGTATTGGCGCAAGGGCAGTTCGTACTACTGTCCGGCCAAACTGGACGCGACGCGGATCGTGGCGGACGACGGGGCGTACGCCGACACCGCGCTGGGCAGATCCGAGCGGACGGACGAGGCGCTGTCGACCGACTTCTGAGGGGGCGGCGTCCTGAGGGTCCGGGTGTTCTGAGGTTCTGAGGGGAGTGCCGCGTTGGCCCAGCACCGTCACCGCGCGCCTGACGTTCCGTCACAGGTTCGCCAGTCCAAGGTCAGGGAGCCGAAGGTCAGGCAGCCCGCCAAGCACGGTCCGCCGGTGTTCGACACGGACCTCGGGGACCTGGCGCTGACCGAGGCGCGGCAGGACATCGTCATCGGCCGCTGGCAGGGCGTACGTGACCTCCTGCGTACGACGGGCGACGACTGGACGCGCCGTACGCACCGGCTACGGATCCTCTCCCATGCGGCGGCGGGCAGTTCGGCGGTGGAGATCTGGCGGGCCGCCGAACCGGACAGCCCGGACGCGGCGGTGCTGTGGGCGGCGACCGAAGTCGTACGGGTCTTCAACCAGGCGATCGCGGCGGACCGAGGAGCGAGCGGACCAGGCGGACACGGCGGTACGGGCGTCTCCCAGGCGCGGTTGGACGACGTGGTGCTCTCCTGCCTGAACGCGGCGGGCGGCAGGCCCGCCGACCCGATGCCGTGGATCTCGCTGCTCACCGTCGCCCGGCTGTACGAGCACGGCGTGAGCGGTGACGAACTGCGGAGCTGGTTCGACGAGATGCGCAGGCGCGACCCGTACAACATGGAGGGGCACATCCAGCTGCTCCGCTACTTCTCCGCGCGGTGGCACGGCTCGCACGGCAGGATGTACGACTTCGCGCGCGACGCGGCGGGCGCCGCGCCGCACGGCTCGCCGCTTCCCGTGCTGGTGCAGATCGCACGGGTGGAGGAGTTCCGCCATCTGACGGAAACGGCGAGAAACCGGCCGCCTGCGCGCGGCATCGGGCAACAGCAGCACTGGCGCCACGAGCTGGCGGTGACAGAGATACGGCGCACCTTCGACCGGTGGCTCGGCTGGCGGGCCCGGGGGCCGGTCGCGCCGGAGGAGATCACCGAGCTGAACTACCTCACGCACGCGGCCTGTTACGCGGGACAGAAGGGCGAGGCGCGGGAGTTGTTCCTGTTGTTGGGGTGGCGGGCCACGCGGGTGCCATGGTCGTACACGGGGGACGCGGCCGGGCAGTTCACGTCCTTCAGACGGGCGACACTGGACAGCTGAAAGGCTGAACTGCCGAACGGACAGCGCCGGTCCGCGCCGGCGAAGCGGGCGGTGTCGCGGGCGGTGTCGCGGGGGTGTCGCGCGCTGCGCCGCAGGCCGGAGGGCGTCGTGGGACCGCGCGCCGTTCGTGACCGGGCAGGCAACTTCCGCGCATCTTCCCCGCATCTTCCTTGTCACGCGCGGGCCTCCCCTGCCGGAGATCACTCGGAGCGGCCGCTAACCTTACGTATCCGCCCTGGCCAGGGATGCGGGGTTCCGCCCCGGTGAAGTCCGCCGGGACCCCGGCCCCCAGGAGCGGACAGATACACGGCACCCAACTCATCTGGAAGGCCTCGCCCATGGGCATTCGGAGCTTGCTGCGCAAGGTGTTTGGACGCGACCGTGGGGAGCGCAACGAGTCGGCGGCAGCCTCCGTACCGCCGCAGGCCGACCACATCGACCGCGCCACCGAGCACACCACTGACCACACCGATCACGCGGAGCGCCCGGAATCGGGCGTGACCAGCGCGAGCGTTCCCGCACAGGCACAGGAGAGGAACACCGCCGAGGGCTCGGCGAGTACGGCGGCCAAGCCGGGAGCGGCGTCGGACCTGGTGGCGGCGGCGTTCGACAGCGCCCGCGCCCAGAGGACGGAACGGAACAACTCGGCGACGATCCCGGCGCAGAAGTCCTCGCCCGGGGAGCCGGCCGTGACGGAGCCGGCTCCGGCGGAGACCGCTGTGGCCGAGACCGCTGTGGCCGACGCGCCCGTGGCCGAGACCGCCGTGGCCGAGGCGCCCGTGGCTGAGGCGCCCGTGGCTGAGACCGAGCCGACGGAGCCCGCCCTGACGGAGGCCGCCGCCGAGGAGCCCACCGCGGAGGAGTCCCCGGTGACGGAGCCGGCCGAGACGAAGCCCGCCGTCACGGAACCCGCTGCCGAGGAGCCCGTCATTACGGAGCCTCCGGTGACGGAGTCCCCGCGGAACGACCCCCTCGCGGTGGCGGACCCCGTCGTCGGGTCGGCAGAGGAGGCGGAGGCGGCCGCGGCAGCACACGAGGCGGCGGCTGCCTCGCCCACGTCCGCGTCCACGCCCGACGCGGACGACGCGGACGACGCGGTGCCCCCGGCCGAGGAGCCCGAGGAGGCTCCCGTAGCGGTGACCGCCGCTGCCGACGCGGACATCGTCGCCACGAAGGCCACGACGGACGAAGCCGAGACCGAGCCCGAGGCCGACCCCGAGCCCGTGACGGCCCCCGAGCCCGCAGCGGAGTCCGTACCCGAGCCGGTCGCCGCCCCCGAGCCCGCACCCGCGCCGATCGCCGCCCCCGAGCCCGTAGCCGCGTCCACGGCCACCCCCGCGGCCGAGGCCGAGCCGGAAGCCGCGCCCGCGCCGGAAGCGGAGGCCGAAGCCGAACCCCAGCCGCAGGCCGACCCCGAGCCCGTGGCCGCAGCCACGCACGCCGCGCCCACCACCACCGCGCGCCCCGCGCACCCCCTCGTCGCCCACCGCGACGCCGCCTACGGCGCGCTCCAGGAGCGTGGGCTCGTCGACGCGCGTGCCGTCGTGTACCTCGTACTCGACCGCTCCGGTTCCATGCGGCCGTACTTCAAGGACGGCAGCGCCCAGCACCTCGCCGAGCAGACCCTCGCGCTCGCCTCGCACCTCGGCGAGGACGTCGTCGTGCGCACGGTGTTCTTCTCGACCGACATCGACGGGACCGGCGACCTCAGCCTGTCCTCCTACGAGGGCCGGATCGAGGAGTTGCACGGCTCCTTCGGGCGCATGGGGCGTACCAGCTACCACCGCGCCGTCGAGGAGGTCGTCGAGCACTACGAGAAGTCCGGGGCCGAGGTGCCCGCGCTCGTCGTGTTCCAGACCGACGGGGCACCCGACGCCAAGCTGCCCGCGCGGCAGGCGCTCGTCGCGGTGGCCGGGAAGCCGATCCACTGGGCGTTCGTGGCGTTCGGCGAGCGTGAGTCCAAGGCGTTCGACTTCCTGCGCAAGCAGCGCGCGGAACTGACGAACGTCGGGTTCTTCCACGCCGGGCCCACGCCCAGCGAGGTTCCCGACGCAGATCTCTACCGCGCGGTACTCGACGGCTGGAAGCCCGGCACCGAGAGCTGATCCGTCAGCCGCCGGCCGCCGCACACCAGCGCGGCCGGCGGCCGCTCCGCCGCCATTAGGATTTCCACCATGGCGGCCATCGGATCCGAAGAGCAAGCAGCGCGACCCCAGCAAGAAGTGCGGGAAAAGCAGGCAGAACAGGCAGCACCGGGTGGTAAGGCGTTCTACGTCACCACGCCGATTTACTACGTCAACGACGCTCCTCATCTGGGCCACGCCTACACGACCGTCGCGGGCGACGTGCTGACCCGCTGGCACCGCCAGCGCGGCGAGAAGGTGTGGTTCCTCACCGGCACGGACGAGCACGGCCAGAAGATCATGCGCACCGCCGAGGCCAACGGTGTCACGCCGCAGGAGTGGTGCGACAAGCTGGTCGAGGAGGCCTGGCGGCCCCTCTGGCAGCACCTGAACATCGCGAACGACGACTTCATCCGCACGACGGAGACCCGGCACACGGACCGCGTGCAGGAGTTCGTGCAGGACCTGTACGACAAGGGCGAGATCTACAAGGGCGGCTACGAGGGCCCGTACTGCGTGGGCTGCGAGGAGTACAAGCTCCCCGGCGATCTCATGGAGGGCGAGAACGGCGAGCAGCTGTGCGCCATCCACAAGAAGCCGGTGGAGATCCTCAAGGAGGAGAACTACTTCTTCAAGCTCAGTGAGTACGGCCCGAAGCTCCTCGCGCACTACGAGGCCAACCCGGGCTTCATCCAGCCCGAGTCCGCGCGCAACGAGGTCCTGAACTTCGTCAAGCAGGGGCTCCAGGACCTCTCCATCTCCCGGTCCACCTTCGACTGGGGCGTCCCGGTGCCGTGGGACGAGAAGCACGTCATCTACGTCTGGGTCGACGCGCTGCTCAACTACGCGACCGCCGCCGGCTACGGATCCGACCAGGCGAAGTTCGAGGGGACGTTCCCGGCGGACGTCCATCTCGTCGGCAAGGACATCCTGCGCTTCCACGCGATCATCTGGCCCGCGATGCTGATGGCGCAGGGGCTGCCCGTGCCCGGCAAGGTCGCCGCCAACGGCTGGCTGATGGTCGGCGGCGAGAAGATGTCGAAGTCGAACCTGACCGGCATCAAGCCGCAGGACCTGACCTCGCACTTCGGTGTCGACGCGTACCGCTGGTACTTCCTGCGCGCCATCGCCTTCGGGCAGGACGGCTCGTTCTCGTGGGAGGACTTCAGCGCCCGTTACACCTCCGAGCTGGCCAACGACTACGGCAACCTCGCCTCGCGCGTCGCCGCGATGGTCGGTAAGTACTACGGCGGCACGCTGCCGGAGGCGACGGCCGCCGGGGACGCGGAGGCCGCCGTACGGGACGGTCTCACCGGCGCGGTCGCGGTCGCGGACCGGAAGATCGGCGAGGAGCTGGACTTCGCGGGCGGTATCGCCGCGGTCTTCGACTTCGTCAAGCAGGTCAACGGCTACCTGACCGAGCAGGAGCCGTGGAAGGTCGCCAAGGACCAGTCGGACGAGGGTCAGGCGCGGCTCGCGACGATCCTCTACACGGCGGCCGAGTCGCTGCGCGCGTGCGCGGTGCTGCTCAACTCCGTGATGCCCGAGACCTCGCAGAAGCTGTGGGACTCGCTCGGAGCCGCCGCATCGCTCGGCGCGCTCGCGGACCAGCGGGTGCAGGACGCTGCCGCGTGGGGACAGTTGCCCGCCGGGGCGACGGTCACGAAGGGCGCGGTGCTCTTCCCGCGCCTGGAGGAGAAGCCCGCGTAGGCGGTAGGTACGGCAAGGCGGCGGGCCCGGAGCCGTGCGGACGCGATCGAGGCGGCGTCCGCAAGGCTCCGGGCCCCGGCCGCATCCCAAGCGCCTTCTCCGGGCGTCGTGTTGTCCGGCGCATGTGCCCAACAGAACTTCGGTGCAGGCTCGTTCGACCTGACGGGCATCATCGCGGGAAGACGTACGCCGAAGAACCGGCCACCGGCCGCCGGTAACGCGACGACCAGCGCGTTCGCCGGCCACCCGGCCGTACCGCGTCTGCTTGTAGCACTCATCGAACGGGCAGGAGCCCTGTACTCTCCTAGGCATGCCAGTGCCAGCCGCCCCCTCCTCGCAGTCGGGCCGTGTCGCACCCCCCGCACAGCGCGGACTCCTGACCGAGCGCATCGCGCGTCAGCTGGAGCACGACATCCGGTCCGGAGACATCGCCGTGGGCAGCAAGCTGCCTTCGGAACGTGAGCTGGCCGTTCAGTTCCACGCCAGCAGGAATGTGGTGCGTGAAGTGCTGCGGCGGCTGGAGGCCCAGCATCTGATCCAGGTCGCGCCGGGCCGCGGCTCCTTCGTCTGCGAGCAGACGTCCCGGCACGCACGCAGCTACGACGCGCTGTACCGCGCGGGGCGGCCCACCGTCCGGCAGCTCATCGAGGCGCGCGTGCCCCTTGAGGTGGAGACCGTACGGCTGGCGACGGCGCGGGCGACGGAGGACGACCTCGACGCGATGCGGGCGGCCAGGGACGCGCTGGAGACGGCGACCGATGTCGTCCTCAAGGCCCAGGCGGACGTGGATTTCCACGACGCGATCGCGGCGGCGAGCGGCAACCCCGTGCTGCGGATCATGCTGTCGTCGATCAGCGGCATGATGTTCGAGATGATGCTCCGCTCCAACTCGGACCCGTCGATCAGCGAGCCGGGCGTCCCGCAGCACCCGCAGATCTTCGAGGCGATCGTGGCGCGAGACGTCGAGTTGGCCTGTGAGCGGATGCGCGCGCATCTCACCCTCGGCCTGCGTACGTACGGTACGGACGTCGACCTCAACGTGAATGTGATGGCACGCCAGCACATCGAGACGCTGCTCGGCGAATCCGACGGAAACGGCCAGAACCGGGCGTAACCCGCCCAATCACCTTGAGTTGAGGCCTCCGCTCGCCCAACCACCCCTGCCACAACCGCCACGCACGTCTCCGTCCTGCCTCTCGGTGGCGCGACCAACCGCACCGCGTGATTTCGGGCGTTCGAGGCTGGTCAGGGTGGGATGTCTGCTGTTACGGTCCTCTGGTCCATCTGGTCCTACCAGTTGGACCAGATGAATCAGAGAACATCACATCAAGAGACGAGGACAAGGATGTCCACGAGCAGCCAGTTCCTCAGCCGGCGCTCTTTCGGCAAGCTGGCCGCCGGCGTCGCAGCCGCAGCGGGCGTCGCGTCGCTCGGCGCTTGCTCGAACCGCGGTGGTACCGCGTCCAAGGACGCCCCGCTCAGGATCATGGCGGTCAACCACGTCTGGTCCCAGGCCCTCAAGAAGCGCCTCGGCGAGTTCGAGGACCTGATCGGGCGCAAGGTCTCCATGGCCCTGCTCACCGCGGACCAGCTCGCCAGCGCGTACAACGTGAAGCTCAACGCCTCCGCCACCGACGTGGACGTCATGATGGTCCGCGCGCTCCAGGAGCAGTCGGTCTTCGCGCACAACGGCTGGCTCACCGACCTCACCGACCGGGTGGAGGGCGACAAGGACTTCAACTGGTCCGACATCCAGGACGCCCCGCGCGGGGTCTCCATCACGGCGGGCAAGGCGCTGAGCGTCCCGGTCGTCACCGAACGCCCGGTGCTCTACTACCGCAAGGACCTGGTCGCGAGCATGGGCGGCCCGCCCGGCACGCTGGACGAGCTGCTGGACACGGCGCTGGAACTGACGAAGCGCAACAGGGGCTTCTACGGCTACGTCGGGCGAGGACAGCGCAGCGGCGCCGTCAGCCAGTGGTCGAGCTTCCTGTACTCCCACGGCGGGGACTTCACGGTCGACGGCAAGTCCGGCATCGGTTCGCCGGAGGCGCTGGCCGCGTACAAGTTCTACGGCAAGCTGCTCAAACAGGCGGGCCCTCCCGGTGCCACCAACATGAGCCTCGAACAGTCGCTGCCGGTCTTCGCGCAGGGCAAGGCGGCGTTCTTCATCGACGCCGACGCGGTCTACAGCAACTTCCTCGACCCGAAGATCTCGACGCTGGGCAAGAACGTGGGCTTCGCCCCGTTCCCGGCGGGACCGGCCGGGGCCAAGCCGCACAACATCCCGTCGTGGAGCCTGGGCATCAACCAGTTCTCCCTGCTGCGCGACGACGCCTGGCAGTTCATCCGGTGGGCGGCCAGCCCCAAGATGGTCTCCGAGATCCAGTCGGCGGGCATTCCGGGCGCGCGTGAGTCGGCGTGGTCCGACCCGAGGACGCTCGCGTCCTTCCCGCCCGAGCTGGCGAAGTCCATGCAGATCAACGCGGAACGCGGCGTCGGCTACGACCGGCCCAAGGTGCTCCAGGTCGGCCGGGCGCGCGACATCATCGGCCGTCCGCTGGTCGCCGGGATCCTCGGCCAGGCCGTCGAGCCCGTCGCGCGCGACGCCCACGCCGAGTTCGCCGATTTCCTCGTCCGCGACAACCGCCACCGGGAGTCCTGATGTCCACCACCGAGGTCTCGACCGCGACCCCCGGCAGCCCGGCCGGCGCGCCCGCGCGCACGACGGACTCCCGCACGCGGGCCCCGCGCACGTTCGAACAGGCCAACCGGCGCCTCAAGTGGGCGATGCTCGCCCCGGCGCTCGTCTTCGTCGGCGCAATGATCATCTTTCCCCTGATCTTCACGCTCAACCTCAGTTTCACCGACGCGTTCGGCGCGGTGAACGCGAAGAAGGGGTACGTCGGCCTCCAGAACTTCGCCGACGCCCTGAGCGACACCCGCCGCTTCTGGCCCGCCGCGCAGCGCACGGTCGTCTTCACCATCGGCGCCGTGATCCTGGAGACCGTGTTCGGTCTCGGCCTCGCGATGCTGATGCGCAAGCCGTTCCGCGGCATGCGCTGGGTGCGCACGATCCTCATCATTCCGCTGCTGACCACGCCGGTCGCGATCGGCATCCTGTGGCTGCTGATCCTCGACCCGACCAACGGCATAGCGAACCACCTGCTCGCCGCCGTCGGACTGCCCCAGCAGGAATTCCTCGGCTCGGTGGGCCAGTCGCTGCCGACCCTGATGCTCATCGACGTCTGGCAGTGGACGCCGATGATGACCCTGCTGCTGCTCGCCGGCCTGACGACCCTTCCGGAAGAGCCCGAAGAGGCCTCCCGCATGGACGGGGCCAACAGCTGGCAGCGCTTCCGCTACGTCATCCTGCCGATGCTCGGCCCGACGCTGGCCACCGCTCTGGTGCTGCGTTCCGTCGACGCCCTCAAGACGTTCGACATCCTCTACACCACGAAGGGCGCCGGCGGCGGTTCCGACTTCGAGGCGGAAACCCTCAACGTCTACTCCTACGGCCTCACCTTCGACTACCAGGAGTACGGGCTCGCCTCCGCGGTCCTCGTCCTGTTCTCGCTCTTCATCATCGGCGTCGTGGTCCTCCTCCGTCGTCGTGGAAGGAAGTCCGCATGAGCGCCATCGTCTCTTCCCGCACGCAGGAGACCACGCCGGGCACGCGCGCACCCCAGGCCCTGAACCAGCCGAAGCGCAGCGCCGGTTCATGGGTGCGCGGCATCGCCATCACCCTGGTCTCGCTCGTCTTCGTGCTGCCGCTGATCTGGATGTTCGCCGCCGCGTTCAAGACGAACGTCCAGGTGACCGACCCGAGCGTCGGGCTGTGGTTCACCCCCACGATGGAGAACTTCCGCAGCGTCCTCAAGGCCGGGCTCATCCTCAAGTCGATGACCAACTCCCTGATCATCGGCGTGCTTTCCACCCTGCTCTCCGCGATCATCGCCGTACCGGCCGCCTGGGCGGTGGGACGGTTCCGGATGCACCGGGCCGGCTCGCTCATCCTCGTCGCGCGCATCATCCCCGGTATCTCGCTGCTGGTCCCCTGGTACTACCTGTTCTCGCAGGCGGGCATGGTCGGCTCGTACACCGTGCTGGTGCTCAGCCACATGTTCGTCTCGGTCCCGCTGATCCTGTGGATCATGATCAGCTTCTTCGAGGGCCTGCCCGTCGAGCTGGAGGAGGCCGCGCGCACGGACGGACTGTCCGCGTTCGGCGCCTTCTGGCGGATCTCGCTGCCGCTGGCGGCGCCCGGCACCGCCACCGCGTCGCTGCTCGCGTTCGTGTTCAGCTGGAACAACTTCATGTTCGCGCTGATCTTCGCGGACGAGCACACGCAGACCGTGCCCGTGACGCTGTTCAACTTCATCTCGTACGCCAGCACGGACTGGGGCGGTCTGATGGCCGCCGCCACCCTCATCACCCTGCCGGTCCTTCTCGCCGCGGTCCTCGGGCAGAAGTACCTCGTGGCCGGGCTGACCTCAGGCGCCTCAAAGGGCTGACGCCGCCGACGGCAGCCCTTGTTCTCTCAACTCCCCACACCCAAGCTCAGGAAGAGCGTATTCATGAAGATCGTCGACGCGAAGGTCGTCGTCACCAGTCCCGGCCGTAACTTCGTGACCCTCAAGATCACGACCGACGAGGGCCTCACGGGCCTCGGAGACGCCACGCTCAACGGGCGCGAACTCTCCGTCGCCAGCTACCTCCAGGACCACGTGATCCCGCTGCTCATCGGCACGGATCCGCACCGCATCGAGGACACCTGGCAGGGCCTGTACCGAGGCGCGTACTGGCGCCGCGGCCCGGTGACGATGGCCGCCATCGCCGCCGTCGACGTCGCCCTGTGGGACATCAAGGCGAAGGCCGCCGGCCTGCCGCTCTACCAGCTGCTCGGCGGCGCGAGCCGCGAGCGCGTCGGTACGTACGGACACGCCAGCGGTACGGACATCCCCGAGCTGCTCGACTCGGTCCGCGCCCGGATCGCCGAGGGCTACCCGTCGATCCGCATCCAGACCGGCGTCCCGGGCCTCAAGGCCGTGTACGGCGTGCACAGCACCGGCCACGACGGCGACGCCGTGGCGCACCAGCAGGCCCGTCCGATGGTCGAGGACTGGGACACCGCCGCGTACATGCGGCACATCCCCGAGGTCTTCGAGGCGGTCCGCAACGAGTTCGGCCCCGAACTCCCGTTGCTGCACGACGCGCACCACCGCCTGACGCCGATCCAGGCCGCGCGGGTCGCCAAGGACCTCGAACCGTACCGCCTGTTCTGGCTGGAGGACTGCACGCCGGCCGAGGACCAGGAGGGTCTGCGCCTGGTCCGTCAGCACACGACCACGCCGCTCGCCATCGGCGAGGTCTTCAACACCGTGTACGACTACCAGACGCTGATCAGCGAGAAGCTGATCGACTACGTGCGCTCGGCGGTCACCCACTTCGGTGGCGTCTCCCCGCTGAAGAAGCTCTTCGACTTCGCCGCGCAGCACCAGATCAAGAGCGGCATCCACGGCCCCGAGGACATCTCGCCGGTCGGCATGGCCGCCGCGATCCACCTGGACCTGGCGATCCACAACTTCGGCATCCAGGAGTACTCGGGATACACGCAGCTGACGGAAGAGGTGTTCCCGCACGCGTACACCTTCACCAACGGCTACCTGCACCCGGGCGAGGCGCCGGGCATCGGCGTCGAGCTGAACGAGGACCTGGCGGCGGCCCACGAGTACAAGGCGGCGTACCTCCCGGTCAACCGCCTCCAGGACGGCACCGTCCACGACTGGTAGCCCCCGCGCCCACCGGCTTCCCTCCGGCGGCCCGCACCACGCCTGACCCGCGCCGGCGCGTCCCCGTACGTTCCCCACGTACGGAGGGCGCGCCGGCGCGGGTGTTTCTGGGTACGGCGCCTCTTTTTCAGGCGAACGCTGGGTGGATACGCCGGCAGCGTTGAACAAGCTGGGAGAGCCGACTTGGACATGGGGCGCAGGCGTGCCCTTGCCGCCGCCATCCACCTGGCCGAGACCGCCTGAGACCCGAGACCCCGAGGGCCTGAGGGGAAACCCCATGTCAGAAGAGTTCACGGTCGTGCCCGTGGCCCACGTCGTCGGCGGACGCGTCGAGCCCGGCGACGACTACTGGGGCGGCAGCCGTGCGATCATTCGCGTCGACCCTGAGCAGTTCACCGAAGGCGCCGTCGTCGGCCTCGACGCCTTCAGTCACATCGAGGTCGTCTTCCGCTTCCACCTGACTGACCCGACCGACCTGCACGCCGAGCCCCGCCGCTCCCGGGACAACCCCGACTGGCCCGCGGGCGGCACGTTCGCGCACCGGAACATGCGCCGGGTGAACTGGCTCGGCGTCTCGCGCTGCCGCCTGCTCAAGGTGGACGGTCTGGACCTCCACGTGGCGGAACTGGACGCCGTGGACGGCACGCCCGTACTGGACATCAAGCCCTGGTTCGGCGTCATGGGCCCGCGCGGCGAGGTGCGCGAACCGGCGTGGCCCGCCGAGATGCTGGCCGCGTACTACGCCGCTCCGCGCGAGTGATCCCCGTACGGCCGCCGCACCGCGATTCGCGGAGCCGCGCGGGCGGCCCGGTTGCGTAACCTGCCCGGACAGGAACGGGCAGCGGAACAGGAACGGGAGACATCGCATGCGCGCGAACCACATCATGGCCAACCTCCGCGTGGCCGACGTCGACGCGGCGAAGGGTTTCTATACCGGCTATCTCGGGCTCAGCACCGAGGAGTTCAACATGGGGTGGGTGGCCCGCTGCACCTCCCCCGACACCGGCGCGAACGTCCAGCTCGTCACGCGTGACGCCACCGCGCCCGAGGACTCGGTGATCTCCGTGCTCACGAGCGACATCGACTCCGCCTACGCGGAGGCGCGGGAACTGGGCCTCGAAATCGTGCGCCCACTGACGACGGAAGCCTGGGGCGTGCGCCGTTTCCTCGTCCGGGCCCCGGACGGCAACGTCGTGAACATCGTGCGCGACCGGCACTGAGTCCTGGCCCCCACCACGGCCCACCGTACGACGGAACCCCCGGCCCTTAACGTCAGGGCCGGGGGTTCGCCATAAGCGGGTGAGGGCTACTTCGCGGTCTTGTCCTTGTCCGCCACCGGCTTGCGCAGCGCGATGTTCAGTTCGCGCAGGCGCGTCTCGTCCAGCTCCGTCGGCGCGCCCATCATCAGGTCCTGGGCGTTGCCGTTGAGCGGGAAGGCGATCGTCTCGCGGATGTTCGGCTCGTCGGCCAGCAGCATCACGATGCGGTCGACGCCCGGGGCGATGCCGCCGTGCGGCGGGGCGCCGAGACGGAACGCGCGGAGCATGCCCGCGAATTCGTGCTCGACGGTCTCGCGGTCGTAACCGGCGATCTCGAACGCCTTGATCATCAGCTCGGGTTCGTGGTTACGGATCGCGCCCGACGACAGCTCGATGCCGTTGCAGACGATGTCGTACTGCCACGCCAGGATGTCCAGCGGGTCCTTCGTCTCCAGGTCGTCGAGGCCGCCCTGGGGCATGGAGAACGGGTTGTGCGAGAAGTCGATCCGGCCGGTCTCCTCGTCCTTCTCGTACATCGGGAAGTCGACGACCCAGCAGAACCGGAAGACGTTCTCCTCGAAGAGGCCCGCGCGCTTGGCGGTCTCGACGCGGACCGCGCTCATGATCTTCGAGACCTCGTGGAACTCACCCGCGCCGAAGAAGATCGCGTGGCCCGGGGCCAGCGCAAGGCGCTCGGTGAGGACCTTGACGTTGTCTTCGGTGAGGAACTTGGCGATCGGACCGCTCAGCGTGCCGTCCTCGCCGACCCGCACCCAGGCCAGGCCCTTCGCGCCCTGCTCGACCGCGAAGTCGCCCAGGCCGTCGAAGAACTTGCGCGACTGGCCCGCGGTGTCCGGCACCGGCAGCGCGCGGACGTGCTTGCCGGCGAACGCCTTGAACTCGGATCCCTCGAAGACGTCCGAGATGTCGACCAGTTCGAGCTTGGCGCGCAGGTCGGGCTTGTCGTTGCCGTACTTCAGCATCGACTCGCGGAACGGGATGCGCGGGAACGGCGACGTGACCTCGCGGCCACCGCCGAACTCCGTGAACAGCTCCGTCATCAGCTTCTCGATCGGCTGGAAGACGTCTTCCTGCTCGACGAAGCTCATCTCGACGTCGAGCTGGTAGAACTCGCCGGGCGAGCGGTCGGCGCGCGCGTCCTCGTCGCGGAAGCACGGCGCGATCTGGAAGTAGCGGTCGAAGCCGGAGATCATCAGCAGCTGCTTGAACTGCTGCGGCGCCTGCGGGAGCGCGTAGAACTTGCCGGGGTTCAGCCGGGACGGCACCACGAAGTCACGGGCGCCCTCGGGGGAGGTCGCGGTGAGGATCGGGGTGGCCATCTCGTTGAAGCCGAGCGCCGTCATCTTGTGCCGGATGGCGGAGACGACCGCCGTACGCAGCATGAGGTTGCGGTGCATGCGCTCGCGGCGCAGGTCGAGGAAGCGGTATTCGAGGCGCCGCTCCTCGTTGACGCCGTCCTCGGCGTTGATCGTGAACGGCAGCGGGGCGGCCGCGCCGAGGATCTCCACCGCGGAGACCTCGATCTCGATCTCGCCGGTCGGCAGCTCAGGGTTGACGTTCTCCGCACCGCGCGCGGAGACGACGCCGTCGATGCGGACGACGGTCTCCTTCGTGAGCTTGGCCAGCTCCTCGTTGGCGGCGGTGCCGGGGCGCGCCACGAGCTGAACCAGACCGTAGTGGTCACGCAGATCGATGAAGAGGATGCCGCCCAGGTCTCGGCGATTGTGCAGCCAGCCGCTCAGGCGGACGTCGGTGCCGACGTCAGAGGCGCGGAGCTCGCCGCAGGTGTGGGACCTGTACCGATGCATCGTCGTTCATCCAGTCTTAGCAATTCGAGGTGAGACGGTCGTTACCAGGCTACCGTCCGGGCGCGCCGCTCTCGGTGGCGATGTGTCCGCACATATTCATAAAGTGGGACAATGCGCACAGAGGATGTCCTGGCCGCGATCGGGGTCGGCCTGTGGGAGTGGGACAGCGCGTCGGACACCGTCACGCTGGACGCGGAGGCCGCACGCCTGCTGGCCCTGCCGGAAGGGTCGACGAACCTCCCGGCCGCGACGGTGTTCGGGCGTATCCATCCCGTAGACCGTAACGAGATCGACAGCACCATCCAACTGGCTTTCGGCGAAGGAATCCTCGCCGAGTCCAAGCTGCGGGTGCTGGACGAGAACGACCAGTTGCTCCGTACGGTGCGCACCCGGGGCAGGCCGTACAGCGCGGAGCTGCCGGGATCCGGCGAGCAGACGGCCGGGACCATGGTCGGCTGCATCTTCGAGGTCACCCCGGCCCCCGACGGCTCAAGCAGCGGCGAAGACCCGGTCACCATGGACCGGCGCAGGTCCCGGGAGGCGTTCCTGTTCGACGCGGGACGGGCGCTGGCCGAGGCCCATTCCACCGCCGAGGTACTGCGCGTGGCGGTATCGCTGTCCATGCCCGACTTCCCGCCGAACACACTGGCCGTCTACCAGCCGGTGGGCGACCGGCTGAAGGTGACCAGCTACAGCGATGACATGCCGGACGACCTGGTCCCCTTCACGGACCTGCCGCTCGACGCCGACTATCCGGCGGTGGACGTCATCCACGGCGGCGAGGCCGTCTACCTCAGCGGCCCTGACGCCTACGCGGAGCGGTACCCGGGCGCCTGGCAGTTCGCGAGCCGCTTCGGCCGGGGCGCCTGGGCCTTCGTACCGCTGACGATCGCGAACCGGGCCCTCGGGGTCTGGCGTATCGCCTTCGACCGGGAGATGACCTTCGCCTTCGACGAGCGCGCGGTCCTGACGACGGTGGCCCGGATGCTGGCCCAGTCGCTGGCCCGCGCCGGGGTCACCGAGTCGGAACGGGAGCTGGCGCTGGGGCTCCAGCGCTCGATGATGCCGACCACGGGGCCCGAGATCCCGGGAATGACGGCCATCGGACGCTACGTACCCACCGGAGGCAGCCTCCAGGTGGGCGGCGACTGGTACGACATGATCCCGCTGCCCGGCGGATCCACCCCCGGGGCGGACAGCACCGGCCAGCGGTTCGCACTGGTCATCGGGGATGTCGAGGGTCACGACGTACGGGCGGCCGGCCTGATGGGAGCGCTGCGGATCGCGCTGCGCGCGTACGCCTCGGAGGGGCACCACCCGGACGCGGTACTGGCCCGCGCCTCCCGCTTCCTGGCCGGACTCCAGCAGGGCCCTCAGGACGCGGGGCGGGACGCCAGGGGCCCCGGAGTGACGGACGGCGAGAGCTGGCCGCAGTCCAATGCCAGGGACGCCGCCTTCGGCCCGGCCGACCCGGACCACGACACACCGCGCTTCGCGACCTGCCTCTATCTGGAGGTGAACCCCCAGGACGGGACGCTCGACGTGGCGCGCGCGGGCCACCCCGACCTGTACGTCCTGTCGACCGACGGAACGGCGTCCGTCAGAGCCACGGCCGGCGGCCTCCCCCTCGGGGTGGAGGCCGACTCCGACTACCCGACGACCCGGCTCACGCTGCAGCCGGGCGAGACGCTGATGCTGTGCACGGACGGGCTGATCGAAGCGGTCGGCAGGGACTACCTCCAGGGCTCCGCACGCCTCGAACGGATCCTGGAGGAGCAGGGCAACCGATCGGCCGACCAGCTCGCCGACGCGCTCATCGGCAACGCGCGCGCCAGCGGTCCGTACTCGGGTCCGGCCGGCCTGGTGTCCGGACGCGAGGACGACATCGCGCTGCTCCTGCTGGCGCGGGACAGGGCACCCGTCGGCACGCCGGGCCGGGCACCGCGCCGCACGGTGGTCACCATCGCCCAGGCCGAACCGCGGCGGGTCGCGGGCGCCAGGCAGCAGGTGCGGGACCTGCTCCAGGACTGGTCGGACGACGAACAGGTCGACTCCGCGGAGCTGATGGTCTCCGAGATGGTGACCAATGTGCTGGTCCACACGGACGGGGACGCGCTGCTGGTCGCGGAGGCGGGCGGAGAACGCGGACGGCGGCGACTGCGGGTGGAGGTCGCGGACAGCAGCGACGAACTGCCCCACCGCCGCAGCCCGGGCGAAATGGCGTCCAGCGGGCGGGGCCTGGTGCTGATGGAGGTCCTGGCCGACGCGTGGGGGGCGGACCCGCGCGGGGAGGGCAAGTCGATCTGGTTCGAGCTGTACGAGGACACCGGGGAGGAGGGAGGCGGCGGGGGCGAGGGGGCGGAGGGGGGCGAGGGACCGGAGGGGGATACGGGGCCGGAGGGACCGGAGGGGTCAGGAGGGTCGGAGGGCGACGCGGGTCCGCAGGCGGAGGGCGGGGACGCGAGGGACCAGGCGGGCGAGGGAAACCGGGCGGGCGAGGGCGCGGGAGACGCGAGGGACCAGGCGGACGAAGGGCCGGAGCCGAAGCCCGAGCCGGCCCCGGCCCCGGCCCTGGCCGTGGATCCCGCCCCGGATCCTGCCCCGGATCCCGCCCTGGAGCCGCAGGTGGTGGCCGAGCCGG